>NZ_JBEYXH010000001.1:0-658277 GCF_040644755.1 Streptomyces sp. NPDC046887
GCCCCGCTGCTGCTCGCCACCCGGATGGACGACCGCGACCTCGATCCGGACGGCTGCCAGCTGGTGGTGCACGGGCGGCGCCCCTGTCGTCCCTCAAGGAGTCATCGGCCGCTCCTCAAGAGGCCATCGCCGCTCTTCAAGGTTTCATCGGCCGTCCAGCTCCTTCCCCGCCTCCCTCAGATCCTTCGCCGTGTCGATGGCGCGCCAGTAGGCGCCCTGCGGCAACGGGAAGCCCGCCAGCCGGCGTTCGCGGGCCAGCCGGGGGAAGGTGGTGCGCTCGTGGTCCCCGATGTCGGGCAGCAGCGCGGTGAACTCCGCGGCGAAGACGTACACCCCGGCGTTGATCAGATACGGGGACGGGGGCGCCTCGACGAAGTCGGTGATGTGCCCGAAGGCGTCCGTCTCCACGGCCCCCCACGGGATACGGGGCCGGGCCAGGGCCAGTGTCGCGAGGGCGTCCCGCTCGGCGTGGAACGCGGCCATCTCGCGCAGCGGGAAGCGGGTCCAGATGTCGCCGTTGGTGGCGTACCAGGGCTCCTCGGGGTGCGGCAGCCGGGCCGCCGCGTACTTCAGCCCGCCGCCCCGCCCCAGCGGCTCCTCCTCCACCACGGTGCTGACCCGCAGCGGCAGTTCCGCCGTCTCCAGCCACGCCTGCAGCACCTCGGCCAGATGCCCGCAGGAGACCACGGCATCCGTCACCCCCTCCGCGGCCAGCCAGGCAAGCTGAAAGCCGATGATCGGGGTCCCGGTGCCCGGGATCTCGACCATCGGCTTGGGTCGGTCGTCGGTGTAGGGGCGGAGCCGCGAGCCCTGCCCGCCCGCCAGCACAACGGCCTGCGTCGGGCCCTGCGCCGCCCCGGAGGCGGTACGGGGCGGGGGAGCGGCTTCCCTACGCCGAGAGGTGTCCATACGGCGCACCCTAGGCGCGGTGGCGGCCAGGCGGCGTGCCAACGGCCGCGCGGCGCGGGCGCGGTGGGGGTGCCGCGGGGCGGGGCGGGCGCGGATGAGGTGCCACGGGGGCGCGGCGGGGCGGGCGCGGCGACCATGGCCCGCCCGAGGCCCGACTGCGGCCGCGGCGGCCCTCAGGCCCCTCGTACCCTCAAGCCCTTCATGTCCTTCATGTTCTTCGCGTCCTCAGCGGACGTGGGCGACGCCGGAGGCGAAGGAGGTGTCGCAGACCGGGCGGGAGTAGGTCTGGGCGCGCACCGGGCCGTAGTGCTCGACGGCGGCGCGGCCGAGGGCCTTGGCGATCGACATGCAGTGCTTGGCGAGCGACGGGCGCTCCTCGACCTCGCGCTGGAGGCTGGTGAGGGCGAAGCCCGGGTCCTTCTGCTGGAGCTCGGCGAGGAGCTTGTCCCGGAGGACGTCCTGCGGCGCGCGGCTCTTGGCGGCCGGGACGGAGACGTTCTCCGAGGAGGCGGTGAGCATCTGTGTCCCGGCGGAGTTGCCGGCCCACGGGACACTGGCGACCGCGAGGGTCCCGGAGAGCACCAGGACGACGGGCAGGACGAAGGCGAGGGAACGGCCGATACGGCGTGCGCTGTGGGTCACGGACGTGAGCGTAGCGGCCGGTAGTGATTTGGAGACATTTAGTCACCCCCACGAGGGACGGTTCGATGCTCCTTTTCGAATGGAGAGTTGACGCGGCTGCCCGAATTGACCACTGTGCCGGGGTATTTGTCCCCAAAGATGATCATGTGAACCGCGCCCTGCGGCTGGCCGGGGCCGGGGTCTCCTGACAGCGTCCCTCCCGGTTACGCGGACGGCCCCGCACCGAAGTGCGAGGCCGCCCAGAAGCGTTGATCCCAGCGTCGATCACTCGGCCAGATCAGACGTCCGAGAGCCGCTCACCGGTGGAGGTCGAGAAGACGTGCATCTCGTCCGAGCGGGGCACCACATGGAGCACGGAGCCCTTCTCCGGGATGGCGCGGCCGCCGACGCGGACCACCAGGTCCTTGTGGTCCTCGCCACCGACCCGCGCGGAGCCGTAGACGTACCCGTCGGCGCCCAGCTCCTCGACCACATTCACCGTGAGGGCCACACCGGCCGGGTCGGCCGCGTCGTCCTTGCGCAGCGAGGCGCCGACGGCGGCACCGCCGTGCTCGACCACGTCGAAGTGCTCGGGGCGGACGCCCACGGTCACCGTCTTGTCGCCCCGGTCCGCGGCCGCCGCCAACGCGTCCCGCGACACCCGCACCACACTGTTGCCGAACTTCACCCCACCATCGGTGATCGGCACCTCGACCAGGTTCATCGCGGGGGAGCCGATGAAGCCGGCGACGAACAGGTTCGCCGGGCGGTCGTACATGTTGCGCGGGGTGTCCACCTGCTGGAGCAGCCCGTCCTTGAGGACGGCGACCCGGTCGCCCATGGTCAGCGCCTCGACCTGGTCGTGGGTCACGTACACGGTGGTGATGCCGAGCCGGCGCTGCAACGAGGCGATCTGCGTACGCGTCGACACGCGCAGCTTGGCATCGAGGTTCGACAGCGGCTCGTCCATCAGGAACACCTGCGGCTCACGCACGATGGCGCGGCCCATCGCCACCCGCTGGCGCTGACCACCGGAGAGCGCCTTCGGCTTGCGGTCCAGGTACTCGGTGAGGTCGAGGATCTTCGCCGCCTCCTCGACCTTCGCCCGGATCTCCGTCTTGTTGACGCCGGCGATCTTGAGCGCGAAGCCCATGTTGTCGGCGACGGTCATATGCGGGTAGAGCGCGTAGTTCTGGAACACCATCGCGATGTCCCGGTCCTTCGGCGGCAGGTGGGTGACATCGCGGTCACCGATGCGGATGGCGCCGCCGTTGACGTCCTCCAGCCCGGCGAGCATGCGCAGCGAGGTGGACTTGCCGCAGCCGGACGGACCGACCAGGACGAGGAACTCCCCGTCCGCGATCTCGATCTCCAGCTGGTCGACGGCGGGCTTGGTGCCGCCCGGGTAGAGCCGGGTCGCCTTGTCGAACGTGACAGAAGCCATGGTGATGCGGTCCCTTCACCGGCAGGAACGTGCCGGACGATCCGAGTAAAGGAAGGAAGCCCCCTGCTTCGAGGGTGAGGAGTGCCCTCCTCCCTCGTCCAGGGGTCTAGTCCACGTCGCGGACTGCCGTGACGGTACCCCGCCCGCCCCCTCCTGTCAGCCCTCCTCCACCCCCGTAATCCCGACCGTGACCCCTCCGTGTCCGGCTACACTCACCCCAGCGCCTCCTTAGCTCAGCTGGCCAGAGCACCGCTCTTGTAAAGCGGGGGTCGTCGGTTCGAACCCGACAGGGGGCTCCGCCGAGGCCCAGGTCGGGTAGCCCCTGACCTGGGCCTTAACGCTTTCCAAGATCGATTCGGGGTGCTGGGCGGCACCATGTCGAGCCCTGTGATCGCCGATCGTGATGCGCTTCGAGGCGGGAGTCGGGGCTCCGTCCTCGAAGTCCAGGGCGAGAGCGTGCGGCTTCTCCGCGGCATGGGCACGACGTGCCTCCAGATGACCCTGGAGGTGAAGGCCCCGAAGGGCTCCAGCAGCCGTGGGGGCTGCTGGAGCACGGGGTGCGGGTGGGGAGGGGTGGTGTCAGGACCGGGGGGCGAGGCGGAAGGTCTGGGCGGGGCCGTTGTGGCAGGTCCACTGCTGGAGACGGGCGCCGTCGGCGGTGGAGCTGTCGGTGAGGTCGAGGCACTTGGCGCTGTGGCGTGCGGTGAAGGTGAAGGTGTCGTTGCCGAGGCCGGTGGGCTTGAACTGCTGGTTGGTGCCGTTGCCGTAGGTCCACAGGCTCACCTTGGCGCCGTTGCCGGTCGCGGTGGGTCCGCCGTCGACGTCCCAGGCGAGGGTGGCGGAGTTGCGGCTGACGACCTTGTAGTTGCCGCTGGTGGTGGGCTGGAACTGCCACTGCTGGTTGGTGTTGCCGGTCTGGCAGGCCCACTGCTGGAGCTTGGTGCCGTTGGCGGTCGAGCCGCCGTCGGCGTCCAGGCACTTGCCGCTGGCGGTGTTGACGACCTGGTACCAGGTGGTGGGGTCGATGCCGCCTCCGCCGGTGCCGGGTGCGGTGGTGGCGGTGGCGGTGTTGGAGGCGGGTGAGGTGTTCCCGGCGGCGTCGATGGCGCGGACGGTGTAGGAGTAGGTGGTGGAGGGGTTGAGGCCGGTGTCGGTGTGGGTGGTGGCGTTGCCGGGGAGGGTGGCGGTCAGGGTGGTGCCGCGGTAGACGCGGTAGCCGGTGACGCCGGTGTTGTCGGTGGAGGCGTTCCAGCGCAGGTCGATCGCGGAGGAGCCGGCCGCGGACGCGGTCAGGCTGCCCGGAGCGGTCGGCGCCTGGGTGTCACCGGGGTTCGACCCGCCACCCGACCACGTCAGCGTCGCGACGGCGCCGGCCGGGATGGTGTAGGCGGCGGACCGGTTGTTGTCGGTGAGGGAGATGCGCTGGGCGCTGCCGGCGGTGTTGACGACGAACGCGGCGCGGCTTCCGTCGGGGTTCTGGAAGGCGACGTTCTGAACGCCTTGGGCGCCCTGGCTGGTGGAGCCGATGCGGGTGGCGCCGGGCTTGATGAACTTGGCGACGTGGCCCAGCACGTAGTACTCGGCGTTGCGGGTGACGTTGCCGTTCGCGATTTCCACGATGCCGTTGCAGCGGTTGGCGCAGTGGCCCTGGTGGGGGCCGCCGTTCTGGTCGAGGGCGAGGTTCCAGTTGACGACGGTCTCGCCGCCGTTGCGCATGTTCTGCACGACGAGGTTCTCGGCGTGCCACGAGAGGGTGTCGCCGAAGGTGGTGGCCGGGTTGGAGCTGTCGGTGCCGGAGCATTCGGTGAAGAAGACGCGCTTGCCGGCGTTGACGATCCTCTGCTGTGCGGAGGGGTCACCGCCGTAGCAGTGGAAGGCGGCGCCGATGACGCGGCCGATGCCCTGGGTGGAGTTGAAGACCTCGACGGGGTAGTTCGGGTGGTCCCAGTTGTGGTCGTAGGCCAGCAGGTTGGTGGGCAGGTTGTTGGCCGTGAGGGTGCGGTCGAGGACCTTGAAGAACTCGGCCTGCTGGGAGGACGTCATGCTCATGGAGGGGTAGCTGGTGGCGAACTCGGGCTCGTTCTGGACCGTGAGGTCGCTGAGGGAGATGCCCTGCTGCCCGTATGCCTTGATCGCCTTGACCAGGTAGTCGGCGTACGCCTGGTACTGGTCGGTCTTCAGGCTGCCGCCGTTGAGCGAGTTGCCGGTCTTCATCCAGGCGGGCGGGGACCAGGGGGAGCCCATGAAGCGGATGGCGGAGTTGATGGCGGTGGCCTGCTTGAGGACGGGGATGATCTCCTGCTGGTCGCGGCCGATGGAGAACTGGCCGCGGGTGTCCTCGTAGGTGTAGAAGCCGCCGGCGTTGAAGTCGGTGCTGCCCAGCGGCTGGCGCAGGTAGTTCAGCCCGATGCCCTCGCTGGAGGAGAAGAGCGACTTCATCAGGTCGGCCCGCTTGTCGGCGGGCAGGCTCTGGATGAGGTGGGCGGAGGCTTCGGTGACGGAGGCGCCGGCGCCGGTGAACTTCTGTGCCTTGCTGTTCGCGTCGATGCGTATGTCGACGGACTGCGGGGTCGCGGTGAAGGTGATGGTGCCTTCGGAGGCGAGCCTCTTGGCGCCGTCGGCGGTGGTGACCCAGACCTGGGCGACAGGGTCGGCGGCCTGGACGGTGCCGGTTCCGGTGAGGCCGAGGCCGGCGACGGCCAGGGCGAGCGCGACGCCTGCGGCGCGGGCTCGGGGGCTGGGGTAGGACATGCTGCGGCTCTCCTTCGGTGTGTTCCTGACAGTGGGGGGGGGGTACTCCGGCCCGGGGCGCGCGTGGGGAGCCCTGCTGGGCCGAGGCTTCGAAGGGATGGGGCGTGGGGGCCCTGGAGGGGTCGCTCGGCCGAGTCGCGCGGCCGGGTGAGGCGACGTTGACGGTGTCCGGTGGCTACTTGAGGCCGGTGGTGGCGATTCCGGCGATGAAGTGGCGCTGGAAGAGGAGGAAGACGACCAGGACGGGGACCAGGACGACGGCGGCGCCGGCGAGGAGGATCCCGTAGCGGGTGAAGTCCTGGCCGCTGCTGACGAGGGCGAGGCCGACGGGCAGGGTGTACTGCTCTTCGTTCTGGGCGACGACCAGCGGCCAGAGGAAGTTGTTCCATGAGCCGAGGAAGCTGATGATGCCGAGGGTGGCCAGGGCCGGCTTGGTCATCGGAAGGATGATGCGCCAGAAGATCGCGAGCTCGCCGCATCCGTCCATGCGGGCGGCGTCGATGAGCTCGTCGGGCAGTGAGCCGATGAACTGCCGCATGAGGAACACGCCGAACGGGGCGGCGAGGAACGGCAGGATCAGTCCGAGCAGGGAGTCGGTCAGTCCCAGGTTGGTGGTCAGCACGTACAGGGGGACGAAGGTGACCAGGCCCGGGACCATGAGGGTGCCGAGGACGAGGGCGAAGACGGCTTTGCGGCCGCGGAATCGCAGCTTGGCGAGCGCGTAGCCGAGCATCGAGCAGAACAGCAGGTTGCCCGCGGTGACGACGAGGGCGACGACGAGGGAGTTGGCGAACATGCCGACGAAGTCGAGGTTGTCGAAGAGCTCGGCGTAGTTGGCGGTGGTGGGTTCGGTGGGGAGCATGACCGGCGGGACCTTGCGGATGTCGGCTTCGGGTTTGAAGGAGCCGGAGAGCATCCAGAGGAACGGCACGACCATCAGGAAGAGGGCGCCGGTCAGGGGGAGGTAGAGCCAGGGGTTGCCCCAGCGCTGCCGGGCCGCGCGCCGGCGCCGGCGCCTGTCGTCGGGGGGTGCGAGGGCGGTGGGGGTGGCCATGGTCAGTCCCTCTCCCTCAGCACGCGGAACTGGAGGACGGTCAGCCCGGCGATGAGCACGAAGATGACGTAGCTGGCCGCGGAGGAGTAGTCGTAGTTGCCGTAGCCGAACTGGCGGTAGGAGAACATGGTGGCTGACAGGGTGGAGTCGAGCGGGCCGCCCTGGGTCATGACGAACGGCTCGTCGAAGAACTGCAGGTAGCCGATGCCCGTGGTGACCGAGGTGAGCAGCAGCGCCGGGCGCAGCAGGGGGAAGGTGATGCGCCAGAACCGCTGCCAGGCGTTGGCCCCGTCGATCTCGGCGGCCTCCAGCAGGGACCGCGGGACGCTCTGGAGGCCGGCGAGCATGATGATCATGACGGTGCCGAGATTGCGCCACACCGCCATGACGATCATCACGGGGAGGGCGAAGCGGGTGTCGGCGAGCCAGGCCGGTCCGTCGACACCGAACCACGCGAGGGCGGTGTTGACCAGTCCGGAGCGGGGTTCGAGGAGTGTCTTCCAGACCACCGCGATGGCGACGATGCTGGTGACGACCGGGAGGTAGAAGCCGACGCGGAAGACGGCCCGGAAGCGGCGGATGCCGCGGTCGAGGACGACTGCCGCCGCGAGGCCGGCGGCCAGCGTGAGCGGCAGACCGAACAGGACGAAGACGCCGGTGTTGCGCAGGGCGGTGAAGAACACCGGGTCCTGGAACAGCTTGGTGTAGTTGTCCAGGCCGACGAAGCCGACCGCGAAGGGGGTCTGCAGGTCCGCGCTCTTGGTGTCGGTGATGCTCATCAGCAGCGACCAGGCGACCGGGAGGAGCATGAACACCGCGAACAGGAGCAGGAAGGGCGTCGCCAGTGTCCAGGCGGCGCGGCCCTGCCGCCGGGCGGTGGTCGAGGGGGTGGTGCGACGCCGGCCGGGTCCCGTGGGCGGGTGCGCCCGGGAGGTCCGTGCCGCCGTTTCACCGGGCCCGGGGGTCTTGGTGGGAGGCATGGCGGTGTCTTTCGTCCGTGCGGGTGCCGTTCAGCGGCCGATGCCGATGGACGTGGCCTTGGACTGCAGTGCCTTCCGCACATCGGCGGGGGTGGCCTTGCCGAGGGCGAGCTTCTCCAGTTCGGAGTCGATGGTGGAGGCGATCTGCTGCCAGGTGGTGATGGCCGGCGGGGCCTTGGTGACCTGCAGCTGGTCCCGGAAGGGGGTGAGCTTGGTGTTGGATGCCATGCGCTTGTCGTCCCAGGCGGCCGGGGCGGCGGGCAGCTGGCCGGTTCCGGCGCCGTAGGTGGCGAGGTTCTTCGCCTCGGTGAGGAAGCGGACGAACTTCCAGGCGGCGTCCTTGTTGTCGCTGCTCTTGAAGACAGCGAGGTCGCTGCCGCCCGCAAGGCCGGCGGCCTGATTGTTCGCCGGCAGGACGACGGTCTGCCACTTCGAGTCCAGCTCGGGGCTGTCCTTGTGGAGGTTGCCGCCGACGCTGGCGCCCTGCTGGAGTGTGGCGATCAGGCCGTCGTGGAAGCCCTGCTGTCCGTCGGTCTTGTCGGTGGGCGCCATCTTGTTCTTGAAGATCTTGCCGTAGTACTCCAGGGCCTGGGCCACCTCAGGGGTGTCGAAGGTGAACTTCTTCGCCTGCGGGTCGTAGATGTCGCCGCCGCTCTGCCAGACCATCGGCAGCCAGAAGAGCCATGCGTTGAATCCGGTCTGCAGGCCGGAGGCGTAGCGCAGCTTCGGGTTCTGCTTGCCGGCGGTCTTCTGGATCGCTTCGAGGTCCTGGTAGAAGCCGTCCCAGGTGGTGGCGGGCTTGGTGATCTTGGCGTTGGCCGCGATGTCGGTGCGGTAGTAGATCACCGAGGTGTCGGCGACGAACGGGACGCCGTAGGCGGTGTCCTGGTACTTGGTGGTGTCCCACTGTCCGGGGAAGAACGCACTGGGCTCGATCTCGTCCGGGGTGGCCTGGAAGCCGTTCATGGCGGCCATCTCCGCCATCCACGTGGAACCGATCAGCGACACGTCCGGGCCGTTGCCACCGGCGATCGCGGTCGTCAGCTTGTCGTGGGCGGCTTCCCACGGAATCGGCGTGATCTTCACGTCGGCGTCCGGGTTCTGCTGCTCGAACTCCCTGGCCAGAGCCTGCAGTGTCGGGTCCGCGTCGCCCATCGACCACATGGTGATCGATCCCTTGGCCGGCCCCTGGCCGAGGGCGGCGGCCTCCTTGTCCGGGCCGAAGTCGCCGGAGCGTCCGCAGGCGGTGGCCAGCAGCATCGCGGCGAGTGCGACGGAGGTGGCTCTTGCGGCGGTGCGGGTGGTACGGGACATGTTCGTCACTCCTGTGGTTCGGGGTGGTGCTGTTCGTTGACGGCTGTATACCGGTGCCCGGGCCTGGATCTGCGGTGCCGGCGGGGTGTGCGGTCAGGTGGAGGGTCGCGCGGGGCGGAGGGTGGTCGTGGTGCCGTCCGCTTCCACCTCGATGTCCAAGGCGAGGCGCAGGTCCCGGCTGGAGCGCCCGATGCGCAGGCGGTGCCGCCCGCTGCGGGTCGCCCAGCGGCCGGCCTGGTCGTTCCAGGCCTGGAAGGCGCGCAGGGGGACGGTCAGCGTCGCGGTCGCGCTTTCACCGGCGGCGACGGTGAGGGTGGTGAAGGCCGCGAGCGGCCGGACGGCGCTGTCGATGCCGTCGTCGGGGGTTTCGAGGTAGGCCTGGACCACTTCGCGGCCTTGCCGGGTGCCGGTGTTGGTGAGGCTCACCGAGATGTGCAGTCCGTCCCCGCCCGCGGGGCTGGGGAGGTGGGCGGGGACGGACAGTTCCTGCGCCCGGGCACTGTCGTAGGACCAGGTGGTCCACCCCAGGCCGTGTCCGAAGGCGAAGGCGGGTTCGATGCCGGCGCGGTCATAGGCGCGGTAGCCGACGTGGATGCCTTCGGTGTACGCGACCACACCGCCCACGGGGATGGCGTCGGGCACCGGCACGTCCTGCGCGCGGGCCGGCAGGGTCCATGGAAGGCGCCCGGCAGGCTCCGCGTGGCCGAACAGGACGTCGGCCAGCGCGTGTCCGGCCTCCTGCCCCGGCAGCCACACCCACAGCAGGGCGGGTACCTGCTGAGCCCAGGGCAGCAGGACCGGGGCTCCGGCGTTGACGACGACCACGGTGCGCGGGTTGACGGCGCTGACCGCGCGCACCAGGCGGTGCTGCTGGTCGGTCAGTGTCAGGTCGGGGCGGTCCCAGCCCTCCGACTCCACCTCTTCGTTCGTGCCGATGACCACGACCGCGGCGTCCGCGTGGCGCGCGGCGTCGACCGCGTCGGCGATCTCCTGCTCGATGGTGGGTCCCGGCGGCTGGTGGCGCAGATGGGCCGTGACGAACCGGCCGTATCCGTCCCCGTCGACGACGTGCAGGTCGATCGCCAGGTCCAGATCCAGCGGGGTGCCGGAGACCTGGACGCTGTGGCGGTGGGTGGCGGGGTGGCTGTGGCTGGACTCCAGCACCAGTTCGACGCCTCGGCCGTCGTCGCCGGTGTGGATCGTCTCGCCGTCCAGCTCGACGGTGAACCGCCCGGCGCAGCCGAACTCCAGCACATGCGTGCCGGGCTCCACCAGCGTGATCCGGCTGGTGAGCACGACACGTTCGGCGCGTTCGGGGACCCAGCCGAAGCCGCCCCAGTCGCCCGTGCAGCGGACTTCACTGGTGATCACGTTGCCGTCGCGGTCGATGAAGTCGGCCCTGACGCCCTGCGCGATGCCGTCCGGGGCCGCGGTGCGCGAGGGATCGATGAACGGTGCGTGCCGGCGCGACGATCCGCCCCGGTGCACGGTCAACTCCACCTGCTCCGGGAGCGCCGCACGCAGGCCCTCTTCGAAGGTGACGGTGCGCACGGCGGGGACGTAGGCGCTGCCTCCGCCCTGGAGGTAGGGCAGGACGGCGTTCGGCCCGATCAGGGCGACCCGGGTGAGTCGGCCGGCGTCGAGGGGCAGCAGTCCCGCCTCGTTGCGCAGCAGCACCGTGCCGCGTGTGGCGACCTGCCGAAGTATCGCGAAGTCGGCCTCACCCGGTGAGGCGGTGTGGGGCGGCCGCGGCGGCTGTTCGCCGTGCTTCCAGGGCGCGGTGAGCTTGCCCACCCGGGCGGCCAGCCGCATCAGGCGCCTGACCTTGTCGTCGATGACGGCTTCGTCCACCGTGCCGCGGCGGACCGCTGCGAGCAGGGCTTCGCCCCAGGGCCCGTCCGGGCCGGGCATGACGAGGTCGAGGCCGGCGTTCGCCGACGGGGCCGCGGTGCGGGTGGCTGCCCAATCGCTGATCACCGCCCCGTCGTACGACCACTCGCCCTTCAGGACACCGGTCAGGAGACGCTGGTGCTCCAGCATCGGCGCGGATTCCACGCCGTCGTCGACTCCGGAGTACGCCCCCATCACGCTCCACGGCCCGGCGTCCGCCAGGACGCGTTCGAACGGCGCCAGGTACACCTCGCGCAGCGTGCGGGCATCGATCCGCGACCGATAGCGGGTGCGGTCGGTCTCCGAGTCGTTGGCCACGAAGTGCTTGACGCACGCGGCGACCCCGTTGCCCTGCAGCCCCCGTACCAGGGCCGCACCGAGAACGCCGGTCAGCAGCGGATCCTCGGACAGGCACTCGAAGTGCCGGCCCGCGACCGGCGTGCGCTGGAGGTTCACCAGCGGAGCCAGCACCACGTCGACCTGCTTGCGCCGGGCCTCCTTGGCGAAGAGGCCCCCCAGCCGCTCGGCCAGCGTGATGTCCCAGCTGGCAGCCATCGCGCTGGGGGCCGGGGCGAGCAGCCCCGTCTCGTGCGGCGTCTCGCCCGTGCCCCGCACACCCTGTGGCCCGTCCGAGGTGACCACCGAAAGCAGACCCAGTCGGGGCTCGGGGGGAAGCGACCAGAGCGAGGCACCGGTCAGCAGCCGCACCTTCGACTCCAGGTCCAAGCCGCGGATCATCGCGGCCCACCTGCTCTCCTCGACCGCGCCGGAAGACGCCGGTGCGGCTCCTGACGCGGCGGCGGCGATAACGGAGGGGGGCGAGACCATGAGCGTCCTTCCAGCCATGACGACGGTGTTGCCTCGGGGTGACGGCGACATGAAAACACACCCACTGAGTGGTTAGTAAGTGGTGCGGGTCACATATGTGCCCGGATTCTCCAGCGCCGGCGATGACCGCAGGCAGGGGGCTTAGGGTGTCCCGGGTGAGCAATCCACCCGTGCGCAGACCTCCCGGCGCCCAGCGCCCTCGCACGCCGCGCAGCCCCGAGGCCAAGCAGCGGCAGCGCGACATCCTGCACATCGCTTCGGACGCCTTCGCCGCCCGCGGCTACAACAACGCCTCGCTCGCCGAGATCGCCAAGCAGGCAGGGCTGACCCAGGCCGGCGTCCTGCACTACTTCCGCTCCAAAGCCCTGCTGCTCACCAGCGTCCTGGAGCTGCGCGATCAGAGGGACATCGAGCAGCTGGGTCCCGACCGCCCCCAGGGTCTTGAGTTCCTGCGCCACCTGGTGGACACCGCCCTGCGAAACGCCGAGCGGGAGGGCATCGTCCGGCTCTACGCGGTGCTGTCGGCGGAGTCCGTCACCGACAACCACCCCGCCCAGGACTACTTTCGCGACCGCTACACCGGCCTGCGCGGTTTCGTCGCCGACGCCCTGCGCATGGCCTGCGATCTGCCTGACGACCGAGCAGCGGAGGCCGCCACGGCGGCCAATGCCATCATCGCGGTCATGGACGGCCTGCAAGTGCAGTGGCTGCTGGACCCCGAAGCCGTGGACATGGCCGCTTCCACCGACCTGGTCGTCACCTCCCTGCTGTCCACCCTCGCGCCACAGAAGTTCGGCTCCGGCACCCACCACTGACGGCGCCTCAGGCGTCATCCGGACGGCGGTCGCGAGAGCGCTCTCTCCATTACTTGAAGTCAATGAGCGTTCCCGTCTCCCTCCCGAAGGGCCGTACCTTTGCGACGGCACCGAGCGGGGCTGGAGCACCGGTCCGCAAGGGCGCGCCCGAGGGACCCGGTGAAGCGGCACGCTGCCGACCTGCCGACTATGCCGGCGCGGATGGAGAGCGGCAGCCGCAGATGCTGTGAACAGCGAAAACGTGTTCATCCAGGGGCGGTTCGGGCTGTGGACTATCCCTGCGGAGCCCCTGCTCCACCCCAGGGAAGCACACTTACCACCCACTTGGTAAGTGCGGTGCACGCTTACCCATCAGACGCGCAGGCTTCAGCCCCGCCGCCCACCCCATCGCCTCACCGTGATCCCAGGCAATGAAGACACGGTGCGCGGTAGCGCCCCGTCCTTCCATGCGGGAGGAGAGGATTTTCCCTCTGGCCGAGTGTGGTGGCCCCGCGGCGGAAGCTCGCCATCCCTGCCTACGTGAACTCGCTTGACCTGCATAGAAGGCACAGGTTGCGGCACGCTGGGCCGGCAGGCCCGCTCGGGCGCGAAGGGCTCAAGGGGCTTACCAGAGCGGTGGGTTGTGAGATCCACTTGACTTCATGTCTTGACGGGTACCTGCCGTCGGCGTCTACTTCTTCCTTGCCGAGGGCGCCGCCGTCCGTGGAGCCGTCCATCGATGTGGGACGGCGTGTCCCACCCCACGTGAAGCATGCCCGGCAGCCCTCTTACGCAGCACGAGCCGCACTCTCGTCTCAGGAGGCTTCATGTCGCCATCTCTTGCCCGACCACGTCCCCGTGGCCGGCGCCGAACCGCGCTGCTGGCAGCCGGCGCCACCATGCTCGGCCTGCTCGCCGCCGGCGCCGTCGGCACCGGCACGGCGCAGGCCGCCCCCGGCCCGGCCGTCTCCGCCTGGATCACCACGCCCGACCGGTCCCAGTTGCTCAAGGCCGCCGCGGGGACCCAGTTCCAGGACGGCAACGGGAGCGGGCAGACGATCAGCATCAACCCGGGCCAGACGTTCCAGACCATGGACGGATTCGGTGCCTCACTGACCGACTCGTCCGCGTCGCTCCTGTACGACCTCCCCCAGGCGCAGCGCAACGAGGTCATGAAGTCCCTGTTCAGCCCGACCGAGGGCATAGGGATGAGCTTCCTGCGTCAGCCCATCGGCGCCTCCGACTTCGTCGACGGAGCCCACTACACGTACAACGACCTGCCCGCCGGGCAGACCGACCTGAACCAGACCCGCTTCAGCATCCGCCACGACGAGGCCCAGATCCTTCCGCTGCTGCGCCAGGCCCTCCAGCTCAATCCCGGGCTGAAGGTCATGGCCAGTCCCTGGAGCGTCCCGGCGTGGATGAAGAACAACGGCCGGCTCGACGGCGGCCGGGTCAAGAGCGACCCCGCGTACTTCCGCTCGTACGCGCTGTACCTGGTGAAGTTCGTCCAGGCGTACGAGGCGGCCGGCGTGCCGATCTATGCCCTGAGCGTGCAGAACGAGCCGCAGAACCGCACCCCGGACGCCTACCCCGGCACCGATCTGCCCGTCGCGGACCAGAACGCCGTGATCAACGAGCTCGGACCGATGCTGGAGAGCGCGGGCCTCGGCGACGTGAAGATCATCTCGTACGATCACAACTGGTCTCTGCACCCCGACGACCTGGCCGACGCCCAACGCATGGGCGTGGACCCCGAGCCCAACTACCCCTACGACGCGCTGCGCGGCTCGGCCGCACGCTGGATCGACGGCACCGGCTTCCACCACTACGCCGGTGACGCATCCGCCCAGTCCCGTCTGCACGACGCCTTCCCCGACAAGGGCATCTGGTTCACCGAGGGGTCCGGCTGGCACGGCGTCAACGACTCGTTCCCGCAGTACTTCTCCGACACCCTCAAGTGGCACTCCCGCAACGTCCACATCGGGGCGAGCCGCAACTGGGCCAAGGCCGTCGTCAACTGGAACCTCGCCCTCGACTCCCGCGGCGGCCCGGTGAACGGCGGCTGCGGTGCCAACCCCCAGGGCATGTGCACCGGCGTCGTCGCCATCGACGGCACCACCGTCACCCGCAACGCCGAGTACTACGCGATCGGCCATATGAGCCGCTTCGTCAAGCCCGGCGCCGTGCGCGTCGGCTCCAACAACGCCGGCGACCTGGAGAACGCCGCCTTCCGCAACCCGGACGGCAGCTACGCGCTGGTCGTCACCAACATCGGCGGCGGCACCCAGAACTTCAACATCTCCCTCAACGGCCAGCAGGCCTCCTACACGCTGCCTCCGAACGCGCTCGCGACGTTCACATGGTCGGGTGGCGGGTCGAACCCGGGTGACACCCAGGCGCCGACCGCCCCGGGCAGCCTGACCGCGTCCGCGGCCGGCTCCTCCGCGATCGACCTGCGCTGGAACGCCTCCACCGACAACACCGGCGTCACCGGCTACCGCGTCTACCGCGGCACCACCCTGACCGCCACCCTCCCCGGCAACGCCACCACCCACACCGACACCGGCCTGAACCCCTCCACCACCTACTCCTACACCGTCCGCGCCATCGACGCCGCCGGCAACACCTCACCCGCCTCCAACACCGCCACCGCCACCACCGCACCCGGCACCGGCGGCGGCGGCATCGACCCCACCACCTGGTACCAGGTGAAGAACAACAACAGCGGCGCCTGCCTCGACGCCGCCGACTGGGGCACCGGCAACGGCACCGCCCTCCAGCAGTGGGCCTGCGGCACCGGAGCCAACCAGAGCTGGCAGTTCAAGCCCACCAGCGACGGCAACTACCAGGTCGTCAGCCGCCACAACACCAAGGTCTGGGACGTCGACGGCGGCCCCGGCGCCACCGGTACCGGCACCAAGGTCCACCTGTGGTCCTACGAGGGCGGCACCAACCAGCAGTGGCGCCCCGAACCCGTGGGCACCGGCAACCAGTACCGCTTCACCGCCCGGCACAGCGGCAAGTGCCTCACCGTCGACAACGCCTCCACCGCCAACGGCGCCCGCCTCTCCCAGCAGCCCTGCAGCGGCTCCCCGGCCCAGACCTTCACCCTGACCGGCTGACCGACCACACCTCCCACCCCCGACCCCGACACACAGGGCCCGGCCACCCCGGCCGGGCCCTGCGCACAACGACCCGGGTCCCACCGGGGACGGTCCGGCCATGAGGACGGGTCGGCCCCGGCGCACCGCCGGACACCCCGCGGCCCCGCACCTCTGGCCACTCCCCTTCATGACCCTGGAGGAACGATGCGTCCATCTCGCCCGGCCACGCGGCCGGGTCCCGCAAACCCGCGCCGCCGTACCCGTCGACTGCTGTCGGCTGCCGGGGCAGCCCTGGCCGGTGTGCTGGTCGGCACCGGCGCCCTGGCCGCCACCCCGCCGACGGTTTCCGCCGCCACCGCCGCCCCCTCGGTGCAGGTCTACTTCAGCTCCGAGTCCCGTGCGTCGGGGTTCGGGCCCAAGGACGGCAACTGGTTCACCAACCCCGCCGCGGGCCTGGCCGGCACCCCCTACCAGCTGTCCAGGCAACCCGACCTGCTGCCCGGCCCCGCCGGCGGTAACGCCACCATCACCGCGGACACCGCGACCCGCTACCAGTCCGTCCTGGGCGTCGGCTCCTCCCTGGAGGAGTCGACCATCTACAACCTGTCGCGGATGAGTCCCGCCGTGCGGACCGCGGCCCTCCGCAAGCTCGTCGATCCGGTCAGCGGCGCCGGCTTCAACGTCGCCCGCGTCGCGCTGGGCTCCAGCGACTTCACCGCCCGGCAGTTCTACACCTACGACGACGGGCCGGCCGACCCGAGCCTGTCCCGGTTCTCCATCCAGAAGGACATCGACTACCACATCATCTCCGTCCTGAAGGAAGCCAAGGCGATCAACCCGAACCTGCTGCTGTTCGGCAGCGTCTGGAGCCCGCCGGCCTGGATGAAGACCAGCAACAGCCTGATCGGCGGGTCCCTGCCCGACAGCAACATCCCGGTGCTGGCCACCTACCTGCGCAAGGCCGTGACCGCCTACGCCGGCCAGGGCCTGCCGCTGACCGCGGTCACGATGCAGAACGAGCCCCTGTTCACGCCATCGGACTACCCCGGCATGTACCTCAGTGCCGACCAGGAACGCCGTGTGGCCATCGCCCTGCGCCGTGAACTCAACGCCAACGGTGCCGGCGCCACCAAGATCTGGGCGTTCGACCACAACTTCTCCGACGGCGTCAACTACGCCGCCGGCGTCCTCGGCAACCCCGGCTCACCCAGCGACGCCTTCAACGCCGTCGACGGCGTCGCCTTCCACGACTACGGCGGCGACCCGCCCTCCATGGCACAGGTCAAGGCCAACTACCCCGGCAAGGACGTCGCCATGACCGAACGCGCGGTGTGGGGCACCTCCGGCGCCGACCGCATCGTCCAGTACTTCCGCAACCAGTCGATCATGTACCAGGACTGGGTCACCATGCTCGACCAGAACCGCGGACCCGAGCAGTGGTCCGGATCCCCCGACCCCAGCATGCTCATCCAGTCCGCGAGCAACCCGGACACCTACTGGACGACGCCCGAGTACTACATCTTCGCCCAGTTCTCCAAGTTCGTCGCCCGCGGAGCCCAGCGCATCGCCACCAACTACGGCAGCACCGGAACGGTCACGGACGTCGCCTTCCTCAACCCCGACGGCACCCTCGTCACCGTCGTCGTCAACCAGACCGGCTCCGACCAGCCCTTCACCCTGCGCGCCGGGACCCAGCAGATCACCAGCACCCTCCCGGCCAAGACCGTCGGCACCTACGTGTGGCCTGCTCCCGGCACCGGCGGCGAGGACACGACCGCACCGAGCGTGCCGGGCGACCTGTCGGTCTCGGGCAGTTCGTCGTCGTCGGTATCGCTCTCGTGGTCGGCGTCGACCGACGACACCGGGGTGTCCGGCTACGGCATCTTCCGCGACGGCACCCAGGTCGGCACCACCGGCGACACCTCGTTCACCGACACCGGCCTGAGCGCGTCGACGACGTATTCGTACACCGTCAAGGCGTTCGACGCGGCCGGCAACCTCTCCGCGGCCTCCGCACCGGTCAGCGTGACCACGCAGTCCGGTGGTGGCGGCGGAGGCATCGACAGCAGTAAGTGGTACTCGGTGATCAACGCCCACAGCCGCAAGTGCGTCGACGCCGCAGGTGGCGGCACCGGCAACGGCACCGCGGTGCAGCAGTGGACCTGTGCGGCGGGCAACAGCAACCAGCAGTGGCAGTTCCAGCCCACCGACAGTGGCTTCTACAAGGTCGTCAGCCGCAACGCCACCACCCAGGCATGGGACGTCACCGGAGGAGCCTCGGCCACCGGAAACGGAGCCAAGATCCAGCTGTGGGCCTACGGAGGCGGCACGAACGAGCAGTTCAAACCCGTCCAGCACCCCGATGGCACCTGGTCCTTCCACCCCCGCAACAACATCGGCCAGTGCCTGGACGTCACCGACGTCTCCACCAACGACGGCGCCCGCCTCCAGCAGTGGACCTGCACCGGCGGCCCCGCCCAAGCCTTCACCCTCAACTGAGGACCCTCTCCGGGCCGGGGCGGCGGGGGTGACGAACACCGGCCCGCAGGTGCGGCCGCGCAGCAGGCCGACGACGACAGGGGCGTTACACCCCGGCCCCCACCCACCCACACGTCCGCCCGGCCGGGGTGCTGACCGGTCCCGTGCCCATCGCGGTACCGGCACGGGACCTCCTCCTCCCTCGCCGCGTGCGCCCCGGCCCCCGACGCAGACCTTGCCCGTACGCACCGGAGTCGTCGAAGAGGAAGGAGGACAGCCCGCCGGCTTCCCTCGCGGCCGAGGTTGCCGCTCGGAGCCATTCGCGAGGTGGACCGCCGCCTCATCCAAGAGGCTTGCCGCCCACTCGGCCGCGGGCGGCAAGCCTGGCGCCCTTCGGTACGGGCCCCCCGGGGCCGGGTCCGACGCCGTCAGTGCTCGGGGCGCTTCGGACCCTGCGGCGCGCCCGTCAGCCCGGCTCCGATGGCCCGGTGCCCAGGGGACACTCCCTGGGCACCGGCCCTTCGCCGCTCATACCACCGAGGGCACCGTGGCGGCCCCGCTCTCCCACGTATGCGGCCCGCCGTGCCCCGCGAACAGACCGCACCCTTCCTTGCCCGGCCCCGACCCGACCGCCGGACAGTCCGCCAACACCGCCAGGCTTGACTGCTCGCCCCGCCACCGGAGCCAGAGCGCCGTCCCATACTCCTGCTCATCGTCCAGCAGCCCGAAGTGCTCGCCGTCGCCATGCGCCCCCAGCTGGCACTGGACACTGCGGTCCATGTCCCGCTCCGCCGCCTCCCGCATCAGGTCGAGCGGCACCCGTCGCGTCTGCGCGCACCTCGTCACGGCAGCCTCCGCACGGAGACGGGGGAGTGGAGCCGTCGCCGCTCGACGCACCGCGCGCACCCGCAGGGCGGGAAGACGGTGGGGCTGACAGGGACCGGGGTGTCCTCGTCCACTCGTACTTCGGTGGGCGCGCCCCAGGTGCGTCCGGAGTCGCGCGAGATCCGCAGCGTCATGCGTACGCCGCCCGATTCGTTGCTCATGGACGGAAGCGTCGCGATCCCCAGGGACGGTGAAGAAGGCCCAGTCGGTTACCCAACCTGGGTAACATCATGGACGGTTGGTGCTGTGACCTCACCCCGAGCCGCGTCGGGGAAGTGATGGCCGGGCGTCGTCAGCTCCTCCATATGGACGTGGTCGAGCGGATCGCGGACGGCCTGCGCATCCCCGGGCACATGCTCGGGCTGGCACGGCGCGCTTGGGAGGCCCCGCCGACTCCGAGCGGGTCCCTCGGCGAGCAACACCGGCCCCGCTCGTCCAGTGCTGCGTTTCCGAGCGTCGGGCTGGACGACGTCCTCACCCTGGTAGCGGAGCGACCTCACCGCTTCCACTCTGACCGCCCTGCACTCAGCCATCGCGGACTACTGGCGCCGCGACGACGAACACGGCGGCGAGACCTTACGCCCGGCCCTCGTAGGTCATCTGCGGTACGTCATGGCCCTCCTGCGCCAACAACCCTCCCCGGCCATCCGCAATGGCCTGCACGGTGTGGCGGCCGAGTTGGCCCGGCTCACCGGTTGGACCTACTTCGACGCCCGCCATCATCGCCAGGCGCGGGGCTACTTCACCGAAGCCCTCGGACTGGCGAAGGCCATCGATGACAGCCTGTTCGTCGCCAATGTGCTCGCGTGCATGAGCCTTCAGGCCACCTACCAGGACAAGCCTGCCGACGCACTGGCACTCGTCCGCGCGGCACAGGACCAAGCGGAGATGACCTCGATGGCGACTCCGCGCCTCACAGCCATGCTCGCCATGCGCGAGGCCTTCGCCCATGCGAGTCTCGGCAACCGCAGTGCCGCTCACTCGGCGATCTCAGCGGCCCACGCCTCCTTCGAGCGGATCACCGTCCACGACCCCGATCCGGCCTGGGTGGCGTACTTCGACGAGCCGAAGCTGATCGCGGACACCGGCATCGTGCACGGCCAGCTCGGTGAGGTGGTCCTGGCCGAGCCGCTGATCGCGGACGCCCTGCGCCGCGAGTCACCGGCACACCACCGTAGCCGGGCCTTCCACACCTTCTGGCTGGCCCGCGTACAGCTCCGACGCGGAAGCCTCGACCAGGCATGTCATACGGCGACCGCAGCCCTCGTACCAGCCGGAGCGGTGGCCTCACCACGCCTGACGGGCCATCTGCTGGAGCTGTACGAGGAGCTGCGGCCCTTCCACAGCGAGCCTGCCGCCACCGACTTCGGCGCCGGACTGCGGCGGATACTGCCGCACCGGTTCAGCGGATCGCCTCGTCCATGAGCACGTAGAGCAGGCCGACGAGCGAGCCACTGCTGACGACCTCCCGCCGGTCGATCATCCCGCGCACCTCCGACAGCGGGACCCACTCGATCCGGTCGGACTCGTTCTTCTCGGTCGGCGGTCCGACGTACGTCGCGCCATCGGCGCGGAAGACATGGTGCTGGGAGTCGGTGATGCCGTTGGCCGGCTCGGCGTAGATGAGCGGCTTCATCGGGCCGGGTCGCCAGCCGGTCTCCTCCAGCACCTCGCGGGCGGCGGCCTCCCCGGGCGTCTCGCCCACCTCGACCAGACCCATGGGCAGCTCCCATGCCCAGGCATCCGTGATGAAGCGGTGCCGCCACATCATCAGCACCTCGTGACGGTCGTTGACGACGGCGGCCACGGCCAGGTGCCGCAGCTTGAGCACATGGTGCTCCCACCGGCGCCCGTCCGGCTGCTCGACCTCCGTCAGCCAGACGTTCACCCAGGGGTTCTCGTAGATCGGTCGTTCCCCGTGGATCTTCCACCGCATCGCCACAGCCCCTCTCGATCGTTCTCAGGATCGCAGAACGACCGCCGACGATGGACCCGTTGGAGCCATTTACGTCAGAAAGACGAAATCGGTCCGAGCAACCTCATAGACTCCGAGCGCTGCCGCGCGGTTCGGGCAGCCAAGCCGAAGCCGTCGCGCCGAGTGCGCCGTGACGAGAGGGATGGCCATGTCGCAGACCGAGGGTGCACGACTGTTCCGCGAGACCTGGATCGCCGGAGTCCACCGCCACTTCCCCGGCACCCCCAAGCCCGGCTACGTCACCCCCTGGGACGACACCCCGCAGTGGGAGCGCGAGGCCGCGGGCGCGGTCTACGAGCAGGTCCGCCAGTTCGTCGCCGTGAGCGGCGGCACCACGGCCCGACTCACCCGCGAGCAGAAGGGCCGCTTCGTCGCCACCTGCTGGATCGCCCAGATGTACAAGCACTTCGGCGACCCGAAGCCGGGGTATGTGGCCGACTGGGCGGAACTGCCGGGGTGGCAGCGGGAGACGGACGCGGACATCTTCGAGGCGATCGAGAAGGCGGCCGTCTGAAGAGACGGTGAGCGTCCACGTGCGAGGCGTGCGGCTCGTCGTCCGGGCCTGCGCCCCTGCTCTGCGCTCTGCAGCTGGCTGCCGTCCGCACGCCTGGCAGCTTGGGTTGTTGGATGGCGACCTGCTCTGTGGCTGGGGCGGGCGGCTCCACGGCGCTGGTGATCTGCGGCGAATAGCCTGGGCGGCCTCATTGCCGGAGAGCCGGACCGCTCAGTGGTCCGGCGAGGGTCGAGGTGACGTGGTGAGCAACCCGGTACGGACGAACTCCTATGTGGGCCCCTGTGCCCGGTGCGGCCTGGAGGTGGCGGCCGGGGGCGGGGTGCTGCTTCGGAGTGCTTGGGGGAGGTGGGTGGTCTACCACCCGGAGCACGCACCGAGTACCGATCCGGACGGCACCACGTCGGACGTCTCCGCGCTGCGTGCCAATGAATGGGACGGGGAGTGCGGGGTGTGTGGGGAGGGCGTGGCGGCCGGGGGCGGGGTGGTTGTCCGTACGCCCGTGGGCGGGTGGGAGGTGTACCACCGTGGGCATGTCCGTGAGCCTGCGCCGCCGCCTCGCGGAGGTCACGCGGGGTGGCATCGGCGCCGACTCATGGCGCTGGACATCGCGACCACCGGCAACCGCTACGGGGTCGACCAGGTTCTCGGTGCGGCGGTGCAGGGTAGTGACGGGATGCGTCGGTCCTGGCTCATTGATCCCGGGCCCGGGCCGATGTCGGTCGCGCCGGGGAAGGGGCACGGGATCTCGGTGGAGCGGGCGCGTGCGGACGGGCGGCCCGCGGGGGAGGCCATGGAGGAGTTGGCGGCCGTGCTCCTCGGGCACCTGGCGACCAAGGAGCCGCTGGTGGTCTGGCACGCTCCGTTCGTGCTCACCATGGTGGAGACCGAGCTGCTCCGGCATGGGCTGACGCCGTTGTCCGATCGTCTGGCCGGTGGGCTGTCGCCGGTCTGCGATCCGCTGGTGCTGGACCGTCATGCGGAGCCCGTCCGGTCCGGGGGGCGTGCCTTGGAGAGGGTCGCCGAGTGGTACGGCATTCCGCACGAACGACCTGGTGATCCCTCCTGCGACGCCGCGACCGCGCTGGTGCTCGCGCGGGTGATCGGGGCCTGCCATCCGGCCGTCGGCCGTTTGTCCCGCCCCGCGCTCCACCGTGAGCAGGTGCGTTGGCACGAGCGGTATGTGCGGGAGGTCGCGGCGCGTCGGCCGGACTGGGAGGGGGATGGCCGGTGGCCGGTGGAGGTGGTTCGGGTGCTGGAGTGGGAGGAGCACCCGGGGCAGGAGTCGAGGGGCTAGGAGCCGAGCAGGTCCGCCACCAGGGCGTGGGCGTAGGTGGGGGTGAGGGGGGTGGGGGTGGGGCGGAAGAGGATGCGGTAGATGAGGGGGGCCACGAGGTGGTCGAGGACGTGTTCGGTGGTGGGGACGGGCTCGGGTGTCTCGCGGGTGGTGGCGCGGGTGAGGATGGCGGTGATCTGGTCGGCGGCGTAGGTGGAGCAGCGGCCGGCGTTGGTGCCGTCGGGGTCGCCGAGGAGGGCGTCGCGGAGGTAGGCGCGGCCGGCGGGGGAGGACATCTCGTCGAGGAACTGCTCGGCCCAGGTGGTGAGGTCGGCGGAGAGGGAGCCGAGGTCGTCGGGGTCGGTGTCGGGGCGGAGGTGTTCCACGGCGACGTCGGAGAGGAGTTCCTGGAGGTCGCCCCAGCGGCGGTAGACGGTGGAGGGGGTGACGCCTGCGCGCTTGGCGATCAGGGGGACGGTGAGGGCGTCGCGGCCGACCTCGTCCTGGAGCTCGCGGACGGCGGTGTGGACGGCGGCCTGGACACGGGCGCTGCGGCCGCCGGGCCGGGCCATGGGTCGGGGGCTCATGGGGTCAGGATACGAGGGGTGGGGGCTGTTAAAGCGAAGGGTTTGCTTCTGGGGAGCTGCGCTCGAAGGCCTGGGCGGTGTGGAGGAGGAGGGAATCGGCGTGGGGGCGGGCGATGAGCTGCATGCCGATGGGGAGGCCGGCCTGGTCGTGGCCGACCGGGAGGGTGAGGGCGGGGAAGCCGGTGATGTTGGCGGGGGCGGAGAGACGGACGTAGGCGTCGGACACGGTCTCGGTGGTGCCGTCGGGCCAGGTGGTGGAGTGCTGGGACGTGAGGGCGGCGGTGAGGGGGGTGGCGGGGGCGGCGATGAGGTCGACGTGGTCGAAGAGGGCCGCCCAGGAGTCGCGGATGAGGGTGCGGGCGCGCTGGGCGCGGAGGTAGTCGGCCGCGGAGAGGAGCGCACCGGCTTCCAGGAGGACGCGGACGTCGGCGCCGTAGAGGTCGGGCACGGTGCGCAGGGTCTGCTCGTGGTAGGCGGTGGCCTCGGGGACCATCAGGCCCCAGTGGGTGGCCTGGAGGTAGCGGGTGAGGGGGAGGTCGATCTCGGTGAGGGTGGCGCCCAGGGAGGAGAGGTGGGCGATGGCTTGGCGGACTGTCGTTTCGACTTCGGGGGTGATGTGGTCGAAGTAATGGTTGCGGGGGATTCCGATGCGGAGGGGGGAGGGGAGGAGGGGGGACGGGGAGGGGGATTTCTCGGGGGGCTGTTGGGAGGTGAGGGCGGTGAGGACCAGGGCGGCGTCGGCGGCGGTGCGGGTGAGGGGGCCGATGTGGTCCAGGGACCAGGAGAGGGGGACGACGCCGTCTCGGGGGACCAGGTCGTAGGTGGGCTTCAGGCCGACGACTCCGTTGAGGGCCGCGGGGACGCGGATGGAGCCGCCGGTGTCGGTGCCGAGGGCGAAGGTGGCGGCGTTCGCGGCCACCGCGACGGCTGAACCGCCGCTGGAGCCGCCGGCGATGCGGCCCGGGTCGTGGGCGTTGCGGGTCTGGGGGGTGGTCAGGCCGTAGGCGAACTCATGGGTGTGGGTCTTGCCGACGAGGATCGCGCCGGCGGCGGTGAGGCGGGCGGTCACGGTGCTGTCGGTGGCGGCCAAGTGGCCGGCGCGGACCTGGGAACTGGCGGTGGTGGGGAGGCCGGCCACGTCTATCAGGTCCTTCAGGGCCATGGGGATGCCGTGGAGGGGGCCGCGGAGGTGGCCGGCCATGAGCTCGCGTTCGAGGTGGCGGGCCGTGTGGCGGGCCTGTTCGGCGGTGACGGTGGCGTAGGCGTTGAGGTGGGGCTCGGTCTCGGCGATGCGGGCGAGGACGGAGTCCACCAACTCGACGGGGGAGAGGCGGCGTTGCCGGATCGCCTCAGCGGCGGCGGTGAGGGTGAGGTCAGAGGGTCGCATCGGGGGCCTCCTCGGCGGTCGCCGGTGTCGTGGGGTAGGTGGCGGCGGGTGGGGTGTCGGCGAAGTCCAGTTCGCGGAGGACGGAGACGACGGAGTGGATGTGGGCGGCGGCCGCCGCCACGTCGGTGTGGCGGTGGGGAGGGAGGGGGAGGCCGGCGCGTGCTGCCCAGTGGGCTGATTCCTCGGGGGTGAGGGGCTGTTGGGGGATGGGGGAGAAAGGCATGGGGGCTCCTTGAGGGCGTAAAGCTAAGGGATTGCGTTAGTGGAGGGTAGGGGCTACGGTGCATTAAGGCAAACGAGTTGCGTTTAGGGAGGCGTGGGGCATGGTGGCGTGGGGGCGGGTGCGTACGGGGTGGAAGGTGCCGGCGGGGGCGGTGCTGGTCGCGTTGATGGCGGCGTCCAGTGGGCCGACCCCGCTGTGGGGGTACTACCGGCGGGAGTTCGGGCTGTCGGGGCTCGATGTCACCGTGGTGTTCGGGGTGTACGCGCTGGCGTTGCTGGGGGCGCTGCTGGCGGTCGGGCGGTGGTCCGGGCGGTGGGGGCGGCGGGGGATTCTGGTGGGGGCGCTGGTGGTCGCGGCCGGTGCGATGGGGCTGTTGGCGATGGCGGACGGGTTGGGGTGGCTGGTGGTCGGGCGGGTGGTGCAGGGCCTGGCCACGGGGGTGGGGGTGAGCACCGCGGGGGCGGTGCTGGTGGCTCGCCGGGGGAGGGAGGGGAAGCGGAGGGCGGCGCTGGTGAACGCCTTGGCGCCGGTGCTGGGGATGGGGGGCGGGGTGCTGCTCGCCGTACTGCTGGTGCGGTTCGGGCCCGCGCCGGAGGTGGTGGTGTACGCGGTGCCGGGGGTGGTGTTCGCGGTGCTGGCGGTCGTGGTGTGGGGGGCCGGGGAGGTCATCCCGGTTGGGGAGCAGGGTGAGCGGGTGACGGCCGCGGGGACCGGGCGGGGTGTGCTGGTGCGGGCGGGCGGGGCGGTGGCGGCGGTGTGGGCGCTGGGTGGGTTCTACCCGTCGCTCGGACCCGCCCTCGTACGGGTGGTGGCGCCCGGGCTGCCCGAAGTGCTGGGCGGGATGGCGTTCTTCGCGCTGACGGCGGCCGCCGCGGTGACGGTGTGGGTGGTGCGGAGGATGCGCCCGGAGGTGGCGGCGATGATCGGAGCGGTGGGGGTGCTGCCGTCGGTGGCGTTGACGCTGGCCGCGTTGTACGGGGGCGGGGCGGCCGCGCTGTTCGGGGGTGCCGTACTGGCCGGGGTGGCCTTCGGGGCCGCCTCGCAGGGGGTGCTGCGGATGGTGACGGGGCTGGCAGTACGGGAGCGGGCGGCCGGCCTCGCCGCGTACCAGGTGCTGGCGTACGGGGCGATGAGCGTGCCGGTCATCGCGGCGGGGGCCGCAAGTGAGGTCTGGGGGCTGGGGAGGACGGCGCAGGTGTATGCGGGGGTGGCGGCCCTGCTGGCGTTGGGGGCGGTGGCGGGGTTGCGGGCGAGCGGGAGGAAGGGAGGGGGTGGGTCGGATGGGGCGGTGAACCTTGCGCGGGCATGAACGATCAGACGTGGTGAAGCGAGGAGAGGGAGTGGCGGAGATGGGTGACCAGGCGGTAAGCGGGAGTGGGGCAGCTTGGATGGTGGGGGATGTGGTGGTCCACCGGGTGGATGAGCTGTTGTTGGCGGAGGGGACGGGGGCCTGGTTGCTGCCGGGGGCCACGCCGGAGGTGGTGGGGCGGGAGGAGTGGTTGCGGCCGGACTTCGCGGAGGAGGACGGGGTGTTGCGGCTGGCCAGCCATAGCTTCGCGTTCGAGGTGGGCGGGGTGAAGGTGGTGGTGGACACCGGGATCGGGAACGGGAAGGAGCGGGCCAATCCGGCGTGGCACGGGCTGCGGACGGATTACCTGGAGCGGTTGTCGGCGGTGGGGTTCGCGCCGGAGTCGGTTGATGTGGTGGTGCTGACTCATCTGCATGCTGATCATGTGGGGTGGAACACCCGGAGCGAGGGCGGGGAGTGGGTGCCTACGTTTCCGAACGCGCGGTATGTGGTGTCGCGGGTGGAGCGGGATTTCTGGGCCGGGTACGCGATGGACGAGGCGCGGCGGCAGATGTTCCGGGACTCGGTGGAGCCGGTGGAGCGGGCGGGGTTGCTGGACGCGGTGGAGGTGGGGGCGGAGGGGCGTGAGCTGGTGCCGGGGGTGCGGTTGGTGCCGACGCCCGGACATACGCCGGGGCATGTGGCGGTGCGGGTCGACGGTGGTGGAGAGGGTGGGGACGGCGCGGGGGCGGTGATCACGGGGGACTGTGTGCACCATCCGGTGCAGCTCGCCCGGCCGGGGATCGGGTCGTGTGTGGATGTCGATCCGGAGGCGGCGGAGCAGACGCGGCGGGCGCTGCTCGGGGAGCTGGCCGGGACCGGGACGCTGCTGCTGGGGACCCATTTCGCGCCGCCCACGGGTGGGCTGGTGGTACGGGAGGGGGAGGGCTACCGGCTGGTGGCGGGTGAGAGGTAGGGGCGTCCAACTCCTTGCGGTGGGGGACGGGTTGCCCTAGGTTGAGCGCCCAGTTAAGCGACTGTGTCAATCGACTTAAGTCGGTAGTTGAGTCGCGGGCCGCCACTCCATCCCCGCGCCGCCGGATCCCCCCGGCGCACCGCTCCCCCGGTGCGCCGGCCGGCGGCTCCCCCACGCCAAGGAGTCCGTTTCCATGAGCAGATTTCCAGATCGGGGCGCCCTGGTGGCGCCCGCCCGTCCGATGTCCCGCAGCCGGAGGCTGGTGACGGCCGCGGTGGCCGGGGCGCTGACCGTCGGCGCGCTGGGCCTCGCGGCCTCGCGGGTGGAGGCGGTGCCCGCCGGGGCGGAGAGCCCGGCGGCGGCGGTACGGACGGAGCATCGGGAGGTGTTCTCGCCGGACGGGTCCATACGGACGGTCGAGATACCCGTGCAGCGCGAAGTGACCCCGGACGCACGGTCGCTGAAGGCCGCGGCGGCGGCCACCGTGGAGCCGGTGGAGGTGAACGGGCCGAGCAGCAGCAAGGTGGACCTGGTCTTCGTCGGCGACGGCTACACCTCGGCGCAGATCGCCACCTACCGCGGGCATGTGAAGTCCAAGGTGAACGAGCTGTTCGCGGTCGAGCCGTTCAAGAGCTACCGCTCGATGTTCAACGTCTGGCAGGTCAACGTGGTCTCCCGGGAGTCCGGCGTGGACGACGACCCGACCCAGGGCGTCCGCCGGGACACCGCGCTGGACATGAACTACTACTGCGGCGGCATGGCCCGGCTGCTGTGCGTCAACGAGGCCAAGGCCGCGCAGTACGCGGCGGCCGCGCCGCAGGTCGACCAGGTCGTCGCCCTCGCCAACAGCACCACCTACGGCGGCGCGGGCGGCACGGCGGCCACCGCGGCCGGCGGCAACGCCCAGGCCGGGCAGATCATGGTCCATGAACTGGGTCACTCGCTGGGCGGGTTGGCCGACGAGTACGACAGCCCGGGCCGCTACCAGGGTGGCGAGCCGTCCGAGCCCAACGTCTCGATCTACCCGCAGGCCAGCATGAAGCAGTACAAGCTGAAGTGGTACCGCTGGCTCGGCCAGTCCACCCCGGACGGCGGGACGATCGGCACCTTCGAGGGTGCCAAGTACGCCACCCAGGGCATCTACCGGCCCAGCCAGAACTCGATCATGAGGACGCTGGGCAGGGAGTTCAACGCCCCGGGGCGGGAGACCATGATCGCGGCGTTCTACCGGAAGGCGGGGGTCGCGCAGAAGGCGGCCACCACCAAGGGCTCGTCCGGTGGGCAGCGGCTGGGCGTGGTGGCGCAGCGGCCCGAGGGTGCGGCGCTGACGGTGAAGTGGGCGATCGACGGCAAGTCGTACGCCCATAAGGGCGCCTGGCTGGACACCTCGCGCCTGCCCAAGGGGCTGCTGAAGGGGAAGGGCACCCACAAGGTCACGGCGACGGTCGTCGACCGGACCCCGTGGGTGCGCGACCCGGCGCTGAAGGCCGACCTCACCCGCACCCTCACCTGGACCGTGCGCCGGTAGGGGACGGGGGAGGGAGTAGGGGGCGGGCCGCCGGCTGAGGAGGGTCGGCGGCCCGCCCCCCCCGTATGTCTGCGGCCGGCCCCCTGTATGTCTGCGGCCCGCCCGCGTACGTCGGTGGCCCGCCCCCGTATGTCTGCGGCCGTCCCCCGTGTGCCTGCGGCCCGTTCGCGTACGCGCGGGGCAGGTGGGTGGCTCAGACCGGGGGTTCCTCCGGGGCGGGGCCCAGGGTGGTGGTGCCGGTGGCGGCGTAGCGGGTGAGGCCGCTGCGGTAGACGGTGATCGCCTCCTCCGTACGGCCGGTGCGGTGCAGCAGGTCGCCCAGCAGCCGGCAGAGGTCGGCCATGTCGCCGGCGGCCCCGGCCGGGCGCAGCAGGTCCAGGGCGTGCCGGTAGGACCGTTCGGCGCCGGTGTCGTCGCCCCGGTCCTCGGCCAGCAGCCCCAGCAGCCGGTGTGCGCCGCCCGCGTGGACGGCTCCGTGCTCGGGGCCGAGCCGCTCCAGCAGCCCGGTGAGCAGTTCGGCGGCCTCCTCGGCCCGGCCCCGGCGGCGCAGTACATCGCCCAGCTCCACGCCCACCTGGGCAGCGAACAGCTCGGCGCGGCGCTCGACCAGGATGGTGTGCGCGGTACGCAACTCGGTCTCCGCGCGGTCCAGTTCGCCGACCTGGGCGTGGACGTAGCCGCGCATCCAGTGGCAGTGGGCCAGCTCGGTGCGGATCTGGAGCCGGCGGTACATCTCCTGGGCCCGGACCAGATGGTCGGCGGCCTCCTCGGTGCGGCCCTCGGCGATCAGGGTGCGGGCCACCCCCCGGTGCATCCGGGCCACCAGCGCCGGGTCCTCGATCCGGGGTTCGAGGGAGAGGGCGAGGTTCGCGGCCTGGGCGGCGCGGGTGTGCGCGCCCATGTCCATATACGGGGCGATCACCGCCGTGTAGAGCAGGACCAGCGCCTCGGGGTCGGGCAGGCCCGAGGCGTTCAGCCGGTCGATGGCCGTCTCCAGCAGATAGCAGGCGTACCGCAGGTCACCCGCCAGGAGGTGTGCGGTGGCCCGGCCGCGCAGGGCCGGCACCCGGTGGTGCAGCGGCGCCTCGGCGAGGACCTCCTCGCAGGAGCGGAAGAGCTCGATGGCGCGCTGGAGGTCGCCGGTCTCCAGGGCGCAGTCGCCGAGCCCCAGCAGGGCCGCCGCCTCCTCGCCGGGCAGGTCCAGCCGTACGGCGTCGGCGCGGACCGCCTCGAAGAGCGCCCGGGCCTGGTGGGCGTCCCCGGTGGCCAGTTCGCGGCGGGCGTCGGTGGCGCGCAGCCGCACCTCGCCGACCAGCCGGGCGGAGCGCCCGGTGGCCAGTTCGTCCAGGCCGACACCGAGCTTGGTGGCGATGTGCCGCAGGGCCGCCTCGGAGGGGCGTACCTTTCCCGCCTCCAGGGTGGAGATGTAGCCGGCCGTGTAGTTGGGCTCGGCCACCTGCCGCTGGGTGAGGCCGCGCTCCCGCCGCAACCGCCGTACCCGCTCGCCCAACTCGGCGTCGGGGGAGGGGGAGGGGGCATGCCCGGGGGCGGGGTCGGGGTCGGGGGCCGCTCGGTCGGTCATGGGGTCATGATCGCTCAGGGGCGACCTGATGGCAGCCCGTCGGACCGGTCGCTTCTGCACAGGAAGACGGGGAGTTTCGGCCGGAAGTCTCCCTCGGGGGCGGATCGTCCGGGACACTTGATACTTCAACGGGCGGATGTGCGCGGGGAGTACGGCGGGAGCAGGGGAGGGGTGCGTCGATGGGGCGTCGTGCCAGTGGGCTGATCGCGACCTGGGCGGAGGCGCAGCGGCAGACGCAGCGCCAGCGGGAGGCCGAGCAGCGGGAGACCGCGCGGCTGTACCGGGAGGCCGAGCGGCGGCAGCGGGCGTACGAGCGGGACGTGAACCGGATGCAGCGGGAGCAGCGGGACGCGTACCGCAGGCAGCGGGAGGCGGAAGCACTGCGGGCGACCGGGGAGTTGGAGGACCGGGTACGGGAGCTGGAGGGCCTGCTGACCGCCGGCTGCGCCGGAACGGCGTTCGGGGTGGCGGCGCTGCGGCGGCCGGAGGCGGTCGAGCCGTTCGCGCCCGGGGCGCTGGCCCGGCCGGTGCCGGAGCCGGACCTCGGGGCGTATCTGGCGGGCGCGGGACGCTGGCCGCACCAGCAGACCGAGGCGCGGGCGCGCTTCGAGCGGGACTGGGCGGCGGCCAGTGCGGCCGAGGAGCAGCGGCGCCGCCAACTGGCCTCGTACCGTGCCCAGTACGACAGCTGGGCGACCGGTCGGCTGGCGGAGATACGGGAGCACAATGCGTCCATCGCGGAGATGGACCGGGCCCTGCGGGCGGGGGAGCCGGACACCGTGGTCGAGTACTTCTCGGCGGCGCTGTACGCCTCGGAGTGCTGGCCGGAGGGGTTCCCGCGCCGGCTGGCGGCGGCGTACGACCGGGGCGCCCGGCAGCTGGTGGTGGAGTGGGAGCTGCCCGGCTTCGAGGTGGTGCCCGAGCACCGGATGGTGCGCTATCTGATCAACGCGGACCAGCACAGGGAGGTGCCCCGCCCGGTCACCCAGCGGCGGGCGCTGTACCGGGACGTGCTGGCGCAGAGCGTGCTGCTGGCGCTGCGGGAACTGTTCGCGGCCGACGAGGCGGGGGTGCTCGACTCGGTGGTGCTCAACGGCTTCACCGAGGGGCCCGATCCGGCGACCGGGCGCCCGGCGCGGGTGGTGCTGGCGACGGCGGCGGTGGAGCGGGCCGCCTTCGCCGGGATACGGATGGAGCTGGTCAGCGCGGTGGAGTGCCTGACCGGCGCGCTGGGCGGGCGGCTGTCGGCCAAGCCGGACGCGCGGACCCCGGTGCGGGCGGTGCGCACCCCGGACCAGGTCGGCACCGGGGTCGTCTCGCACGGCGGCGGCGAGGAACCGGACCTGCTGGCGATGGACCCGGTGGAGTTCGAGCACCTGGTGGCCGAGCTGTTCCGGGCGCGGGGCCTCCAGGCGGTGACCACCCGGCGGTCCAACGACGGCGGGGTGGACGTGGAGGCGCTCGACCCCGACCCGCTGAGCGGCGGCTCGATCCTGGTGCAGGTCAAGCGGTACCGGAACACCGTGCCGCCGAGCGCGGTACGGGACCTGTACGGCACCGTGCAGGGGGCGGGCGCCAACAAGGGCGTGCTGGTGACGACCTCGGGCTTCGGCCCCGGCTCGTACGCCTTCGCCGAGGGCAAGCCGCTCACCCTGCTCTCGGGCGCGGAGCTGGTGGACCTGCTGCACCGGCACGGGCTGCGGGGGCGGTTGGGGACTGACACTCCGGAGCCGGTCCGGCCGCCGGAGGCCTCCGGGGACGGGGATGAGGATAGGGACAGGGACAGGGACGGGGACTTCACTGTGCTGGGGATGGCGTGGACCGGGGCGGTGGCGGTGGATGTGTGCGCGCTGGTCTGCGCCGGCTCGCGGGTGCTGAGCGAGGAGCACTTCGTCTTCTACAACAACCCGGCCACCCCGGAGGGGGCGGTGCGGATGCTGCCCCGGCGGGCGGATCGGGGGAGTGCGGGGGGTGGTGACCGGGCGGCGGTACGGGTGGAGTTCGACGCGCTGCCGGCCGGCGCCGACCGGCTGGTGCTGGCGGCCGCCGTGGACCTGGAGGCGGACCCGGGCGCCGACCTGGGCGGGTTCGCCGAGGCGGCGATCCTGCTGCGGGGCGCGGGCGGGGAGGAACTGGAACGGCTGGCGGTGTCGGACGGCCGCCCCGGCGAGACGGCCCTGGTGCTCGGGTCGTTCCGCCGCCGGGGCGGGGACTGGTCCTTCGTCCTGGGCGGGCGCGGCTACCGGGGCGGACTGGCGGAGCTGGTGGGGGACTTCGGGATCGAGGTGGCGTGAGCCCCCGTGTGCCCGTTGATGGACTCCGACATGGTGCGGCTCATCGGCCGGAGATGCGGTCGGCGAGGGTGGCGATGCGGTCGGTGGCCGTGGAGCGGGCGGCGGACTCGCGGCGGTCGGCGGCCCGGTAGGCGGCGTACAGGGTGTGCACGCCGAGCCAGCGCAGCGGCTCCGGCTCCCAGGTGCGCACCTGGTGGTCGACCCAGGGCAGGGTGGTCAGCTCGGTGGGGCCGGCCTGGCCGGAGTCCTGCTGGATGAGGTCGCGCAGGGTACGGGCGGCGAGGTTGGCGGTGGCGACGCCGGAGCCGACATAGCCGCCCGCCCAGCCCAGCCCGGTCGAGCGGTCCAGGGTGACCGTGGCGCACCAGTCGCGGGGCACGCCGAGGACGCCTGACCACGCGTGTTCGATACCGGCGCCCGCCAGGCGGGGGAAGAGGCGGATCAGGATCTCGCGCAGGGCGAGCACGGTCGCCGGCTGCGTACGGCCGTCGTTGTCGGTGCGCGAGCCGTAGCGGTACGGCACGCCCCGGCCGCCGATCGCGATCCGGTCGTCGGCGGTGCGCTGCGCGTACATATAGGCGTGCGCCATGTCCCCGAGGGTCTCCCGGCCGTCCCAGCCGATCGCGTCCCAGAGGGCGGGGGACAGCGGCTCGGTGACGATCATGGAGGAGTTCATCGGGAGCCAGGTCCGCTTGAGCCCCTTGAGGGTGGGGGTGAACCCCTCGGTGCAGCGCAGCACGTACGGGGCGCGGACCGTGCCGTAAGGGGTGACGGCGTGCTTGGGCTTGATCTCGGTGACCGGGGTCGACTCGTGGATGGTGACACCGAGGGCCTCCACGGCGGCCGACAGCCCCTGCACCAGCTTCACCGGATGGATACGCGCCCCGTGCGGCGTCCAGCTCGACCCGACGGCGCCCGCCACCCGGATCCGCTCGGCGGTCTCCCGGGCCCCGAACAGCAGCCGGTCGGTCTCGCCGAAGGCCAGCTCCACGGAGTGGAAGTCGCGCAGCCGGGCGAGCTGGGCCGGGGTGTACGCCACTTCGAGGACGCCGCCCTGGTGGATGTCGGCGTCGATGCCCTCCTCGGCGGCGACCGTGATCACCTCGCCGACGGTGTCGTTCATCGCCCGCTGGAGCCGCTGCGCCGCCTCGTGCCCGTGCGCCCTGGCGTACCGGTCGCGGCCGGCGATGCCGTTGTAGAGCCAGCCGCCGTTGCGGCCGGAGGCCCCGTACCCGCAGAACGCCGCCTCCAGGACGGTGATGTTGAGGAACGGGACGGCCTTCTTCAGGTAGTACGCGGTCCACAGCCCGGTGTACCCGCCGCCGACGATGCAGACGTCGGCCGTGGCGTCGCCGGGCAGCGGCTCCCGGGGCACGGGCGCGCCCTGCTGCGCGTACCAGAACGATATGCCGCCGTTGACGGTGTTCATATGAGGGCCTCGCGATCCTCGGAAAGCGTGACGTGGGATGTGCGTGAGGCGGGACGTTACTTCATGGTGGCCTGAGCGGGAGACGGAGGTGGGGTCCGGTGGTCGAGATCCCCGAGGGGCTGGTCAGGGCGCAGCTGCGGTGGGGCGGGGAGCGTGGGCGGGCCTTCCTCGCCGCGCTGCCGGGGCAGGCCGAGCGGTTTCTGACCGGGTGGGGGCTGCGGCGTACCGGGCCCGCGATGCACGGGGTCGGGTCGCTGGTGCTGCCGGTGGAGGTGGCGGCGGACGGCACTCCGGCCGCGCTGAAGCTCCCGTCGCCGGACGAGGAGAGCGCGGGCGAGGCGGACGCGCTGCGGGCCTGGCGGGGCGAGGGCGCGGTACGGCTGCTCCGCGACGACCCGGAGACCGGCACCCTGCTGCTGGAGCGGCTGGACGAGCACCGGCCCCTGTCGGCGGTCCCGGACAGCCGGGCGGCGGTGCGGGTGCTGGCAGGGGTGGCGGCGCGGCTGTCGTCGGTGAAGGCGCCGGACGGGCTGCGGCGGCTGGACGCCATCGCCCGGCGGATGCTGGACCGGGCGCCCGCCGTTCTGACCGCGCTGGGGCGGCCGGAGGACCGGCGGCTGGTACGGGGATGCGCGGCGGCGCTGGCCGAGGTGGCCGGCGAGCCCGGGGACCGGCTGCTCCACTGACCCTGGCCCGGGCGCTCCAGGACGCGCTCTGGCGAGTGGAGGTGGAGGAGGGCGGGGAGGCGTTGCTGGAGGGGGAGGTGGTGGAGGTGGGGCGGATGTTGCTGGGACGGTAGGGACGCGTGTGCGGGACTGGGACGGTAAGGATGCGTGTCCAGGGCTGGGACGGTAGGGACACCTGTCGGAACGGCCGTCCAATGGGTGGAAGTCGGTGGCGGTGGGGCGGGGAGGTTCGGCAGGCTGCGGGCCATGATTCGTACCGCCATACCCGAAGACGTGCCCGTCATCCTCGCCCTGGTCCATGAACTGGCCGCCTATGAGCGGGCCTCGCACGAGGTGCTGGCCACCGAGGAGCAGCTGCGCGAGGCGCTGTTCGGGGAGCACCCGGCCGCCTTCGCCCATATCGCGCAGGACGGGGACGGGGAGCCGGTCGGCTTCGCCCTGTGGTTCCGCAACTTCTCCACCTGGCGCGGGACGCACGGGATCTATCTGGAGGACCTGTACGTACGGCCGGAGGCCCGGCGCGGTGGGCACGGCCGGGCGCTGCTGAGGGAGCTGGCCCGGATCTGCGTGGAGCGCGGCTACGGGCGGCTGGAGTGGTCCGTACTGGACTGGAACGCCCCGGCCATCGAGTTCTACCGCTCGATCGGCGCCGAGCCGATGTCGGAGTGGACGGTGAACCGGGTGTCGGACGAGGCGCTGGTGAAGCTGGCGGCGGTGGACGGGTAGCCGGCACCTTTCGGCGGGGGCCGACCGGGGGCCGACCGGGAGCCGTCTTCTCGCCGCCGGGTGCGCCCCCCTCCGGCCGGGGGCGGGCGGTCAGTCCTCGGACGCCTCGCGGGGGATGGTCAGTCCTCGGCCGGTTTGCCGGAGGCGGTCAGTCTTCGGCCGGTTCGCAGGGGACGGTCGGGCCGTCGAGCATGCCGCCGGTGGGGCTCTGGCCCCTTGGCGTCCAGTGCCCGAGCTTGGCCACCAGCGTGGAGCAGGTGTCCCGCACGGTCGCCCGCACGGTGACGGTGGCGGGGCGCCCCGGCTGGATGTCGGTGAGGGTGCAGTCCAGGGCGTGCCGGGTGCGTGTGGTGGACGGGTAGCGCCCGGGCAGCGGGTTGACGCAGCGGGCGTCGGCGGAAATGACCTCCATCCCGCTGCCCGCCTCGCCGATCAGGCCCAGCCGGGCGCTGCCGTCACCGTGCTCGCCGGTGGCGGTCACGGTGTACGTGAGGTGGGTCGCCGTCCCCGGGGCGAGGGCGGCGGCCCGTCCGTCCGGGCCGGCGACCTCGGTGCGGTAGGCCGGCTGCGGCTTCGGCTCGGTCAGGGTGAAGACGGCCCCGACCCGGCCGCGCAGGGTCTCGGCGGGGGTCTCGGCGGAGGCGTCGGCCTCGGTATCTGCCAGAGGGTGCGCAGCGGCGTCTGCCGGAGGGGCCGCGGTGATCCGTACGTCGGCCGCCACCCGGTAGGTGCCGGGGCCCGGGTAGTCGGTGCGGCCGGCGAGGGTACCGGTGGCGGGGGCTTCGTCGGCCGGGACCGGGGTGACGGCCGGGCCGCCGCCGGGTTCGCGGTGCATGGCCCAGCCGCCGGCGGTACGGCACACCCGCGCACGGGCACCGGCCGCAGTGGCCCGGCAGTCGGCGGCGGCCGTGACGGTCATGCTGCCGCCGCCGGCGGTGACGCACAGGGTGACCTGCGCGTACTGTCCGAGCCGCCCCCGTACCGTCCCGGCGGCCGCGCACTGGGTGACGGGGCCCTCGGCCAGCGTCCCGGGGGAGGGGGGCGTGGGGACGAAGCCGGAGGCGGTCGCCGAGGGAGTGGCGGTGGCGGGGGACGGTCCGACGGGCCAGAGCAGCAACGTTCCTGCGAGCCCGGCGACGGCCGCGTACCGCCTCCGCCGCACCCGCCCCCTCGTAACCCGCCCGTCCGTCCCCCTGTCTGCCCTGCCCGTGCTTGCCATGCCCTGCCCTCCGGTCCCGGGTCCGCGGTCGGCATGGATGGTGCGTGAGCGGGGCGGGGCGGGCCGCGCCGCCACACCCGGCGCTGCGGCGGTCGCGTGAAGGCTTTCACCCGTCGGGGGCGGCCCGGGCGAGTCCCTGGGGGGGGCTGCTCAGGGGACGAGGACCACCTTGCCGACCGTCGCCCGGGTCTCCAGGGCGAGATGGGCGGCGGCCGCCTCGGCGAGCGGGAAGCGCTGGACGGCGGGGCGCAGTCGGCCGGCGGCGGCCTCGGCGAGTGAGCGGAGCTCCAGGTTGCGGATGTCCCCGCCCGCCTTGCGGATCATCTCCGGGCCGAGCACCTGGAGGGAGGTGATGGCGCGGGCGGTCTGCTCCTCCTCGGTGAGGATGAGCGGCTCGCCGTCGCGTAGCCCCTTCCCCGCCCAGCCGTACCCCAGGTGCCGCCCGCCCGGGCCGAGGAGGTCCACGGCGGCCTGTGCGGTGTCCCCGCCGACGCCGTCGAACACCTCGGTGGCCCGGCGTTCGCCCAGATACGCCCGGACCTGCTCGGGCCAGTCGGGGCGCAGGTAGTTCACCGCCAGGTCGGCGCCGTTGGCCCGGACCAGGGCGGTCTTCTCGGGTCCCCCGGCCAGGCCGACCACGGTGGCCCCGGCGGTCCTGGCGTGCTGCACCAGCAGGGTGCCGATGCCGCCGGCGGCGGCCAGGACCAGGGCGGTGTCGCCGGGGCGGAGGGCCGAGGACTGGAGGATGCCGAGGGCGGTACGGCCGGTGCCGATCATGGCGACGGCCTCGGCGGCGTCCAGCCGGTCCGGGATCTCGTGCAGCCGCGCGGTGTCGGTCACGGCCAGCTCGGCGTAGCCCCCGGGCACCATGCCCAGATGGGCGACGACGCGCTTGCCCAGCCAGCCGGGGTCGGTGCCCTCGCCAAGCCGGTCCACGGTCCCGGCGACCTCCCGCCCCGGGATGGTGGGCAGTTCGGTGGGGGCGGGGAACGGGCCCTGCTCTCCCTCGCGCAGCACGGTGTCGAGCAGATGCACCCCGGCGGCGGCGACGGCGATCCGCACCTGTCCGGGGGCGGGTACGGGGTCGGCGGTCTCCTCGTACACGAGGTTCTCGGCGGGGCCGAAGGCGTGCAGACGTACGGCGTGCATGGCGGGCTCTCCTCAGGCGCGTCCAGCGGTGGGTACGCCGACGAGCCTCGGTCCTCAAGTTTGCTTGAGGTCAAGGGCCTGGCGGGCCGAACCGGCCGTCAGACGCGGCCGGGCTCCAGCCGGAGCGCCCTCAGTGCGAGGGAGGCGGCTCGCGCGCCGCTGGCGAAGGCCACCTCGGCCAGCAGGCCCGGCGCCGCGACCTGGTCACCGGCGAGCAGCAACCCGTCGCCGCGGTCGATCGCCGGGCGGTCCCGCCAGGTGGTGCCGGGGTGGTCCACCGCGCCGGTGCGCCCGCTCGCCACACTGGCGGTGCGGTACCGCTCGCGGTCGCGCCAGCCGGGGCAGGCGGTGTCGAGCACCCGCTCGGCGTGGGCCAGCCCGTCGGCCTTGGTCTGCTCGGGCGCGATCGGGAACTGCCCCTGGAACAGCTGCTCTCCGGCAGGGGCCAACCCCGGGTCCTGGGCGGTGTACCGCTCCAGCCAGCCCGGCGCGTCCAGGTCGGAGACCACGAACGGGTCGCCGGTCCGCTGCCGCAGCGCCAGGTCCAGCAGCACCGTGCGCCCACCGGTCCAGCTCAGCGAGGGGTCGCCCAGCAGGGCTCGGGCCGCGTCGAGCGAGGTCGCCACGATGACCGGGCCGCCCCCGGAGGGTGGCGCGTCCAGCCGGGCGGAGGTCTCGATCACCACGCCGAGGTCCCGGGCGCGGGCGGCCATCCGGTCCACCAGCCGGCCCCAGCCGCCGCGTACGAAGTGGGCCTGCGGCGGCAGGGCGGCGGACCGGCGCAGCCGCTCCTGGACGAAGCGGGCGGAGAGGGAGCCGGGGTCGTGGTGGAAGGTGCCCACCGCCGCGAAGTGCGCCGCGGCCCGGGCGGCGGCGGGGCCGGCCAGCCCGGTCGCCCAGTCGGTGAAGGAGAGGTCGACGGGGGCGGCGTCGGTACGCACCCGGGTCAGCCGGAGCAGACCGGGCGGCGGGGTGCGGCGCAGCCGCCCGTCCCGGAGGAACCGGAAGCGGGCGGCCTCGCGCAGCGGCAGCGCGGCGAGCGGGCGGAGCAGTCCCCGCGGCTTGAGCCACGCCCATGCGGCGCCGCCGCTGTAGAGGGCGTGCGGGCCCTCGTTGGTGCGGTAGGGGCCGTCGGCGGTACGGGCCCGGCCGCCGGGCCGGGTGTGCGCCTCGTACACGGTGACGGCGGCCCCGGCCTCGGCGGCGCTGATGGCGGCGGTCAGCCCGGCCAGCCCGGCCCCGATCACGGTGACGGCGGGGCGGCGGGCGGCGGCGGACGACGGGGTGCTCGGCATGGGGTGCTCCCTGAGGTGTGGGTGCGAGTCGGTACGTCACCAGGACTCCGGCCGTCGCCCGGATGTGACACCGGTGCGGGGCGGGTGATCCCGGGCGATCCTGGGAGAACCGATACGCCGATACGCCGATACGCCGATACGCCGATACGCCAGCGACCGGGTGACCGGTGACCGGTGACCGGAGACGACCGGAAGGGAACCGCCCCATGTCCTTCACCCATGTTCTCGCCGTCGCGGCCGTACGCGACATGGCCACCGCGACCGAGTGGTACGAGCGGCTGTTCGGGCGCCCGGCCGACGCCACGCCGATGGACGGCCTCGCCGACTGGCATGTGGCGTCCTCCGGCTGGGTGCAGGTCTACCGGGCGCCGGAGCAGGCCGGTGCGGGCCTGTTCAACCTGGTCGTGGACGACCTGGACCGGGCGCTCGCGGAGCTGGCGGACCGGGGCATCACGGCGGGCCCGGTCGAGCCGGGCACGGGGCGGGTGCGGTTCGCCGCCGTACACGACCCGGACGGCAACCGGATCGCGCTGATCGAGAGCCCGGCCACGTAGGCGGCCAGCTTCGTTCCCGCTAGGATACGGGTACGTACCCGTATCCTTCGCATGGACGGAGCCCCATGATGCCTGACGCCAACGTCCGCATTCCCGAAGAGGCCCGTGACCGACTTGCGGCCATAGCGGCGGAGGAGGGCATGTCGCTGCGTGCCTATCTGGCGCGGCTCGCCGAGACCCTGCTCACCCCGGACGAGCGTGCCGCGCGGGCCGAGCAGGCCAGGGCCGCGCTGCGCACATGGAACGGTTACGCGCCGACCCCGGTCGAGGAGCAGGAGCTCGACAGCGAGCTGGACCGCCGCCTGGCCCGGGCGGCTGCCCGGTGAGCGACGCCATGCACATCGTCCTGGACGACACCGCGATGGCCGCGGTCGGCCAGGGCAACGTCCTCGCCTCCCGGCTCATCCACCGCGCCCATGCCCAGACCGGCTGGTACCTGTACGCCCCGGCGTGCGCGCTCGTCGAAGCCGACCGCGTCCGTCCCGGTACGACGGAACACCTGGCCGCACTATCGGGGATCACCGTGCTCGACTTGGACCTCCCGGCAGCCTTGGCCGTGGCCCGGCATGACACCTGGGCGGCGGCGCACTGCCAGTACGCGGCCCAGCCGACTCCGGACCGCCCTGACGGGGCGATCATCGCCACCACCGCGCCCGACCGGTGGATCGGTGAGCCGGTCCGCGTCCTCGACCTGACGCCCTGACCCCCTGAGGCCGGGACCCGCGCCGCAGCAGGGCCTTACGGCAGCCGGGGGAAGCGGGCCTGGAGGTCCCAGACGGCCGGGTTGTCGGCCAGGCCCTCGTGCAGGTCGGTGAGGTCGGCGAGCAGGTCGTGCAGGAAGTCGCGGGCCTCCCGGCGCAGCTCGGCGTGGCCGAAGGTGAGCGGTGGTTCGTCGCCCGGCATCCAGTCCGCCTCGACGTCCACCCAGCCGAAGCGGCGTTCGAACAGCATCCGGTCGGCGGACTCGGTGAAGTCCAGCTCGGCGTACTGCGGGCGGGCGGCGCGGTTGCCGAGTGGGTCGGTGTCGAGCCGTTCGACGATGTCGCAGAGCGCCCAGGCGAAGTCCAGCACCGGCACCCATCCCCAGGCGGTGGACACCTCGCGGTCCGCCTTGGTGTCGGCGAGGTAGACGTCCCCGCAGAACAGGTCGTGCCGCAGGGCGTGCACCTCCGCCCGCCGGTAGTCCGTCTGCGGCGGGTCGGGGAAGCGGCGGGAGAGCGAGTAGCCGATGTCGAGCACGTAGGCGATGGTGCCACGGCGGGGCGGGGCGCTGCTCACACGTTCGAGCGAACGGGGGCGGATCCGGCGGCGGGGGGCGGATCGCCGGCGGAGGCTGTGAGCCGTCGGGGAACGACGAGGTGACGGAGGTGGGGGAGATGGCGGAGGCGCACGCCGTCGGTACGGCGGGGGAGCCGTACGCCTGGGACGGTGACGAGTCCGACGAGGACGAGGACTACCGGGCGCTGCTCGATCGGCTGCGGGAACGCGTCCCGTGCCTCCTCACCGGAGAGGCCTTCGAGGTCTTCACGGCGGTCGCCCCCGAGGGCTGGCGGGTGGAGCTGCTGGAGGGGGTCATCCACCTCTGGCCCCTCATGGACGGCAACCACGCGGTGATCCTGGCGCGGATCGCCGACCAGGTCGCGGACCAGCGCCGAGGGCTGAACTGCTACCGCAGGCTCGGCCTGCTGCTGCCCGCCGGGCCGGTACCGGGCGAGCCCGAACCGGCGGCCGGCCGGGCCGAGCCCGACATCGTGGTGGCGCGGAGGCGCAGCTTCTGCAACGAGGACCTGTACCAGGACCCTGCCGCGGTGCTGCTCGTCGGGGAGGTCACCTCGGCCGCCACCGCCTTCAACGACCGGGTCAGAAAGTCCCGGTGCTACGCCCGGGCCGGTATTCCGGTCTACCTGTGCGTCGACCGGGAGGCGCGGCACGTCGTGCTCTGCACCGAACCCTCCGGGCCCACCGGCGGTGATGACGACTACCGCCGCAAGGCCACCTACAAGTTCGGCGCGACCATCCCCCTCCCCGAGCCGCTCGGCTTCGACCTCGACACCGCCGAGTTCCCCTGATTCCGGGGCCCGGGCCGCTCACCCCAGCAACCGCCGCTCCTTCGCCACCGCCACCGCGCCCGCCCGGGTGTCCACGCCGAGCTTGGCGTAGATCCGGCCCAGGTGGGTCTTGACCGTGGCCTCGCTGATGAACAGGGCGCGGGCGATCTCCCGGTTGCCGAGGCCGTGGGCCAGCTGGGCCAGGATGTCCCGTTCGCGCGGGGTGAGCGCGGGGGCGGCGGGCGCGGTGGTGGCGCGGCGGGCGACCGGGGCGGACAGGGTGGTACGGCCCCGCGCGGCGGCGTGCACCGCGGCGAACAGCTCCTCGGGGCGCTCCGCCTTCAGCAGATAGCCGGTCGCCCCGGCGCCGATCGCCCGGCTGACGTCGGCGTCCGTGTCATAGGTGGTGAGCACCAGCACCCGGGGCGCCTCCCGACCCGTCGCGGCGGTGATCCGGCGGGTGGCCGCCACCCCGTCGATACCCGGGCCCAGCTGGAGGTCCATCAGCACCACGTCCGGCCGCAGCTTGGCCGCCATGGCGACCGCCTCCTCCCCACCGGCCGCCTCCCCGGCCACCGCGATGCCCTCGGCGCTGTCCAGCAGGGCGCGCAGCCCGGCGCGTACCACCGCGTGGTCGTCGCAGATCAGCACCCGTACGGGCCCGGTCATCCGGTCACCTCCGGGCGGTGCAGCGGGATCGCGGCGGACAGCACGGTGCCCTCGCCGGGCGCGGACTCCACGGTCAGGGTGCCGCCGAGCTGCCCGACCCGGGCGCGCATCGCGGGCAGCCCGTGCCCGCGCCCCGCCCCGGTCCCCGGCCCGGCCGCCACCGCCCCGGGGTCGAAGCCGCGGCCGTCGTCGGTGACGTCCAGCACCACCTGGTCGTCCAGATAGGTCAGGGTCACCGCCGCCGCCCCGGCCGCCGCGTGCTCGCGTACGTTGGCCAGGGCGCCCTGGGCGATCCGTACCAGCGCCGCCCGCACCCGCTCGGGCACCGCCACGCCCGGCGCCCCGTCCACCCGGACCACCGCCGACTCCCGGGCGGCCACCGCCGCCAGCGCCTCCTCCAGACCGCCGCCGCGGGCCAGGTCGGCGGGGGCCAGATCGTGGACGAAGCGGCGGGCCTCGGCGAGGCCGTGCTCGGCACCGGCCGCGGCGGTACGCGTATGGCGGCGGGCGGTCGCCGGGTCCTCGTCCCAGACCCGCTCGGCCGCCTGGAGCAGCATCCGCTGGCTGGACAGGCCCTGCGCCAGGGTGTCGTGGATCTCCATCGACAGCCGCTGCCGCTCGGCCAGCGCGCCCGCCCGCCGCTCGGTCTCCGCCAGCGCCCGCCGGGTGCGCACCAGATCGTCGATGAGCGCGTTCTGGCGGGCCGACTGACGCTGGGCGTGCACGAACACCGCGGTCGCCACGGCGGCCACCGCGGGCGGCGCCACCAGCAGGTTCGGGTCGAACCCGGCACCGTCGGCCAGCCGCAGCTGCGCCGCCATCACAAACGCGGTGAGCAGCACGACCAGGGCGAGCGAGGCGCGGGTGGGCAGGGTGCGCAGCCCGGTGTAGAGCAGCGGCACCGCGCACCAGGCGAAGCTGGGCGCGAGCACCACCAGCACCACCCACACCGCGGCCACCGCGCCCAGCCACCCCAGCCGCCGCGCGGCGGACCGGTCGGCGGCCTCCCCGACCACGTACAGCAGCGCCAGCACCGCCGACAGGGCGACCACCCAGCCGCCCCGGTCCGCCCACGGGTGGCGCAGCAGGAAGCGGGCCAGCGAGGCGCCGAGCAGCAGGAAGAACGCGGCCCGCATGACCCGCGCCAGCCACCGCCCGTCCGGGTCGGCGGCCGTCCGCAGTCGCTCAGGATGCTCCACCGGCGCCTCCTCTCACACGTCCCGGTCGTCCGTTCATCCTCCCCCCGGGCCCTCGGCCCGGTATCAACCGATCGGCTGACCCGGACCCGCCCCGGACGCCCCGAGCATCGATCCAGAGGCATCCGGAGGCACCAGCCACCACCCCGTACCACCCGACACGAGGAGAGCCCTTCATGGACACCACCCCCACCCCCCGCACCCGTCGGCGCCCCTCCCGGCGGGTCCGGGCCGGGCTGCTGACCGGGGCCGTCGCCGCGGCCGCCGCGCTCGGTGCCGGCACCTTCGGCGCGCTCTCCGCCAACGCCGCCGCGCCCACCGCCCCCGAGGCCGCCACATCGCCCTCCGTGCCCCGCGGCCTGACCACCCGCACCACCCACCTCACCGTGGACGCCGCCACCCGCGCCGCCCAGGCCGCGCTGGACGCCGCCGAGAAGGACCGCCAGCGGGTCACCGTCGCCGTGGTCGACCGCAACGGCAACACCATCGTGACCCTGCGCGGGGACGGCGCCGGCCCGCAGTCCTACGAGTCGGCCGAGCGCAAGGCGTTCACCGCGGTCTCCTGGAACGCCCCCACCTCCGAGCTGGCCGGCCGGCTCGCCTCGGCGCCCCAGCTGAAGGACATCCCCGGGACCCTGTTCCTGGCGGGCGGCGCCCCGGTCACCGCCGAGGGCGGTCCGATCGCCGCGGTCGGCGTGGCCGGCGCGCCCAGCGGGGCACAGGACGAGCAGTACGCGAAGGCGGGCGTGGCCGCGCTCGGCCGCTGAGCGGACGGGCCCCGCCCGGACCGAGGTTCGGAGCAGCGGTCGCCCCCGGGTGCGATCACCGGCGGGGTTCGTACGATCGGAGGAGTGCGCCCCCGCCCCCGTACCCCCGCCTTCCCCGCCCGCGGCCGCGGCCCGTCCCGCGCCGCCGGGCTCCTGCTCGCGGGGGTGCTCACCGCGGGGGTGGCCACGGGTTGCGGGGGCGCGGCACAAGGCGGCGGAGCGGCGAAGGAGGCCGCACGGGCCACTCCGGGCGCGGCCGGGGTGGGGGACCCGTACTTCCCCCGGCTGGGCAACGGCGGTTACGACGTCCGCCACTACGACCTGGACCTCGCCTACGACCCGGCGACCGCCCGGCTGACCGGCACCGCCGGAATCGCCGCCCGGGCCACTCAGGACCTCAGCGCCTTCAACCTGGACCTGACCGGGCTCACCGTCACCTCCGTCACCGTGGACGGCCGCCGCGCCCCCGTCACCCGAGTCGGCGGCGAGCTGACCGTGCGGCCGGGCACCGCCCTGCGCAAGGGCGCCGACTTCCGTACCGTCGTCCGCTACACCGGGCGCCCGCGCACCCTCACCGACGCCGACGGGTCGCGGGAGGGCTGGCTGCGGACCCCCGACGGGGCGGTGGCGCTCGGGCAGCCGGCCGGCTCGGCCACCTGGTTCCCCGGCAACCACCACCCCTCCGACAAGGCCACCTACCGCCTCGCGGTGACCGTGCCACGGGGCCTGGCGGCCGTCTCCAACGGCGAACCGGCCGCCGCTCCGAAGCCCGCACCCGCCCCCGTCCCCGGTAAGACCACATACGAGTGGCGAACCACCCAGCCCATGGCCAGCTACCTCGCCACCCTCGCCATCGGCCGCTACCGGACCACCGCGGCCCGCACCCCGGACGGCCTGCCCGTGCACAGCGCGGTGCGGGGCACGGCGGACGGGCCCACCGACCGCCTCCCCGAGGTACTGGCCTGGGCCGAGCGCCGCTTCGGCCCGTACCCCTTCTCCTCCACCGGGGTGATCGTGGACCCCGCGGTGGACGCCGGGTACGCCCTGGAGACCCAGAACCGCCCCTTCTTCGGCAGCGGCACCCTGGACCTGGCCACCCTGGTCCATGAGCTGGCCCACCAGTGGTACGGCAACTCGGTGTCGCCCGAGTCCTGGCGGGACATGTGGCTCAACGAGGGGTTCGCCACCTACGCGGAGTGGCTCTACGGGGAGGACACCGAGGGCACCCCGGTGTCACGGCGGTTCGCCACCGCGTACGCCGACGACCGCAACTGGGCGTTCCCGCCGGCCGCCCCGCCCGGCGCCGCGGACATCTCGGGCGCGCCGGTCTACGAGCGGGGCGCGATGGTGCTGCACCAGGTGCGCCGGGCGGTGGGCGACCGGGTCTTCTTCGGCATCCTGCGGGACTGGGCCGCCGCGCACCGGCACGGCAACGCCTCCACCGCCGACTTCACCGCCTTCGTCGAGCGGCGCGCCGGCGGGCGGGACCTGTCCGCGCTGTGGCAGGCCTGGCTGTACGGGGAGGGGCGCCCGGAGGCCGGCCGATGACCGTGCCCGCCGGGCGCCCCGTGACCTGCGATTTGCCCGGCTCGACTCAGATGTTGACGCCGAAGTCGCGGGCGATGCCCTCCAGGCCGGAGGCGTAACCCTGGCCCACCGCGCGGAACTTCCACTCGGCGCCGTTGCGGTACAGCTCGCCGAAGACCATCGCGGTCTCGGTGGCGGCGTCCTCGCTCAGGTCGTAGCGGGCGATCTCGCCGCCGCCGGCCTGGTTGACGACGCGGATGTAGGCGTTGCGGACCTGGCCGAAGTTCTGCGAGCGGCTGACCGCGTCGTAGATGGAGACCGGGAAGACGATCTTGTCGACGTTGGCGGGGAGCCCGGCCAGGTTGACGTTGATCTGCTCGTCGTCGCCGCCGCCCTCACCGGTGCGGTTGTCGCCGGTGTGCACGATCGTCTGGTCCGGCGTGGACTTGTTGTTGAAGAAGACGAAGTGCGCGTCCGAGGCGACCCGGCCGGAGCCGTCCACGCCGATCGCGGAGGCGTCGAGGTCGAAGTCGGTGCCGGTGGTGGTGCGGACGTCCCAGCCGAGGCCCACGGTGACGGCGGTCAGGCCGGGTGCCTCCTTGGTCAGCGAGACGTTGCCGCCCTTGGACAGGCTTACAGCCATGGGATCCCTTTCCTCGGTTCCTCGGTGTTCTCGGTTCCTGCGGGTGCGCCGTTGAGGGGCGTCACAGCCAGGAACGCGCGGCGGCCCCGGCTGGTTCCAGGCCCGCGCGGACTCCCAGGAGGAAAAACGGGTGACGGGAGCCGGTGCGGCGGGAACCATGGAGGACATGTCCGGTCCCCATGTCATCCGCGGTTCGGTCTGCCTGCCCGAGGCCGAGCTCCAGTGGCGCTTCTCTCGTTCCTCCGGGCCGGGCGGCCAGCACGTCAACACCAGCGACTCCCAGGTGGAGCTGCGCTTCGACCTGGCGCGCACCGAGGCGCTGCCGCCGGTGTGGAAGGAGCGCGCCCTGCGACGGCTGGAGGGGCGGCTGGTGGGCGGGGTGGTCTCCGTACGCGCCTCCGAGCACCGTTCGCAGTGGCGCAACCGCGAGACCGCCGCCGTCCGGCTGGCCGCGCTGCTCGCCGAGGCGACCGCGCCCCCGCCCCGGCCGCGCCGGCCCACCAAGGTGCCGCGGGGGATCAACGAGCGGCGGCTGCGGGAGAAGAAGCAGCGCTCCCAGACCAAGCGCGGCCGCTCGCCCAAGGACTGGGGCTGACCGGCGTAGTCCGCGGACTGGCGGGTCCCTACCCCTACCCCAGGTGGTGGTAGCGGCCGCGGAAGTAGGTCAGCGGCCGGGCCTCCGGGGCGGGCAGCTCGGTGGCGAGCACCCGGCCGATGACCAGGGTGTGGTCGCCCGCCGCCACGCGCTCATGGGTACGGCACTCCAGCGTGGCCAGCGAGCCCGCCAGCAGCGGCGCCCCGCTCGCCGGGCCGCGCCCGTGCGGGACGTCCGCGAACAGCAGCCGGTCGCTGACCCGGCCCTTCATGCTGAACCGGCCGGCCACCTGCCGCTGGGCCTCGGAGAGCACCGAGACACCCCACAGCGGCTGCTCGGCCAGCAGATCGTCCATCCGGGAGCCGTTGCGCAGGCTCACCAGCACCAGCGGCGGGTCCAGGGACACCGACAGGAAGGCCGTCGCCGTCATCCCGATGTCCTCGCCCCTCGGGCCCTCGTCCGGGTCATGGGCCGTCACCAGCACCACTCCGCCGGTCAGCCGGGACATCGCGGCACGGAACTCCTCGTCGCTCACCCCCACAGGATGCCCGCCGCGCGGGTCACCGGCGGCGGTGGGGGACTGGGACGCGGTGGTGGTCGATGAGGGCAGCACACCGGGAACGCTAACCGCGGCCCCGAGCGCCCGCATCGGACCGGAGAACCAGCCGGGACCTAGGTCCAAGGGGTGAGGGGGTACGGGAGGCGGCCGACTGGGTCGTCGCGCGGGCCGCTGCAAGCGTGCGTGCGCCGACGCTGGAATGCCCTGGACACCTGGGGCGGCATCGCGTCGCCCCGACTGCTGGGCAGGATGCACGGTTTCCGGCGGGCGGCCGGGGAAGTCGACAGCCGAATCGCCCGCGCGTGCGTGGCGCGCATCAGCGAAACCGTATGAGAGGGGGCGCCCGATGAGTCCACCGGAACAGATCGCCGTGCAGCGGCTCGACGGCCCGGCCGCCGCCGGAGCCGAGGAGGCGTTCCGGCTGGTCTACGCGGAGACGTTCGCCGAGCCTCCCTACGAGGAGACCGGGACGGAGGTCGCGGCCGCGTTCCGTCGATTCCGGTCGCAGACCCGCAAGGCCGGCTTTCGCGGTGCCCTGGCACGCGCTTCGGACGGCGAGGCCGCCGGAATGGCGTACGGCCATCCCCTCGGGCCGCGGACGGGCTGGTGGGAGCAGCTGACCGAGCCCGTATCCGACGAGATGCGCTACGAGGACGGCCGGCGGACGTTCGGCCTGATGGAACTCGCCGTGCGCGCCGCCTGGCGCGGGCAGGGCATCGCCCGTCGGTTGCACGACGCCCTGCTCGAAGGTGCGGAAGCCGAGCGGATCCTGCTCAACGTCCACCCGGACAGCAGGGCGGCCGCGGCCGCGTACCGGGCGTGGGGGTATCGCAGGGTCGGCGAGGCGCGCCCGTGGCCCGGGGCTGATCCGCACGAGATGATGATGCTCGACCTGCGGTGAACGGCCGGCCGCACGATCGGTCGTGAGGTCAGCTCCGAGGGGTGAGGGGCCGCCGGGACGGCCTCGTCCGTCAACCGGAACGGGTGCCCTGGCCGTCGGCGCTGGGCGCCGCGCCCGGGTGCGCGCCCGACGGGCTCGGCCTGCGCGGGATCGGCCGGATGGTGGTGGGGTCGAGGACCTGGTCGGGCGGCGGAGGGGTGGTGTCGACGGGCTTGCCGTGGTCGGAGAAGACCAGGTCCACGGGGGCGTCGCCGGTGACCGTGCCCCTCAGGAGGTAGGGCTTGCCCTTCTTGGCGATGTGGATGGTCGTGGTCTGGGACCCGGTCCTCTCCGTGAGCACGGCTGACGGCCGGCCGCCCACGGTGGAGTCGGCCTCCCGGACGAGGTTCGTGCCGGATTCGGAGCTCAGCGCCTCGATCCGGGCGCCGAGACCGTCGCAGAGGCCACCCAGGGTCTCCGACAGCGTTCTCGGAGGTTTGATCCAGCGGCCCTTGAAGAGGGCGACCATCTTCGCCGCCTGCTCGGCCGTCATCCCGCGGCTGAAGGTGGCCCGCCAGAAATCCTCCTTGGCCTTGACGTGGACGAGCGAGCCCTTCTTGATGAGGCGCAGGCTCCCCGCGGAGGTGCCGACCGTGCCGTTGCAGGAGCCGCGGACGTCCACCGCCAGGTCGACCTCCACCTGCCGGCCGCCCTCCGATGCCTTGCCGGTCAGGCGCACGCTGGCCGCGCTCCTGAAAGCCTTCCCGGCCTCGTCGTTGATCTGCTCGGGCGTCATGGTGTCGAAGGGGTGCTTCGACCCGGCCGCCGGCGCGGTGCCCTTCGGGTCGGCGCCGGTGCCGTCCGGGCCGCAGCCGGCCGTGACCACGGCGGCGGCACAGAGCATCGCGGTCACGACGCGGTGGGTGATGTGGTGCTTCACGTGCGGGTTTCCCTCCCCTGACCAACCTCGCCGACTGTACGCGGTCAAGACGGCACGGGGCAGGCACGGGCCTCGTCGTAGCGGTGGAGCACCAGCCGGGCCACCGCCTGGTGGTTGCCGAGGGGGGCGGAGGTGAGGGGGGCTCCGGAGTGGGCGGCGCGGCGGGTGAAGAAGCCGGGGGTGAGGAGATACCCGGAGATGGCGACCTTGGGGTGGCCCTGGGCGCGCAGGGCGGCGACCGCCTCGGCGGGGGTGGGGCCGGCGGCGCAGAGGTAGGCGGGGACGACCTCGTCGGTGCCGGGGAGGCGGTCGTGCAGCAGGGCGGCCATCGCGGCGGCGTCGGCGTTGGCGCCCGGGTCGGTGGAGCCGGCCGCCGCGAGGACGACGGGTCCGTCCCCGGGCCGCCACCCGGCGTCGGTGAGGCGGTCGCGGAGGGCCCCGGCGAGGAGTGGGTCGGGGCCGAGCGCGCGGGCGGTGCGGGCGCGCAGCCAGGGGGCGGCGGCCAGGGCCTCGGGGATGTCGGTGCGGACGTGGTAGCCCGCGCCGAGCAGCAGCGGCACCAGGACCACTTCGCCGCGGAGCCGGGCCAGTGCCTGGGGGAGGGAGGGGGCGACCAGGTCGAGAAAGCACAGCTCGACCTGGAGGCCGGGGCGGGTTGCCCGGACCCGGTCGACCAGGGCCTCGGTCACCGCGACTCCGGCCGGGTCCCGGGTGCCGTGGGCCACGGCGAGGAGTGGGGGTGGGGAGACGCGGGTGGTACGGGGGGAGGGCGGCGGGTTCATGGTCAGGACACCGCCAGCCGGTAGCCGCGTTTGGGGACGGTGCGGATGAGCTTGCCGTGCGGGCCCAGGGAGGAGCGGAGGCGGGCGATCGCGGTCTCCACGGCGTGCTCGTCCGCCGGGGTGTCGGGCCAGGCGCGGCGGAGCAGTTCGGCGCGGCTGAGCACCCAGCCGGGCTTCTCGGCCAGCGCCCGCAGCAGGGCCGCGCCCTTCGGGGAGAGCCAGTGGCTGGTGCCGTCGGCGAGCAGGGCGTTGCCCTGGAGGATCAGGGTGCGGTCGCCCAGTTCCAGGGTGCGGCGGCCGCGGGCGGGCAGGGTCTCGGTGAGGGTGCGGACGAGGGCGCCGAGGCGGCCGCGGCCGGGCCAGATCGCCGGCAGCCCGGCGTCCAGCAGCGGCCGGGCGCAGACCGGGCCGACGCAGACCGGCAGGACGTCGGCGGCCATCGCCTCCAGCAGCCGCTCCCGCAGCCCGTCGGCGGCCGCGGTCTCCAGCAGGGCGGTGATGGCGGGCGCGCTGGTGAAGGTGAGCGCGTGCACCTCGCGGCGTACGGTCTGCTCGACCAGCCGGCGCACCGGGCCCGGGTCCTCCGGCGGGGCCCACCGGTAGACCGGCACCGGGACGACCTCGGCACCCCGTTCCCGTAGCGCCGCGGTGAACGCGGTGAGCGGCAGGCCGTGCTCCTGCACCGCGATCCGCCGCCCGGCCAGCGGGCGGGCCAGCAGCCAGGTCAGCAGCTCGTCGGTGGCCTCGCTCTCGGGGGAGTAGGTCTCGTCCAGCCCACTCGCCCGCACCGCGCCGGTCGCCTTGGGGCCGCGGGAGAGCACGGCGGCGCCCCGGCAGGCGGCGGCCAGCGCGGCGCCGTGGCCCCAGCCGTCGGCCGCGCTCATCCAGCCGCGCCAGCCCACCCCGGTGGTCGCCACCACATAGTCGAGCGGCGTACTCAGGCACCGCTCGGTCGCCCGGTGCAGCGCCACATCGTCCTCCAGCGGCAGGATGCGCAGCGCCGGGGCCTTGACCACCCGGGCCCCGCGCCGGGTCAGCAGCGCCACCAGCTCCTCGCGCCGGCGCGCGGCGGTCACGCCGACGGTGAAGCCGGTCAGCGGGCCGTCGGTCGGGGTGAGGTCAGCGGAGGTGCCCATGGACCAGAGGCTGGGCCCGCGGCGTTACCGGTGCGTTGCCCCGGTGTCACATACCGGTGAGACAACCGCTCCACCGTGTTACGGCTGATGTCCTGCCCCGCACCGGGCCGGGCCCGCGCCGTGAGGGACGTGTACCGCCGCCGCAACGCGGGCGACAAGGCGGCGTAACGCCCCGCGGCCACCGTGGTCGCCATGACGACGACCGCCACCGACACCCACTGCCCGTACTGCTCGTTGCAGTGCGGGATGCGTCTCACCCCGGACGACGAGGGGGTCGGGACGCAGGTGGTGGCGCGGCCGGAGTTCCCGGTCAACCGGGGTGCGCTGTGCGGAAAGGGCCAGTCCGCGGCCGCCCTGCTCGGGTCGGCGAACCGGCTGACGGTGCCGCTGGTGCGGGAGCGCGGGAAGCGCGGGGAGCTGCGGGAGGCAGGCTGGGAGGAGGCGCTGGACCGGGTCGCCGAGGGTTTCGCGGCGATCCGCGCCGAGCACGGGGCGGATGCGGTCGGGGTGTTCGGCGGGGGCGGGCTGACCAACGAGAAGGCATACCAACTGGGCAAGTTCGCCCGGGTGGTGCTGGGCACCGCCAACATCGACTACAACGGCCGCTTCTGCATGTCCTCGGCCGCCGCCGCCAACCGGCTCGCCTTCGGCCTGGACCGGGGCCTGCCCTTCCCGCTCGCCGACATCCCGCACACCGGCTGCCTGATCCTGGTCGGCGGCAACCCGGCCGAGACCATGCCGCCCGCCCTCCGCAACTTCCGCGAACTGCGGGATAACGGCGGCACGTTGATCGTGGTCGACCCGCGCCGCACCCGTACCGCCGAGCTGGCCGATCTGCACCTGGCGCCGCAGCCCGGCGGTGATCTGGCGCTGGCGCTGGGCCTGCTGCATCTGCTGGTCGCCGAGGGGATGGTGGACACCGGCTTCGTCCAGGCCCGCACCAGCGGCTGGGAGCGGGCCCGGGCGGCCGCCATGGCGCACTGGCCGGAGCGGGTGGAGCGGCTCACCGGCGTCCCGGTGCCGCAACTGCGCCGGGCCGCCGAGCTGTTCGGCCGGGCCGCCACCGGGATGGTGCTCACCGCGCGCGGCCCGGAGCAGCAGAGCAAGGGCACCGACACCGTGGGCGCCTGGATCAACCTCTGCCTGGCGGCCGGCAAGGCGGGCCGGAGATACTCGGGTTACGGCTGCCTGACCGGGCAGGGCAACGGGCAGGGCGGCCGGGAGCACGGCCAGAAGGCCGACCAGCTCCCCGGCTACCGCTCCATCGAAGACCCGGCGGCCCGCGCCCATGTCGCCGCCGTCTGGGGCGTCCACCCCGACTCCCTTCCGCGCTCCGGCCGTTCGGCGTATGAGCTGCTGGACAGCCTCGGCGCCCCGGGCCCGGACGGGGTGCGCGGGCTGCTGCTGATGGGTTCCAACCCGGTGGTCTCCGCCCCGCGCGCCGCCCATGTGACGGCCCGGCTGCGCTCGCTCGATCTGCTGGTCGTCAGCGATCTGGTGCTCTCCGAGACGGCCGCGCTCGCCGATGTGGTGCTGCCCAGCCTCCAGTGGGCCGAGGAGCGGGGCACCATGACCAATCTGGAGGGCAGGGTGATCCTGCGGGAGCGGGCGGTGGACCCGCCCAAGGGGGTACGCGGCGATCTGTGGCTGCTGCGGGAACTGGCCCGGCGGCTGGGGGTGCCGGACGGCTTCCCGGACGACCCGGAGACGGTCTTCGAGGAGCTGCGCCGCGCCTCGGCCGGCGGTCAGGCGGACTACGCGGGCATCGGCTACGAGCGGATCCGGGCCGAGGACGGGGTGTTCTGGCCCTGTCCGGCCGAGGACCACCCCGGCACCCCCCGGCTCTTCCTGGACGCCTTCGCCACTCCGGACGGCCGGGCCCGGTTCACCGCCGCCGGCCACCGCCCGGCGGCGGAGGAGCCCGACGCCGACTACCCGCTCTACCTCACCACCGGCCGGGTGCTGGCCCAGTACCAGAGCGGCGCCCAGACCCGGCGGGTCGACGCCCTCAACGCGGCCGCGCCCGGCCCCTTCGTGGAGTTGCACCCGCTGCTGGCGCGACGGCTCGCGGTGACCGAGGGGGAGTTGCTGGCGGTGACCTCGCGGCGCGGCCGTGCGGTCGCCCCGGCCCGGATCACCGACACCATCCGCCCCGACACGGTGTTCATGCCCTTCCACTGGCCGGGCGCCGGCCGGGCCAACACCCTCACCAACCCGGCGCTGGACCCGACCTCCCGGATGCCCGAGTTCAAGGTCTGCGCGGTGCGGGTGGAGGCGGTGCGCACCGAGGCGGTGCGGGGGGCGGGGGCGGCCTCCCGGGGCAGCTTCCCGGGGGCGGCCGCTCAGGCGAGGGCGGGGGCGGTTGAGCCGGGCGGTCACCGGGCGCCCGGGTCTCCGGGGCCGACCGCACCGGACGGTCACCGGGCGCCCGGGTCTGCGGGTCCGGCTGCCCGGGCGGGGGCGGTACGGACGCCGGAGCCGGTACGAGAGCCGGGGCCGTTGCGCACCAAGGCGGCCCCGTCGCAGGCCGCCGCCCGGGCGGACCGGTCATGACGGGCCGCCCGCCCCGTACCCGTATCGCCGTCGTCGGCGCCGGGATGGCAGCCGCCCGGTTCGCCGAGCGGTACCGGGCCCTCGGCGGCACCGCCGATGTCACGCTCTACGGGGCCGAGCCCCGGGCCCCGTACAACCGGGTGCTGCTCGCCGACGTGCTGACCGGGCGCTACGACGCCGAGGCGATCGCCCTGCCGCTCGGCGGCGCCCGACTGCGCCCCGGCTGCGAGGTGGTGGCCGTGGACCCGGCCGCCCGCACCCTCACCCTGGCCGGCGGCCGGACGGAGCCCTGGGACGCACTGGTCCTGGCCACCGGCGCCAACCCGGTGCTCCCGCCCATCCGCGGGGTGCGCCGCCCGGACGGCACCGGGCTGCGGGACGGTGTCCACGCGCTGCGCACCCTCGCCGACTGCGCCCGTCTCACGGAGGAGGCGGCCGCGGCCCGGCGGGCGGTCGTGGTGGGCGGCGGGGTGCTGGGCGTCAGCACCGCCCGGGCGCTCGCCGCGCTCGGGCTCGCCGTGGAGATCGTCCACCAGGGGCCGCACCTGGTGGAGCGCCAGCTCGACGAGTGGGCCGCGGCCGCTCTGCGGACCGGGCTGCGCGGCCTGGGCGTGGAGAGCTACCTCGGCAACCGCGCCCGGGCGGTGCGGGAGGGCGTCCCCGGGTCGGCCCACCCCATGGCGGTGGAGCTGGCCGACGGCTACCGCCTCACCACCGATCTGACCGTGCTGGCCTGCGGGGTCCGGCCGCGTACCGGGCTCGCCCACGCCGCCGGGCTGGCCGTCCGCACCGGGATCACCGTGGACGACACCCTGGCGGCCTCCGCCCCGGGCACCTACGCGATCGGCGACTGCGCCGAGCACCGCGGCACGGTCCACGGACTGGCCGGGCCCGCCTGGGAGCAGGCCGACGTGCTCGCCGCCCGGCTCTCCGGCGCCGACCCGGAGGCCCGCTACCGGGGCTCGCGCCCACTCGCCCGGCTCACCGCCGGACCGCTGGAGTACGCGGCCTTCGGCGAGGCGCACGCCGAGGACGATCCGGGCGCGCACCCCGGTCTGGACATCGTCCGGCTGACCGACGCCACCCGAGGCAGCTACAAGAAGCTCGTGCTACGCGGCGAGCGCCTGGTCGGCGCGATCCTCGTCGGCGATCTGGCCACCGTGGGCGAGCTGACCCGCGCCTATGAGCGCGACGACCGCCAGCCCGACCCGCCCCTGCACCTGCTCAGCCCGTACGCGTCCCACGCCCCGCCCGCATCCGCATCCGCATCTGTATCCGCATCCGTGTCTGTATCCGTCTCCGTATCCCAGGGAGCCCTTCGATGACCCCTCCGACCCCACCGCCCCCGCAGCCGCCCAAGGACCTGGTGCTGGTCGGGCACGGCATGGTCGGTCAGCGCTTCCTGGAGGCGCTGACCGAGCAGCCCGGGGCCGCCGGCTGGCGTGTCACCGTGCTCGCCGAGGAGCCGCGCCCCGCCTATGACCGGGTCCAGCTGACCTCGTGGTTCTCCGGGACCAGCGCCGAGGAGCTCTCGCTCACCCCGGACGGCTTCCTCGCCGAGCACGGCATCGAACTGCTGCTCGCCGACCCGGCCGCCGCGATCGACCGGGCCGAGCGCACGGTGACCACCGCCTCCGGGCGGGTGCTGCGCTACGACGCCCTGGTGCTGGCCACCGGCTCGTACCCGTTCGTCCCGCCCGTCCCCGGGCACCAGGCGCCGGGCTGCCATGTCTACCGGACCATCGAGGACCTGGAGGCGATCCGGGCGGACGCCGAGCGGACCGGGACCCGTACCGGGGTGGTGGTCGGCGGCGGGCTGCTCGGCCTGGAGGCGGCCGGCGCGCTCACCGCCCTCGGCCTGGACACCCATGTGGTGGAGTTCGCGCCCCGGTTGATGGCGCTCCAGGTGGACGAGGGCGGCGGACGGCTGCTGCGCCGCAAGATCGAGGAGCTGGGGGTGCGGGTGCACACCGGGGCCGGCACCCAGGCGATCCTGACCGGCGAGGACGGCTGGGTACGGGCCATGGGCCTGTCCGACGGCCGCGAACTCCCCGCCGACCTGGTGGTCTTCTCGGCCGGGGTGCGCCCCCGGGACCAGCTGGCCCGGGAGTGCGGGCTGCCGGTCGGCGAGCGCGGCGGCATCGTGGTGGACGAGCACTGCCGTACCGCCGATCCGCACGTCCTGGCCGTCGGCGAGTGCGCGCTGGCCGCCGACGGCCGGGTGTACGGGCTGGTCGCCCCCGGTTACGCGATGGCCGAGACGGCCGCCCGCGTACTCGTCGGCCATTCGAGTACCGACTCCGGCTTCACCGGCGCCGACACCTCCACCAAGCTGAAGCTGCTGGGCGTGGACGTGGCCAGCTTCGGCGACGCGCACGGCACCACCGAGGGCGCCCTGGACGTGCTCTACAGCGACAGCCGCTCGGGCGTGTACAAGAAGCTGGTCATCGGGCGGGACGGGCGGCTGCTCGGCGGCGTCCTGGTCGGCGACACCGAGGCGTACGGGATCCTGCGGCCGCTGGCCATCGGCGGCAAGCCGCTGGACACCGCCCCCGAGCGGCTGGTGCTGCCGGCCGGCGCCGCCCCGGCCGGACCGGTCGCGCTGCCGGACGAGGCGGTGGTCTGCTCCTGCCACCACGTGACCCGGGCGGACATCCGGGCCGCCGTCCACCAGCGGGGCTGCGGCTCCGTCCCCGAGGTCAAGAAGTGCACCAAGGCCGGTACGGGTTGCGGCAGTTGCGTCCGGCTGCTGTCCACCCTGGTCGATGAGGAGCTGGCGGCGAGCGGGGTCAGTGTGGACACCGGGCTGTGCGAGCACTTCGCCCACGGCCGCGCCGAGCTGTACGAGATCGTCCGGGTCACCGGGATCGCCTCCTTCTCCGCGCTGATCGACGCGCACGGCAGCGGTGAGGGCTGCGACATCTGCAAACCGGTGGTCGCCTCCATCCTCGACGGCCTGGCCGGCACCCATGTGCTGGACGGCGAGCGGGCCGGGCTCCAGGACACCAATGACCACTTCCTCGCCAACATCCAGCGCAACGGCTCCTACTCGGTCGTCCCGCGCATCCCCGGCGGTGAGATCACCCCGGAGGGGCTGATCGTGATCGGCGAGGTGGCCCGCGACTTCGGCCTCTACACCAAGATCACCGGTGGGCAGCGGATCGACCTGTTCGGCGCGAGCGTGGAGCAACTGCCCGCCGTCTGGCGGCGGCTGGTGGACGCCGGCTTCGAGTCCGGGCACGCCTACGGCAAGTCGCTGCGCACCGTGAAATCCTGCGTGGGCGAGACCTGGTGCCGCTACGGGGTGCAGGACTCCGTCGGCCTCGCCATCGAACTGGAGCTGCGCTACCGGGGGTTGCGCTCCCCGCACAAGCTCAAGTCGGCGGTCTCGGGCTGTGCCCGGGAGTGCGCGGAGGCCCAGGGCAAGGACTTCGGGGTGATCGCCACCTCCACCGGGTGGAACCTGCACATCGGCGGCAACGGCGGGATGACCCCGCGCCACGCCGATCTGCTCGCCGCCGACCTGGACCGCGAGACGCTGATCCGGACCATCGACCGCTTCCTGATGTTCTACATCCGCACCGCCGACCGGCTGGAGCGGACCTCCGTCTGGCTGGACCGGATCGAGGGCGGCCTGGACCACGTACGGGAGGTGGTGATCGACGACTCGCTGGGCCTCTGCGCCGAGCTGGACGCCCTGATGGAACGCCATGTCGGCGGCTACCGGGACGAGTGGGCGGCCGTGCTGGACGACCCCGGGCGGCTGCGCCGGTTCGCCTCCTTCGTCAACGCGCCCGGCACCCCCGACCCGGCGGTCACCTTCGTACCCGAGCGCGGCCAGATCCGCCCCGCCCGCCCCGGCGAGGAGGGCCATCCGCTGGGCGCGCCCCTGGTCGCGGGCGCCCGGCTGGAGGTGCGTACCGCATGACCGCCCCGACCACGTGCGTCGAGATCTACGACGGTACGCAGTGGCTGCGGGCCTGCGCCTACGAGGAGCTGACCCCCGGCCGCGGGGTGGCGGTGCTCGCGCCCGGCGGCGCCCAGGCGGCGGTCTTCCGGGACCGGGCGGGCGCGCTCTACGCGGTGGACAACCGCGACCCGTTCAGCGGCGCGTATGTGATCTCGCGCGGCATCCTCGGCAGCCGTGACGGCGTCCCCACGGTGGCCTCGCCCATGTACAAGCAGGTCTTCGACCTCCGCGACGGCCGCTGCCTGGACGAGCCCACCGCTCCCGACGGCACCCCGGCGGTCCTCCGCGTCTGGCCGGTACGCGGCGGCGCGGCGTCCGAGGAGGAGGGCGGCGGCCCGGTACGCGGCGGCGCGGCCATGCCGCCGGAGGTGCCCTCACACCCCGCCAGGGCAGCCGTGCGCGAGCCGTAGCACCGTTGAGCGGCGGACGGGGCACCGGCCGAAACCCGCCGCTCCTAGCGTCACCGGCGACCACCTACCCCCGACCCAGGAACGAGCGGGTGACAGCTCATGAGCACGGTCGTCAACCCCCAGCCCCCGGCCGCCGACAAGCCCGCCGCCCCGGCCGCCGACGGGACCGCCGCCCCGGCCGCCGAGGGCACCGGCGCCCCGACCACCCCGGCCGCCGACAAGCCCGGCGTCCACGAGATCCACCGCCCCCAAGCCCCCCACCCCACCGACGCCCGTCTGCTGGCCGACTGGCGCCCGGAGGACGAGGAGTTCTGGGCGGCGGGCGGGGCCCGGATCGCCCGCCGCAACCTGGTCTTCTCCGTACTCTCCGAGCACATCGGCTTCTCGGTCTGGAGCCTCTGGTCGGTGCTGGTGCTCTTCCTCGGCCCGGAGTACGGCATCGACGCCGCCGGGAAGTTCACCCTCACCGCGCTGCCCACCGCGCTCGGCGCCTTCCTCCGGCTGCCCTACACCTTCGCCGTCGCCCGCTTCGGCGGCCGCAACTGGACCGTGTTCAGCGCCCTGGTGCTGCTGGTGCCCACCGTGCTGGCCGGCCTCGTCCTGGAGCCGGGGGTCTCCTACGGCACCCTGCTGGCGGTGGCCTGCGTCGCCGGGGTCGGCGGCGGCAACTTCGCTTCCTCCATGGCCAACATCAACGCCTTCTACCCGCAGCGACTCAAGGGCTGGGCGCTCGGCGTCAACGCGGGCGGCGGCAACCTCGGCGTCCCGGTGGTCCAGCTGATCGGCCTGCTGGTGCTGGCCACCGCCGGTGCCGCCCACCCCCGCCTGGTCCCGCTCGTCTACCTGCCGCTGATCGTGCTGGCCGCCCTGGGCGCCGCGCTGCGGATGGACAACCTGCCCTCGGCGCGCGGCGAGCGCGGGGCGCTGCGCGAGGTGGCCCGGGAGCCGCACAGCTGGGTGATGTCCCTGCTCTACATCGGCACCTTCGGCTCGTTCATCGGCTTCGGCTTCGCCTTCGGCCAGGTGCTCCAGACGCAGTTCGGCGACCGGTTCGACACCCCGGTCAAGGCCGCCTGCCTCACCTTCCTCGGGCCCCTGCTGGGCTCCCTGGTGCGGCCGGTCGGCGGGCGGATGGCGGACCGCTGGGGCGGCGCCCGGGTCACCCTCGCCACCTTCGCCGCGATGGCCGCCGGCACCGGCACGGTGCTCTACGCCTCGCACCGCCACTCCCTCCCCCTCTTCCTGCTCGGCTTCACCGCGCTGTTCGTGCTGAGCGGGATCGGCAACGGCTCCACGTACAAGATGATCCCGGCGGTCTTCCAGGCCAGGGCGCGGGCCGCGACCGCCGCCGGGACCGACCCGGTGGAGGCCGAACGCGACGCCCGGCGCCGCTCCTCCGCGCTGATCGGACTGGCCGGTGCGATCGGGGCGTTCGGCGGGGTGCTGGTGAACCTCGCCTTCCGCCAGTCCTTCCTGACCACGGCCAGTGGCGACGCCGCCTACGTGGCCTTCCTGGCGGCGTACGCGGTGTGCTCCGCCGTCACCTGGGCGGTCTATCTGCGCCCCGGGGCCGCCCGCGCCCTGCGCCTCTGACGGCCTCCGCCCGCGCCCTGCGCGACTGACGGCCCTCGCCCTCGGGGTGGTGCGGGCTCGGCCCCCGGCCCGCACCACCCCCCTCCCGTACGTCGTCCCCTCCCACGCGTTGTCCCCGACCCATGGCATCGTGACCCATCTCATGTGATCATCCTGTGACTTGAGTCACAGAAGGCACATTTTGTTGACCCTGTGTACCGGGTGCGAAGCGCGCTGTGATTCAGTGGCGGAGACCGTGCAACACGATCGCCGATGAGAACACTGGAGTTGCTGTCGAGGTCTCGGGGAGAGCGAACAATGGAGACCGAGTCGGAGCCGTACGTCCGCCTGGCCACCCTGCGGCAGCTGCATCAGGTCGTCGCCAACCTCAACACGGCCCGGAGCCTCGCCGACACGCTCCAGACCGTGGCCGACGGCATTCTCGCCGGACTCGGCTACGAACTCGCCTGCGTCAACCTCGTCCGCCCCGACGGTGACCTGGTCGTCGCCGCGTTCGCCGGCAGCCCCGCCGCCGAGGCGCTGATCACCGGCCGGGTCGGCTCCCGCCTCTCCTGGGAGCGCCGGCTGAGCATGGGCGAGTCCTGGGGCGAGCTGCGGTTCATACCGCACACCGAGGGCTGGGTCCTGATGGACGACGACGTGCCGCAGTGGCACACCGACGGCCCCGAACCCCGCTTCGCCGACGAGTGGCACCCGCACGACCGCCTCTACGCCCCGATGTATGCCTCAGGCAGCGGCCGCGAACTGCTCGGGGTGATATCCGTCGACCGCCCCCGCAACGGCCGCCACCCCGGGCCCTGGGGGCAGGAGGCGCTCCAGATGTACGCCTCCCAGTCGGCCATAGCGATCAGCAACGCCCGCCTCCGCTCCAACATGCAGCGCGCCCTGGTCCGGCTGGAGCGCGAGCAGCAGGCGCTGCGCGCCAGCGAGGAGTCCTTCCGCCAGGCCTTCGAGTACGCGCCCTCCGGCATGGCCATCGCCGAGCTCGGTGGCGACCAGCACGGGCGGCTGCTGCGGGCCAACGACGCGCTCTGCCGGCTGCTGGGCCGGCCCTCCTCGGTGATGCGGCGCTACTCCTTCGCCGACCTGGTCCACCCCGAGGACATCGGCACCCTGCTGCGCACCTCCGCCGAGGGCGGCCGCGCCGAGCTGCGGCTGGCCCGCCGGGACGGCTCCTACGTCTGGGTGTCGCTGCGCAACTCGGTGGTCGCCGACACCGCCGACGGCCCCCGCTTCCTGCTCACCCATGTCGAGGACATCGAGGAGCGCAAGCGGCACGAGCTCCAGCTCGCCCACCGGGCCTCCCATGACGCGCTCACCGGCCTGCCCAACAGCGCCGAGCTGCGCTCCCGGCTGAGCGCCCGGCTCTGCGCCCGCCCCGGCGCCCTGCGCACCGCCGCCTACCCCGGCCCCCCGGCCGGCGCCGGCTACCAGCCCGGCTACCCGGACGGCACCGGGCAGGACGCCTACGACAGCGCGGAGGCCGGCGGCTACGGGCAGGAGTACGGCGAGCAGCCGCAGCACCGCGCCGAGCGGGGCGAGTACGGGGACCCGGTCGACTATCCCGAGCACGCCTACCGATCCGGCGACGGCTTCGACTTCGCCGGGGCCGCCGGCCCGTACGACCACCATGTGCACTCCGTCGCCCCGGACGGTGAGGTGGACGACGGGACCAAGGGGCTCGCGGTGCTCTTCTGCGACCTGGACGGCTTCAAGTCGATCAACGACCGGTTCGGCCACCACACCGGGGACGCGGTGCTGGTGGAGGTGGCCCGCCGGCTGGTCGCGGGCGTCCGGGACGGCGACACGGTGGCCCGGCTCGGCGGCGACGAGTTCGTGGTGCTCGCCGACGGCCTCGGCGCCGCGGACGCCTCCGACCTCGCCGTCCGGCTGCGCAACTCGATCATCCCGCCGATCCGGGTGGACGGCCGGGCGGTCCGGGTGGGTGCCAGTTTCGGCATCGGCTGGGCCGAGTGCGGGATGACCGTCGAGGAGGTGCTGAACTCCGCTGATCAGCGGATGTACGTCGAGAAGCGCTCCCGTTCCAAGATCCACCGCCGCGCCGGCTAGCTCTCGCCGGCCCCTCGGGTCGAAAGCGGTCTAGCCCATACGAGGTAGGCTCGGTCGCTCGGTGAGGGTTGTCGATCAGGGTGAGGAGTGACCAGGGATGGCTGCCGGTGACAACGGCGCACCCCACGGCGGGCCCCAGGGCGCGAGTACGCCGGAGGACGACGATCCGTTCGGCTACCTCTACGCCGACGGGCAGGCCGCGGGCGCGCAGCCACCGGGCCAGGGCGGCTACGGCTACCCCGGTCCCGCCGCCCAGCCGGGTCGGCCCCGGACCTCGTACAACCAGGTCAGGGCGGTCGGCGAGCGCCAGTACGGCTACCCCGCCCCGAACTCCGCGGCGCAGTCCGGCCAGGCCCGCGGGGGCTACGGCTACCCGCCCCCGGCCGCCGGCCAGGCCGCGTACGGCCAGCAGCCCGGCTACGGACAGGCTCCCGCCGCCCAGCCCCTTCCCCCGCAGCAGCCCTACGGCCAGCCGCACCCGCAGTACGCGGCCCCCGAGACCTACCCGGGCGGCCCCCCGAACCGCCCCGCCCCCCAGGGCCCCCCGCCCGGGCGCGGCGGCCGGCGCGGCCCCAACACCAAGGGCCTGCTGATCGGCGCGATCGCGGTCGTCCTGGTCGTGGTGGCCGGAATCACGGTCGCCCTGCTGACCAACGGCTCGGACAAGAAGACGTCCGGCGACCAGGCCGCCAACCCCTCCACCGCCCCCGAGAAGCCCGGCGACACGTCCCCCACCACCGGCCCCTCCCCCTCCCCCTCCAAGTCCGAGGAACCCGCCGAACTCCCCAGGCAGGACGCCGCCACCCTCCAACTCGGCGCCCCGGCCCAGCTGGGCACCGACGTCCCGGGCGCCAAGGGCGTCAACGGCGCCTATGTGATGTTCAACAGCACCGGCGGCTCGGCCAGCTGGTCGGCGAAGGTGCCCAAGGACGGCGAGTACACGCTGTACATCACCTACTCGGTGCCCGGCAAGGACGCCAAGACCTCGCTGACCGTCAACGGCGAGCAGCCCCGCGGTATCAACATGAAGAACTTCGCCCACGCCAAGGAAGGCGACTGGGAGAAGGGCTGGACCCGCACCTACTCGTACGTGAACCTCAAGGAGGGTGACAACACCCTCAAGATGTCCTGTGAGCAGGGCGACACCTGCGACGCGTACATGGACCAGGTGTGGCTGGTGGAGGGCCGCGCCTAGGAGCGGCCCCGGCCGTCCCGGTGGCTCACGCCGCCGCGGCGTCCTCCGCCACGGTGACCCGCTCCAGCAGCTCCCCGTAGGCGGCCCGGTCGAACTCGCCGGCCGCGGGGGCCAGCACGGTGGCGGCGGAGAGGGCGACCGCGCGGGCCAGCCGGTCCGGCCAGGGAAGCCGCTCCACGAGCCCGGACAGCAGCCCGGCCACCGCGGAGTCGCCCGCCCCGGTGGGGTTGCCGCGCACCGCCTGGGGCGGGGCGGCCCGCCAGGAGCCCTCCGGGGTCAGGGCCAGCAGCCCGTCCGGGCCGAGTGAGGCGACCACCGCGCGGGCGCCCCGGCGGCGGGCGTCCCGGGCGGCGCGCAGCGGCTCGCGGGAGCCGGTGAGCGCGGCCAGCTCGTCGGCGTTGGGCTTGACCAGGTCGGGGCGGGCGGCGAGACCCCGGCGCAGGGGTTCGCCGCTGGTGTCCAGCAGCACCGGGACGCCGGCCGCACGGGCGCGCCGCACCAGGTCCGCGTACGCCCCCACATGGATGCCCGGCGGCAGGCTGCCGCACAGCGCCACCGCCTCGGCGCCGGTCAGCAGCTCCTCGTACGCGGTGAGCAGCGCCGCCCACTCGCCCGCGGAGACCTGCGGCCCGGGCTCGTTGAACTGCGTGGTGTCCCCGCTCGCCGAGTCGACCACGGCGACCGTACGCCGGGTGGTGCCCTCGACCGGGACGAGCGCGTCGCGCACCGGCAGCGGCGCCAGCAGCCCGCGCAGCGCCTCACCGGTGGGCCCGCCCGCGAAACCGGTGACCACCGCCTCGTGCCCCAGCGCCGCGAGCACCCTGGCCACGTTGACGCCCTTGCCACCGGGCCGCTCGGCGACACCCCGCACCCGGTGCGAGCCGTGCGGGACGAGGGCGTCCACGGTGTAGGTGACATCGAGCGCGGTGTTGAGCGTGACCGTGAGGATCACCGGTGCACCCCCGAGACGTGCGCGACGACCCGAGACGTGCGCGCTGGCTTTCGTATCAGGTTCTGATCATGCCAAACCGGAGCCGGTTGGCCCACCCCACGGCCGCCGCCCGTGACGATCCGCCGCGCCCGAGCGGGGGCTACGGGGGGCACTGGGCCGGGCACCCCCCCCATGCCCCCCGGCTCGGCCTCAGACCCCCGCGGCCGCTTCCCGTCGGGGCTCCGGGGCCGTGGCGCCGCGCGGGGGCTCGATGACCCACTGGCCCTTGCGCGCCACGCCCACCAGGGCGAAGTCCGCGTCCAGGACCACCAGGTCGGCGTCCTTGCCGGGTTCCAGGGAGCCGATCCGATCGTCCAGGCCCAGCAGCCGGGCCGGGTTGGTGGAGACCGCGCGGACCACGTCCTCCACCGGGAGGCCGTCCACGGTGACCGCGCGGCGGAAGGCGGTGTCCAGGGTGAGGGTGGACCCGGCGATCGAGCCGCCCTCGGCGAGCCGGGCGACCCCGTCGCGTACCTCGACCTCCAGCGGGCCCAGCCGGTAGAGCCCGTCGCCGAAGCCGGCCGCGTCCATCGCGTCGGTGATGAAGGCGACGCGCCCCGCGCCCGCCCGGTGGAAGGCCAGCTCCAGCGCCGCCGGATGCAGATGCACCCCGTCGTTGATCAGCTCGACGGTGACCCGCTCGTCCTCCAGCAGCGCCGCGATCGGCCCGGGCGCGCGGTGCCCGAGCGGGGGCATGGCGTTGAAGAGGTGGGTGGCGACCGTCGCGCCCGCGTCGATGGCCTCCCGGGTCTGCTCGTAGGTCGCGTCGGTGTGCCCCACCGCGGCGATCACGCCCTGCTCGGCCAGCATCCGCACCGAGTCGAGGCCGCCGGGCAGCTCCGTGGCGAGGGTGACCATCCGGGCGTGGCCGCGGGCCGCGTCCACCAGCTTGCGGACCTCGGCCGGGTCCGGGTACCGCAGCAGCTGCTCGCTGTGCGCCCCCTTGCGGCAGGGCGAGATGAACGGCCCCTCGAAGTGCACCCCCGCCAGATCGCCCTGCTCGGCCAGCTCGGCCAGCTCCCCGGCCCGGTGGGCGAGGAAGTCCAGCTCCCCGGTGACGGTGGAGGCGACCAGCGTGGTGGTGCCGTGCCGGCGGTGCGTCTCGACGCCCTTCAGGACCTCCTCCAGGGAGCCGGAGGAGAAGGACGCCCCGCCGCCGCCGTGGTTGTGCAGGTCCACGAAGCCGGGGATGATCCAGTGCCCGGCCAGGTCGTAGGTGGGCGCGTCCGCCGGGGCGTGCTCGGCGATCCGGGAGCCCTCGACGACCACCCGCCCGTTCTCGACGGTCCCGCCCGGCAGCACCACACGGGCGCCGGCGAGAACCTTGTGATCGGCCATCAGGCGGATACCTCCGAAGCGGCGGAAGGACTGGCGTGCGGACGGGAGAGCAGGTCCCAGGCGAGGAGGCCCGCGCCCAGGCATCCGGCGGTGTCCCCGAGGGCCGCCGGCACGATGGCGGGCAGGCGCTGGAACGTCACCCGCTCCTCGACGGCCGCCCGCAGGGGGGTGAACAGCGTGTCCCCGGCCTCCGCCAGGCCTCCGCCGATGATCAGGGTGCGGGGGTCCAGCAGGGTGAGGGCGGTCACCAGTCCGTCGGCGAGTGCCCCCACCGCCTCCCGCCACACCCGCTCGGCGGCCGGATCTGCGGACTCCACGGCCTTGGCGCAGTCCGCCGCGTCCGCCTCCGGGTCGCCGCTCGCGGCCGCCCAGGCCCGGCTGACCGCGGCGGCCGAGGCCAGCGTCTCCAGGCAGCCGCGCTGCCCGCAGCCGCACTCCGGGCCACCGGGGCGGACCACGATGTGCCCGATCTCGCCCGCGTACCCGTGCGCACCGGCCTCGATGGTGCCGGCGATGCCGATGGCCCCGGCGATCCCGGTGCCCAGCGGGACGAACAGGAAGCGGTCCGCGCCCCGCCCGGCCCCGACCCGGCCCTCGGCCAGCCCGCCGGCCCGTACGTCGTGCCCGAGCGCCACCGGCAGCCCGCCGAGCCGCTCGGAGAGCAGCGCCCGCAGCGGTACGTCGCGCCAGCCCAGGTTGGCCGCGTAGACGGCGGTGCCGGTGTCCGGGTCCACGATCCCGGGCACCGCGACCCCGGCCGCGACCGCCCCGGCGCCGTACTCCCGGCGCCCGTACGCGTAGAGCTCGGCGGCGAAGCCGAGGATGGTCTCCACGACGGCGTCCGCCCCGCGCTCCCGCCCGGTGGCGCGGCGGGCCTCGTACAGCAGGGTCCCGTCGGCTCCGACCAGGGCGGCCTTCATCCCGGTGCCGCCCACATCGAGGGCGATGACGTGTCTCACGGGGACAGTGTCCCCCGGTCACCCGGGAAAGGTCTAGTCCACTTACGCCGATTGTTGTCAGCCCATACAAATGGCGGGGCGCGGAGCTCGCCCGCCCGCGAGGCCGGAAACGCCCGGGGCTAGAGTTGCGGAAGCGATACCCGACTGGTGTAGACCTCACACCCGCGCGTGGGAGACGATGCCAGACCAGCCGAGCCGGGACGACCGTCACACCGGTGGTTACGCCGGTGTGACAGCAGCAACAACGATGGGACGAGCGTGCAGCGCCGCTACTACGGAACCCTCGCGGCGGTCGCCGCGCTCAGCCTGACCGCGACCCTCTCCGGGTGCGGCGCCGGGACCGGCTCCGGCGAGGTCACGCTGAAGCTGGTGGCGGCGGACTACGGCAGCAACGAGTCCAACACCTCCCAGAAGTACTGGGACGAGCTGGTCGCGGCGTTCCGGAAGAAGCACCCCGACATCGCGGTCGAGGTGGATGTGCGGTCCTGGAAGGACGTCGACCGGGACGTCGCCGAGATGGTCGCCGACGACGAGGCCCCCGACCTGGCGCAGATCGGCGCCTACGCGGACTTCGCCGCCGAGGACAAGCTCTACCCGACCAGCGAGCTGCTGCCCATCCCCACCCAGGCCAACTTCCTGCAGCGGCTCAACCAGGCCGGCGAGGTGGACCGGGTCCAGTACGGGATGCCCTTCGCCGCCAGCACCCGGCTGCTCTTCTTCAACGAGGAGCTGTTCGAGAAGGCCGGCCTGGAGCCGCCGAAGACCTGGCAGGGCATCGTCACCGCGGCCGCCAAGCTCAAGGCGCAGGGCGTGAAGTACCCCTTCGCCCTGCCGCTCGGCACCGAGGAGTCCCAGGCCGAGACGATGATGTGGATGCTCAGCGGGGGCGGCGGCTACCAGGACGCCGTCAACACCGGCTACGACATCAACTCCGCCGCCAACATCCAGACCTTCACCTGGCTCAAGGACAAGCTGGTCACCCCTGGCCTGACCGGGCCCATCGACCCCGGGCAGCTCGACCGGCAGGCGGCGTTCGACGCGTTCACCAAGGGAGAGGTCGGCATGCTCAACGGCCACCCCACCCTGATGGAGGCCGCCGAGAAGGCCGGTGTGAAGTTCGGCATGGTCCCGCTGCCCAGCCCCGACGGCGAGGCCACCCCCTCCATGGGCGTCGCCGACTGGATGATGGCGTTCAAGCAGAACGGCCACCGCAAGGAGATCGGCGAGTTCCTGAAGTTCGTCTACGAGGACCAGAACGTCCTCGCCTTCTCCGACGCGTACGACATCCTGCCGGTCACGGTCACCGCCAGCACGGCGATGGAGGGCGACGCCAAGCACAAGAAGCTCCGCCCCTTCCTGCGGGAGCTGGACAACTCCGAGCTCTACCCGGTCGGCAAGACCTCCTGGGCGCGGGTCAGCAAGAGCGTCAAGGCCAACATCGGCAAGGCCGTCACCCCGGACGGCGACCCGGAGGCCGTCCTCAACGGCATAGCCAAGGAGGCCGCGGCCGCCGAGGCCGCCGAGTAGCGACGGGACCGAGGGGACCGACCGGACTGTCGGAGGCGGTCACTACCCTGGCCGTATGACCGCCCCCGCCATCCCGCCGCCCCGGGAGCCCCGGCGGCTCAGCGACCGGGACCGCGCCGTCCTCGCCATGGAACGGCTCTCCTGGCCCGGCCCCGGCGCCAAGGAGCGCGCCATCCGCGAGCGGCTCGCCCTCTCGCCCACCCGCTACTACCAGCTCCTCAACGCCCTCCTGGACGACCCCGCCGCGCTCGCCCACGACCCCGTCACCGTCAACCGCCTCCGCCGCCTCCGCACCACCCGCGAGTCCCACCGCTGACCACCCCGGCGTACGGGCGGCCCATGGCACCCCCACCCCCACCGGCCCAGGCCCGCGCCCCCTGGCACCAGCAGGCTGCCGCGGCACCGCCACCCGCGAGTCCCGCCGCTGACCACGCCGGGCGTACGGGCCGAGTGCGCCACCCCGGCGTACGGCCCACGTGCGCCCCCCGGCGCCAAAGCCCGCGTCCCCCGGCGCCCGACCTCCGTGTGCCCCCGGCGCACGGGCCAGGTGCGCCTGCCCCCATACGGCGGCCGAGGACCCTCCCCTCGGCCCCAGGTGTGCCCGCCCCACCCCGGGGATAGGTTCCCCACCATGGCCACCCCACCGCCCCCCGCCGTCCCCGACCGCGCCCTGCCCGAGCCCGCCACCGCCGCCGGCCGGGAGGGCCTCGCGGCGCTGCTGGCCCACCCCGGCCGGGCGGTCGTCGCCCTGGACTTCGACGGCACCCTCGCCGAGATCACCGACGACCCCGAGCAGTCCCGCGCCCACCCCGGCGCGGTCGCCGCCATCGCCGCGCTCGCCCCGCGGGTCGCCTCCGTCGCCGTCATCACCGGCCGCCCCGCCGCCACGGCCGTGGAGTACGGCTGCTTCGCCGGGGTCAGCGGCCTGGAGCACCTGGTCGTCCTCGGCCACTACGGCGCCGAGCGCTGGGACGCCGCCACCGGCGAGGTCACCGCCGCCCCCGAGCACCCCGGCGTCACCGCCGTCCGCGCCGAACTCCCCGACTTCCTCCGCGAGGCCGGCGCCCGCCCCGGCACCTGGGTCGAGGACAAGGGCCGCGCGCTGGCCGTGCACACCCGCCGCGCCGACGACCCGAACGCCGCCTTCGACGCCCTGCACACCCCGCTGGCCGGCCTCGCCGCCCGCCACGGCCTGATCCTCGAACCCGGCCGCCTGGTCCTGGAGCTCCGCCCCCCGGGCATGGACAAGGGCGTCGCCCTCGCCGAGCACCTCCGCGACACCGGCGCCACCGCCGTCCTCTACGCCGGCGACGACCTCGGCGACCTGCCCGCCTTCGCCGCCGTCGACAAGCTCCGCTCCGAAGGCCTGCCCGGCCTGCTGGTGTGCAGCGGCAGCGACGAGGTCCCCGAGGTCGCCACCCGCGCCGACCTCACCATCCCCGGCCCCCCCGCCGTCGTCGCCCTCCTCGCCGCCCTCGCCGAGGCCACGGCCACCTGAGCAGCACACGGCCGCACACACACCGAAGGCCGCCGCCCCCTTCCCGGAAGGGGGCGGCGGCCTCGTCTTCGTACCGGGGCGCCTACAGCTCCCGCAGCGCCGTCAGCTGGTCCAGGAACCACCGCTCCGGCGGGAGGGCCGTCGCGGCGGAGGCGAGGTGCTTGGAACGCTCGGCGCGCTCGGTCGGGTCCATGGAGAGGGCCTCGTGCAGCGCGGCGGCGGTGCCGGAGACGTCGTAGGGGTTGACGGTGAGCGCGTGCTCGCCCAGCTCCTCGTGGGCGCCGGCCTCGCGGGAGAGGACCAGGGCGCAGCCCGCGTCGGAGACCACCGGGACCTCCTTGGCGACCAGGTTCATCCCGTCCCGGATGGGGTTGACCAGGGCCACGTCCGCCAGCCGGTAGGCGGCCAGCGAGCGGGCGAAGTCGTCCTCGACGTGCAGCACCACCGGCGTCCAGCCGTCCCGGCCGTACTCGGCGTTGATCTCGTCGGTGAGCCGGGCGACCTCGGCCGTGTAGTCGCGGTAGACGGACAGGTCCTGCCGGGAGGGGTACGCGAAGGCCAGGTGGACCACCTCGCCCCGCCACTCGGGGTGCTCGGCGAGCAGCGCCCGGTACGCCAGCAGCCCGCGCACGATGTTCTTGGACAGCTCGGTGCGGTCCACCCGGACGATCGTCTTCCGGTCGCCGATCTGCTCGCGCAGCGCCGCCATCCGCTCGTCCACGTCGGCCCGGTGCGCGCGCTCCCGCAGGAACTCGGCGTCGGCGCCGAGCCCGTGCACCCCGAGCAGGGTGCGCCGGGCCTGCCCGGTGACCTGCGACGGGTGGTCGATGTACGGCGAGGAGTCCTTGGGCCACGAGCCCATCACGCCCAGCGAGGTGCCGCAGCACTCCGTGAACGCGGACATCCACCGCCGGGTGAGGAAGCCCAGCCGGTCCGCGCCCAGCATGCCGAGCAGCAGCTCCTCGGCGATCTCGTCGGGGAGCATCCGGAAGTACTGCGGCGGCGCCCAGGGGGTGTGCGAGAAGTGCCCGATCCTCAGGTCCGGGCGCAGCTCGCGCAGCATCCCCGGCACCAGGGTCAGGTGGTAGTCCTGCACCAGCACCGCCGCCCCGTCGGCCGCCTCCTCCGCCAGCGCCTGGGCGAAGGCGCGGTTGTAGAGGCGGTACGCGGTCCACTGCCGGCGGAACTCCGCGTCGAACACCGGCTCCAGCGGCGTCTGGTAGAGCATGTGGTGGACGAACCACAGCACCGAGTTGGCGATGCCGTTGTACGCGTCGCCGTGCACGGCCGCGTCGATGTCCAGCATCTTCACGCCCGGCTCGGACACCCCGCGCCGTACCGCCTCCCGGTCGCCCTCGTTCAGCGCCGAGCAGACCCACAGCGCCCCCGCGTCCGGGCCGATCGCGGAGAGCCCCGACACCAGCCCGCCACCGCCCCGCCGGGCTTCGAGGGTGCCGTCGTCCCGGGGAACGTAGCTGACCGGACCGCGGTTGGAGGCGACGAGAATCTGGGCTGCCATGGTCACGAACCTAGCCCGTACCGGAAACGCTCAAACGTGCGGCGATCGTGTGGTCGGGCGGTGGTCGATCGCTGGTGGCGGCGTGTTTCGGCCACGGTCACCGGCCGTTCCCGTACGCGGGTCCTCAGATCCCGTACGCGGGTCCTCAGATCCCGTACGCGGGCGCTCAGGCCACCCGGCGCCGGCCCGCGTACTCCTCGACCTCGATCATCGGCGGCCGCTCCTGCACGTCCACCTGGTACGTCCGCGCCTCGAAGCCGCGCTCGCCCCGCTCGAACTGGGTCAGCCGGGGCCGTACCAGATGGGCCCGGGAGAGCCGTACCTGCGCCGTACGGTAGATGGCCGCCGCCATCCGCCCCAGCGCCCGCTCGTCCTGGTGCCGGTGCTTGCGCACCCCCACGTCCACCTGCGCCAGCGCGTCCAGCCCCACCGTGTGCAGCGCGTCCACCAGCAGCCCGAGCTCCACCCCGTACCCGACCGGGAACGGCAGCCGCTCCAGCAGTGAGCGCCGGGCCGCGTACTCCCCGCCCAGCGGCTGCACGAATCCGGCCAGCAAGGGCCAGTGCAGGTTGAGCAGCGGCCGGGCCACCAGCTCCGTCACCCGCCCGCCCCGCCCGGGCGCGTCCGCCAGCGGCCGGTCGTACACCGCCTTGACGAAGTCCACGTCCGGCTCGGTCAGCAGCGGCCCCACGATCCCCGACACGAAGTCCGCCGAGAAGTCCCGCAGATCCGCGTCCACGAAGCAGACCACGTCCCCGCCGGTGGCCAGCAGCGACCGCCACAGCACCTCGCCCTTGCCCGGCACCGCGGGTATCCGGGGCAGCACCGCGTCCCGCGCCACCACCCGCGCGCCCGCCGCCGCGGCCACCTCGGCCGTACGGTCGGTGGAACCGGAGTCCAGCACCACCAGCTCGTCCACCAGCGCGGCCCCCGGGGCCATCAGCTCGCGCCGGATCACCGAGACGATCTCCCCGACCGTGGCCTCCTCGTCCAGCGCCGGCAGCACCACGCTCACGCTCGTCCCGCGCTTGGCGTCCAGCAGCCGGTCGAGCGAACGGTCGGCCGCGGACCAGGACCGCCGGGCCAGCCAGCGCTCCACCTCTTCCAGCACGTGATCTCCATCTCGCGTATCGGACGACCATCTCGGCCCCCCGAGGGGTTCGGTTACAGTCTTGAACAACGCGTACCGGCCCCGCATGTCGGGGTCGCGCACCGCGCCGGACGGCGGGTCTCCACGACCGGTCCACAACCGCATACCGCTCATCCAGAGGGGCAGAGGGACACGGCCCGTTGAAGCCCCGGCAACCCTCCAGCCGGCACTCGCACACCGCACCGCGAGGCCCCGGCTCGGGAAGGTGCCAATTCCGTCTCACGGCGAAACGCGCCGTGGGGAAGATGAGGAGAAAGGGCCTCGCCACTCATGGCTGCACAGACCGTCGCCACCACGGGCAACGACACCACCACCGACGCCTCCGTCGATCTCGGTCCCGCCGCCGCCCTCTCCTGTCGCGAATGCGGCGAGCGGTTCGCGCTCGGCCCGATCTTCGCCTGCGAGCTGTGCTTCGGCCCCCTGGAGATCGCCTACGACCTGCCCACCGGCGACCCCGAGGCGCTGCGCAAGCGCATCGAGGCCGGACCCACCAGCATCTGGCGGTACGCCCCGCTGCTGCCGGTCCCCGCCGACGTCGCCGAGCGCCCCAACCTGGCCCCGGGCTGGACCAAGCTCGTCCAGGCCGACAACCTCGCCCGGGAGCTGGGCGTCGAGCCGGGCAGGCTGTTCGTCAAGGACGACTCCGGCAACCCCACCCACTCCTTCAAGGACCGGGTCGTCGCCCAGGCCCTGGAGGCCGCCCGCGCCTTCGGTTTCACCACCCTGTCCTGCTCCTCCACCGGCAACCTGGCCGGCGCCGTGGGCGCCGCCGCCGCCCGTGCCGGCTTCCGCTCCTGCGTGTTCATCCCGCACGACCTGGAGCAGGGCAAGGTCGTCATGGCCGCCGTCTACGGGGGCGAACTGGTCGGCATCGAGGGGAACTACGACGACGTCAACCGCTTCTGCTCGGAGCTCATCGGCGACCCGCTCGGCGAGGGCTGGGGCTTCGTCAACGTCAACCTCCGCCCGTACTACGCCGAGGGCTCCAAGACCCTGGCGTACGAGATCTGCGAGCAGCTCGGCTGGAAACTGCCGGACCAGATCGTGGTCCCGATCGCCTCCGGCTCCCAGCTCACCAAGATCGACAAGGGGCTGCAGGAGCTGATCAAGCTCGGCCTGGTCGAGGACAGGCCGTACAAGATCTTCGGCGCCCAGGCCGAGGGCTGCTCCCCGGTCTCCACCGCCTTCAAGGCCGGCCACGACGTGGTCCGCCCGCAGAAGCCGAAGACCATCGCCAAGTCGCTCGCCATCGGCAACCCGGCCGACGGGCCGTACGTTCTGGACATCGCCCGCCGCACCGGCGGCGCCGTGGAGGACGTGAACGACGAGCAGGTGGTCGAGGCCATCAAGCTCCTCGCCCGCACCGAGGGCATCTTCGCCGAGACGGCCGGCGGCGTCACCGTCGGTGTGACGAAGAAGCTCATCGAGGCCGGTGTCCTGGACCCCTCCCTCACCACCGTGGTGCTCAACACCGGCGACGGGCTGAAGACCCTGGACGCGGTCGCCCCCACTACCGGGCCCACCGCCACCATCCGCCCGAGCCTGGACGCCTTCCGCGCGGCCGGCCTGGCCACCGAAGACCACTGACCGAGCCTTCGCTGCACGCCTGTTCATGACCTGTTCGTGAGAGGAACCGCCCCCATGAGCGTCAACGTCCGCATCCCCACCATCCTGCGCACCTACACCGGCGGCCAGGCCGAGGTCACCGCCGAGGGCGCCACCCTCTCCGAGGTCATCGAGTCCCTGGAGAAGGCCCACCCGGGCATCGCCGCCCGCGTCCTGGACGACCAGGGCAAGCTGCGCCGCTTCGTCAACGTGTACGTCAACGACGACGACGTCCGCTTCGAGAACGGCCTCGCCACGGCGACCCCGGAAGGCGCCGGCGTCTCGATCATCCCCGCCGTCGCCGGCGGCTGACGCCACCTTCGGCGGCCGTCGGCCATCGGTTATCGGCCACCGGAATGGTCCGTACCATTTCCGCCCCCTCCGTGCCTTTTGACGGAGGGGGCAATCTCGCATGGTTGAGCGCGGTAGAGTCGGGGTACCCCGCGCCGCCGCACGGGAGCGCCGCCCTCAGGGCCGGCTCCGCGGCGACAAGATGCGGGCAATGTGCGGCCGCGAGATGCCCTTGATGTGAAGGTTTGTCCGGCCCGAGTTGCCCCGGATTCGGTGTGTTGAGCCCGCCGTTTCCGATGACGCGCGCCGGGAATTCTCGTCCGATTGACCTGTTGCAGACGGCAGTTGGGCAGATACATTCAGCGGCGGTCGACGCGTTCCGGCGCACGCCCTCGGCCCCCGCGCCGCCCGGCGGGGGGCACCTGTCAGGGGGCGAGGTCTGACCCGGGTCCGCGAAGTGCGGTCCTGTGCAAGGGCCAGTAATAGGGGAGTTAGGCATGGCTCAGGGCACCGTCAAGTGGTTCAACGCGGAGAAGGGCTACGGCTTCATCGCGGTCGACGGTGGTGCGGATGTATTCGTCCACTACAGCGCGATCCAGATGGACGGTTACCGCACCCTTGAAGAAGGTCAGCGGGTCGAGTTCGAGATCTCGCAGGGCCAGAAGGGTCCGCAGGCGGACATGGTCAAGCTCGCCGCCGGCTGAGCCGCGCGTCCGACCTTGGACTGAAGGCGCTTGGACTCAAGCGCGCCGAGGGGTTCGTATCCGAGGAGGGATACGGGCCCCTCGTCGTGTTCCGGCCCCGGCCCCGGCCGCTTCCGGCCCTTCCTCGTGTTTCCCGCCATGGTGGCCCCCCCGCGCGGGGAGCGGGACCCTGAGTCGCTTGCACTCACAGGGGTCGAGTGCTAATCATTGGCGTTAGCACTCTACGAGTGAGAGTGACAACCAAGGACCGGGTCGGTGAGGCCCGCTGGCCCGTGGGGCAAGGAACCACAGGGTCGCGAGCCGTCCGTCGCGGGCGCCAGCCAGGTCCGGCTTTGCTTCCACCCCGTCCGGGAGGACCACTTCACATGGCCAAGATCATCGCGTTCGACGAGGAGGCACGGCGCGGCCTTGAGCGCGGGATGAACCAGCTCGCCGACGCCGTCAAGGTGACCCTCGGCCCCAAGGGTCGCAACGTCGTCCTGGAGAAGAAGTGGGGCGCGCCCACGATCACCAACGATGGTGTGTCCATCGCCAAGGAGATCGAGCTGGAGGACCCCTACGAGAAGATCGGCGCCGAGCTGGTCAAGGAGGTCGCCAAGAAGACGGACGACGTCGCCGGTGACGGTACGACCACCGCGACCGTCCTCGCCCAGGCGCTCGTCCGCGAGGGTCTGCGCAACGTCGCCGCCGGCGCCAACCCGATGGCTCTGAAGCGCGGCATCGAGAAGGCCGTCGAGGCCGTCTCCGGTGCGCTGCTGGAGCAGGCGAAGGATGTCGAGACCAAGGAGCAGATCGCTTCCACGGCCTCCATCTCCGCCGCCGACACCCAGATCGGCGAGCTGATCGCCGAGGCCATGGACAAGGTCGGCAAGGAAGGCGTCATCACCGTCGAGGAGTCCCAGACCTTCGGTCTGGAGCTGGAGCTCACCGAGGGTATGCGCTTCGACAAGGGCTACATCTCGGCGTACTTCGCCACCGACATGGAGCGTATGGAGGCGTCCCTGGACGACCCGTACATCCTGATCGTCAACTCCAAGGTCGGCAACGTGAAGGACCTCCTTCCGCTGCTGGAGAAGGTCATGCAGTCGGGCAAGCCGCTGCTGATCATCGCCGAGGACGTCGAGGGTGAGGCCCTGTCGACCCTGGTGGTCAACAAGATCCGCGGCACCTTCAAGTCCGTCGCCGTCAAGGCCCCGGGCTTCGGCGACCGCCGCAAGGCCATGCTGAACGACATCGCCATCCTCACCGGTGGCACGGTCATCTCCGAGGAGGTCGGCCTCAAGCTGGAGAACGCCGGCCTGGACCTGCTGGGCCGCGCCCGCAAGGTCGTCATCACCAAGGACGAGACCACGATCGTGGACGGCGCCGGCGACAGCGACCAGGTCGCGGGCCGCGTCAACCAGATCCGTGCCGAGATCGAGAACTCCGACTCGGACTACGACCGCGAGAAGCTCCAGGAGCGTCTGGCGAAGCTGGCCGGCGGCGTGGCCGTCATCAAGGCCGGTGCCGCCACCGAGGTCGAGCTCAAGGAGCGCAAGCACCGCATCGAGGACGCGGTGCGCAACGCCAAGGCCGCCGTCGAGGAGGGCATCGTCGCCGGTGGTGGCGTGGCCCTGCTCCAGGCGTCCAGCGTCTTTGACAAGCTGGAGCTGGACGGCGACGAGGCGACCGGCGCCAACGCCGTGAAGCTCGCCCTGGAGGCCCCGCTCAAGCAGATCGCCGTCAACGGCGGCCTTGAGGGCGGCGTCATCGTGGAGAAGGTCCGCAACCTCCCCGTCGGCCACGGCCTCAACGCCGCGACCGGTGAGTACGTGGACATGATCGCCGAGGGCATCCTCGACCCGGCCAAGGTGACCCGTTCCGCTCTGCAGAACGCGGCCTCCATCGCGGCCCTGTTCCTCACCACCGAGGCCGTCATCGCCGACAAGCCGGAGAAGGCCCCCGCGGGCGCCCCGGGCGGCATGCCGGGCGGTGACATGGACTTCTGATCGGCCTCCTCGGGCGCCCTTCCCTCCGAAGGGCCCCGGCCGATCACCGTCCGTCCCCGAGGGCGGCACCCCTGACTCCCGTAACCGGGAGCGGGGTGCCGCCCTCGGGCGTTCCCGGCACCGCCGGCCCCCAACCCCCGTCCGGGAGTACCGGGCCAATCGTGTGAACCCGGCCCGGGGCGCCCGGGCGGCGGCGTGCCGTATGGCGCCCCCCGGCGGCTTCCCTCTATAGCTGGGGCGGTCCCGCGCGGCCCAGCACGAGCTGGTGTCCACCCACCGCCGACCGTCCGACCGGAGGGGAAGACCTTGGACGCACCACGATCCACCGTGATGTCCCGTACGGCGAACGTGCGCCGTATCGACGCGCTGTTCCAGACCATGGAGACCGACTTCCTGCTGCGCGAGCAGTTCATCACCGGTCCCTCCCAGGTCCTGGCCGAGTACCTGGACGGCCCCTCCGTCTCGCGCGAGCAGGCGGCCCTCACCGACCGGCTCATCTACGCGGTCTTCGCCAACCAGGGGCTGCTCCAGTGGTTCCAGGAGTATGTGCACCGGAACACGGACCCGGTGCCCAGCGGGACGCGGTTCCTCTCCGACTTCTGCGAGGCGACCGTCAGCCATGGCGGCCGGGACGTGGTGGCGGTCCTGCTGGAAGGGTGCCTGGCCCAGACCGCGATCAGCGGGCTGGGCGACGAGCTGCTGGACTACTTCGCCAACCTCCACATCGCCCAGACGCAGCTCAGCGGCGACGGCGCGGCGGCGGCCGGGGATCCCGAGGAGCTCGGCATGAAGGCCAAGGCCGACTCCACCCCGTTCGTCACCAACATCACCTGGTCCACGTACACCCACCTCCAGGCGGTCGACGAGCGGGCGTTCAGCGCGGACTTCGTGCCCCCGTACGCCGCGGTGACCCTCAACGGCCTGGCCCGCTACGCGGTGGAGCTCCGGGCGTACGACGCCTTCCGGATCGGCTGAGCCGCGTGGGCGCGCCGTGGAACGCCGGCTCGGCGGTCGCCCGCGCGAGGGCGGCCGCCGCCGCCGGCCGTACGGAGCAGGAGGCCCGCCGCCTCTCCGGCGCCGAAGGCCCCGCTCCCCGGCGCGAATTGGCCCTCCTGCTGGCCGTCTCGGGCCGCTGGGACGAGGTACCGCCGCTGCTCAGTGAGCAGGTACGCACGGGTGCCGATGACCTGGCCTGGGTGGCGGACGTGATCAACACGGCCCTGGAGCGCGGGGACTTCCGGTTCGCCGAGGGGTGGGCCTCGCTGCTGGCCCGGCTGCGCTGGGGCGCCTCCTCCGATCCGGCCGACCGCGCCGCCCTTCCGCTGAGCGTTCCCAAGCTGCGGCACGACATCGACCAGCTGCGCCACCTCCGGCACCTCGGCGTGCTGGGCGCGGAGTACGGCCCGGTCGCCGACGCCTACCAGGCCGTGTACGAACGCCTGCTGGCCGAGGGCCCCGAGACCCGCGAGCCCCTGGACTCCGAGGCCAACCGGCACCTCGCGGCCACCTACAACCGCCTGCTGCACGTCCGCGACACCCCGCGCGTCGCGCGTGCCCTGTCCGGCCGCTGGGACCCCGTGGCCGTGGAGGAGCGGTACCTGGCCGACGAGCCCGGCGTGGTGTACGTGGACGACTTCCTCACCGAGGAGGCGCTGGACGGGCTGTACCGGTTCTGCCTGGAGTCCACGGTGTGGTTCGGCAACCGCTACAGCCACGGTCGGCTTGGCGCGCTGATGCAGGACGGGTTCGTCTGCCCCCTGCTCCTGCAGATCGCCGAGGAACTGCGGGACGCCCTGCCCCGGCTGATCGGCGACCGGCACCCCCTGCGCCAGATGTGGGGCTTCAAGTGCGGCCCCGAGGTCCCCGCCGACGTCACCACCCACGCCGACTTCGCCGCCGTGAACGTCAACTTCTGGGTCACCCCGGACAGCGCCAACACCGACGAGCAGTCGGGCGGCCTGGTGGTGCACAACGTCGACGCCCCCCTGTCCTGGGGCTTCGACACCTACAACGGCCGCCAGGACCTCATCCGGCCTTTCCTCCAACGACACCAGGCCCGCAGCGTGACCATCCCCTACCGGCAGAACCGCGCGGTGATCTTCAACTCGGACCTCTTCCACGCCTCGGACGCCATCCGCTTCCGCCCCGGCTACGAGAACCTGCGCATCAACGTCACCATGCTCTACGGCGACCGCGCGAAGGACCCGCACCACCCGCGGCTGTCCGGCCCCGAGGCGGCGGCCGCCGTCCCGGCCTGGCGGTCGGCGGCCTTCAAGCGTGTGAGGGCGAGGAGATGACCTTCCACCGGGCCGGGGTCCTTCCCGGGTTCAGCCCGCGAACTCCTTCAGCTTCTCCGTGTCGAGAGTGATGCCGACGGGGTCGGGGAGGGCGACGGTGTCCCCGTAGGCGTAGGTGGTGCGCTGGCGGTATTCGCCGTTGTGCGGCTCGCTGTGGACGAGGAGCGCGCCTCCGTCTCGGTCGACCAGAAGGTAGACGGGGATGCCGGCCGCCGCGTAACCGGCTGCCTTCTCCTTCCTGTCCCGGCGGTCGGTGTCGGAGTCGTAGGACGTCACCTCGACGGCCATCAGGACCCCCGAAGGGTCCGACCATTCACCACGGCCTGCGAAATAGCCGCGCTGTGCGAGGCTTCCGTCCGGGCGCGCACGACCCGCCCGGTAGCTCTCCACCACCAAGCCCTGGTCGCCGTAGAGACCGAATCCCGGCTTGTGCTGCATGCACTGTTCCTGCAGCCACATGATGATCTCTCCGTGATCGCCGTCAGGCACGGGCTTGACCTTCAACTTTCCCTTGACGAGTTCGAGAGTGACGGTTTCGGGGGCCTGGCGGGCGAGCTGCTCGAACTCCTCGGTGGTCAGCTGCGGGCGCTTGGCGGTGCCTGGGGTCATGGTGTCGCCTCCTCCCCTACAGCGTGCCTTGCTTTCGACGTACGTGGTCATGTGACGCTCCCTTCGTGTGTACGGGCGGCTGCCGCGCTTCTGACCTCGGCGATACGGGCACGCACTTGCTCCGGGGAGAGCGGCCGTGGGGGCGGCGGCGGGGCGGGCTCGCCCCGGCACGGCCCGCACACCCCGTCGGCCAGCGCCTCCGGCCGTCCCGACACCTGGCACCTGGCACACTCCAGCATCCGTAGCACCGGCCGCTCCGCCTCGATCGGCTCCGGCGGCATCTTGCCGGTCAGCCGGGTGCGGGCCAGGGCCACCGGGCGGTGCACCTGCCGCGGCAGTCCGGCCGTCAGGGCGTTCAGCACGACCCGCTCGTCCGCGCCGCGCGCGAACCACTCGCTCACCAGCGGCTCCAGCGCCACGCACTCGCCGTCCGACAGCGACATCATCGGGTTCTGCCGGCCGAGTGCGGCCAGCAGGACGAAGGCCCGCGAACGGGTCTGCCGTCGGCGCGGCGGGGGCTCGTCCTCGGTGATCTCCCCGCGCAGGTACGCGGCCCACCAGGCGCCGTCCCTCGGCGTGCGCGACCACCAGGTCCGGGTGATCCACCGCGCGCCGTCCGGGCGCATGATGCACTCCCGCCCGCGCCGCAGATGACCGGCCGCCACCAGCCGGTTGAGCGCGGTCCGCACGGCGCACTGCCCATAGTCCGGCAGCACGGCCGCGAGGGTCTTCACCGCGATGTCGGAGCCGTCCGTCAACCGTTCGATATAGCCCGCGATACTCGCCTCACGACGCGGCAGATGCGCGAAGTCGCTGGTCGTCGGCGGCTCCTGGCCGGGAACGGTCCGCTTGCCGTATCCGGGGTTGGCCAGGGGGTGGGTGGGGGCACTAAAATCAGCATCAGCCATGGATCGAATCCTTTGTCTTCGATCTGTCTGGTCAGGCCCCCTCGGTGTTAGCGCACCCGGGGGCTGTCCAGTTTCTGGGTCTGGGACCTGTCTGAGCCGCACGCTAAGGGTTGACCACACTGTGTGGCAAATGAATCACGTTTAGTCATATCAAACGGTCAGCCGCCGTCCCGCCCCTCGCCAACCGCACGGGTGGGTGGGCGGGTTGTCACCAGACCCATATCCCCTTCCACTGTGAAGAGCACTCGGCACCCGGCACCCAAGCCTCGGACCCGACCTGCGGAAACGCCCCTCACCCCGCAGACAGCCCCCGGCGCGCCGCACCGATGAGGCGCTGCGCCTCCACCCCGTACATCGCGGAACCACGCGCAACGGCGTGCAACTCGACTGCGTCCCCAGACCCTCCACCACTACGTTCTGCACCGTAGCGCTCACAGCCGGAGAGAGTGGGACGCGGCGAGAGTACCGCCGCCCGACGACCAGGAGGCATCACCCATGAAGAAGCGCCAGGCACCGTTCGTCCCGTCCGCCGACGGCGGTCACGGCTCAGGCGGGGGTCAGGGAGGTGACGGCCACCCCGGCCAGCCGTGGCCGGGCCCCACTCAGGAGCCCAGCCCGGACGGCTCCACCCCGCCCGGCGACGGCGGTCACCGCAAGTGACCGCCGACTCGGGGTCGATGGGCCGCCCCGGCCGTCAGGAGCTGGAGCGGTTTCTGATCGAGGCGCACGCCCTGTCGTCGTACTGGATTCCGGCCTTCGGGGCGGTCGACCGGGCCGCGCTCCTTCCGGACCTGATGTGGCCGTTCGACATGGGGACGCGGACGAGCGCTCCGGTGGACCGGCGGGAGGACCCGGACGCCTGGTCCGAGGCGGCGGACGCCGACGTCCCGATCGTGACCCAGTGGGACGATGGCGCGCACACCGGCCGCCGACCCGGCAGGCTGTCGACCAGCTCCTCCTCCATGCCGTCCGTCGTATGGTCGCTCCTCCACGACCTGGCCGTGGAAGAGGGCATGAACGTACTGGACGTCGGCACGGGTACCGGTGAGACGGCCGGAGCCCTGACCCACCGCCTGGGCCGAAACCGGGTCACCACCATCGAGGTGGACCCCGGGGTGTCGGCGCATGCCCGCGACCGGCTGCGCGGCCTCGGCCTGCTCCCGGAGACGGTGGTGGGGGACGGGTTCGAGGGGCACCCGGACGGTGCACCGTACGACCGTGTCCTGGCGACCGTCGGACTGCGGGAGATCCCCAGGGCCTGGATCACCCAGTCGCGGCCCGGCGGCCTGATCCTCGCCCCGTGGGGCACGCACTTCAGCACCGGTGACGCCATCGTGTGCCTGACGGTCGGAAACGGCGTCGCCTCCGGCAGGTTCACCCGGCTCGTGGAGTTCATGAAGCTGCGGACCCAGCGTGCGCCGCGGGTGTCCCACGACGACTACCTGGCCGCGGGCGCCTTCGAGGCGGCAGACATCTCCGGCACGGAGATCACGGAGCCCGAGTTCACCACGGCCACCTACCCAGCCCTGCCCCTGGTCCTGGGCCTACGGGTCCCGCACTGTGTGCAGACCGTGGCGGACAAGCGCGACGGCCGCCGCCCCGTCTGGTTCTACAGCACATCGGACCCGTCCTGGGCCTGCGTGATGTTCCGGGACGGGGAGCGGGAGGCCACGGTCTGGCAGTTCGGCCCACGCCGGCTGTGGGCCGAGGTGAGCGGCGCGTACCGCTGGTGGCTCGACCGGGACCGTCCCGACGTGACCCGCTTCGGCCTCACCGTCACCTTGGACGGCCACCGCGCCTGGCTGGACGACCCGGAGGACTCCTGGCGGGTCTGACCGGTCACACCAGGTCGTCGAACTCCCCGGCCTTGACCCCCAGCAGGAAGGCTCGCAGCTTCTCCCGGCTGGTGGTGACCACGGTGGTGGGGTCGTCGCCCTGGCGGAGCAGGATGTCGTCTCCATGGCCGGCGATCTCGATGCCGCTCTCCTCGCTGACGCCGTCGCCGTCACCGTCTTCCGGGGACTTCCTCCACTGGATGGAGCCGTTCTCGTTGTCCATGCGCACAACGTACGTCGCGCCGAGGCACCTGGAATACAGGTCGGTGGAGGGCGGGGGGCAGACTGATCCCATGCCGAAGAAGCGGAAACCCGAGCGGAGCTTCGCCGAGGTGGTGGCCTCCCTGGAGCCTTCGGAGGGCTCCGCCCCGGCCGCCGACCTGCTCTCGCCCGCGAGTTCGGGCGAACTCGTCGACGAGCAGGGCCGTTTGTGGGTCAAGCACCGGGGGCCGCTGGACGTGCGACTGGTCAGACGGCTGGTGAGGGGCGCCGACGCGATGCTCATCGGAGAGGGCGCCGGGGAGGTGCTGCGGCCCGTGCCGGCCGAGGGGCGGGAGGAGGCGTGGGCCCTGGTCAAGGACAGGCTGGACACCGCCGAGGGGGAGGGGTACCGGGCGTACGACTTCCGCTCCGAGGACGGGCGCGTGCTGCTTTACCTGGAGGAGTTCTGCTGACACTGCGTGGGGCTGGGATAGGGGGCGCGTACGAGGGTCATCGCTCCCCTGTGCCGACCGGGCACCGCAGCCCCGGATCGGCGCGGTTGGGGGAGCAGGTCACCAGTGCCACCGAGTGGAAGGCGGTGCCGACCAGATAGTGCCCCAGTGACACATCGCCGCCCCAGGCCAGCCGTCCGACCGCTCCACGGACGAGTAGCTCCAGCCACTCGTCCGCCCGCTCCGCCGGGCTGGCGAACCGGGCGGCGTACGCCGTGAGTTCGGTACCGAGCCACCGCCCGGCCTCCCCCGGCTCGGCCCAGGTGCCGCGTACCAGCGCGGCAGGCTTCACCAGCCAGTGCGCGGTCTGGATCGGCGGTACCGGAGTGAGCGGGAAGTCCGCGACAGCCGCCCGGTGTCGTTCCCGCAGCCCTTCGTCGCCGCCGCTCGGCGGTGCGTGCTCGGGCGCGGGTCGCCGTACCCCTTCGTTGTCGAAGGCCTTCTTCTCACCGAGCCAGCTGTATCCGTGGTGGTGCACGAGCGCCTCTCTGTTCGGGCCTGTTCGCTGAGAAGGCGGCGGCCCCGCCTGGCGTGGAACGAGGCCGTCGAGGGGTCCGCTGTCTCAGGCGGAGAGTCCGAAGCGTGCCGGGTCGATACCGGCCGCGTTCAGCTCGGCGGTGGTGAACCTCAGCGGCTCGCCGCCCGGGCGCTTGCTGTCACCCAGCGCCCAGACACCGGCCCCGAGCCGGGCGAGCGTCACGCAGGACTCGCCGTCGGGATGGGTGTTGCCGCCGCAGGCCCTGCGGAACTCCGCGCCGCTCGCGTCGAGCGCGTACAGGTCGTCACGCATGTGCATGGTGGTGTACCTCCTGCTGGGAGTAGGGCAGACGACCCGATGCGGGCCGTCTGGGCACCGCCCGTACGTACTCGGGCGGAGGCTTTGAAGGTGGCCGTGTCCCACGGGGCGGACGTGCTACCGGTGTCCCGTCGGATGCATCCGCATCAGGACGTTGCAGTCCACGACGGTCGAGTGGTCCTGGCGGTCGGCCGCCTTACGTCGCAACGCCGCCAGTCGCTCGCACTCGGGACAGCCGGCCACCGGCCGGGGCGTCGGCAATGCCTGCTCGGACAGCTCGACGGGCGGCTCATGCCACCGTGTGGGTTCTGCCGTCATCACCGCGTCCCTCTCGGTCGCCCTTCGATCGCTGAGAGGAAGCTAGGGAGCCGGGAGGTGGTGCGGCCATCGGGTTGCATCGGGTTGCAGTGGTTCACCCGAGCGCGTCGACGGCCTCCTGGATCAGAGCTCGTGCGGCGGCGCCGTACACCGCCGACTTCGAGAGTTCGGCGAAGGCGCGCAGGTAGGTGTGCACTTCGCTGGGCGCGGTCACGTTGATCTCAGCGGTCAGTGTCTCCACGGCGACCTGCGCGCTGTCGAAGGCGTAGAAGGCTTCGAGTGGCCAGACGGTGCGCCGCGCCCGGCGCGGGATGATTCCCAGCGAGACGTTCGGGCGACCCATGACGGTGAGCAGGTGACGCAGTTGTGCCCGCATGGCATCGTCCCGGCAGACACGGTGGTGGAGGACGTCTTCCTCAAGGAGCAGCGCGAAGCGATGGTGTCCTTCGTAGAGCACCCGGGAGCGGGACAGCCTGGCTTGGACTGCCTCCGGAACGTCATTCGGGGTGCCCTGGAATTCGGTGATGGAGGTGAGCAGGCCTGTGGCGTACCCGGCTGTCTGCGTCATCCCGGGAATGAGGTTCGAGGCGTATACCCGGAAGAGGCGGGTCCGCTGGTAGAGCGGCACGTTCCGCTCGTGTACGCGGCGCATGCCGTCCTTGTGCAGCTGTCGCCACTCGACGTACATGCCCTCGGCGTTCCTCGCCGCCGCGATGAGGTCCGGGACCTGGTCCTCGGCTCCGCAGGCCGCGCACCAGGCGCGGATATCGGCGTCCGACGGCGGGGTCACTCCGCGGGCGATGCGGGAGGACTTCGACTTGTGCCAGCCGCAGCGGATGGCCAGCTCGTGTCCGGACAGCCCCGCGTCCTTCATCAGGGACTGCAGGCGCATGGCCACCGCGGCCCGGGCGGCCTGGGCGCTGGAGAGCGATGAAGACATGAGCTGGTCGGTGGGACGGCCTGGTGGAGCGCTGCTCGTGTGGGACGGCACGGTGTCACACCACCTCGAACGCTGGGGCGCAGAGCGTTGCGACAGCGGGATCGTCGGTCTGGTCGGTGTGTACCCACCGGCCGTCTCCGTCGAAGATGTCGAACGGCACCACCTGTTCGTCGAAGAGCCAGTAATCGTTGCCGGGCAGGGCCAGATCGGATGACTGCCTGCGCGGCAGCCAGCGGATCTGCTCTCCGGCGGCCACGTTCGTGAAGGTGCCGGAGTGCTCGAAGCGGATGTAGCCGCTGGCAGGCTCAGAGACGATGCGGGCACGTCGTACGACGACGCCACTGCTCGTCGCTTCCTGCACGAGGTCAAGCCAAGGCCGCCACCACGAGGCTCGATCAGTGGGATTCAACGCGTGCCGGGCCTGCCAGTCGGCGAATGCCTTGCCTTCGTTGTCGACCCCGTAGACGTCGCGCATTTCGAGGTGGACTGCTGACCTGGTCGTCCGCCGAAGCAAGTCGGAGAAGTCAGTCAGACTCTGCGACACGCAGCGCCTCCTTGAGGAGCGGAATCATGCGGGCCGGCACGCGGACGACGCCCTCGTGGTCAGGCGACTCGACGTATGTGCGGCTCTCGGCCGGCATCGGTCCGGAAGCCTTCCATCCTTGGGATATCAGGCCCTTGGTCTCTGTGTGCACTCACACGGCCGGTGAGCCGTGATCGCCCGACTCAGGGTCCTTTCCGATGAAGCGCAACGTCATGGCTTCCTCCGTTGGATGCGGCGAGGCCGGTGGCGGACGCGCCGGCCGCACGACCATCCGGGCCAACTCCACCAGTCGTCAAGCGATTACAAAGAGTCGGCCAGTTCAGGAACGTTGCAGCACCGAAAGTTGGCCGGATTGTTGGCGACCAGCGCAACGGTGGCACTCGTCAGGGTGGTCTGCACCCCCTGGCACGCTGGTGTACGCCATCACACCAGGTGGTCGAACTCCCCCGCCTTGGCTCCGAGGAGGAATGCCCGAAGCTTCTCGCGACTGGTGGCGACGACCGAGGCAGGGGCATCGCTCTCGCGTATGAGGACACCATCGCCTTCCGGTTCTGGAGCGATCTCGATGCAGTTGCCTTCAGCGTCCGTCGAGAACGAGGACTTGCGCCAACTGGCTTCCACTGGGCTACGCCTGCCTTTGCTGAGTCAACTGGTGGATGAAGTCGCGTGAAAGCTGCGGAGTGAGTGACCGTTCCTCGGTCCGGTCGAGAATAGCCCGGTAGTTGACAAGCCTGCTCTCGGCATCGATGAAGGCTGGACCGGTCGGGGTGTCGGTCTGGACCGTGTCCAACTGGGGCACAGGGCCGGAGGCGTACATGGTGGAGCTGCCCGCGTTGGGGAAGCCGCCAGCGGCGAAGGGAATCACGCGGACAGTGACGTTGGGTCGCTCGGACTCATCCAGGATGTGGCGGAGTTGCGTGTGCGACACCTCCGGCCCTCCGAACTCCAGGCGAAGGGCGGCCTCATGGATCAGGAAGGTGCACGACGGCGGGTTCATCCGGTCGAGTACGTCCCGGCGCCGCAGCCGGTGCGACAGGCGACGGCGGAGGGCATCGGAGTTCAGTGTGGGCACCGCGTGGGAGAAGACGGCCCTGGTGTAGCTCTCCGTCTGCAGCAGCCCGGGCATGTGCATGATTTGCACGCTCCGCAGATCGCGAGCGTGATGTTCCAACTCGGCCAGGTCCAGAGCTCCCGCGCCGAGGTGTTCCCGGTACTCCTCCCACCATCCCTTGTGGCGTTCTCCGGCCATCCGCGCCAGGGCGTCGACGTAGTCGCCGTCCCCGCACTCGTACAGCTGAGACCAGGCGCGCACCCGTTCGGCGCTCACGCCGAAGCGACCGGATTCGATGTTGCTGATACTCGTCCGGTCCGTGCCCAGCGTGGTGGCAGCCTGAACGAGGTTGAGCCCTGCGCACTCTCGCATCCTGCGCAGCTCTGTTCCCAGACGGCGCTGGCGTGCCGTGGGCGTCTTTCTCGACGGCATGAGTCCCCTCCGTTTCCCGATCCAGTGTGACGGGTGACGTGCCATCGAGAGCGCAGGGATAAGGAGTTAGACGTTTTCGTCTCACGTGTGTGACGAGTGCGCTACCGTCGGTGGAGTAGCGCACCGCGAGCCGGTAACCCCGCAGTGCAGCCGCCCCGCCGCGCCCTTGGCGCGCCCGGCGGCCGAGCCACGGTGGCAACGCGACGCGCACCCAACTCCAGGATCGCTGACCTCCAATGGGAGAACGCCATGCTCATGGCCCTGGTCACTCCACCGCCTTCGGGCGGCTACCGCCTCACCGCGCCCAACGCGCCGACGACCGCCAAGCTGGCCCGGGACTGGGTGTGCCTGGTGCTGCGGGGGCTCGGGCGGGCCGAGTTGCTGGAGCCCGCGCGGCTGTGTGTCTCGGAGGCCGTGGCGAACGTGTACGCACACACCCGCAGCCCGCAGGTGGAGGTGCTGGTGGACGTGCCCGCCGGGGAGCGCGCCGCCGTCACCTTCGGGGTGCGGGACGACGGGGGTGGCGCGGTGCTGCCGTACGTCCGGGAGACCTCGGCCGAACGGGAGGGAGGTCGGGGGTTGTTGCTGCTGGACGTGTACGCGCAGGCCTGGGGTGTGCGGGTCGGGGCGGCGCTGGGGGGTACGCCGGGGCCCGGTGGCGGGGCGGACGGCAAGGAGGTCTGGTTCCGGCTGGCGGCGGCGGTGGCGTAGGGGACCAGGGAGGGGCTGGGCCGGGCGCCGGGGCTGATTGGAGGCTTGGGGGATGGCGCGGTTTGGCAACTCCGTGTGCAGAACATAAACACACAGCGTGTGAATCGGTCTGTTGAGGACTGAACCGGAAGGGGTGCTGATGGAACGGCTGGCGGCGGTGGAAGACGTGGTGGCGCGGTTGCGGGGGGAGTTGGAGGAGATGGGGGTGGTCCTGCCGTCCCTCGGGGTTGATCCGGTGACGATGGCGGGGGACGCGGCGGCCCCATTGGTGGACCTCGGGCGGTGCAATCTGGAGACGGCGACGCGGCTGGTAGAGGCGCTGCGCGGCCTGCAAGGCGTGCGCGGGGCGCGCGGGTGAGGGCGAGCGAGTGGGCCGTGGACGGGCGGGACGGGCGGTTGGGGGAGGTACGGGGGTGGGGCGGCGGCCTCGTACGGCTGCGGCCGCCTGGCGGGGGGCGGGAGTGGGAGTGCCCGCCGGAGAAGCTGTCCCCGGCCGATCCATGGGAGGTGCTGCGTGCGCGTGTTCGGGAGTTGAACCGGCGGTGGAGGGTGCTGTAGGGCGTGACGCCTCGCTCGCGCTAAAAGCTGGCTGTACATTTAGGGGGCACAGTGGCGGTCTCGAATGTACAGAGAGTGGGGTCGTGATGTCGCTGACGCACATCGAGATCGATGACGAGGCGCTGGAGACCGCCAAGCGGCTGGGCGGGCATCGGACGAAGACGGCCGCTGTGGCCCAGGCGCTGGAGGAGTACAACAAGCGGCTGCTGCGGTCGGCCGCATACGAGCAGTTCTTCGATGCTGCTCAGGGGTGGGACATAGAAGGCGCCGAGGCCGCCCATCGTGCGGACAAGGAGGCTTTCCAGCCTTGAGTCGCTACCTGCTGGATTCGTCCGCACTCTGGCGCATGCTTCGCGACAAGGATGTCCGTGACCTATGGCACGGGGCGGCCGAGGATGGCGATATCCGCTCCTGCCACCCGCAGCGGGTGGAGTTCCTGCGCTCAGCCAGGAACCTTGGTGAGTACGACTCCATGAGCGAGATGTACGCCCAGCTGTATGACGACGTCGCCGTACCGAAGGGCGCCGCTCAGTGGATCGGTGCCCTTCAGCGCCGCCTGGCGGAGGCCGGCGCGCACCGGGCGCTCTCGGCGGTCGATCTCCTCGTGTGCGCCACGGCGGCACAGCACGGCCTTGTGGTCATCCATGACGACAACGATTTCCTGACCGCTGCCCGTTTCGCCGTCGATCTTCAGCAGCGGCAGGTGCACACCGGCCCGTTCTGAGGCGGGGCAAGGCGCCGGCCGCCCTTGGGGAGGGCGGCCGGCGCTGGGTGGTGGTGGAGGGGCGGGGTCAGAACTGGAGGGACCAGGCGTTGACGGTGCCGGTGTCGTTGGTCCAGTTGTCGGTGACGCGGAGCTTCCAGGTGCCGTTGGCGGTCTCGCCGGAGGCGTTGACCGGGTAGGTGGCCTGGACGTTGTCGGCGCTGTCGTTGCTGTTGTAGTCCTTCAGCAGGTAGGCGCTGCCGTCGGGGGCGACCAGCTCGACCTTCAGGTCACCGCGGAAGGTGTGGCGGATGTCCACGGCGACGGAGAGGTTGGCGGGGGCGTTGCCGGTGACTCCGGTGACGGTGATGGGCGACTCGGTGGTGGCGTTGTCGCGGATCGGGTAGTCGTCGGTGTTCTCGAACTTCTTGCCGGTGGGCGGGGTGGTGCCGCCGGTGCCGGTGTAGAGGAGGCGGTTGGGGGAGCCGGTGCGGGCGTCGGTGACCTTGTCGGGGGTGGCGTCGGCGACCAGCTTGTCGCGGACCTGGGCCGGGGACCAGGTCGGGTTGGCGGCCAGGATCAGCGCGGCGGCACCGGCGACGTGCGGGGAGGCCATCGAGGTGCCGCTCATCGACTGGGAGTTGGTGTCACCGGAGTTGGAGGTGGAGACGATGGAGTCGCCGGGGGCGAAGATGTCCAGGCAGGAGCCGTAGTTGGAGCCCTGGCCGTTGGACCAGCCGGTGGCGCGGGCGTCGCGGCTGTTGGTGGCGCCGGCGGTGATGGCGGCCGGGGTGGAGGCCGGGGAGTACGAGCAGGCGTCGGCGTTGTTGTTGCCGCCCGCGACCACCCAGGTGACCCCGGAGGCGATGGACGCGGCCACCGCGTCGTTGACGGACTGGGTCTTGCCGCCGCCGATGCTGGCGTTGGCCACCGCGGGCTTCTTGGCGTTCTTGGTCACCCAGTCGATGCCGGCCAGCACCGGCGCCCAGGAGTCGCCCGAGCTGCCCTGGCAGTTGAGGACCCGTACGCCGACCAGCTTGACGCCCTTGGCGACCCCGTAGGAGCCGCCGCCGACGGTGCCGGCGACATGGGTGCCGTGGCCGTGGCAGTCGGAGGCGTTGGAGTCGTTGTCGATGAAGTCGTAGCCGCTGACCGCCCGGCCGCCGAAGTCGCGGTGGCTCAGCCGGACGCCCGAGTCCACGATGTAGGCGGTGACGTTGGAGGCGGTGGTGGAGTAGCTGTACGCCTTGTCGACGGGAAGGTTGCGCTGGTCGACACGGTCGAGGCCCCAGGACGGCGGGTTGTTCTGGGTGTCCACGGCATAGGCGACGGCGTCCGCCTCCACCCGGGCCACCGAGGGGTCGGCGGCGAGCTGCTTGGCCCGCTCCTCGGACATGTTCACCGCGAAGCCGCGCAGGGCGGCGGTGTACGTGTACCGCAGGCTGCCCTGGTGCCGCTTGGCCAGGGCCTTCGCCGAGGCGGGTATGTCGGCGCGGGCGACGCTGTCCTTGAGGGTGACCAGGTACGAGCCCTCGATGGCCCCGGCACGGTCGGCCCCGACGATGCGGCCCTCGCCGCCGCCGGGCGGTACGGGTGCGGCGACCGCCCCGGCGGTGGTGGCGGCCCCGATGAGCAGGGCGGCACTGGCGGCCCCGGCGAGCAGGCGCCGGGTCACGCGAGCGTCGAACTCCATGGGTTTCTCTCCCTTGAGGGCTGTCCGGGCCGGCTCATGGCCCGGAAGGCGGCCCCCAGCGCCCGCTGCCCCCGGGCCCGGCATGTGCGTGCCGGGCCCGGGGAGCGGACCGTCCGACCGGGACAACGCTGTCGCGGTCATGACAGTCGGTGGTGGACGCCGCGGCTCACGGTGTCCACAGGCGATGGGGTGGGGGGTGGGTGTTCGGGCCGCACGGAGTGGGGCTTCGTGCGGCCCGGGCCGGATCGCGCCGGACGTCCGCGTGGGGAGGCGGTCGCCCCGTACCCCGGGCTCCTCCCGGCGGAGGACCCCGGGATACGGGGAGGCGTTGCCGGACCGCCCAGAGCTTCGGTCACGCGCTCGGGGGCCAGCAATGCGTAGCGCTACCCAAAGAAGGGAGCCTTGTTCCGGATCCCGTGACGCCGTCCATCCGGCCAGGTCTCCGGACCCGTTCGGTCCGGTGCCGACCGGCGACCGAGCACGGTCCGGACGGCCTCGCGCATTCCGTAGGTGGTGGCCCCCTATTGCGACCTCGGCCATCGGACGGGTAGACCACCTGACCAGCGGGTGCCGTGGTCCGGCCCGAGGAGGGGACCGGACCACGGTGCCCGAGCCACGGGGCTCCGGCGTGCGCGAACGGGCCGCAGCGGACCGCCGGGGTGGTGCGCGGCGGGAGGAGGACCCGGTGGAGAGACGTTCCTTCGGTGCGGGGTGCGGTGCGGAGCCGGCCGGGATGCGGCGCGGTGGGGGTGCGGCGAACGCGCGGCTCGCCGGGGGTTCGGCGGGCGGGGGCGGGTTCGTCGGGCGGGCGGGGGAGGTGCGGTGGCTGCGGGAGGTGCTGCGGGCGGGGCCGTGCGTGGTGGTGGTGCGCGGGGAGGCCGGGAGCGGGGTGTCCCGGCTGGTGGACGAGGTCTTGGAGGGGCGCGAAGGGGCTGACGGGTTCGCGGGGTGGACGCAGCTGCGGGCGGTGTGCCCGGACGGGGTGGACCCGGTCCCGTTCGGGCCGGTGGCGGACGCGCTGGCCGCGCTGCCCTACCGGGAGGGGGAGCCGGGGGAGGGGTTGCCGGCGGTGACCGGGGTGGTGGGGCTGGTCGTGCCCGAGCTGGCCGGCCGGCTGCCGGAGCCGCCCGCCTCGGCGGCCGACCCCGAGGTGCGGCGGGCGCTGCTGCCGCGCGCGGTACGGGCTCTGCTGGCCGCCCAGGGGGACACCGTACTGGTGGTGGAGGACGTCCACCGGGCCGACGCCGCGACCCTCGATCTGCTGCACCACCTCTTCGCGGCGCTGCCGCCCCGGCTGCGGGTCGTGGTCACCGAGTGCGCCGCGCCGGGGCTGCCGCTGCTCGGGCTCCGGGTCCCTCGGCAGGCGCAGCTGGTGGAGGTGGACGTCCGGCCGTGGACGGCGGAGGAGACGGGGGAGTTCGTCCGGCGGTGGGCGAGGGAGCGGGGGCTGGGGGAGTCCGGGGACGGGATAGGGGAGGGGGAGGGGCAGGGGGAGGTGGGGGAGCTTGCCGAGCTGGTGCATGGGCGCGCGGGTGGGCTGCCGGGGGCGGTCGAGGCCTTGCTGAGGGAGGCGGAGGATATCCGGGCGGAGGGCGAGGGGTCGGGGACGGATACAGGGGCGGTGCTGGAGGCGGTGCGGGCGGGCGGGGTGCCGCTGCGGCTGCGGCGGGAGTTGGCGCTGCGGTACGGGCGGCTGACCGAGGACGCCCGGCGGCTGGTGCAGGCGGCGGCCGTGCTGGACCGGGCGGTGCCCGTCGCCGTACTGGGGGAGGTGGCGGGGATCGGGCCCGAGCGGGCCGAGGAGGCCGCCCACCTCGCCGTACGGGGTTCGGTGCTGCGGGCGGACGGCCCGTACCCGGTCTTCCGGCATCCGCTGGACCGGCAGGCCGCCTATGAGGAGGTGCCCGGGCCCCGGCTGGCCTGGCTGAGCCTGCGGGCCGCCCGTGCCCTGCACCGGGCCGGTGACGGGCCGCTGCCGCTGGCCGAGTTGGCCCGGCTGTACCGGGCGGGCGGCCGGGTACGGGAGGGCCTGCGCTGCCTGGTCGCGGCGGGCGACCGGGCCGCCGCCGAGGGCGACTACGCCACCGCGACCCTGCTGTACACGCAGGTCGTGGAGGAGGATCCGCGGCCCGAGGGGCGGATCCGGGCCGCCGCCAAGCTGGCCCGTACCGCACAGCTGGCGCGGGCCGGGGAGCCGGTGGTCGAAGCCGTACGCCGGGTGCTGGACCAGGACGACCCGCCGCCCCGGCTGCGCGGCGAGATCCGGCTCCACCTCAGTGTGGTGCTGCGCAACCAGAGCGGGGGCGCGCTGGACAGCCTCAACGAGGTGGCGCTCGCCATCCCCGACCTGGAGCTGTCCGACCCGCAGACCGCCGCCCGGGCCATGGTGGTGGCCGCCATCCCGTCCATCAAGGGCTGGCCGATCACCCGCCACCAGGCCTGGCTGGAGCGGGCCGAGGCCTTCGCCGACCGGGTGACCGACCCGGTGGCCCGGGCCGCGATCGCCGCCAACCGGGCCACCGCGCTGATGCTGCTCGGCGACCGGCGGGCCTGGGCCGCCGCCGACGCGCTCCGCGCCCCGGCCGGCTCCGCCATGGAGGCCGCGCACTTCGCCCGGGGCTGGACCAATCTGGCGCACGCCGCCGTCGCCCTCGGCTACGCCGACCGGGCCCGCAGCTATCTGGACCGGGCCTCCGCCGGGCTCGCCGACTCCAGCAGCCCGTATCTGGAGGGGCTGACCGAGACCGCCCGGCTGGTCATCGACTGGCACGCCGGGCGGTGGGAGCGGCTGCACCAGGACGCCGACCGCACCACCCGGCTCTACCAGGAGATACCCGATCTGACCTCCGAGGCGATGCTGGTGCGCGGGCTGACCGCGCTGCACGTCCTCGGCGATGTGCCCCGTGCCCGGCGCGACCTGCTGACGGCCGCCCGCACCACCCGCTACGACACCGGGGTCATCCTCACCGCCTCGGCCGCCGCGCTCGCCCGGGTCCATCTGGAGGCCGGACGCCCCGGACAGGCCAGCGAGGCGGTGGAGGAGGTACTGCGGCGGCTGGAGCGGACCGGCGGCTGGGTGTGGGGCGGCGAACTGGTGCCGACCGCCGTGGAGGCGCTGTGCGCCAGCGGCCAGGGTGAGCGGGCGCACCGGCTGGTGGCGGACTTCGCCGCCGGGACCGCCGACCGGGACGCCCCCGCCGACCAGGCCGCACTGACCGTGGCCCGGGCGCTGCTGGCCGAGGCGGAGGGCCGGTACGGGGAGGCGGCCGCCCTGCTCACCGAGGCGGAGCGGGAGTGGCGCCGGCTGGCCCGCCCCTTCGACGCGGCCCGGGCGGCGGAGGCCCGCGGGCGCTGTCTGCTGGACGCGGACTCCGGGGAAGGGACCGGCGGAGAGGACGCGGTGGAGGTGATACGGGAAGTGGTGGAGACCTACCGGGAGTTGGGGGCACGCTGGGATGTGGCCCGCTGCCAGCGGCTGCTGCGCCGCCATGATGTGGTCACCACCCACCGCCGCGGGCGCCTCGGCTACGGCGACCGGCTCTCGCCGCGCGAGCAGGAGGTGGCCCGGCTGGTCGCCCAGGGCCGCGCCAACCGGGACATCGCCGAGAGCCTGGTGCTGTCCACCCGGACCGTCGAGCACCATGTGGCCCGCATCATGCGGAAGTTGAGCGTCGGCTCACGTACCGACATCGCCGCCGCGCACGCCCGGTCGGGGCCGGGGGAGTAGCTGCACGGGGGCGCCTCCCCGGGCCACGTGCTTGACTGCGCGCCGGGTGGGCGGCCGACGAGCGGCGGCCGGGCGGCCGATGGGGCGGGGCCGGGGTCCGGCGGATGGGGCGGGGCCGGGGTCCGGCGGAGGGGCGGGGGCTGGTCCGGCGGAGGGGCTCGGAGGTCGGGGAGGGCACTGGTGGGGAGCCGGACGGGGGCGCGGGCGCGGCGGAGGCGCGGGGCGCTGCTGCTCGGCGGGGTGATGGTGGTGTCGGTGGCCGGGTGTGCGCCGGTGGAACGCCCGCTGGTGGCGGTGTACGCCGACCGGGAGGGCACGGCACAGGTGCTGCTGCGGTCCTGCGACGAGGACGGCCGGGTGCGGGGCCCGATCCTGGAGGGCACGCCCACCGGTGACCCGGGGGGCGGGGCGGCGGAGGAGGCCTCGGTCGGCTGGGTCGGCTGGGAGGCCCGCGGGGAGCATCGGGCCGCGGACTTCCCGTTGTTCGCCCCGCCCTCGGACTGGGATGCCGAGTTCCACGGGATACGGGAGCTGCGGCCGGGCCACTCCTACCGGCTGGCGTTCGGCGACCCCGACGACTCCTACGCGTACACCGGCACGGTGTCCTTCGACGCCGAGCGGCTCGCCCGGGTGCCGGACGGCGAGGTGCTGACCCTGGACGGCACCGTGAGCCGGGAGGCGTTCGAGGAGCAGGCGCGCGAGGTCTGCTGAGAGCGGGATCCGGTGGGGCCAGGGGGAGCGCACCCCGGCGCGAGGCGAAGGGGTTGAGGGATGTGCTTGCGCTACGGGGTGGGTACGGGGGCGCCGTCGCGCGTAGACGCTCCCCGGTCCGCTCCGTATGCGCCATCGGTCTCCTCTGAGCGCCCCCCGAGCGGAAACGTTCATCTTCGGCGTTTTCCGAAACCGGTGGGAGATCAGGGGTGGTTGGGGCGTCCAGGGGGCAGGGCGCGGAGCCGCGCCTTTCGGACCCCCTTCCGAACGGATGGAGACGCACTGTCATGACGCCGTCATTGGAGTGGCTCGGGTGTATCCCGGCCGCCGTGAGCGCGGTGCACGCGCTGTTCGCCTGGGCGCGGGCGAGCCAGGACGGTCTGCCTTCCCGGCGCGGCGGCCGCGAGCCGGAAGCGCCGTGCCCGTGCCGGCCCGGCGCCGCCGACGGAGTACGGGTCGAGGTCGCCGTCGGCGGGGCCGCCCCGGTGGCCGTCCGGGTGGCGCCCGTTCCGGCCCTCGGCGCGGGCAAGCCGTCGAGCGAAGCGGACCGCCGGTGGTGAACGAGGAGGCCCGCGCGGCGGCGGTGGCGCCGAACGCCTCGCCGACCGGCGGCCCGTCCCCGGCGCCGGCGGCGCGCGCGTCACAGACGCGTCTGCTCCAGCGCCTGCACGACCTGTACCAGCGGGACTATCTGCGCTCCCTGATCTCGAAGCTGCACGGGCGGTTCCGCCGCGGACTGACCGTGCAGGCATGCGAGGACCTGGCACATGAGGCCTATCTGCGGCTGCTCGAAAGGGCCCGGGCGGGAAGGCTGACGGCGGCGGAGGACCTGGACGCGTACCTCTACACCACCGCGTGCAACCTCGCGGCGAGCGAGGTCCGCAGGAGGGTCGAGACGGCGGTGGCGGACTCGGCGATCGAGGGCCTCGCGCAGGGCGAGGAGACCGCTCGCGACGTCGATCCGATGGACGACCTGGTGCGGCCCGCGATCGAGGCCATGCCGCCGAGCCGGTGCCGGCAGGTGGTGCGGCTGCAGAGCCAGGGGCTCACCGACCCCCAGATAGCCGAACGACTGGACATACCCAAGGCCCGTGTCCACCGGGACCGGTACCGGGCGCTGATCGACCTGCGGCGCCGGCTGGCCGGGCACATCCGGGACGGACAGGGCAACCGAGGACAGGCACACGACATGGAGAAGGACGGGTGACGGGCGTGAGCCGCTTCAACCAGGACGACGGCGGCCCGGGGACGGCGCTCCCGGCCGAGCTGTGGGTGCTGCGGCAGCAACTGATCGGGGAGCCAGACTTCTGGGACCGTCCGGAGGGCTACGCCGTACCGGCCGACGACCCGGGCCCGTCCGGCGGGCCGTCGGCCGTGGACCAGCGGGAGGCCAACTCGCGGTACCGGCTCGGTACCAGGGCGCTGCGGCGGGGCGAACTGGCGACGGCTGGGGACTGGTTGGGCGAGGCGGCCCAGGCCGGGCACCCGGGCGCGCTGTTCCGGCTGGCCGTGGTGGCCCTGCGGGCCGGGGGCGACGGGGGCGACGAGGGCGGCGGGGGCGACTGGGCCGCCGAGGTGGTGTTCCTGGTCGCCGAGGCGGCCCGGCGCGGGCACGGTGACGCCCGCCGGCTGCTGGCCGCCGGGGGCGCACCCGGACGGGCGGATGCGCGGGCACGCGCGGACGGCCGAGGGTATGCGCGGGCACGCGCGGACGGCCGGGCGGATGTGCGGGGGGATGACCGGGGAGACGGGTCCGAAGAGGGCGGAGAGCGCATCGAGGACCCGGAGTTCTACGACGAGGTCCGCCTCGGGATCCGCCTCCGGCCGCCGGTGGCGCGGGACCCGGCGCCCGCACCGGGGCCCGGGCGCCGGCTGGCACTGGTCCCCGCCCCCCAGGAGCCTCCGCTCGCCGCCAACCGGACGTCCGCGCCGACGGCGGCCCTCCGGCCGCGGCTGCGGGCCGTCGAGGGCGATCGGAGGGACGGCCCGGTTCCGGTGTCGCCCGCCTCCCTCCCGTACCTCGACATGGTGGCGGCCGGAGCCGTCGCCGCGGCCCGCGCGGACACCGTCACTCATGAGGGCGAGTCGCGCTGGTCGCCGAACGTGCTGCGGTCCGCGCACCTCACCGACCTGAGCCGGAGCCCTGTCCCGCCCGCCGCACCACCCCGCTGGCAGACCAACGCCCTACTGGCCCGGGACCTGCTCCTGCTCATCCAGGGGGCCGGTGGGATCTCCACCCGCGATCTGGCCCGCCGCACCCGGATGAGCCTGAGCACGGCCTCCGGGCTGGTGGAATGGCTGACCCGGCAGTTCCTCGTGGAGACCGTCGACGGGGCGCACCACCCCGGTGCCGTACTGGAGATGGCCACCGGCGGCGACACCCGGAACCGGCTGATGCAGCAGACCATGGACGCGCTGCGGGACCGTCTCGGCGCCGCCGTCTACCTCAGCACCTACACCAACGGGGAGATCGCCCTGGCGCAGTCCTCGCACAGCGGCAGCGCGCCACCCGTGCGTGTCGGCGTCCCCTTCCCCAACGCCGGGCACGCCAGTGCCAACGGCAAGGCGCTGCTGGCCGATCTGAACACCGGGGCGCGGCTGGAGCATCTGGCCCGCCACCGCCCGGTCTCCCTGACCTCCCGCACCATCACCGACCCAAGGGCCCTGTTCGACACCCTCGACCGGCACGGGCCGCGCGCCGTCCAGTTCGACCTGCTCGAATACTCGCCGCACAACGTCTGCGCGGCGCTCTCGCTGACCCTGCCCGGCCATGACACGGCCTGCGTCGCCCTGTCCCTGCCCGCCGACGACCACAACCGGCTGGTGCAAGCCACCGCCGTCCTGAGCGAGGCGTCCACCGGGCTGCTGGTCATCCGGCTGCTGCACACGGCGACCACATCGGCGACGGAGGCGCCGGGGCCGACGCCCGCCGACCCGGCAGACCGCCTCGGGGCCACCGCCGCACGCTGATCCGCACCGGGCGCCGGCCGGCCGGCGCCCGGTCACCGCGGTCAGGCGTTCGTGAAGTCGATGGTGCCCGGGCCGCCGGTGTGCCGCCCGGGACGCTTCTCATCCGGCTCTCAGTCGCGCCTTAACCGCCCATCACGGCGCGTCCATACCGTCACGCCATGTTCTTCACCTACCTCCGGCGCGAGCTGCGCCGTCGCAGGAAGGCGGCGCTGGTCGTCGCCTCCGGACTGGCGCTGGGAATCGCGCTCGTCATCGTCGTGGGCGCGGTCTCCGAGGGGATGAGCCAGGCCCAGGCGAAGGTGCTCCAGTCGCTCTACGGGCTGGGTACCGACATGACCGTCACCAAGGCCGCCGAGCCGCCCGGCGAGGGGCAGCAGTCGGTACGGCGGCCCCGGTTCGAGTTCGACGCCGAGGACAGCGGGGAGGAGGGCGGCGACCAGAGCCGGGACCTGGTCATGGTGCAGGGCTTTGAAGCCCTCGCCGACTCCACCGTGGCGAAGGTCGCCGGCCAGGACGGGGTCGCCGACGCGGTGGGCGGGCTCAGCGCCCGGGTGATGAAGGTGAACGGGCAGTTCACCCGGGGGGAGATCGAGCCGGGGCAGACCCCGCCCGGCGGTAGCCGCGAGGGCGGGGGAGGAGGTGGCGGCGACCGGGTACGGGGCGGTGGCGCGGCGTTCGACGTCAACGCGTACACCCTCTTCGGCACCGATGTGGCGCGGCAGGACCTCGGCCCGCTGACCTCCTCGCGGATCACCTCCGGCCGGACCTTCACGGCCGCGGAGACCGACGCGAAGGTCGCCGTCGTGGACAGCGCGTACGCCAAGGAGCAGAAGCTGGAGGTCGGCGGGAAGCTGACCGTCTCCGGCACCGCGTACGCGGTCATCGGCATCGCCACCGCGGACAGCGGGGACGCCGCGGCCCATGTGTACGTGCCGCTGAAGCAGGCGCAGACGCTGGCGGACGCCAAGGGGAAGGTGACCACGGTCTACGTCCGGGCCACCGACTCCCAGCGGATCGACGCCGTGAAGGCGGCCGTGCGGAAGAACGTCCCGGACACCACGGTCACCACCTCCGCCGACCTGGCCGACACCGTCTCCGGTTCGCTGTCCACCGCCGCCGACCTCGCCTCCGGCGTCGGCAAGTGGCTCTCGGTCATCGTGCTGGCCGCCGCCTTCCTGGTGGCCGGGCTGCTGACCTCCTCGGCGGTCAGCCGCCGGGTACGGGAGTTCGGCACCCTCAAGGCGCTGGGCTGGCGCAGCGGCCGGGTCACCCGCCAAGTGGTCGGCGAGGCGCTGGTGAACGGGCTGATCGGCGGCGCACTCGGCATCGCCCTGGGCCTGGCCGGGGCCTGGGCGGTCACCGCCTTCGGGCCCACCCTCACCGCCGAACTGGGCGGCGGATCACGGCAGATGGGTGGCCCCCGCGGGTTCGGGGGCGGCGGCGGTCCGGCGCGCGAGACGGCGGGCCGTGCGGTGGACATCGCGCTCACCGCGCCGGTGTCGCTCGGCGCGATCGGCCTGGCCGTGGGCCTCGCGGTGGCCGGGGGACTGGTCGCGGGCGCGTTCGGCGGCTGGCGCGCCTCCCGGTTGCGCCCGGCGGACGCCCTGCGCCGGGTCGCCTGACCGAGCCCCGAACCCCCCTTCGTACGACAGGAGTCGAGAGATGTACCAGCTCAGTGGCGTGACCAAGCGCTACCAGCGAGGCAAGGCCACCGTGCAGGCGCTGGACGGCGTGGACCTGGCCATCGAGGACGGCGGGCGCCTGGTCATCCAGGGCCCGACCGGCGGCGGGAAGTCCACCCTGCTCCAGATGCTCGGCGGGCTCGACCGGCCGAGCGCCGGAAGCGTGGTCCTGGACGGGGTGGACCTGGCCACCCTCCCCGAGGCGCGGCTCACCCGGGTACGGGCCGAGAAGATCGGGTTCGTCTTCCAGGGCTTCAACCTGGTGCCCACGCTCACCGCCCAGGAGAACGTAGAGACCGCGCTCGTCCCACTCGGCCTGCGCCCGCGCGAGCGGCGGGAGCGGGCCGGGGAGGTACTGGCCTCGGTGGGGCTCGGCGAGCGGCGCGGGCATCTGCCGGGCGAGCTGTCCGGCGGCCAGCAGCAGCGCGTGGCCATCGCCCGCGCGCTGGTGAAGTCGCCCGCGGTGCTGCTCGCCGACGAGCCGACCGGCAACCTCGACGAGTCCACCCGCGACGAGATCATGGACCTGCTGGAGAAGCTGTGGGAGGACAGCGGGCTGACCTTCGTGATGGTCACCCATGACACCGCGCTGGCCCGCCGGGCGCCCCGGCTGGCGACCATCAGGAAGGGGCGGGTCACGATCCGGGAGCAGGCGGCGCGGACGTGAGGGACGGCGGCTCCTCGGCGGCCGCCCCGGCTCCCCCAGCCGCCCCGGCTCCCCCGCTCCCGGTGATCCCCTTCAGACCGAAGAGGTACGTGGCGGCGAACCCCGTCACGTACCCGGTCAGCAGCCCGCCCGCGTACACCGCCACCGTCGTCCCGGTCAGCCCGTCCCCGCCGTCCAGCAGCGGGAACAGCGCCCAGCCGGACGGGCCGATCGCGGTGGCGCCGACCGTCCCGCCGAGCATCCCGAACAGCCCCACGAAGGCCCCGCCGAACGCCCCGCCCACACAGGCCGTGGCGAACGGCCGGCCGAGCGGCAGCGACACCCCGTAGATCAGCGGTTCGCCGACCCCCAGCAGCCCGGCCGGCAGCGCGGAGCGGATGGTGCGGCGCAGCGCGGTGTCCTGGCGCAGCCGTACGTACACCGCGGCGGCCGCCCCGACCTGGCCCGCGCCCGCCATGGCGAGGATCGGCAGCAGCACGGTGTACCCCTGCTGCTCGATCAGGGTGGCGTGGATCGGGATGAGCGCCTGGTGCAGCCCGAGCATCACCAGCGGCAGGAACAGCCCGCCGAGCACCGCCCCGGCGACCGCGCCGCCGCCCGCCAGCAACCGGTCGGCGGCGGTGCCGATGGCCGTGGAGACCGCCCCCGCCGCGTACATCAGCCCGTAGAGGGTGGCCAGTCCGGCGACGAGGACGGTGAGCGTGGGGGTGAGCAGCACGTCCAGCGCCTCGGGGACATGGCGGCGGCACCACTTCTCGATGTACGCGGCGAGCGCGGCGGCGGCCAGCGCGCCCAGCACCCCGCCCTGGCCGGGGGAGAGCTGCTGCCCGAACACCTCCACCTTGGCCACGCCGGGGAAGACCACGATGGCGGCGACCGCCCCGCCCAGGACGGGTGTGCCGCCGAACTCCTTGGCGGTGTTGACCCCGACGAAGACGGCGATCAGCGCCATGAAGCCGGAGGCGGTGGCGGTGAGCGCCGGGGTCAGCCCCGGCAGCCAGCCCAGGTTCACCAGCAGTCCGGTGAGCCCGGCGACGATCCCGCAGCCGATCAGGGCCGGGATGAGCGGGACGAAGACGGCCGCGATCCGGCGCAGCAGCAGCTTGCCGGGGGTGGCGTTGCGGGCCCGCTGCCCGGCCCGGATGGCCTCGCCCCGGGTCGCGAGGCCCTCGGCGTCCACCAGGGTCTCGAACGCGGGGGTGACCCGGGCGACCGTGCCCGGGCCGAGCACGATCTGGTACGTGCCGGTCGCCTCGTCCTCCACCACGCCCAGCACGGCCGGCAGCGCCCGGACCTCCGCGTCCCGCACCAGCGTCCGGTCCCGCAGGCCGAGGCGGAGGCGAGTCATGCAGTGGGCGACGGAGCTGACGTTCGCCGCGCCGCCGACCAGCGGCAGCAGGGCGGCGGCGGTGGCCCGGGGGTCGGTCGTCGTCATGGCGCGGATGGTGCCAGCGCGGCGGTACGGGGAGGCGGCGCGCACGCCGGAGGCCGCCCGCGCCCACTCGGTTGCGCTATCCGAAGCGGTCAGCCGTCCAGCGCGGCGCGCAGATGGCCGCCGGACTTGGTGAGCAGCCCGGCCGCGGTGTCCGCGTCCACCCCGGCGAGCAGGGTGAGGATGGCCTGCTTGACCTCGCCGTCGGTGGCGTCGAGCGCCGCTTCGATCTCGGCGTCCGGGGCGCCGGTGGCCAGGGCGACGATCCGGTGCGAGCGGGCGCGCAGCTTCTCGTTGGAGGCGCGCACGTCCACCATCAGGTTCCCGTATGTCTTGCCGAGCCGGATCATCGTGATGGTGGAGACCATGTTGAGCACCAGCTTCTGGGCGGTGCCCGCCTTCAGCCGGGTGGACCCGGTGATCAGCTCGGGGCCGGTCACCACCTCGATGCCGTGTTCGGCGGCGGCCGCCAGCGCGCTGCCCGGGTTGCAGGACAGCCCCACGGTGAGCGCGCCCCGGGCGCGGGCGTGCTCGACGGCGCCGATGGCGTAGGGGGTGCGGCCGGAGGCGGAGACCCCGACCACGGTGTCGTCCGGGCCGATGCCGAGCGCGGCCAGGTCCGCCTCGGCGAGCGCGGCGGAGTCCTCGGCGCCCTCGACGGCCTCCACCATGGCGATCGGGCCGCCCGCGATCAGGCCCACCACCTGGCCGGACGCGGTGTTGAAGGTGGGCGGGCACTCGCTGGCGTCCAGGACGCCGAGCCGGCCCGCGGTGCCGGCGCCCGCGTAGACCAGCCGCCCGCCGCGGGCCATCCGCTCGGCGATGGCGTCGATGGCGGCGGCGATCCGGGGGAGCTGGTCGGCGACGGCGGCGGGTACGGACTGGTCCCCGGCGTTCATCAGCCGGGCGATCTCGGCGGTGGGCAGGGTGTCGATCTCCGCCAGCTCGGGGCGGAAGGCCTCGGTGGCGAGGGAGGCGAGCTCGTCAGGGTTCATGTGCGGGCGCTGCTTTCGGTCGTACGGGGGCGTACGGGCGGTACGGGGCCGGGGCCCGAGGGCCGGGGACTAGCGCAGGCCGCGCGGCACGCGGCGGTGGACCAGGGCCTCGTAGGAGGCGGCGAGCGCGGGTGCGGCGGTCTCATAGGTCCGCTGGGTGACACCGGTGAACAGGCAGTCGATGACGAGGAGTTGACTGGTACGGGAGGACATGGCGGCCGGGCGCAGCTCGCTCTCCCGGGCGGTGGAGGTGGTCAGCACATGGTCCGCGTACTGGGTGACCGGGCCGTCCGGGCGGCCGGTGATCGCGATGGTGGTCGCTCCGTGGTCGAACGCGACCCGCAGCGGTTCGATGACGTCGGAGGTGGAGCCCGAGTGGGTGATGGCGATGGCCACGTCCCCGGCCCGGAGCTGGACGGCGCCGGTGACGGCGAGGTGCGGGTCGTGGTGGGCGTGTGCCACCAGGCCGATCCGCAGCAGCTTCTGGGCGAGGTCCTGGGCGACCAGCCCGGAGGCGCCTATGCCGTAGATGTCGGTGCGGCGGGCGGCGGTGAGCGCGGTGACGGCCGCTCCGAGCTGGACGGTGTCCAGCCCGGCGGCGGTGTCGGCCAGGGTCTGCTGCTCGTCGTGGGCCAGCTTGGCGACGACCTCGGCGATCGGGTCGTCCACCGCGATGTCGGCGGTGACGGCGGGGGAGCGGCCGGACTGCTGCTGGGCGGCGAGCCCGGCGAGGGCCAGCCGCAGATCGCGGTAGCCCGGATAGCCGAGCAGCCGCGCGGTGCGCACCACGGTCGCCTCGCTGGTGCCGGTCAGCTCGGCGAGCCCGGTGACGGTGAGCGCGGCGCACCCGGCCGGGTCGGCGGCGACGGCCTCGGCGACCCGCTGCATCGAGCGGGTCATGGAGGGCGCCAGGGTGCGCACCTTGGCGGTCAGGGCGGCGGGGGCGGGAGCGGCGGCCGCCTCTGTCCTCCGGCGCGGGGCGGCACCGTCGCCATCGCCGCCCCCCTCCCTGAAACTTTCCTTCACCTCGTTCATCACCTCTGAAAAATATTTCCGGCCGTGGGGGCCGTCAACCCCTCCCCACCTGGGGAGACAATGGCCCTATGGCCCCCACCGACCCCTCCCGCCCGCTCGACCCCCTGGAGCAGGCCCTGCACGCCGCCCGGGCCCGGGTGCTCGCCGATCTGATGGCGCGCAATGTCGCCGAGGCGGAGGTCGTCTCGCTGGTCGAGGACGCGGTGACGCACCGCCGCTGGTGGGTCGAGCAGTGGCCGGACGGGGCCGCCTTCGTCGCCGGGCTGGTCGCCCAGGACGTGCAGGACGCCCTGCTGGAAAGGTACGGCCGCTGGCCGCTCTGCCCGGTCTGCGCCTCCGGCGACCCGCACGCCCTGGACGTGGAACCGGAGCTCGGCGAGGACCCGCACTGGGTGTGCGGCAAGGCGGGCGTGGTGGTCGCCCCGGTCGGCGGGCTGTCGTGACCGGGTACGGCACGACCACGTACCCGGGGGCCTGCGGATGACCCTGTATATCGACCCGCCCACCTGGCCGGGCCATGGCCGGATGTGGTCGCATCTGGTCAGCGATGCCTCCTACGACGAGCTGCACACCTTTGCTGCCGCGATCGGCGCCCCCGCCCGCGCCTTCGACCGGGACCACTACGACGTGCCGAGCGAGCGGTACGCGGACGCGGTCGCGGCGGGCGCGGTGGAGGTCGGCTCCAAGGAGCTGCTGCGGCGGCTGACGGACGCCGGACTGCGCCGCCCCAAGCGCCGCGGCGGAATCCCACCGTCCTGATCACGGCTCAGCCCTCCGCGTCGGCCACCGCCCGGGCGAAGGCCCGTATCCGCTCCGTCTCCCGGTCGGCCCGCCAGACCAGCCCGAGCGCCGACTCCGGCAGCCCCTCCACCGGGCCGAAGGCCAGGGCCCGGCGGCGGGGTGTCGGTGTCCGTACGGGACGGGGGTCCGCGACCAGGCCGCGGCCGGCCGGCGCGGGCCCGCACTCGAACGCGGGTCCGGGCACAGTCCCCCGGGATGCTTCGACTCCCCCCGGGTAGACGGAGTCAGGACGCAACCGATCGACCGATCTACCGCGCACCGGGCGCCGGGCGCCGGACGGCCGAGCAGGGAGGACCAGCATGGGCGGATCGTCGGTAAGGGCGGTGGGCTGGGCGCGTTCCCTGCCGATGACCAGCACGGCCAAGGAGGCCAGAGACTGGGCGCGGGCGCACCTGGACTCGCTCGGCTGGGGGCAGGAGGCCTCCGAGACGGTGGACGCCGTGCTGCTCTCCGTCTCCGAGCTGGTTACCAACGCCCATGTGCACGCCCACAGTTCGGCCCAGCTGGTGCTGACCTGGGACACCAGCTGCCTGCATGTCGCCGTCCATGACGGCTCGACCCAGCTCCCGGTGGCCCGCCCGCCGGACAACGAACGCCTGGGCGGGCGGGGGATGTTCCTGGTGGACGCGCTCGCCGACACCTGGCAGGTTCGGCCCTGCGCCGACGGCAAGCTGGTGATGGCCTGCTTCCAACCCCCCGCCGAGGCCCTGGAGTCGGAACCGGCGGAGGGCTGAGTCGACGCCCTCGGCCTCGCTCAGCCGGGGCTCGGGGCGGCGAACGCGACCTCCGCCGCGTACGGGACCAGCTCCACCTCATCCCCCAGAGCCCATTCGGCGACCCGGGAGGCGACCGCCGCCGGCACCGCCTCGCTGATGCCCTCGGCGGCCGGGATGTCGTATGTCGCATGGGCGTCATGCGGCAGCACGACCCGGTAGTCCAGCCGCAACGCCCGGCGCGCGGTGGCCAGTACGCACATCTCGGACATCACCCCGCAGACGGCCAGGGCCTCCACCCCCACCCCGTCCAGCAGCTCCTCCAGCGGCGTCTCCTCAAAACCGTCGTCCTCCGCCTTCCGCACCACCACCTCCAACTCTCCCTTTCGTACGGGAAGATGGAGCTCCCACCCGGACGTGTGCGGCTCGTCCGGCTCACCCTCGGCGCCGTCGTTCTGGAGGTGCACCACCAGCGCCCCGGCCGCCCGCGCCCGGGCGAGCAGCCCCTCCACCCGGTCCAGCAGCCGCGCCGCCCCGGGCACGGCCCCGTCACCGGAGACGAAGGCCGACTGGACATCCACGACGATGAGCGCCTCCACGGGCGCGACGGGTGCGGTCATACCGCCCAGCATGCCCGCCGGCCCACGCAGGCCGGGCACCGGGTCGCCGATCGGCTCACACCTCGCCGCTGCCACTGGTCAGCAGCTCCAGCTCGGTGCCCAGGTTCTGCCGGGCCCGGTCCTCCCAGGTGCTTGCCCCGTGCGGGGTGCGGAACAGCCGGGGCAGCTCCAGGAGGTGCCGCAGCACGGCGGCGCGGCCGGCCCGGAAGGCGTCGGCGGGGACGAAGGCGTACTCCTCCCGTACCGCGGCCGCGTAGGCGGCGTACGCGTCCGGGGCGGCGGCCAGTACGGCGAGGTCGGCGTCGCACAGCACCTCGCCGTTGCGGTCGCCGTCGGCCGGGTCATGGCTCACCGTGAGCCGCACCAGCCGGGCCACCTCGGCGGTACGGGCGGGGGAGACGCCCAGTTCGGGCAGGGCGCGCTCGGCGAGGCGGGCGCTGCGGTCCTCGTTGGTGGAGCGCTCCGGCAGATACACCGCGTCATGGAACCAGGCGGCCAGCCGGACCGCGTCGGCGTCCTCGGCGTCCTCCGCCAGCTCGTCCACCCGGTCGAGGACGGCGAGCAGATGGTCGGTGGTGTGGTACCGGCGCCGCGGTTCCGCCCAGCGGGCCAGCAGGGCGTCGGCGTAGCGGTCCGCCCGGTCCGCGTGGGCGGCGTCCCGTACGGCCGCGGCCCAGCGCCGGCGCAGGTCGTCATGGGCGGGGTGCTCCGGGATGGTGGCTGCCATGCGCCTCATTGTGGCCCCGTTCCCGGGGCCGGCGGGACGGGGCCCGGCCGGGAGGGGCGTCGGTATCGGAGCGGGGCGGAGGGGCGCCTGGTCTGCGGGCGCCCCGCCCTCCCCAGAGGAGTCCCGGCTCAGATCCGGTCCCCTCCCCGGAGGAGTCCCGGCTCAGATCCGGTCGTCCACCGCCGCCCGCCAGGTGCGGACCGCCGTCGGGGACACCGGGGCGGACCAGCCGGCGGGTCGGGCGGCGCCGCCGATGTGGAAGCCGTTCACCCCGGCGGCGCGCAGCCGGGGCACATGCTCCAGCCGCAGCCCGCCGCCCACCAGGAGCCGGGCCTCGTAGCCGGGCTCGCCGGAGCGGGCGGCCTCGGCGAGCAGCAGCTCCATGCCCTCGTCCACGCCCGCCGCGGAGCCGGCCGTCAGAAAGGTGTCGAGACCGGGCAGGTCGGCGAGCTGCTTGCGGGCGGCGTCCCGGTCGGCGGTCCGGTCGATGGCGCGGTGGAAGGTCCACCGGCACCCGTCCAGCTCGGCGACCAGACGCTCCACGGCGACCAGGTCCACATGCCCCTGCGGGTCGAGGAAGCCGAGCACGAACTCGTCCGCGCCCTCCTCGCGCAGCTCACGGGTGGCCCGTACCAGCGCCTCCATGTCCTCGGGGCCGCCGGCCGCGAACCCGTCGGCCAGGCGCAGCATCACCCGCGACGGGATGTCCACGGCGGCCCGGATCCGGGCATACGCCTCCCTGGACGGGGTGAGCCCGTCCGCCGCCATGTCGGTGACCACTTCGAGCCGGTCCGCTCCTCCCGCCTGGGCCGCGATCGCGTCCTCGGCGTCAAGGGCGATCACTTCCAGGACCGCACGGTTGCTCACGGGGACTCCATTCCTCGGCGGGTGACGCGACTACGGATGACGGGACCACGGGTCCACGGGTCCACGGGTCTACGGGTCCACAGGACAGGTCTAGTCCAATGGTCAGCCTAGTGGGCGGACGGAGCGAAAGCAGCTCCGGACCGCCTCCGGACCGCCATCGGACCGCTTCGAGCCGGTGGAAGTCCGGTTATCGGCGGTCCGGGTACCCGCCGACGGCGTTTTCGGTCACCCCGCACCCCCGGCCCCGGTCGTCCCCTACCCCGCTCCCGATCCGCTGCCCCGATCATCGGACGGGCTTGCACGGCGATACGGTGGAGGGGTATAGATGGAAGTGCATCAGTGGTACCCCCCTAGGGTATGCAAAGCCAGCCGGCGGACGAGGAGCGGCCCTCATGAGCACCACCACGACCACGCCACCGGGCAGCGACCGGGTGGAGCTGCTGATCGGTGGGATGACCTGTGCCTCGTGCGCGGCGCGGATCGAGAAGAAGCTGAACCGGATGGAGGGCGTCGAGGCCTCGGTGAACTACGCCACCGAGAAGGCGCGGGTGGAGTTCGCCGGCGAGGTCTCGGTGGCGGACCTGATCGCCACGGTGGAGGCCACCGGCTACACCGCCCGCCAGCCGGCCCCGCCCGCCCCGCCCGCCCCCGTGACCGGCACCGAGGACGACCTCGGCCCCGACCCCGTACCGCACGCGGACGCGGAGGACGCGGAGGCCGAGGGCGAGCTGCGCGTCCTGCGCGAGCGCCTGCTGACCGCCGTACTGCTCTCCGTCCCCGTCATCGTCCTCGCCATGGTCCCGGCCTGGCAGTTCACCAACTGGCAGTGGCTCTCGCTGACGCTGGCCGCCCCGGTGGTCACCTACGCGGCCTGGCCCTTCCACCAGGCCGCCGCCGTCAACGCCCGGCACGGCGCGGCCACCATGGACACCCTGATCTCCATCGGCGTCTCGGCGGCCTTCCTCTGGTCGGTGTGGGCGCTCTTCCTCGGCACCGCCGGCATGCCCGGTATGACCCACCCGTTCTCCCTCACCATCGCCCGCGGCGACGGGGCCGGGAACATCTATCTGGAGACCGCCGCCGGGGTGACCGCGTTCATCCTGGCCGGCCGCTACTTCGAGGCCCGCTCCAAGCGGAAGGCCGGCGCCGCCCTGCGCGCCCTGCTCCACCTCGGCGCCCAGCAGGTCACCCTGCTCGGCGAGGACGGCCGGGAGACCACCGTCCCGGCCGCGCGGCTGGCGGTGGGGGACCGGTTCACCGTCCGCCCCGGGGAGAAGATCGCCACCGACGGCACCGTGCTGGAGGGCACCTCCGCCGTCGACGCCTCCATGCTCACCGGCGAGTCCGTCCCGGTGGAGGTGGGGCCCGGGGACAGCGTCACCGGCGCCACCGTCAACGCGGGCGGCCGGCTCGTCGTGGAAGCCACCCGGGTCGGCGCCGACACCCAACTGGCCAGGATGGCCAAGCTGGTGGAGGACGCCCAGAGCGGCAAGGCCGCCGCCCAGCGCCTGGCCGACCGGATCTCCGCCGTCTTCGTCCCCGTCGTCATCGCCCTGGCCGTCGCCACCCTGGGCTTCTGGCTCGGCAGCGGGGCCGGGGCCACCGCCGCCTTCACCGCCGCGGTCGCGGTGCTGATCATCGCCTGCCCCTGCGCCCTGGGCCTGGCCACCCCCACCGCCCTCCTCGTCGGCACCGGCCGCGGCGCCCAGCTCGGCATCCTCATCAAGGGCCCCGAGGTCCTGGAGACGACCCGGAGCGTGGACACCGTCGTCCTCGACAAGACCGGCACCGTCACCACCGGCACCATGACCCTCCAGTCCGTCCACACCACCGAGACCACCGAGGAAGGGGACGAGGACGAGGTGCTCCGGCTGGCCGGGGCGCTGGAGCACGCCTCCGAGCACCCCGTGGCCCGGGCCGTCGCCCGCGCCGCCGCCGAGCGGACCGGCGAGCTGCCCGCCCCCGAGGACTTCGCCAACGTCCCCGGACTCGGCGTCCAGGGTGTCGTCGAGGGCCGCGCCGTCCTCGTGGGCCGGGAGAAGCTGCTGGCCGAGTGGTCCATCACCCTTCCCGACACCCTCGCCAAAGCCAAGGAGGCCGCCGAGGCCGCCGGCCGGACCGCGATCACCGTCGCCGTGGACGGCCGGGCCCGGGCCGTGCTGGAAGTCGCCGACGCCGTCAAGGAGACCAGCGCCGAGGCGATCGTCCGCCTCAAGGCCCTCGGCCTCACCCCCATCCTCCTCACCGGCGACAACGAGACGGTGGCCCGGTCGGTGGCCGCCGAGGTCGGCATCGAGGAGGTCATCGCCGAGGTGATGCCCGAGGACAAGGTGGACGTCGTCAAGCGTCTCCAGGCCGAGGGCCGCTCGGTGGCGATGGTCGGCGACGGGGTCAACGACGCCGCCGCGCTCGCCCAGGCCGACCTGGGCCTGGCCATGGGCACCGGCACCGACGCGGCCATCGAGGCCGGCGACCTCACCCTGGTCCGCGGCGACCTGCGGGCCGCTCCCGACGCCATCCGGCTCGCCCGCCGCACCCTGGCAACCATCAAGGCCAACCTCTTCTGGGCCTTCGCCTACAACGTCGCCGCCCTGCCGCTGGCCGCCACCGGGCTGCTCAACCCCATGATCGCCGGAGCGGCCATGGCCTTCTCCTCGGTCTTCGTCGTCGGCAACAGCCTCCGCCTGCGCACCTTCCAGCCGACGAGCCAGTAGTCCTACGCTGCCAGCTGCGGCGGCAACGGAGCCGAGTGCACCACCACCAGACCGGACACCGCACGGGTCAGCGCCACATACAGCCGGCGCAGGCCCGTGCGCTCGTCCGGTTCGCCGTCCACCACGGCCGCCGGCTCGTCCAGCACCACATGGTCGTACTCCAGGCCCTTCGCCAGCGAGGCCGGCACCAGCGTCAGCCGTACGTCCGGGGTGGTCTGCTCACCCGGCGCGAGACACGCCAGCCCCGCCGCCTCCAGCGCGGCGGCCAGCGCCGGGACACGGGCGTCCGCCGCGATCAGCCCGATCGACCCCTCCCGCCCCAGCGACTCCCGGCATGCCGCCACCACCCCCGCGTCCCGCCCTTCGCCGTCGGTCACCCGCACACTCAACGACCCCGGCGCCGCACGCACCGACCGCACCGCCGCCAGCCCCGGCGACATATGCGGCAGCAGCCGGGAGGCGTACGCGATCACCTCACGCGGTACGCGGAAGCCGGCCGTCAGCTCCTCCACCACCGCCTCCGGCTTGCCCAGATGCGCCAGCGCCTCCGGCCAGCTCCCGGTCGCCCACGGCGTCGTCCCCTGCGCCAGGTCCCCCAGCACCGTCGCCGACCCCGTCGAACAGCGCCGCCCCACCGCCCGGTACTGCATCGGGGAGAGGTCCTGCGCCTCGTCCAGCACCACATGGCCCAGCGAGTGCGTACGCTCCACCAGGTCCGCCACCTCGTCCACCAGCACCGCGTCCGCCGCCGACCACTTCGCCGCACGCGCCGACCGGGGCGGCTTCTCCCACAGCACCGCCTTCTGCTCCTCGGCGTCCAGCAGTCCCTCCGCGTGCTCGGCCAGGAACTCCGCGTCCGACAGCAGCCGCCACACCAGCCGCGCCGGCTCCACCACCGGCCAGACCGCCTTCACCAGGGCCTTCACCGCCGCGTTCCGCGCCACCTGGTCCTGCACCCGGTCGTCCGGCGCCTCCCCGGCCTGCTCCATCCGCACCAGCACCGCGTGCGCCACCCGCTGCGGCAGGGCCTCCCGCGCCGCCCCGTACCGGATGTCCCGGTCCAGCAGCTCGCGGACGATCTCCTCCACCTCGTACGCCGGTACGCGCCAGCGCCGCGAACCGCGCACCACCATCAGCGGCTCCACCGGCATCGCCACATGCGACCGCAGCGCCCGCCGCAGCACCTCCGCCATCCGCGCGTCGCCCTTGACCACCGCGGCCGCCGCCCCGTCGGCCCCCCGCACCTCCACCTTCCCCGACCCCGCGACCAGCTCCTCCACCGTCGCCTGCCCCACCTCCAGCTCGCCCAGCGCGGGCAGCACCTGCTCGATGTAGTGCAGGAACGAGCGGTTCGGCCCCACCACCAGGGTCCCGGTACGGGCCAGCCGCTCCCGGTGCGCGTACAGCAGATACGCCACCCGGTGCAGCCCCACCGCCGTCTTCCCGGTCCCCGGCCCCCCTTGCACACACACCGTCCCGCCGAGCCCCGAGCGCACGATCTCGTCCTGCTCCGGCTGGATGGTGGCCACGATGTCCCGCATCGGCCCGACACGCGGCCGCTCGATCTCCGCCTGAATCAGCCGCGAAACCCCGTCCCCTACCTCTTCCCCTCCCTCCCCCAACCGCTCATCCTCGTACGCCGTGAGCTCCCCGCCCGTGTACCCGAACCGCCGCCGCAGCTCGACCCCCTGCGGATCCTTCCGGGACGCCCGGTAGAACGGCTGCGAGACCGGAGCCCGCCAGTCGACCACCATCGGATCGCCGTCCCCGTCGTGCACATGCCGGCGCCCGATATGGAACCGCTGCCCCTCCTGCACCCCCGCCCCGTAGTCCAGCCGCCCGAAGAACAGGGGCGTGTGGGCCAGATCCGCCAGCGCCTTGATCCGCTCGTCGATCTGGGACCGCAGCACCTCGGCGTTGACCCAGTTCGCCGTGACATCCCGGATGTCCAGCGCCGCGACCTCCTCCCGCATGGTCCGCAACGCGGCCCGCGAGGACGCCAGATGCGCCCGCTCCCGCGCCAGCGGTTCGTTCAGCTGTTCCGGTTCCGGGTTCTCTCGGCGATCATGCGCGGACACGGCGAAGCCCTCCAGAGCGGTTCACGGGAGCACCGGCCGAGGCGCGCCACCGACCAGGGGCGCGGTCCGACCGGACACGACGACATGACGGCCCGTCCGGTTACCGACCGGCGGGCGGCGCTCCAAGAGGGAGGCAGGCAAGGTCGGCGATTCTAGCCACCCCCGCCCCCACCCGCGACCGATTAACCGCCCCACCGCCCCTTGATCGCCCCGCCCTACCCTTCCCCTCATGGAAGACGCCCCCACCCCCACCCTCCGCATCCGTCCCGGCGGTCCGGCCGACGCCCCCGCCATCCTCGCCATGCTGGACTCCGCCGTCGCCTGGATGAACGCCCGGGGCAACACCGAGCAGTGGGGCACCATCCCTTACTCCCAGCGCCCCCAGGGTCCGGCCCGGGTCGAGCAGTACACCACCCACCACACCCCCTACATCGCCGAGCTGGACGGCACGCCCGTCGGCGCCCTCGTCCTCCACACCGGCCCCAGCCCCGACCTGCCGATCCCCCCGGCCCCCGAGCCCGAGCGCTATGTCCGCCTCCTGGTCACCGACCGCCGCCACGCCGGCCAGGGCATCGGCGCCGCCCTGCTCGCCCACGCCGCCGAGGAGACCCGCCGGGCCGGCGTCCACCTGCTGCGCGTCGACTGCTGGGCCGGTGGCGGCGGTGCCCTGGTCGCCTTCTACCAGCGCAACGGCTTCACCCCCGCCACCCCCTTCCAGTCGGGCCCCACCGGCACCTGGCCCGGCCGCCTCCTCACCCGCCGCCTCCCCTGACCTCCCGCCCCCGTCCGTCACCTCAGCCCAAGCCCCAGCCATCCGGCCGGGACCCGTCCACGTCGGTGAAGCCGTACTCCCGTGCCAGCTCCGCGGACGTCACCGACCCTTGGTTCCAACGCACCCGATCCGGATCCGCCGCCACCGAGGCGACCCCGCGGCCGACAAAACGCGGCGACTCCGAGTCCCCGAACCCCTCGGGAGCCGCCGGAAAACCCTCCACCCGCCCGTCCAAGGCATCGCGCCAGTTCGCTTCGCTCACCCCGAAGTTGTCCAGCATCATCTCCGAGCGCAGCCAGCCCGGTGTGACCGCCAGCGCGGTCGCCCCGTAGGGGGCGAGCTCATGCCCCTGGGAGAAGGCCAGACGGTTCACCGCCGTCTTCGCCAGGTCGTAGAACACCGAGATCCGGTACCGGTCGGCGTTGTACGCGGTGGTGCCGTCCGTGACCTCCACCAGCAGCCCGCCGGGCCGGTCGACCAGCAGCGGCAGCAGGTGGTGCGAGGTGATGAGGTGGGTGTCGACCGCCAGCCGCAGGATCCTCAGCCCGTCGTCGAGGTCGTGCCGCCAGACCGGTGTGCCCCACGTCGGCGGCGGCCCCTTCAGGACCTCGGCCCCCCAGATGTCGTTGACCAGCACATCCAGCCGCCCGAAGTCGCGGCGCAACCGGTCGGCCAGGCCCGCCACCTGGTCGGGGTCGAGATGGTCGACCTGCACCGCCACGCCTCGGCCGCCGAGCCGGCTCACCAGCTCGGCGGTCTCCTCGATGGTCTCGGCCCGCCCGTACTCCGACCGGATCGCGGGGTCGCCCCCGCTGCTGCTCCGCCCGGTGCACACCACCGTCGCCCCGGCCTCCCCCAGCGCCGCGGCGATCCCCCGCCCCGCGCCCCGCGTCGCCCCGGCGACCACCGCCACCCTGCCCCGCAGCGCGTCCCGCCTCGGTGTCCACATTCCCCCAGCCTGGCAGCCCCCGCCCCTCCCACCAGGCCGACGCTCGGACCGGCGGGCCAAGAAGGTCGCCCCTCCCCCTAGGGGTGTCCTCCCGCCCCGTAGCACTGCAGGGGGACGGCGGCCATCTGGAGTCGTACGGACGGGTGGCGCCGGTTCGGTCGGAGGACCGATGTGGGCCGGGAGCCGGATGGCCACCATGGAGACATGACCACAGCAGCCTTCACCACCCCGCAGGCCGACCCGCCGCCGGGCCGCTCCGGAGCCACCGCGCTCGGCACCGCGCCCCACTCCCACCCCCTCGGCAACGCGCTGCGCGCGCTCAAGGTGTTCGCCGAGGCGGCGTTCGGGGTCGTGGTGCTCGGGGAGTACGGCCAGGAGACCGGCGTCCGCCGCCGCTGACCCGCCCGGCCCCCGGCCCCGGGCCCAGGCGCCTCAGCCCCCGGCCCCAAGGCCCCCCTTAGGCTCCGCTCAGGTCCACATCCGGATCGGAGCCGGCCCGGCCGCTTCCGTTGCCGTCCGACGCCAGCTCGCTCGCGTCCACGATCCGGTAGGCGTACCCCTGCTCGGCGAGGAACCGCTGCCGGTGGGCGGCGAAGTCCTGGTCGATGGTGTCCCGGGCGACCACCGAGTAGAAGCGGGCCTCATGGCCGTCCGCCTTGGGGCGCAGCACCCGGCCCAGCCGCTGGGCCTCCTCCTGGCGGGAGCCGAACGTGCCCGACACCTGGATGGCGACCGTGGCCTCCGGCAGGTCGATGGAGAAGTTGGCGACCTTGGAGACGACCAGGACGCTGATCTCGCCGTTACGGAAGGCGTCGAAGAGCTTCTCCCGCTGGGCGTTGCTGGTCTCCCCCTTGATCACCGGGGCGTCGAGGTGCTCGCCGAGCTCGTCCAGCTGGTCGATGTACTGGCCGATGACCAGGGTCTGCTGGCCCCGGTGTTTGGCCACCAGTGCCTCGGTCACCCTCCGTTTGGTCGCGGTGGTGGCGCAGAAGCGGTACTTCTCCTCCGTCTCGGCGGTGGCGTACGCCAGCCGCTCGGACTCGGTCAGATCGACCCGGACCTCCACGCAGTCGGCGGGCGCGATGTACCCCTGCGCCTCGATCTCCTTCCACGGCGCGTCGAACCGCTTCGGACCGATGAGCGAGAACACGTCCGACTCGCGGCCGTCCTCCCGTACCAGGGTCGCGGTCAGCCCGAGCCGGCGCCGGGCCTGGAGGTCGGCGGTGAACTTGAAGACCGGGGCGGGGAGCAGGTGCACCTCGTCGTAGACGATCAGACCCCAGTCGCGGGAGTCGAACAGCTCCAGGTGCGGGTAGATGCCCTTCCGCTTGGTGGTGAGGACCTGGTACGTGGCGATGGTGACCGGGCGGATCTCCTTCCTGGTCCCGCTGTACTCGCCGATCTCGTCCTCGGTGAGCGAGGTCCGCTTGACCAGCTCGTGCTTCCACTGGCGGGCCGAGACGGTGTTGGTGACCAGGATCAGGGTGGTCGCCTTGGCCTCGGCCATCGCGCCCGCGCCCACCAGGGTCTTGCCCGCGCCGCACGGCAGCACCACCACGCCCGAGCCGCCGTGCCAGAAGCCCTCCACCGCCTGCCGCTGGTAGGGCCGCAGCGCCCAGCCGTCCTCGGCCAGCTCGATCCGGTGCGCCTCGCCGTCCACGTACCCGGCGAGGTCCTCGGCCGGCCAGCCCAGCTTCAGCAGCGTCTGCTTGATCTGCCCGCGCTCGGAGGGGTGCACGGCCACGGTGTCCGGGTCGATCCGGGTGCCCACCAGCGGCTGCACCTTCTTGGAGCGCAGGATCTCCTCCAGGACCGGGCGGTCCGTGGTGGTCAGCACCAGCCCGTGCACCGGGTGCTTGTTCAGCGACAGCCGCCCATAGCGGGCCATAGTCTCGGCCACGTCCACCAGCAGCGCGTGCGGCACCGGATAGCGGGAGAACTCCACCAGGGCGTCCACCACCTGCTCGGCGTCATGCCCGGCCGCCCGCGCGTTCCACAGGCCGAGCGGGGTGACCCGGTACGTGTGGATGTGCTCGGGCGCCCGCTCCAGCTCCGCGAACGGCGCGATGGCCCGGCGGCAGGCGTCGGCACGCTCGTGGTCCACTTCGAGCAGCAGCGTCTTGTCACTTTGAACGATGAGCGGTCCGTTCACGCCTCACCCTTTCCTGGCGGCCCCGGTGCACTGGCCGCGGTACGCGGCCAAACATCCAGTGTCGCGCATCGGCGGGGAAAGGGGGGAGGGGGAGGCGGTGCGGCGGCTCCTCAGCGGGTGGGGCGGCCGATCGGGGGCGGGGCGTCTTCGCGCGGGGCGTCTTCGCGCGGGGCGTCTTCGAGCGGGGCGTCTTCGTGCGGGGCGTCTTCGCGCCGGGCGGGGGGCTGCGGTGGGTGGTGCGGGGTGAGGGTCTGCGATGGGTCGTGCGGGGTGAGGGGGTGGTCGGCGAAGGCCACGCGGGAGCTGAGGTCGAGCTTGCGCAGGGCACGGGCGACGTGCTGCTCGACGGTGCGGATGGAGAGGACGAGCAGCTCGGCTATCTGGTGGTTGGTGAGGCCCTGGCCCGCGAGGGTGGCCACTTCCGCCTCGCGCGGGGAGAGCTGCCGGCCGTAGCCCTTCCGGCCCCTGCGGTGGCCGCCTTCGAGGTGGCGCAGGCGCTGCCGGCAGCGGGCGGTGTCGTGGCCGGTGCCCAGGGCGGTGTACAGGGCCATGGCGGCGTCGAGCTGGGTCGCCGCCGCCGCGCGGTCGCCGGCGTCGGCGAGGCAGCACCCGGCCGCCTCATGGGCCTGTGCGGCGGCGAAGGGGTGGGGGAGCCGCCGGTAGCAGGAGGCGGCCTGGATGTGGTGCGCGGCGGCTTCGGACCGGGCCGCGCGGGCCTGGCTCAGAGCGCCGCGGCCGGACTGGAGGGCAGCGGTGGCCAGGGGCGCGTCCTTGCCGGCGAGACTCTCCTCGACCGTCGCCAGCAGGGCGAGGGCGTCGGATGACCGGCCGCACCGGGTGAGCGCCTGCACCGCTACCGGGAGCAGCTCGGCCGCCCAGATCCAGTTGTCCTTGTCCCGCAGCTGGACCAGGGCGCGGTCGGTCTCCCAGCAGGCCGCGGCCGGGCGGCCCTGGGCCAGCAGGACCGTTGCCCGGCCGGCCCGTGCGGAGGCGATCACGGGGACGTTGTACGGGGCGGTGCGCAGGGCCGCGTCGAAGTGGTGGAGGGCCGCGGCGCGGGCTCCCTGCCACAGCGAGAGCCAGCCGGTGGCCAGCCAGGCGTCGGCGGCCAGGAACTCCCGCTCGCCGGCCAGGGCGATGACGCGGTCGGCCTCGCGGGGGAGGTCGTCCCAGCGGCCGGTCGCGACCTGAAGGCGGAGCGAGGTGCCGTCGCCCAGCATCGACAGGAAGGTCTCCTTCCCGCCCGCCAGCCTCCCGCCCTCCGCGAGGAAGGTACGGGCCCGGTCGTAGTGCCCGTTCCAGGTCGCCGCGTCGGCGAGGTTGAAGTAGGCCCGGACGCGCTGGGCCGTGGAGGGCAGGGTGCGCGGCAGCTCGTCGACGTCCGCCCAGACCCGGGGGTCGGCCATCTGCATGCGGACCGAGAGCCGGTTGGCGTGTACCGCCTCCAGGGCCTCGGTGTCGGTGCTGTCGTCCAGGGTGCGCTCGGCCCGGCGCAGCCATTGCAGGTGCGCGGCGACCGGGGCGGTGCCGAAGCTGGGCAGGGCCAGTGCCGCCATGCCGCGGGCGGCCAGTTCCGGCTGGTCCCGCAGGTCGGGGACGGCGGCCTCGATCTCCCGCCGTCCGGCGTCAAGCTCGCCGGCCTGGTTGATCAGCCACCGCCCCAGGTTCAGCCGCACCTCTCCGCGGGCCCGGACGGACAGCCGTTCGTCGCCCAGGACGGCGCGCAGCTGCCCGATGGTCTGCTCGCAGGTGATGCCGGCCAGGATCGCGTGGCTGAGCCGGACGGCGAACAGGTCGAGCGCGCCGGCCGGCAGGGTGGCGTCGGCCAGGGCCCTGACCAGCAGGTCCACGGCGACGTCGGCGGCTCCGTGGCCCACCTCCGCGTCGACCGCCGCCAGGGTGAGCCGCACCCAGGCCTCGCGGTCCGCGCCGTGCCGGTAGTGGTGGGCCAGCCGGGCCGGCTCGTACCCGCCCCGTGAGGCCAGCAGCTCCGCGGTGCGCACGTGCAGCCGGGCCCGCCGGGGACCCGGAACGCCATCGCGTACGGCCCTGGCGGCGAAGGAGTGGGGCGGTGTGTAGCGGCCGGGCGCGACCTCGCGCAGCGCTCCCAGGCGCAGGGCGCGCACCAGGGCGGCGCGCACCCGCCGCGGCGGGAGTTCGGCGATCTGGGCCAGGTCCTGCTCGGTGGCCGGCTCGTCGAGCACCGCGGCGGCGCGGACGACGGCGGCCGCCGCCCGTCCGCAGGCCGCCAGCAGCTCCGCGGTGGTGTCCAGCAGTGGTACGGGGACGGGGAGGTCGTCGAGGAGGGAGGGCGTGAGGTCCGCGGGGCGGTGCGCCCGTACGCCGTGGGCGAGGTGCTCGACCCAGCGGGGGTTTCCGGCGGTGCGGGTGTGCAGCGCCTCGGTGAAGGCCGCGGGCACCTCGCCGACGCCGAGTATGTGCGCCGCCAGCAGGCCCGTCTCGGGCACGGTCAGCTGCCGCAGCCGGATGCGGCAGCCGAGCGGCAGGCTCGCGTAACCGGCCGGCGCCGCGCCGCCGGGGCGGTGGCGGGTCAGCACGACCGTCACCCCGGGCGGGCCCTGGGCGCTCAGGTACTGGACCAGGTCCCAGGTCTCACCGTCCGCGAGGTGCACGTCCTCGATGACCAGCACCGCGGGGCCCAGCGCGCTCAGCACCTCGCCGAACGCGCGAAAGAGGCGATGGCGCCCGCCCGTTGCGGCGACCGCGCCGGCGACCGCCGGGTGCGCCTCGCCCGGCCGTCGCGCGGTGGCCGGTGCGGCGGGCGGCGGCTGCGCGGGTGGCAGGGCCAACTCGGGGAGCCACGACCGCAGTTCTTCGGCCAGGGGGCCGAGCCGCCGGCCGTCGGCGCGGCCCGCGTACGGGCGGATCGCCTCGATGACCGGCCCGTAGGGCAGGGGCGTCCGCAGCGGCAGACAGGCTCCTCGCAGCACCAGCGGGCCACCGTCGCGGAGCCGGGCGCACAGCTCCCGCACCAGCCGGGACGCACCGGATCCGGCCTCGCCCTCGATCAGGACGGTGCCCTCGGGCCGGCGCACGGCCTCCAGCAGCCGGTCCAGGTCCTGTGACCTGCCCACCAGCGGGGTCATCGCGCATCCCTGGCTCTCGGCGGCATGCGCGGACCTTAGCTCCGGCCGTTCGGCGGCACAAGGCCCGGGAGCGGGCGCTTTCTTGCGTATACGCAGCTAATGACCAGGCCGTTGCCCTCGGATCGGCACGCGCCCATGGTTCTGGGTGTCCGAAAGCAACTGTTCGGTCAGCGAGCGGAATCGAAGCAACCCATCCCCCTTCCGTTCACTTTCTCCCTCTTTCCGCCTTTTCCTGATGGCCGGCTCCGGTCGGCCCTCCCCCTGGAGAGACATGACGAACACCCCCACCGGGCGCAGAATCCCGCTCGGCATCGCCACGCTCACCCTCGCGGCGGCGGCGACGACGATGTGGGCCCCGTCCGCGGCCGCCGGAGCCGAACCGACGCCCCGGCCCGACAAGCTGCTGAGCGTCACGACCGGAACGCAGGTCGCGGACACGTACATCGTCGTCCTCGGCGACACCCAGGAGCAGGTGTCCGCCACCTCGGCGCAGAAGCTCGCGGGCAAGTACGGCGGCCAGGCCAAGCACACCTACAACCGGGCGCTGCGCGGCTTCTCCGCGCGGATGAGCCGGGACGAGGCGGCCGAGCTGGCGGCCGACTCCCAGGTGAAGTACGTCGCGCCGGTCCAGATCGGGCACTCCTCGGCCACCCAGAGCAACCCCCCGTGGGGACTGGACCGGATCGACCAGAAGGCCCTGCCGCTGGACAAGAAGTACACCTACGGCAGCACCGCCTCCAATGTCACCGCCTATATCGTCGACAGCGGTATCCGCCTCTCCCACCAGGACTTCGGCGGCCGCGCCAAGAGCGGCTACGACTTCGTCGACAACGACAGCAACGCCTCCGACTGCCTGGGCCACGGCACCCATGTCGCCGGCACGGTCGGCGGCTCCACCTACGGGGTCGCCAAGGGCGTCAAGCTCGTCTCGGTACGCATCCTGGACTGCAACGACAGCAGCGACACCGAGAAGGCCCTCAACGGCATCGAGTGGGTCACCAAGAACGCCGCGAAGCCCGCGGTGGCCAATATGAGTCTGCAGTTCGGCTCCAACGACACCGTGGTGGAAGGCGCGATCAAGCGGTCCATAGCCTCCGGCGTGACCTGGTCGCTGTCGGCCAACAACTTCAACAGCAACGCCTGCCAGTCCTCACCGGCGAAGCTGCCCGAGGCCATCACGGTCGGCAACATCGACAGCTCCGACAAGCGCTACCAGGACTCCAACTACGGTTCCTGTCTGGACATCTGGGCCCCCGGCACCAGCATCGTCTCGGCCAGCCACCAGAACGACACCGGCACCCGGACCATGACCGGCACCTCGATGGCCGCCCCGCACGTGGCCGGTGCCGCCGCCCTCTACCTGGCCGGCAACCCCTCCGCCACCCCGCAGCAGGTGCGCGACGCCCTCGTCGGCCAGGCGTCCACCGTCACCGTCGGCGACGCCAAGTCCGGCTCGCCGAACAAGGTACTGAACGTCAACTCCGGCGGCACGGACCCGAACCCGTCCACCTGCCCGCAGGCCACCAGCACCACCCGGGTGAACATCCCGGACAACTCCCCGGCCGTCACCAGCCCCCTCACCATCTCCGGCTGCTCCGGCCAGGCGTCGTCCACCACCTCGGTCACCGTCGACATCAGCCACACCTACCGCGGTGACGTCGTCCTGGACCTCATCGCCCCCGACGGCACCGCCTACCGGCTGAAGTCCGCCTCCGACAGCGACTCCGCCGACAACATCCGCGCCACCTACACCGTCAACGCCTCCTCCGAGGCCCGCAACGGCACCTGGAAGCTGCGCGCCCAGGACGTCTCGGTCAACGACTCCGGAGTCATCAACTCCTGGAAGCTGACCGTCTGAGACGCGGCACGGCGGGCAGAGCGCGCCTCGCGCACTCCCCGCACCTCCGCGGACCCGGACCCGGCGTCCAGCGGATGACCGGCCGGTGCCGAGCCACCGACACCGCCCCCCACTCCACACCGGCCCGGGCCGGGTGCCACCCGCCACCACGCGGACGCACCCGGCCCTCCGGGTTGTCGCCCCCCGGCCGGTATGGAGGGCTCAGTTCCCCTCCTCCGCCAGTTCCGCCACCCCCGTGATGCGGTGCAGGGGGTAGGTGCGGACCTCGTCGGCGGTGTGGTCGTAGGCGGTGACGAAGCCGCCCTCGACGCGGACCGGGGCGATGACGCGCTGGCTGGCGGCGCCGTCGGCGTTGACGTAGCCGATCCAGACGGCGGAGCCGGTGAGGGCGGCGGCCTGGACGGTGGCGAGGGTCTCGGCGGAGGAGGTGCGAGGCAGGTCGCCGGACGGGGTGCCCGCGGGGACGGCGGCGGCCGGGGCACGGCGTACCGCGGTGGCCGCGAGGTCGCCGGCGCGGATGGCCCGTACCGCCGCGTCCAGGAGGGTGGGGTCGGGGGTGGGCGGGCCGTCGGGTACGGGGGCGGGCGCCGTCCGGGGGCGGGTGCGGTGGGCGCGGGCGCGGCTGATCAGGACGTCGCCCTCGGCCGACTCGGCCGCCGGGGCGAAGCCCATCGCCCGCAGGCCGTCGAGCAGGGCGGCGGGGTCGGCCTGGGCGGCGAGCACGGTGGGCGCGAGCCGGCGCAGCCGCAGGGCGGCGGCCCGGCGGTCGGCCATGATCTCGCCGAGGACCGCCTCGTCGTCGCAGCGGACATACGCGGAGGCCGCGCCGACTCGCAGGTGCCCGTGCCGGCGGGCCACATCGTCGATGAGGTAGCTGAGGGGCTGCGGCACGGGGGTGCGGGAGTGCGCGGTGAGGAAGGCCTGGAGGTCGGAGGCGGACTGCCCGGCGTCCAGGGCGCGCCGCACGCTGGCGGGCGTGAACCGGTACACCGTCGCCCCGCCCTTGGACTCGACGTCCGCGAGCACGCCCAGGGTGTCGGCGAGCGGGCGGCGGAGGGGGCCTGGGGCGACCGCGGTCAGGTCGGCCTGGAGGAGGACATGGTCGACCGGCTCGGGGAGGAGGGGGGCGAGGAGGTCGGCGACCTGTCCGGGACCGGCGGGGGCTGCCTCTTGGGAGCCGTGGGTGGAGGCCTGCCGGGGGCCGTGGGCGGTGGCCTCCTGGAGTCCGGGGGCGGTGGACTCCTGGGGCCCGTGGGTGACGGCCTCCCTCGGCCCGTCGGCGGCGGGCGCCCCCGCCGGACTCTGCGCGCCGGGCACCCCCGCGAGGCCCTCGCCGGCGGCTGCCAGGGCGCGGCCGTGGGCGGAGAGGGCGCCGCGGCCGGTGACGCCGAGCAGCTCGGACTCGGACAGGGTCCAGTCGGCGAGGGCGGTACGGAGGTCGGCGGGCTGGTCCCCGGCGGCCGGGCGGCCGGCGCCGCGCAGGGGGCGCTCCCAGCGGAGCCGGGCCAGCAGGGCGTTTCGGTCCGGGGCGGCCCCGGCCGGCAGGGCGGCGAGCAGCGCCAGCACCCGGCGGCGCACCTCGGGCGCCGCGCCCCGGTCCAGGTCCGGGCCGAGCGCGGAGAGCGTACGGCCCTTGCCGTCCTGGGAGCCGACCAGGCCGGAGGTCCGGGTGGCCGCCAGCCAGGCGGTCGCCAGCCGGACCCACCGTTCGGCGGCCGGCAGCTCCAGCCAGGCGTCGTACGCGGGGGTCACCGCGTACCGCTCGTCGGCCTCCCCGTCGGAGGCGATCAGCCCGGCCGCGTGCGCCAGCTCCAGCCAGAACGCGGCCACCGGCTCGGACAGGTCCAGGGCGACGGCGGTGCGCTTGAGGTCCCGTACCGACAGGCCTCCGGCCCGCAGCACCTGCGGCCCGCCCTCGTTCCACTGCTTCAGCAGCTCCTCGACGGTGGCCAGGGCGGTGTACGCCTGCCCGGCCGCCGTACTGTCCACAGCCTGTGGACGGTGTTCCCGGGCCACCGCGACGGCGGGCGGTACGGGTTCGGGGATGCGGTGCGCCCGCCCGGCCCGCAGATGCAGCGCCGCCTCCCGGGGCAGCACCACCGTGCGGGGCGTGGTGGGCAGCAGCAGCCCGTGGTCGCGCAGCCAGCGCACCGGCGGCGTCGGATCGGCGGTGACCTCCCCGTACGGCGGCCCCCACACCAGCCGGTCCAGCACCCCCAGCGCCTCCGCGGGCGCCCGGTCGAGCAGCGCGCCCATCCGCTCCCGGTCGGTGAACAGCCCCGTCAACGCGGCGACCGCCGACACCGGATCGTGTGTCGTGGGCAGCCCGGCGGCGGTCAGGATCTCCTGCAACCGCCCCGGTGACATCCCCGCGGTGGCCTCGGTGACGGTCGGGCCGAGCCCGGTGGGGGAGGGGTGCTGCGGGGAGGGCGCCAGCAGCTCGCGGGCGGTGCGCACCAGCCGCAGCCGGTCGTCGCCGCCCCAGAGCAGCGCCTGGGTGCGGAGCGCCTCGACCGCCCCGGGCAGCGCCGCCGCCACCTCCGGGTCGCCGTCGTCGCCCGCCATCAGGCCGAGGAGTACGGGATACGGGGCCGGGTCCGGGGCGACGGCCAGCGCCTCCGCCGCCTGGAGCGTGAAGCGGTCCAGGCGTTCCAGCGCGCGGACGACGGAGGCCCGGGTCCCGGCCCGGGTGGCCAGCTGGGTCAGGTCCGCCGGGACGGGGGCGAGCAGGTCGGGCCGGATCCGCAGCAGCTCGGCCAGCCCCGCGTCCCCGCGCGCCCGCAACGCCTCGGCGAGCGTGCGGGGGACCGCGGCGGCGATCGGCGTGTCGGAGGGGGTGCCGGGGGGTGTGTCGGGTGGTGCGGCCGGGAGGCCGGGCGGCGCGGGACTTCTGCGGCCCGGGTTCCCGGTGCCCGTGGTGCCGTGGCCCGGGTTTCCGTCGCCCGTACGGCCGTTGCCGGACCCGGCCGTTCCGCCGTCGCGTTCGGTGCCTGCGGGCACGTGCGCCTCCCGATCGTGCTCAGCCGGTCCCCATCCGCACCACGGTAGCCCCTGCGGAGGCGCTACCGTCGTGACGGTGGGCATCGAAAGCGACCAGCTTGTCTTGGACTACCTGAGCCGCGTCGGCGACCTGGCCCAGCAGCGGCAGCTCGACTCGGGGACGCGGATGCGCCTGGTGTCGTCGCTGCGCGGCGAGATCGACAGCCGCCGGGCCCGCAACGACACCCCCGCCGCCGTGCGTTCCATCCTCGGCTCGCTCGGCACCCCGGAGAAGGTCGTGGCCGCCGCCTCTACCGGCGCGCCCCCTCCGGAGCGGTTCGCCTCCTGGGCGCGTCCGGCCGACCCTCCGGACCACGGGCATCCCGAGGCGGAGGCCGCGAAGGCCGCGGAACCCGGCACTCCCGACGTGCCCGAGCAGCGCGGGCCCCGGATGCCGAAACTCCGGTGGCGGAAGTCCGCCCGCCCCGAGGAGCCGGCGGTCGCGGAGGAACCGGCGGACCTCTGGGGCCCGTACCCCGCCGGTCCGGGTGACGGGGAGGTCCCGGACTGGTGGCGGGTGGAGCGCGGCCCGTTCGACGGGGACGGCTTCGGCGGAGGCCGGTTCGGTGGGGACGGTCTGGTGCCGGGCGTGCCGGGCTTCCGTGGCGGGGTGGAGATCCCCGCCATGCTCCGGCCACCGCCGCCGGAACCCGACCCCGAGGACGGGGAAGAGGGGGAGGGGGAAGGGAAGACGCCGGTGGTGGAGGTGGCGGCGGCCGGGGACGGGGAGGCGGTCGTGGCCGTCCCGTTCTGGCGCCGTCGGCTGGGGCCGGCCGGGGTGCCCGCCCAGGGCGGCAGTCCGGTGTTGCTGATCGCGGCCGTGCTGCTGGTGGCCGGGGTGGTGATGGGCTCCTGGATCGTGCTGGCCGCCGGCTGGGGGCTGGCCTATGTCTCGCGCCGACTCTCCCGTACCGAGGCGAAGTTCGCCGTACTGGGACTGCCGGGCGCGGTCGCGGTGGCCACCGCGGTGTGGCTCTGGGGCCGCGCCCAGGGCCGCTGGGGCGATCCGCTCCCCACCGGTGAGACCGCGATGCGCGAAGCCCTCGCGGACACCTGGCCCTGGTCGCTGCGCGCCGCCGCCCTGGTCTCCGCCCTGTATCTGGTCTGGCGCGCCCGCCGAGTGTGAGCGGCGGGCCGGGGAGGGCTGGGGCGGCGGAAGCTGTAGCTCCGGCCGCAGAGCGGTACGGCGGCCGGAGGCCCGGACGGGTGCGGTAGGGGGCTGCGCCAGGCCTCCGTGTACTGCGGCAGCCCGGATCCCCACTGCGGGGCGGCGACCTGGGCGGTACGGGGCCCCTTCCCCGGCCGCCCCGCGCGCTACGGGAGCCCCTCCCGTACCCCCGCCCTCGCCCCGCCCTCCCGGCCCCTTCCCCGCCCCGCGCACAATGGCGGGCATGGCACCCCACGACCCCGTCAATCCCACCGACTCCGCCGACTCCGCCGACTCCGCCGACTCCGCCGACGCAGCCGGCCCCCTCACTGTCGGCTTCGACCTCGATATGACGTTGATCGACTCGCGCCCCGGCATCCGGGCCACCTATCGGGAGCTGGTCGCCGAGACCGGGGTGACGATCGACGCCGAACTGGCCGTCAGCCGGCTCGGGCCGCCGTTGGAGCAGGAGCTGGCGCAGTGGGTGCCGGCCTCGCTGGTGCCGGAGCTGGCGGATCGGTACCGGGCGCTGTACCCGGCGCACGCCATCGAGCCGACGCGGGCGCTGCCCGGGGCGCGGGAGACGATTCAGGCCGTTCGTGCGGCGGGCGGCCGGGCCATCGTGGTCACCGCCAAGAGCGAGCCGCACGCCGAACTGCACCTCGCGCACCTGGGCATCGAGCCGGACGCCGTCATCGGCTGGCTGTGGGCCGAGGGCAAGGCGGAGGCGCTGCGGCAGCACGGGGCGAGCGTCTACGTCGGCGACCACGTCGGGGACGTCCGGGGCGCTCGCGCGGCCGGGGCGCTGGCGGTGTCGGTGACCACCGGGCCCTGCGACGCGGACGAGCTGACGGCGGCCGGCGCGGATGTCGTCCTGGACGACCTGACGGCCTTTCCTGCCTGGTGGGAGGCGTACCGGGCGGCCAGGCAAGGGGCGGCGGCCGCCGGTCAGCGGGCCTCGGCGGGCCCCGCGGCGGACTTGGCCTGACGGCGCTGCGCGGCGACGGAACGGAGCACTCCGGCGCCGGCGATGGCGAAGCCCACGCCCATCAGCATGCAGACCGCCCAGGCGATCGGCGGGAACGGGTCGGTGCCGAGGAAGAGCGGGGCCATGGTGGCCAGGGTGGCCACCGCGCCGACGATGAAGACCACCGCACCGGCCCGGACCAGGCCGTCTCCGGGGGCGGCGGCGCGCGAGGGGGTTTCGTTACGCATTCGGCCAGGGTAGTTCCCAGGCCGGGGCGGTGGACCGGCGACGTCTTGTCTCCGGCCCGCTGACCACTAGCCTTGAGCAGTGGCGGGTCCCGGGTGACCCGCTGCAGTGCTGTCCGGAGCTCTGTGAGCCCCGGTGAGCCCTGCGAGCCCTGTGCGGAGCCGATCGCGGCGAGCGCGAGCCGATCATGGCGTAAGCCACCGAGTACGAGGACGAGGACGGACGTGCCTACCGGCAAAGTCAAGTGGTTCAACCCCGAGAAGGGCTTCGGCTTCCTCTCCCGCGACGACGGCGGTGACGTCTTCGTGCACTCGTCCGTGCTGCCCGCCGGGGTGGAGGCGCTCAAGCCCGGTCAGCGCGTGGAGTTCGGTGTGGTCGCCGGCCAACGCGGTGACCAGGCGCTCTCCGTGACGGTCCTGGACCCGACCCCCTCGGTCGCCGCCGCCCAGCGCCGCAGGCCGGACGAGCTGGCCTCGATCGTGCAGGACCTGACCACGCTGCTGGAGAACATCGGCCCGATGCTGGAGCGCGGCCGCTACCCGGAGAAGGCCCAGGGCAAGAAGATCGCCGGGCTACTGCGGGCGGTCGCCGACCAGTTGGACGTCTGAGCCGCGACCGGGGCCTCAGGGGAAGGACAGCGCGTCGGGGGCGAGGGGCGGGACGAGCCCCTCGGCCGCGGCGCGGGTGAGCAGCCCGCGTACGGCCGCGTAGCCGTCCTCCCCGAGGTCGGCGGTGAACTCGTTGACGTACAGCCCGATGTGCTGGTCGGCGACGGCCGGGTCCATCTCCTGGGCGTGCTCCAGTACGTAGGGCCGAGAGGCCTCGGGGTCGTCCCAGGCCATCCGTACCGAGGCGCGGGCCGCCTCGGCGAGCCGCCGCAGCGCGTCCGGGCCCAGTGACCGCTTGGCGATGATCGCGCCGAGCGGGATCGGCAGCCCGGTGGTGTCCTCCCAGTGCTCGCCCATGTCGGCGAGGCGGTGCAGCCCGTACTCCTGGTAGGTGAACCGGGCCTCGTGGATGACCAGTCCGGCGTCCACCCGGCCGTCCCGTACCGCGGGCATGATCTCGTGGAAGGGCAGCACGGTGATCGCGCCGACGCCGCCGGGGACCTGGTCCGCCGCCCAGAGCCGGAACAGGAGATAGGCGGTGGAGCGCTCGCTCGGCACCGCGACCGTCTTGCCGGCCAGGTCGGCTCCGGTGCCGGACTCGCCCGGGCCGCGGGTGAGGACCAGGGGGCCGCAGCCGCGGCCGAGCGCCCCGCCGCAGGGCAGCAGCGCGTACTCGTCCAGCACCCAGGGGAGTACCGCGTAGGACACCTTGAGCACGTCGTACTCACCGCGCTCGGCCATGCCGTTGGTGATGTCGATGTCCGCGAAACGGACGTCGAGCGTGGGCGCGCCGGGGACCCGGCCGTGCGCCCAGGCGTCGAAGACGAAGGTGTCGTTGGGGCAGGGGGAGTAGGCGATCCGCAGCTCCCTTGAGATCCCGGCCACCAGGGTGGTCGCGGTGGTGTCCGGTGTGGTCACAGCTCCTCCAGGAAGACGGTGGCGCCAAGGGTGCGGAACGCGCCGCTCAGCGCGGCGAGGGCGTCGCCGATGCGCCAGGCGGCGCGGTCGCGGGGGCCGACGGCGTTGGAGACGGCGCGGATCTCGGCCACCGGTACGCCGTACGCGGCGGCCGCCTCGGCGACCCCGAAGCCCTCCATCGCCTCGGCGGCGGCGCGCGGGTGGCGGGCGGCCAGTTCGGCGGCGCGGGCGGCGGTGCCGGTGACGGTGGAGACGGTCAGCACCGGGGCGATCAGAGTGGGCACCGCCGGGCCCAGGGCGCGGGCGAGGCGCTCGGGCAGTCCGGGCGGCGGGAGGTGGACGGTGCGGCCGAAGCCCAGTTCGTCGACGGTGAGATAGCCGTCGGGCGTCTCGGCGCCCAGGTCGGCGGCGGTGAGCGCGTCGGCGACGACCAGGCCGCCGAGCGGCGCGTGGGCGGGGAAGCCGCCGCCGATGCCGGCGGAGACCACCAGGTCGTACGGGACGGGCTCGGCGGCCAGCGCGCAGGCGGCGCCCACGGCGGCGGCCGCCGGGCCGACACCGCCGGCCACCACGTCCACCAGGCCCTGCGCCTCCGGGGCGCCCCCGGCCCGTACATGCCGGAGCACCGTACGGCCCCCGGGCAGCGGCCGGGGCGCGGACAGCGGCCGAGCGGCGGGTAGTGGCCGGGGGGCGGCGGGGAGGTCGTCCGGCGCGGGAGCGGCTGGGCGGTCGTCCGGCGCGGGGTCCGCGAGGCCGGCGGAGACGGCTTCCGCCTCCGCCGCCACCGCGGTCACCACCAGGACGCGCAGGTCAGGACTCCTTGACCAGCTCGACGTGCCAGACGCCGGTCAGCTTCTTGCCGGAGGTCTCCACGATGGAGATCTGCGCGTTCGCGGCGGACTCGCCGGTCTGCTGGCTGGAGAGGAAGGCGTTGGCCGGAATGGTCCGGTACGTCTTGTGGTACGGCTCCTGCTCGGCCTGCTGGCCGCCGATGAACAGCGTCCAGCCCTTCTCCGCGATCTCCGGCTCGACGCCGAAGCGGATCCGGTCGTCCATGGCCACCTTGATGGTCTTGCCGGCCTTCTTGTTCAGGCAGCCCTGGATCTCGGACTGCTTGATGGCCTCGCCGTCGTTGTAGCAGGTGGCCTCGGTGGACACGGACTCCGAGCCGACCGTCACGGTCGCGAGCGGCGTCGGCTTGTCGCAGGCGGAGAGCACGAGGAGTCCGGCCGAGACGGCACCCAGGGCGACGGCCGCCCGACGGGCCTTACCGGAAGAGAACGCAACGGTCATGGCCTGAAGGCTATACGCCGGTCCCGCCCATGCCACGCGGGGGTGCGGCGCGCCGCACCGGGCCCCTCACCCGGGCCCTCACGCGACGCGGGCGTGCGGGGTGCCGTGCCGGGCCGCGCCCAGCAGCCCGCGCAGCGTCAGCAGCACGCCCAGGGCGAGGATCGCCGCCGCCACGGCCATGCCCAGCGGGCCGTTGAGCGGCAGCGCGATCCCGATGGCGCCGCCCACCACCCAGGCCATCTGGAGCAGCGTCTCGGAACGGGCGAAGGCGGAGGTGCGCACCGACTCCGGGACGTCCCGCTGGATCATCGCGTCCAGCGACAGCTTCGAGAGCGCCTGGGTGAACCCGGCCACCGCGCCCAGCACGGCGACCGCCACCCCGCTGAAGAGCGCCGCCGCGGTGATCGCCGCGGCCAGCGCCACGGCCAGCACCACGGCGACGATCAGCTCCGGGGCGCGGGACCGCAGCCAGGCGCCGACCGCCGTGCCCAGCGCGTTGCCGGCACCGGCCGCCACGCCGACGATGCCGAGCGAGACGGCGGCGCTCTGCCCGTCCAGCGGATGCTCACGCAGCAGGAACGCCAGGAAGAAGATGAGGAACCCGGAGAGCACCCGGTGCGCCGCGTTGGCCTGGAGCCCATGGAGTACGGAGGGCCCGACCGTGCGCAGGCTGGGCTTGCGTTCGCCGTGGGTCAGCATGTGCGCCTTGCGCTCACCGCGGGCCGAGTCCACCTTGGGCGGCATCGACAGCGCCAGGAACGTCCCGGCGACGAACAGCGCGCACGCCCCGTACAGCGGCCAGCGCGGCCCCAGCTGCTGGAGCCCCACGCCGACCGGCGCGGCGATCCCGGTGGCCAGCAGCCCGGCCAGGGTGACTCTGGAGTTGGCCTTCACCAGGGAGAAGCCGTGCGGCAGCAGCCGGGGCACCACGGCGCTGCGCACCACCCCGTATGCCTTGGAGGCCACCAGGACGCCGAGTGCCGCCGGATACAGCTCCAGCGAGCCGGTGACGACCGCGCCGGACATCAGCACCGCCAGCACCGCGCGGGTCAGCATGGCGCCCGCCATCGCGGCCCGGCGGCCGTGCGGCAACCGGTCCAGCAGCGGGCCGATCACCGGGGCGAGCAGGGTGAACGGGGCCATGGTGATGGCCAGGTAGAGCGCGACCCGGCCGCGGGCCTCGTCGGTGGGCACCGAGAAGAAGACGGTGGAGGCGAGCGCGACGGTCACCATGACGTCGCCCGCGCCGTTCACCGCGTGCAGCTCGATCAGCTTGCCGAGCCCCGACTCGCCCGCGCCGTGCGCGTGGGTGGCCCGCCGGATGGAGCGCGCCGTCCCGGCGAACGGGGCCCGCAGGGCACGCCCGGTCCGCCGGCCCGCCCTCCTGAGCGGTCCGGCGCCGTCGTCGGACGAGCTCACGGCTGCCACGCCGTCATAGTGCCCCGGCACCCCGCATGGCGAACCGGTCTGACGGCTACTTGGACCCTGGCGAGGGGGAGGGGTGGGGGAGACGGGGAGGTGGGAGGGGGGTCCCGGGCGGTGGGGTCGGCGGGTGGGGCCGGTGGGTAGTGGCGCTTGGCGGGGCGGCGGGTGGCCGGGAGGCGCGGGGGCTGCGGTGGGTGGTCGCCGGGAGGCGTGCGGCCTGCGGCGGCCGGGTGGGCCGTCGGGAACTGTGGTGCGCAGTGGCCGGGCGGCCGTCGGGGGCCTGGGGCTCCCACTGGCCGGGCGGCTCGGCGGTTGCGGTGGGCGGCGGGGCCCGGGAGGCGTGGGGGTTGGGCTTCGGACGGGGCCGGGTGGCCGTCGGGGGCCCGGGGCCGCCAGGGGCGGCCGGCGCGGCTCGTACGACCCGGCGCCTGGCGCGGCTCGTATGACCCGGTGGCTGGCGTGACTCGTACGGCCCGGCGGTCGGCGTGACTCGTACGGCCCGGCCGTCGGGGGCCGGGAGCCTAGGGGCGCGCTGGCCGGGTGGGCGCGGCGGTTGCGATGGGCGGTTGGGGCGGGCGGCGGTGGCGCCGAGAGGGGCGGGGGTTGGGCTTCGGACGGGGCCGGGCGGCCGTCCGGGGCCCGGGGCGCCCAGGGGCGGCCGGCGCGGCTCGTACGACCCGGTGCCTGGCGCGGCTCGTACGACCCGGTGCCTGGCGCGGCTCGTACGGCCCGGCGCCTGGTGCGGCTCGTACGACCCGGTGGCTGGCGCGGCTCGTACGCCCCGGCGGTCGGGGAGCGACGCCGTGGCTCCCCGGCGGAGGAGAGGCGGCCGCCGGAGCCGCGGGGCGGGCAGGGCTTGTTTCGGCCAGTTGATCGCGCGCGGTCGGCCCATGGGCTTGGGCGCCCCTGCCCCGGTCGCCCGCCCGACGCGGCGCCGCCCAAGCCGACCGCCGCCCCCGGCACCCAGGCCGGCCGTCGGCCCCCAGGCGGGGCGCCTGAGCCCGACACCTCGGCGCCCAACCCGGCCGCCCACCCCCCAGGCGGGGGCGCCCGAGCCCCACTTGGAGCCTGCCCAAACCCCACCTCAGGCCTCCCTGAGCCCCACCTCGGGCCTGCCCGGGCCCCGCCTCGGGCCTCCCTGAGCCCCGCCCCTGCCCCACCTTCACCTTGCCCGAGCCCCACCCCCGACCCCCGCCGCGTGGGCCTCCTACCCCCCTCTCCGGAACCCGACCTCGGGGCTCCCCGGGACGTGCAGGTGGGCCCGGGGCGTGGGTAGGGGGTAGCGTGCGTAGCGCGTCGGCGGCGTAGCTTCTCGGCCGCGCGCCTCTTCGGCATCCCGCAGAATGGATGGCGTGAGGTGTGCCCGAGACACGTCGGGCGCGGACGTCGATGCGGCCCACAGGTCCGCTCCGCCCGCCGCCCGTGCATCGCGGACCGGCCGGCGCATCTGTGACACGGCGTAGGAGATGAGCGAGACCTGTGAGTGCTGCGACGACGCGAAGCCGTACCCCGCGTACCCCCGACCGTCTGTGCGCCGAGGCGGTCGGCCTGGCCCGGGAGGCCGCCGAGGAGGCCGCCGCGCCCGCGGCCGTAGGCGAGCATACGGGGACCGTCGCCGAGGGCGACCGGGTGGTCACCCATTTCTTCGCCGCCGACGAGCCCGGCTACCGGGGCTGGCGCTGGGCGGTCACCGTCGCCCGTGCCTCCCGCGCCAAGAACGTCACGCTCGACGAAACGGTGCTGCTGCCCGGCCCGGACGCGGTGCTCGCGCCCGAGTGGGTGCCGTGGAGCGAGCGGCTGCGCCCCGGCGACATGGGCCCCGGCGACCTGCTCCCCACCGAGCAGGACGATCTGCGCCTGGAGCCCGGCTACACCGGTGAGGACGAGCCGCCGCCGAACTCCGCGGTCTCCCACGAGATGGCCGACCACCTCGACGCCGAGGACGCCGACCTCACCACCCGTACGCTCTCGCCCTCCCGCGCGACGATCGCCGCGGTCGGCGAGGAGATCGGGCTCCGCCGGGCCCGGGTGCTCTCCCGGTACGGGCTGCACACCGCCGCCGACCGCTGGGAGGAGGACTTCGGGGCCAAGGCCCCGATGGCCCAGGCCGCCCCCGCCGCCTGTGTCTCCTGCGGCTTCCTGGTGCCGATGGCCGGTTCGCTGAAGCAGGCCTTCGGGGTGTGCGCCAACGAGTACTCACCGGCCGACGGCCGGGTGGTGTCCCTGGCCTACGGCTGCGGCGGGCACTCCGAGGCGGCCGTCATGCCCAAGCCCCCGAAGCCGGCCGAGCCGGTGCTCGACTCGATGGCCGCGGACGCCTTCCCGCTCCACCCGGCCGCCCGCGCCGACGAGGGCGGCTCGGTGCCGCCCGCCTCGGCGGACGAGGCCGCGGCGGAGGACCTCGGCCACAGCTGAGTCCCCGCACCCCGTCCCCGGTGCCGTCCCCGGCCTCCGCACCGCCCCGGGAGGCCCGTTAACCCTCGGGGAGATTGCGCGAGGGTTCGGTGTGCGGGGTGTGCCGGTCCTGGCGACACTCCTGCCCGCCGCCCCCGTCCCGCTCGTGGACGCCGTTCAGGGGTACCCGCACCAGCGCGGTACCTTCACCCGCAGGTGCCGGGCGCGTCAGCGGTCCGGCGAGGGGCGAGAGAGCGGAGCACAGCGTGAGCGTGAGGGCGACGGTGGCCGAAGGGGCCGACCCGTTCGGTACGGCCCGGCTGCGGCGCGGGGTGCTCGACGCCTGGGGCGCCGGCCCGGCCCGGTTCCGCGAGGACGCCAACGCCGAGGAGGACCTCGCGCTCGGCGGCTACCGCGACCGGCTGGTGGTGGAGCTGGCCCAGAACGCCGCCGACGCCGCCGCCCGCGCCGGGGTGCCCGGACGGCTGCGGCTCACCCTGCACCCGGCGAGCCCCCAGGGCCCCGCCGTGCTCGCCGCCGCCAACACCGGGCAGCACCTGGACGCCACCGGGGTGGAGTCGCTGAGCACCCTGCGCGCCTCCGCCAAGCGGGAGGGCCACGAGGGCGCGGTGGGCCGCTTCGGCGTCGGGTTCGCCGCGGTGCTCGCGGTGAGCGACGAGCCGGCGCTGGTGGGCCGGCACGGCGGGGTGCGCTGGTCGCTGCGGGAGGCCCGGGAGATGGCCGCCGACGCGGCCCGGGTCAGCCCCGGCCTCGGCGACGAGCTGCGCCGCCGGGACGGCCATGTGCCGCTGCTGCGGCTGCCGATGCCCGCCGAGGGCACCGCGCCCGCCGGCTACGACACCGTGGTCATCCTGCCGCTGCGGGACTCCGCCGCCGTGGACCTCACCGAGCGGCTGCTCGCCGGGATCGACGACGCCCTGCTGCTCACCCTGCCCGGTCTGGCCGAGGTCGTGGTCGAGACCCCGGCCGGGGAGCGGGTGCTGACCCGCCGGCAGGGCGAGGGGTACGTCGAGATCGGGGACTCCGCGGACGGTACGCGGCGGTGGCGCACCGTCAGCCGCACCGGGGCGCTCGACGCCGAGCTGCTGCGGGACCGCCCCGTCGAGGAGCGGCTGCGCCCGCACTGGTCGGTGACCTGGGCGGTGCCGGTGGACGAGGACGGCGCACCGGCCCGGCCCCGTACCGCACCCGTGGTGCACGCGCCCACCCCCACCGACGAGCCGCTGGGCGTCCCCGCGCTGCTCATCGCCAGCTATCCGCTGGACACCAGCCGCCGCCACCCGGCGCCCGGCCCGCTCACCGACTTCCTGACCGCCCGGGCCGCCGAGGCGTACGCGGAGCTGCTGGCCGGCTGGCGGCCCGTCACCACCGGCGCCATCGACCTGGTCCCCGGCCCGCTCGGCAAGGGCGTGCTGGACGGGGCGATCCGGGCCGCGGTGCTCGAACTGCTGCCCAGGGTGGCGTTCCTGGTCCCCGCCGCGCCCTCCGAGGAGCTGACCGCGCTGCGGCCGTTCGAGGCGGAGGTGGTGGAGGGCGCGGGCGCCGACACCGTACGGGTGCTGGCGGAGGTGCTGCCGACGCTGCTGCCCGCCGGGCTGGAGCGCCGGGCCGAGCTGCGCGCCCTCGGGGTGGCGCGGCTGGCCCTGGGCGACGCGATCGACCGGCTGGCCGGGGTGGAGCGGACGCCCGAGTGGTGGGGGCGGCTGTACGAGACGCTGGCCGGGGTGGACCCGGACCGGCTGACCGGGCTGCCGGTGCCGCTGGCCGGCGGCCGGACCGCGATCGGGCCCCGCCATGTGCTGCTGCCGCTCGCCGACACCCCGGTGGACCTGGGCCGGCTCGGGCTGAAGGTGGCCCACCCGGACGCCGCCCACCCGGTGCTGGAGAAGCTGGGCGCGCTGCCCGCCACCCCGCGCGCGGTGCTGACCACCCCGCAGGTGCGGGCCGCGGTCGCCGCCTCGCTGGACGCGGACGAGGTGTGGGACGAGGACGGTTCCGGGCCGCCGGACGCCGAGGAGCTGGGGGAGATCGTGCTGGCCCTGGTACGGGACGCGGGCCTGGAGCCGGGTGACGAACCGTGGCTCGGGGCGCTGGCCCTGCCCGACGAGGACGGCGAACTGGCCCCCGCCGCCGAACTCATCCTCCCCGGCAGCGACTTCGCCGCCGTGATGCGCGAGGGTGAAGCGGCGCTCTGCGACGCCGAGCTGGCCGAGCGCTGGGGCGCCGCCCCGCTGGCCGCCTGCGGGGTGCTCGACGCCTTCGCCCTGGTCCGCGCCACCGACGTGGTCCTCGACCCGGACGAACTGGAGCCGCGCGACGGCGACTTCCCCGAGCCGGACGACGCCGGGCTGCTGGACGCGGTGGACGTCTGGTGCGAGGACGTGCTGGACCGGCTGCCGGAGTCCCCGGTGCCGCCGGTGGCGACCGAGATCACCGCCGTACGGGATCTGGAGCTGGTGGATGACGAGGCCTGGCCCCGGGCGCTGGCCCTGCTCGCCCAGCCGCCGCTGCGGGACGCCCTCACCCAGCCGGTACGGGTGCTGCTGCCCGACGGCACCACCGAGACCGTCCGCTCCTATACGGCCTGGTGGCTGCGCGACCACCCGGTCCTGGGCGGCCGCCGCCCCGCCGGACTGCGCGCCGCCGGCGCCGACCCGCTCCTCGAAGGGCTCTACGACCCGGCGGACACCACCGGCTTCACCGACACCGAGGTGCTGCGCGCGCTCGGCGTACGGACCTCCGCCGCGGCCCTGCTCGAAGATCCCGGCGGCGCCGCCGAGCTGCTGTCCCGGCTGGCCGACCCCGACCGCCCGGTCACCGCGGCCCAGCTGCACGCCCTCTACACCCTCCTCGCCGACCTGGACCCCGAGCAGGTGACCCTCCCGGACGAGCTGCGGGCCGTGGTGGACGGCGAGGTACGGGTGGTGCCCGCGGCCGAGGCCCTGGTCGCCGACGCCCCCGACCTGCTGCCGCTCGCCACCGGGCTGCCGCTGCTCCCGGTCGCCCCGAGCCGTGCCGCCGACCTGGCCGAGCTGCTCCAGGTCCGCGCCCTGGCCGAGGAGGCCGCCCCCGAGGCGCCCGGCGGCGGCGAGGAGCACCAGGTCCCGGACGCGGTACGCCGACTGCTGGGCCACACCGTCCCGGCCTCCTACGTGGAGCACGAGGAACTGCTCGTCGGCGGCGTCGAACTCGACTGGCACCGCACCGCCGACGGCGTGGTGCACGCCGCCACCCTGGAGGGCGTCGCCGCCGGCCTCTCCTGGGCCGCCGCCCAGTGGCCCCGCCGCTTCGAGGTCGCCGCCCTGCTGGAGGACCCCTCCCGCACGGAGGAACTGGAGCGCGACCGCTGGTTCGACTGAAGCCGACGGTCGGGGGCCGGGGACTGGGGCCAGAACCGGCTGTTCATCGAGGCGGGTGTCCCTATCATTGGGGTGAACTGCACGTCGCGGCCGCACCGGAGCCGCCGGTCCGTCGGTATTCCGGTCGCAGGAGGAAGGCGAAGGTCATGAGCGTCGCACTCGACCACACCGGCCCCTGGACCGTCGCCGACGTCCTCGCGCTGCCCGAGGACCGCACTACCCGCTATGAACTCCTGGGGGAGTCGCTCGTGATGTCCCCGGCGCCGGGAATCCGGCACCAGCGCGCCTCCCTGAGGCTCGCCATGGCCCTGCATGCCGCGTCCGGGGCCGCCGACGCGCCGGTCGAGGTGCTGGAGGCCGTCAACGTCATCCTGCCCTCGGGCCTGGTGGTCCCCGATCTGGTGGTGGCGGACGCCGGTGCCACCGCCGCGGACGGCGTCAGCGTGGACGCCGACGGGGTACTGCTCGTGATCGAACTCGTCTCGCCCGGCAACCGCACCGTGGACCGCAAGTTCAAGCCGATGCTCTACGCGGAGGCCGCCATCCCGCACTTCTGGCGGCTTGAGTTCGACCCGGCCCCCATGCTCGTCGCCTATGACCTGGAAGGTGGCCGGTACGTGGAGCGCACGACGGCCCTGGCGGGCGCGAGCACACGGCTGGACGTCCCGTTCCCTTTCGAGATCGACCCGGCGGGGCTGGCGCGGCAGTAGCCGAGGTGCCCCCGGCCCGCACGCTGGTATCCCGCGTCGGTTCCCGGCCCCGGGCCCCGCTCCAGCGTCTTCCGAAAATCGATGCGCATCGCGTACAACCATGCCGCCCCCTCGATGATCTCCTTCTGCGAGCCGACACGGCTCCTCGATCATTCGTCCCGGGGGCGGGCCGCGCGTCGCACGTCCGACGCCACCCCTCCGGGCCTTTCTCCACTGGGGAAAACGCATGCGTATTCGCGTCACCGTGGCCGCCGTCTCCGGCGCCCTGGTCCTGTCCTCCTTCGCCATGCAGAGCGCACAGGCCGAGGACAACCACGTCTCGTCGTCGAAGGCCCGCGCCGAGCTGGTCGCCGGTCTGCTGGGCGACGTCCAGGCCGGCTCCGGCAAGCAGTCGCGGGCCGCCGGGCCCGTGGACGAGGAGCCGCCGTCGCTGGGCGTCACCTTCTCGAACGTCAAGGTCGCCAAGGCGATCAAGGTCGGCACCACCAAGCAGGTGACCTCCAAGGTCACGTACACCATGAAGCACCCCGCCGGGCTGAAGATCACCGCCAAGAACTTCGTCACCCTGCCGATCCTCTACCGGGGCTCCGACGACATGCCCGACAACATGGCGGGCGGTGACGCGCCCGCCACCTGCAAGGCCGTCACCTCGACCACCGCCAGCTGCACCGGGCGGGTCGACTTCTACCCCGCCGACGGCTGGCTGCTGAACTCCGACGCCGGCACCTGGAAGGTGTCCGCCGCCGCGGCCACTCTCGACGGCAACGAAGAGCCGACCGCTCTCGACCACCAGAAGCGCCTGGGCACCACCCTGGTCCAGCGCAACTCCACCCTGACGGTGAACGCCGCTCCGGAGCCGGTGAAGAAGGGCAAGAAGATCACCGTCACCGGCAAGCTGGCCCGTGCCAACTGGGAGACGAACAAGTACGCCGGTTACACCGGTCAGCCGGTGAAGCTGCAGTTCCGCAAGAAGAACGCCAGCAGCTACACCACCGTCGCCACGGTGAAGACCAACAACACCGGTGAGCTGAAGGCCACCCGTACCGCGGTGGAGGACGGCTACTGGCGCTGGAGCTTCGCCGGTACGAGCACCACCAACGCGATCACCACCGCGGGCGACTTCGTCGACGTGAAGTAGTCCGCGGCAGCACAGAGGAGGCGGGGCGCCCGGCCGGATCCACCGGGCGCCCCGCCTCCGCGCGTACCGGCTCAGACGGGGAAGCGCCGCTCCACCCAGCGCCAGGCCAGCTCCACCGCGGCCGCGCCCGCCGCGGCGATGCCCACCGCCAGCCACGGCATGGTGGTGCCCACCAGCCGCAGCGCGAAGAAGTCCTGGAGCCAGGGCACCGCCAGCACCACCAGGAACGCCCCGCCCATGGTCAGCACCAGGGCGATCCGCCACCAGGTGTAGGGGCGGGCGATGATCGCCAGCACCCAGATGGAGACCAGGAACAGTGTCAGCGTCGCCGCGCTGGTCTCGGCGCCCAGCGCGTCCGGGCCCGTGTAGTGGGAGCGGGCCAGCTGGTACGTGAGGAAGGTGGCCGCCGCCGCGACGATCCCGCCCGGCACCGCGTACCGCATCACCCGCTTCACGAACTGCGGCTTGGCCCGCTCCTTGTTCGGGGCCAGCGCCAGGAAGAAGGCGGGGACGCCGATGGTGAGGGTGGAGAGCAGGGTGAGGTGGCGGGGGAGGAACGGGTACTCGATGCCCGCGATCACCACCAGGATGGCCAGCAGCACCGAGTAGACCGTCTTCACCAGGAAGAGGGTCGCGACCCGGGTGATGTTGCCGATCACCCGGCGGCCCTCGGCCACCACATGCGGCAGGGTCGCGAAGCTGTTGTTCAGCAGCACGATCTGGGCCACCGCCTTGGTGGCCTCCGAGCCCGACCCCATGGAGACGCCGATGTCGGCGTCCTTGAGCGCCAGTACGTCGTTCACCCCGTCGCCGGTCATCGCCACCGTGTGGCCGCGCGACTGGAGCGCCCCGACCATCGAGCGCTTCTGCTGCGGGCTGACCCGCCCGAAGACGGTGTGCTCGTCCAGCCGGGCCGCCATCTCCTCCGTCCCGGCGGGCAGCTTCCGCGCGTCCACGGTGTCCTCGGCGCCCGCCAGGCCCAGCTTCCCGGCGACCGCGCCCACCGAGACCGCGTTGTCGCCGGAGATCACCTTGGCGGCCACGTTCTGCTCGGAGAAGTAGGCGAGGGTGTCGGAGGCGTCGGGCCGCAGCCGCTGCTCCAGCACCACCAGCGCCGCCGCCTCGGCCCGCTCGGCGATCCCGGGCGCGTCCAGCTCCCCGTCCACCCGGGCCAGCAGCAGCACCCGCAGCCCCTTCTCGTTCAGCCCGTCGGTCTCGGCCAGCACCGGGTCGCCGTCCGCCAGCAGCACGTCCGGCGCGCCCAGCAGCCAGGCGCTGGACTCGCCGTCACGCTCGCTGAAGGCCGCGCCGCTGTACTTGCGGGCCGAGGAGAACGGCAGCGCCTGGGTGCACCGCCACTCCTCGCCGTCCGGGTAGGCGTCGATGATCGCCTGGAGGGAGGCGTTGGGGCGCGGGTCGGACTCGCCGAGCGCGCCCAGCACGGTCCGCACGTACCCCTCGTCGGCGCCATTGAGGGTCCGCAGCTCGGTCACGTCCATCCCGCCCTCGGTGAGGGTGCCGGTCTTGTCCAGGCAGACCACGTCCACCCGGGCCAGCCCCTCGATCGCGGGCAGCTCCTGCACCAGGCACTGCCGGCGCCCCAGCCGCACCACCCCGATGGCGAACGCCACCGAGGTCAGCAGCACCAGCCCCTCCGGGATCATCGGCACGATCCCGCCGACCGTCCGGGCGATGGAGCCGCGCAGATCGGACTCCTTGACCACCAGCTGGCTGAGGATGAGCCCGATCGCGGTCGGGACCATCATCCAGGTCACGTACTTCAGGATGGTGGAGATCCCGGAGCGCAGTTCGGAGTGGACCAGGGTGAACCGGGACGCCTCCTCGGCCAGCTGCGCCGCGTACGCCTCCCGGCCGACCTTGGTGGCGGTGAACGCCCCGCCGCCCACGACCACGAAGCTGCCGGACATCACCTGGTCGCCGGGGTGCTTGACCACCGGGTCCGCCTCGCCGGTCAGCAGTGACTCGTCCACCTCCAGGCTGTCGGACTCGGCGACCACCCCGTCCACCACCACCTTGTCCCCGGGCCCCAGCTCCACGCAGTCCCCGAGCACGATCTTCGAGGTGGGCACCTCGGTGGCGGCCCCGTCCCGGCGGACCTTGGGCTTCGCCTCACCGATCACCGCCAGGCTGTCCAGGGTCTTCTTGGCGCGCAGCTCCTGGACGATGCCGATCCCGGTGTTGGCGATGATCACGAAGCCGAACAGGCTGTCCTGGATCGGCGCCACGAAGAGCATGATCACCCAGAGCACGCCGATGATCGCGTTGAAGCGGGTGAAGACATTGGCCCGGACGATGTCCACGGCCGAGCGCGAGTTGCGCACCGGGACGTCGTTGACCTCGCCCCGGGCCACCCGCTCGGCCACCTCGGCGGAGCTCAGCCCGCCCGGCCGGTGCTCCACCTCGGCCTGTGCCGGGCCGTCCGCCCCGCTCCTTGCCGTGCTCTGTGCCGTGTCCTCTCCCGGACCCACCCGCTGCGTCATGCCTCCGACGGTACGGCGGCGGGGGCCGGGTCACCCGCCGAAAGCGGACATGATCCGACCCTGGACGGAGCCGAATGGTCCGCGAGTCGTACGGGGAGGGGCCGTAGGGGGACGAGACGTACGGGGACGAGACGTACGGGGACGGGGCCTAGGGCTCCGGGGTACGGGCAGGGGCCTTCAGTGGCCGCCGTCGCCCTCCGCCGCGCGCCGGGCGGCGTCCCGCTTGATCGCGGCGTCGCGCCCCCGGACGTACCAGATGCCGATCAGTCCCAGTCCGGCCCCGGCCAGACAGGTCCACACCCACCAGGTCAGGTCCCGGTCATCGAACCAGCCGTAGAAGGGGACCTGCACCAGGAACAGCACGAACCACAGCACGGTGCCGCCGATGATGGTCGGCACCACGGGCCCCTCCAGGGGCTCGGGCGCCTCGTGCCGGGGGGTCCACTTCGCCATGCGCCTGAGTCTATGCGCCCGCGAAGACGCCTTACACGGGAGAGGCCGAGCAGACGTTGTTCACCGAGGACAGCAGGTTGACGGGGATATCGATCGCGACGAGGCCGCCTTCGGCCATGCTGTTGCCCATTTCGCACACATCGCGGGTGTCGGCGGGCAGATCGGCGCCGCCGCACTGGTTGAGGGCGCTGCCGAGCGGCAGGCCGAGCACGTTGGCGTCGGCCGTACCGGAGCCCGCGCTGGTGGCCCCGGCCAGGTGGGTGCCGGTGTCATTGGCGCAACTGGTCCCGAAGGCGGGGGAGAGGAAGTCGCCGATGCCCCCGGCGGTGGCCGGGGACGCCGTCAGGAGACCGCCGGCCGCAGCGGTCGAGGTGAGGGTGAGTGCCGTCAGCAGCACGCGAGAGTTCATGACTGGTGAACGACCGAGGCAGCCGAGGGGAACGACGGTCGCCCGGCGACGGCACTGCCGGGAGCGAGGAGGCGTCTACGCGCGGAGATAGCGATCTTCCCGCTGATGTGTTCATACTGAAACGGCCTACGCCTGACCGGTTTCCGTCGTGTGAACGTACGAATGGGCGCACATGGGCGCACAAAGATGTGCAAGCCCGATCAACGGTCCTGGCGGTTCGGACGATTTCCGCCGGCTGTTCCCCAGCCCCCTCCCGTACACGAGGTTTCCGCATGCCCTCCTCGGCCACCGTGCCGGTGGACTCCGACGGCCAGCCGCCGGTGCCCCCGCAGCCGTCCAGCGGCCTGGACCGCTACTTCCGGATCTCCGAGCGCGGCTCCACGGTCGCCCGCGAGGTACGCGGCGGCTTCGCCACCTTCTTCGCGATGGCCTACATCATCGTGCTGAACCCGATCATCCTCGGCAGCGCCAAGGACATGTACGGCCACCAGCTCGACAGCGGCCAGCTGGTCACCGCGACCGTGCTGACCGCCGCCTTCTCCACCCTGCTCATGGGTGTGATCGGCAACGTCCCGATCGCGCTCGCCGCCGGGCTCGGCGTCAACACCGTCGTCGCCCTCCAGCTCGCCCCCCGGATGTCCTGGCCGGACGCCATGGGCATGGTGGTGCTGGCCGGTGTGGTGGTGATGCTGCTGGTGGCGACGGGCCTGCGGGAGCGGGTGATGAACGCGGTGCCGACCGGGCTGCGCAAGGGCATCGCCATCGGCATCGGCCTGTTCATCATGCTGATCGGTCTGGTCGACTCCGGCTTCGTCTCCCGGATGCCGGACGCCGCCCAGACCACCGTCCCGCTCCAGCTCGGCGGCGACGGCCATCTGAACGGCTGGCCGGTGCTGGTCTTCGCGCTGGGCGCGCTGCTCACCCTCGCCCTGCTGATCCGCAAGGTGCCGGGCGCCATCCTGATCTCCATCGTGGTGATGACCGTGGCGGCCATGGTGATCGAGGCCGTGGCCAAGGTGCCGTCCTGGGGGCTCACCACCCCGAAGTGGCCCGGCAACCCGGTCGCCTCACCGGACTTCGGCCTGGTCGGCGAGGTGAGCCTGTTCGGGGGCTTCGGGAAGGTCGGGCTGCTCACCGGCTGCCTGTTCGTCTTCACCGTGCTGCTGTCCTGCTTCTTCGACGCGATGGGCACCATCCTCGGCGTCGGCGACGAGGCCAAGCTGATGGACGCCAAGGGCAACTTCCCCGGCATCAACAAGGTGCTGCTGATCGACGGGGTCGCGGTCGCCTCCGGTGGCGCCACCTCCTCCTCGGCCACCACCTGCTTCGTGGAGTCCACGGCGGGCGTCGGCGAGGGGGCGAGGACCGGGCTGGCCTCGGTGGTCACCGGGGCGCTGTTCTCGGTGGCGCTCTTCCTCACCCCGCTCGCCACCATGGTCCCGTCCCAGGCGGCCACCCCGGCGCTGCTGGCGGTCGGCTTCCTGATCCTGGCCGGATCGATCCGGGACATCGACTGGAGCGACTTCACCATCGCGGTGCCGGCGTTCCTGGCGATGGTGATGATGCCGTTCACCTACTCGATCACCAACGGCATCGGGATCGGCTTCATCGCCTTCAGCGTGCTGCGGCTGGCCGCCGGACGGGGCCGCGAGGTGCCGGTGGCGATGTACGTGGTCTCGGCCGTGTTCGTCTTCTACTACGCGATGCCGGCGCTCGGCCTGACGTAGCGGACCGGGAGGTACGGCCTACGGCGGTACGGGGGCGGGCACCGGCAGACGGCGCCCGCCCCGTCCGCGTACCCGGGCCCCTGACGCTCCCCGTCCGCGTACCCGTAGGCCCTCCTACGCTCCTCCCGGCCCGCCGTAGAAGCGCTCCGTCTCGTTCACGGCGTCCTCGAAGCGGGCGTCGAAGTCCTCTCTGACCAGCGTCCGGATCACATAGTCCTGGACGCTCATCCCGCTTCGGGCGGCCTGCCGCCGGAGCCGGTCGAGCAGCTCACCGTCCATCCGCAGGCTGAGCACGGTCGATCCGACGGTCGATCCCGATCCGATGGTCGATGCCACGGCCGCTCCCCCTGTCGATGCCCTTCCGGGCCCTTCCGGTCAGGTTGACCGTGCAAGCGCCCGTTCGGCGCCGTTTCCGGCCACCCCGTCACTCTTTCGGGTGATCCCTGCCACCCCTCCTTGCGTACGCCCCTTTCCGGTGGTCCTTAGCATGGGTAATGAGTTACGCTAAAGACATGCCTGACCTGGCTCACGGTGAGCCCACAGACCCCACAGTCCTCAGGGACCCCGACGCCGACCTGGCCGCGATCAACTCGCTGCGGTCGGCCGTGATGCGGCTGGGCCGCCGGCTGAAGCACCAGCGGGTGGACGAGTCGCTGAGCCCGACCGAGATGTCGGTGCTCGGCACCCTGGCCCGCTGCGGTTCGGCCACCCCCGGTGAGCTGGCCCGCAAGGAGCACGTGCAGCCGCCGTCGATGACCCGCATCGTGGCGCTGCTGGAGGCCAAGGGCCTGGTCCGGCTGGAGCCGCACCCGGAGGACCGCCGCCAGAAGGTGGTCAGCCAGACCGAGACCGCCGAGGCCATGCTGGAGGAGTCCCGCCGCAAGCGGAACGCCTGGCTGGCCGCCCTCGCCGAGGGCCTGGACGAGGACGAGTGGGCGCGGCTGCGCGCGGCCGCTCCGGTGCTGGAGAAGCTCGCGCACCTGTAGGAGACGCAACGACACGAGGAGGCGAACCTGTTGAGTTCGGGACCCGGAGCAGACTCCGCACCCGCACACAACCTTCCCGACGACAACACCACCACCGCCGCCCCGTCCGAGGGGCGCGGAACCTTCGCCTCCCTCCGGGTGCGCAACTACCGGCTGTTCTTCGCCGGTGCCATCGTCTCGAACACCGGCACCTGGATGGCCCGGATCACCCAGGACTGGCTGGTGCTGAGCCTCACCGGCTCCGCCGCCGCCGTCGGTATCACCAGCGCCCTGCAGTTCCTGCCGATGCTGCTCTTCGGGCTGTACGGCGGAGTGCTGGTGGACCGCTTCCCCAAGCGCTTGCTGCTGCTGGCCAGCCAGGGCGCCCTGGGCCTGTGCGGCCTGGCGCTCGCCGTGCTGACCCTCTCCGCGCACGTCCAGGTGTGGCACGTCTACCTGGTCGCCTTCCTGCTCGGCATGGTCACCGTGGTGGACAACCCGGCCCGGCAGTCGTTCGTCTCCGAGATGGTCGGCAAGGGCCAGCTCGCCAACGCCGTCAGCCTCAACTCCGCGAACTTCCAGTCCGCCCGGCTGGTCGGCCCAGCCGTCGCGGGTGCGCTGATCGCCTCCATCGGCAGCGGCTGGGCGTTCCTGGTCAACGGGCTGTCCTTCCTCGCCCCGCTGGCCGCGCTGCTGCTGATGCGCCCCGCCGAGCTGCACCGGGTCGAGCGGGCGCCGCGCGCCAAGGGCCAGCTGAGGGAGGGGCTGCGGTACGTGGCCGGGCGGCCCGAGCTGATCTGGCCGATCGCCCTGGTGGGCTTCGTCGGCACCTTCGGCTTCAACTTCCCGATCTGGCTGACCGCGTTCGCCGACGAGGTCTACCACGTCGGCGCCGGCACCTACGGCTTCCTCAACACCCTGATGGCGGCCGGCTCGCTGGTCGGCGCCCTGCTGGCGGCCCGCCGCGGCGGGTCCCGGCTGCGGATGCTGGTGGGTGCGGCGATGGTGTTCGGCGCCCTGGAGATCGCCGCCGCGGTGGCCCCCGCCTTCTGGCTGTTCGCCCTGCTGCTGGTGCCCATCGGCATGATCGGCCTGACCGTCAACGTCAGCGCCAACTCCTCGGTGCAGATGGCCACCGACCCGGTGATGCGGGGCCGGGTGATGAGCCTGTACATGATGGTCTTCATGGGCGGCACCCCGGTGGGCGCGCCGCTGGTCGGCTGGGTCACCGACACCTACGGCGCCCGGGTGGGCTTCGCCACCGGCGGCGCGGTCAGCCTGGTCGCCGCCGCGGTGATCGGCCTGGTGCTGGCCCGCGCGGGCGGCCTGCGGCTGCGCTTCGAGCTGCGCCACGGCCACCCGCATGTCCACTTCGTGCAGCGGGAGCGGCTGACCACGGCGGCCTGAGCGGGGGGCGGGTACGGGCACACGGGCCTCGTCCCCGTATCCGTATCCGTATCCGTATGCCTCCCGGTGGCAGACTCCCCGCGTGAGACTCTTCGCCGCCGTGCTGCCCGACCCCGTGGCCGTCTCCGAGCTGGCCGTCGCCGTGGACCGGCTGCGCGCCCTGCCCGGGGCGGACGGGCTGCGCTGGACCTGGCGGGCCGGCTGGCACTTCACGCTCGCCTTCATGGGCGAGGTGGACGAGGGACTGCTGCCCGCGCTGCACGAGCGGCTGGCGCGGGCGGCCCGGCACAGCGAACCCTTCGAGCTACGGGTGCGGGGCGGCGGGAAGTTCGGCCGGCGGGCCCTGTGGGCGGGCGCGGACGGCGGGGTGGCGGAGCTGGGGCGGCTCGCCGGACGGGCGGAGGCGGCGGCCCGGCGCGCGGGGATCCCGATGGACCGGCACCGTGTCTACCACCCCCACCTCACGGTCGCCCGCAGCCGCACCGACGCCGATCTCCGCCCATACGTGGCGGAGCTGGGCTCCTTCGCCTCCACACCGTGGCAGGTCAGGGACCTGAGCCTGGTCCGCAGCAACCTGCCGTCGGGCGGGATCGCGGGCGAGCAGCCCCGTTACGAGACGGTCGGGTCCTGGCCGCTGGGACGGGCCGGTTAACCTCGAAGGGTGGACCCGAAGACCCGAAACCGGATCATGGCAGGCGCGCTGGTGCTGATGTTCGCGATCATCGCCGTGGCAGCCGTCCTGGGCTGACCCGCGCCGACCCGCGCCGACCTTTGGTGCGGACCCCTACCAGGCGAAGGCCTCCGGCGACGGTCCGGGACCGGGGAAGATCTCGTCCAGCCCGGTCAGCACCTCCTCGCTCAGCCCCAGCTCGACCGCCCGCAGCGCCGAGTCGAGCTGCTCGGCGGTGCGCGGGCCGACGATGGGGCCGGTGACCCCGGGCCGGGTGAGCAGCCAGGCCAGCGCCGCCTCGCCGGGCGCCAGACCGTGCTTGTCGAGCAGGTCCTCGTACGCCTGGATCTTCTCCCGCATCGCGGTGTTGGCCAGCGCGTCGGCCGAGCGCCCGGAGGCCCGGCGGCCGCCGCCCTCGGCCTCCTTCTTCAGTACGCCGCCGAGGAGGCCGCCGTGCAGCGGCGACCAGGGGATGACCCCGAGGCCGTACTCCCGGGCGGCCGGCACGACCTCCATCTCGGCGCGCCGCTCGGCGAGGTTGTAGAGGCACTGCTCGCTGACCAGCCCGAGGCTGCCGCGCCGGGCGGCGGTCTCGTTGGCCTGGGCGATCTTGTAGCCGGGGAAGTTGGACGAACCGGCGTAGAGGATCTTGCCCTGCTGGACCAGGACGTCGATGGCCTGCCAGATCTCCTCGAACGGGGTGTCCCGGTCGACGTGGTGGAACTGGTACAGATCGATGTGGTCGGTGTTCAGGCGGCGCAGGCTGGCCTCGACCGCCCGCCGGATGTTGGCCGCGGAGAGCTTGTCGTGGTTGGGCCACGGCTTCCCCTCGGCGCCCATGTTGCCGTACACCTTGGTGGCGAGGACGACCTTCTCGCGGTCGCCGCCCTTGGCGAACCAGGAGCCGATGATCTCCTCGGTCCGGCCCTTGTTCTCGCCCCAGCCGTAGACGTTGGCGGTGTCCCAGAAGTTGATGCCCGCGTCGATCGCGGCATCCATGATCGCGTGGCTGCCGGCCTCGTCGGTCTGCGGTCCGAAGTTCATCGTGCCGAGGACGAGTCGGCTGACCTTGAGTCCGGTGCGTCCGAGCTGTGTGTACTTCATGGTTCTACAGCCAACGCCTTCGAGCGTGCTCGAAGCAAGGGCGTCAGCCCCGGGGGAACTCCGAGGTGTCGAGGGTGATCCCGACGGGCGTCTCGGACAGGTCGATCGGCTCCCCGAAGCCGAACCGCTCCCCCTCCGGGTAGGCCCCGTCCTTCGGCTCGGTGTGCAGGACGCACTTCCCGGTGTACGGGTTGACCACCAGGTACACCGGCACCTTGGCTGCCGCGTAGGCGTCCCGCTTGGGCCCGAGGTCGTTCATCGCCGTACTGCGGGAGAGGACCTCGGCCACGAAGACCACGTCCTGGTACCGCCAGAGCCCCTTGTCGTCCGGCTTCGCCCCCTCGGCGACCAGCGTCACGTCGGAGGCGAAGCCGTTGAGGTGCCCGGGGTAGTCGATACGGACGTCGGACTTGACCAGCTTCCGCGGGTAGTGGGCCCGCAACTGCTCCACGATGCCGAGGGTGATCTCCCAGTGGGAGTCCCGCTGCGGTGACATGAAGATGTGCCCCCCGACGATTTCCGTCTTGTAGCCCTCGGGGAGGTGGGCGGACTCCAGCGCGTCGAACAGTTCGTCCAACGTGCGCTCGTCGTTGCTCTCGGCCATATGGATCCTGTCGTCGTGTACGACGGTCATCGTGGCACTCCTCCCCGCTGCAGCGTCCGTGCATGCAGACGCATATGCCAACGACACGTGACGCTTTTGGTTACGCCCCGCCCAGCCACCCCGCCGCGTCCAGTCGGAACGCCTCTGCCGGGACGACCGTCCGCAGGGCGTCCTCCAGCCCGGCCACCCGTTCCGCGCCCAGCGCCCCCACCCACTCCGCCCGCAGCCGGTCGAAGATCGCGGCCGAGCGGCCCAGGCAGTCCAGCCCGTGCGGGGTGAGCCGAACCAGCTTGCGGCGGGCGTCGGCCGGGTCGTCGGCGCGCTCGGCGTACCCGAGGACCACCAGCCGGTCGACGGTCTTGCCCGCCGCCTGCTTGGAGACCCCGAGCCGCCGGCCGACCTCGCTCGCGGTCGCCCCGCCCACTCCGACGGCCTGCATGGCGAAGCCGTACGCCGGGCGGACATCCGGGTGGCCCTGCTCGGCCAGCTCGGCGTGCACCCGGTCGATGAGGGTGCGGAACCCGGCGAAGAGCAGCAGCGGCAGCTCGTACCCCCGCCGGACACCCTCGCCGTTGCCGGTTTCGACAACCTGGTTTACCTTCTTCTCGTCAACCATGTTGTCGATTCTAGGGACGGCCCTCATGTTCACCGACCACACCCTCGACACCGCCCCGCCCGCCGCCCGACCCGCGATGGCGGCCGTCGCCCAGCGGATGGGCGGCCGTGTCCCGCCCGCCGTCGCCCGGATGGCGAACTCACCCGAACTCCTCGACGGCTTCCTGACCCTCACCGCCGCCTTCGACCGCACCACCCTGGACCCGGTCGCCCGCGAGGTGGTCGTCATGGCGGTCGCCGTCCGCCACGACTGCCATGTCTGCGTCGAACTGCACACCCGCAAGCTGCGCGCCCTGAAGGCCGCCCCCGAGCTGATCGACGCCCTGTGCGCCGGCGCCCCCCTGCCGGACGACCGGCTGGAGGCCGTACGCCACTTTGTCGCCGCCGTGTACGCCTCGGCCGGCGCGGTCCCCGCCGACGAGCTGGCGGACTTCCTCTCGTACGGCTTCACCGAACGCAACGCCCTGGAGGTGGTGATGGGCATCGGCACGTACACCATGTCCACCTTCGCCAACCGGCTGACCGGGGTGTGACGACTCAATGCGCGACCGGTGCGACCGGTGGAAAGGCCTTCCGCGCCCGGCGGAGCAGAGCCTTCGCCGCCGGGGTGGTGGGGCCGTCCGCCGGCCAGACGAGGGCGATCCGGCCGCGGATGCCGGACGTGAGCCTCTTGGAGGAACAGGGTGTCCTGCTAGGAGAGCCCTACACCCGACAGCTGTCCGGCAAGCTGCGCGAGCTGCGGTTTCACCTCGATGGCGAGGCATTCCGCATCACCTACTGGATCGCCCCTGGTCGTCGGATCATTCTGCTGACCGTGTTCCGCAAGCGTCGAATGCGCGAGCCTGGAGAGATCGAGCGGGCGTGGCGAGCCATGGGCGCCTGCATCGACGCACGGCACACGGCGGATGAGGAGTAGCGACATGGCTGACGGAAGCAACTGGTCCGAACTGCGCGACACCTCGCTCTCCGACCCGGAGGTCAGGGAGGGCTACGAAGCCGCCCGTATCCGTTACGAGCTGGGCCGGGCCGTCCGGGAGCGGCGCGAGTCCCTCGGGATGACACAGGAGGAACTCGCACGGGCGGCCGGCCTCCGGCAACCGGCCGTGGCCCGCTTCGAGGGCGGCGGCACCATGCCGACGCTCCCCTTGCTGGAACGGATCGCGGCGGCCTTGGGTCTCCGTCTGCACGTCGGTTTCGAGCCGCTGGATCGAGCGGGGTAAGCAGCGCCCCCGCCTTGGGCGAGGGAAACCCGGTGCGGTGGGACGTCGGCCCCTGCGAGCATCCGTCGCCATGGAGACCGAAGCCGCCGATACCGAGGCCGTCATCCGCCGGGCCGCCGCGTCCGACGCCGACGCGGTGGCCGGGGTGTGGCTGCGGTCCTTCGCGGCCGCGCTGCCGGAGGTGCGTCGGGCGCATACGGACGAGGAGGTTCGCGCCTGGTTCCGGGAGGTGGTCGTCCCCGGCCGGGCCGGTCATGAGACCTGGGTGGCGGCCGTGGACGGCACGATCGTCGGGATGGTGGTGCTGAACGGTACGGAGCTGGACCAGCTCTATCTGGACCCGCACTGGCGGGGCCGGGGCATCGGCGACCGCCTCGTACACCTGGCCAAGCACCACCGCCGGGACGGGCTGGCGCTGTGGACCTTCCAGGCCAACGCGCCCGCCCGCCGCTTCTACGAGCGCCATGGCTTCGTCGCCGCCGAGCACACCGACGGCCGCGGCAACGAGGAGCGGGAGCCGGACGTCCGGTATGTGTGGCGCCCGTGAGCGGCCTTGCCCGCTTACCGCCCCGCCTCGCCGACGAACGCGGCCCAGGCGCCCGGGGAGACGCTGAACGAGGGGAGCGCGGTGTCCTTGGAGTCCCGGACGTGCACGGAGTGCGGGCAGGCGGCCACCTCGACGCAGTCGCCGTACTGGTCACCGCTGTAGCTGCTCTTGAACCAGTTGAGGTCGCCGTTCATAGCCGTGCCGCCATCTCCTCGATCAGCCGGAGCGATTCGTTCGGCGTGTATGCCTGTGCGCGCAGGATGCTGTAACGCGCCGCCACGTTACTTGTCTGGGGCTGCTCGGTGAGGAAGTAGCGACTGTCCTGCCCCTCTACGTAGACGAGATGACTGTGGTCCTTCCCCGTCTCCAGCAGGACAAAGGAACCGTTGAGCCCGGCGTGGTACTCGGTATCCTCCGCCATCACCTGGATCTCCACATTGCGGAGCTTCCCGACTTCCAGGATGTGCAGCAGGTTCTCCTTGAGTACGGCCGCGCCGCCCAGTCGCTTCTTCAGAGCCGATTCCTCCAGCACAAAGCTGATCGTGGGCAACGGCTTGCGAGTGAAGAGCTGGTGCCGGGCCAGACGCGTGGTGATGTACTCCTCCGTCTCCTCCTCTCCGATGGAGGGAGTGGCTTGGTGGTAGACCGCTCGTGCGTACGCCTCGGTCTGGAGCAGTCCGGGGATCAGCTGAGGCTCGTACTGGTAGACCGCCGCTGCCTTCTCCTCCTCCGTCAGATAGTCCTCGAACCAGATCACTGAGCTGCTCGCGATCACCTCCTTCGCGACCACGACGAGTGCACCGTCTGCACCGAGGAGCTTGTCGGCGATCGGCGCGAGCTCCCCGCGCGGGCCCCGGTCGCCCGCTTCCACCATGGCCACCAGCGAGGTGGAGTACCCCGTTTCATCGGCGATCAGCGCCCGCGAAACCTTGGCTTTCTCCCGGTAGAACCTGAGCAGCGTGCCGAACGCCTTCGCCCCTCCGCCCGCGCTACCCCTCCGCGCGCCGTTCCTCTTGTTGTTCACCATTGCCGCTCCCTTCCGCACAGCGCTGCACAGAACCTCTGTGGCGCTGGTCACAGTAGAGTTCGGCCGCAAGGCTTGCCGCATGAATTCGCCAGAATCACTTGACAGGGTGCCGTCCTGGGTACCAGCCTCCGGGCACGCTCTTCGCCACGCGGGCGTCTACTTCGACGCCGTACGCATCGCGGGCTTCCTGGGCGAGGAAGTGGCCTACTCGCTCATGGAGTTCACCGACTTCCGGGCCGGGCCCATCGTGCGGGAGCTGGCCGGCGAGCAGAACATGTACTTCCTGCTGCCGCCGCAGACGGCGGCCAAGCTGGCCTGGCCGGCCCGGACGCGGGCGCTCAGCAGGCACACCTCCGATGACTGCCGCAGCCAGGCGTTCGTCGGCATCCCGGCGTTCGACGGGCTGACCTGGCCGCTGGACTGGCGGTCCCGGCCGACGGACGAGACGCCCTTCGTGGAGCCGGAGTTGCTGCACGAGATGGTGGGCCGCGCCGTACGGTGAGAGCGGCGGCTGCGCCGTGACACGGGGGAGGGGCTGTGGGCGACGAGGAGGAGCGTCGGCGACGGATCAGGCGGGCCGCGCTGCGTGGAGGGGCGGTGAGCGCCACCGCGGTGGTGGTCTTGGCGGTGGACGCGCTACGCGCCCGGGTCGCCTGGTGGATCGTGCTGCCGCTGGCGGTCGTCGGCGGCGGCCTGCTGGTCTGGCAGTGCTTCCGGGAGGGGCGGGTGCAGGGCGTACGGGAGGAGGCGTTGGAGTCGGGCGAGATCCTTATGAGCGCCTACCGGGTCCACCCCGTGAACTCCGGTCCGCCTCCCGTCCGCTGGCCCGAGAGCTCGTCGCACGAGCTGCGGGTGACCACCTACGGCCTCCAGCGCTGGGACGGGGACCAGCGGCTCTGGGCCCACCCCTGGCGGGCGGTGGCTCTCGCCGCCGAGGGCAAGCTGCTCGTCGTACGGCACGAGGGGCGGGTCGTGGAGCGGCTGCAGTTGGACACCATGGGTGGTGCGCCGGATGAACTGCTGCTGGCCGCCGAACGGTTGCGCAGGCGCGGGGGTGGGGGCGGTCGCGCTTAGGCCTCCGCGAACAAACACAGTCGTGGAGTACCCCGGGCGTGGGGGAGAATCTCTTGGTTCACCTCAGTACCAGGAGATTCATGCACAAGCGTCTGTCCCTGCACGTCACTTGCCTGGCGCTCGCCGCCGCCTTCGGGGTCTCGGCGTGCGGTCCGTCCGATGACCGTGGAGCGAGCGCCCCGGTGGCATCGGCTGCCGGGGCTCCGTCCGCGTCCGCCTCGGCCGCGCCTTCCATAACCGCCTCGGGCACGCCGTCCGCGCCGAGCCCGTCGGCGACCCCTGCCGAAGAGCACAGGCTGACCGGGACGTCGGCCAAGTTCTACCTCTACTCCGTCCGTAAGCAGTCCCCGGGCCTGGACCGCATCAGCGACAAGGTGCTCGTCGCCCATGGCGACGCCTTCTGCACCGTTTCCGGGAAGGACGCCTTTGTCGAGCAGACGAAGAAGACCGAGCAGGAGCTCGCGTTGACCAAGGACGAGCTCACGCAGGTCCTCGCCGCCGCGCAGACCGCCTGCGGTCGGGAGAGGCTGTTCTGACGGTGGTTCTGATGTAGGAGGAGCCGGCCTGGGCGGGGGACTCGCATATTCGTTTGCCGTCGGACCGTGCGGCCGGTAGGAAGACTCGCATGCTGCGAGGGGACAAGGTCGCGCTCAGGGCGCGGCACGAGGAGGACATCCCGATCCTCCGGACCGAGCTCTACGACGACGTGGTGAACGGCTCGCGGGCGGAGGGCGGGCCGTGGCGGCCGATCACGCCGGGGTCGAAGGATCCGCGGCTCGTGGTGGACGACAAGAACGAGGCGAACGTCCCGTTCTCGGTGGTCGAGCTGGAGGGCGGCACCCTGGTCGGCACCGCGGGGCTGTGGGGCATCGACAACCACAACCGGTCCGCGCACATCGGTCTCGGGCTGCTGCCGGCCGCCCGCGGCAAGGGGTACGGCACCGATGTGGTCGCGACGCTGTGCCACTACGGCTTCGTGGTGCGCGGCCTGCAACGGCTGCAGATCGAGACGCTGGCGGACAACACCGCGATGCTGCGCTCGGCCGAGCGCAACGGCTTCGTCCGCGAGGGCCTGCTGCGCTCCTCGGCCTGGGTGCTGGGCGAGTTCCTGGACGAGGTGCTGCTCGGGCTCCTGGCCCAGGACTGGAAGCGGGACGCGAAGGCCTGATGCCGCCCTGGGCGGCCCGCGCCTACCTCGGCAGGGTGAGGATCTCGGCGCCGTCCTCGGTGATGGCGATGGTGTGCTCGCTGTGCGCCGTCCGGCAGCCCGTCGCACTGCGGAGCGTCCACCCGTCGGCGTCGGTGACGAGCTTGTCGGTGTCGGCCATGACCCACGGCTCCAGCGCCAGCAGCAGCCCGGGGCGCAGCTTGTAACCACGCCCTGGGCGGCCGGTGTTGGGCACGTGCGGGTCCTGGTGCATCGTCGATCCGATGCCATGGCCCCCGAACTCGGTGTTGATGGGGTACCCCGCCTCGCTGAGGACCGTACCGATGGCGTGGGAGAGGTCGCCGATGCGGGCCCCGGGCCCGGCGGCGGCGATCCCGGCGGCCAGCGCGCGCTCGGTCACCTCGATCAACTCGGCGCTCCCCGGGGGCCGCGCGTCGCCCACGAGGAAGCTGATGGCGGCGTCGGCGGCGACCCCGCCCTTGGCAACCGCGAGATCGAGGGTCAGTAGATCGCCGTTGGCGAGCGCGTAGTCGTACGGCCGTCCGTGGAGTACGGCGTCGTTGACGGCCGTGCAGATGTAGTGGCCGAACGGGCCGCGGCCGAAGGACGGTTCGTAGTCGACGTAGCAGGACTGCGCCCCGGCCTCCACGATCATGGCCTTGGCCCAGCGGTCGATGTCCAGGAGGTTGGTGCCGACCGCGCTGCGGCCCTTGAGGGTGTGCAGGATCTCGGCGACCAGGGCGCCGGTGTCTCCGGCCCGCGCCAGCATGGTGGGGTTCAGGATCTCGATCACGCGTCAGCCCTTCCGGCACGGCCCTCATGGGTCCAGTGGGTCCAATAACTATACCGGCCATACTGTACCGGTATTAGAATTGGGCCCATGGTCAGGTTGCCCCTCACCCCCGAAGAGGTCGAACGCGGACAGCGCCTCGGTGCCCTGCTCCGTCGGGCCAGGGGACAGCGCTCGATGCTCGATATCGCGCTCGCCGCAGGCGTCTCGCCGGAGACCCTGCGGAAGATCGAGTCAGGCCGGGTGGCCACCCCCGCCTTCCCGACCATCGCGGCGATCGCTGACGTCCTCGGCCTCTCGCTCGATGCGGTGTGGGCCGAGATCAGGCAGCCGGAGGAGGGCGCCGAGGCGGCCCATTCCGGTCACCGCGCGCGGGAGCCGCTGGCCTCTTAGGACTCCGGCCAGGGTGGCGGCGAGTGGGATGCCGGTGGCATCGGTGGTCGGGTGGGGTCCAAATCGGGCCGAGTTCTCCCATTCCGCCCTCCGCCCGAACGGCGACCCGCAAAGGTGAGGGTCAGAGACGCCCTCGCCGATCGGAGGCCCGTAGATGGGTAGCAGCCATGGCAAGCCGCCGGTGCCGAACCCCGCACCGCATGAACCGTCGCCTCGCGACTCGGATGGTCAGCACCCGGACATCGCCAAGCCGGGTGGCGGAGACCACCGTAAGCCGAAGGGCCGCTGAGTGGCGGACGGGCCTGTCGGGGAGGCCGAGTTCGCACAACTGCGGGACGAGGCCGCCGCCGAGCTGGAGCAGCGGGAAGCAATGCCGCGGGACTGGATGCGCCGGGCAGTGCGAGCGGTGCCGCGCGAGCGGTTCGTACCCGGTCGGGTGTGGTTGGAGGACGGTGAGGACTACCGCTCCTTTCACCGGGAGGATGACGAGCGGCGCTGGGCTCAGCTGGTGTACCGGGTGGACGCCCCGGTAGTGACCCAGGTGGACGATGGACAGGCCGACGGTCATCGGGGGGTGGGCCATCGGGGGGTTGTGCCGACCAGCAGCATCAGCGCGATGACGGCCGTCATGACCATGTTGGCCGAAGCCGAGCCCGAGCCTGACCAGCGGGTGCTGGAGATCGGAACGGGAACGGGGTACAACGCGGCGCTGCTGGCGGAGCGGGTCGGTGCCCGTGGGCGGGTGGTGAGCGTCGAGGTCGATCCGGTGGTGTGCGCTCAGGCTCGGCAGGCCCTGGAAGCGGCCGGGTATGACAGGGTGCGGGTGGTGGAGGCGGACGGCGAGGCCGGCTGGGCGGGGGAAGCCCCGTACGACCGTGTGCTGTCCACCGCGGCGGTGACCGCGGTGCCGTACGCGTGGGTGGCGCAGACCCGCCCCAGGGGAATCATCGTGTCCCCGTGGCGCACCCGCTTCCACCACCACGGCCTGGTTCGGCTGGTCGTCGCGCAGGACGGTACGGCGTCGGGACATTTCGTCGGCGCGGTGTCCTTCATGCTGATGCGTGGCCAGCGCCGCACCAGTGGGATCGAGACTCTCTTCACCCCGGCCGGCTGGGACGAGGCCCGCACCCAGCCGCTGGACCTGGCCTCCCTGCTGACCCGGCTGGAGAACCCGCACGCCCGGTTCGCCACCGGCTTGTACCTGCCGGACGTGGCGCACTGGCCGCAGGACGGCGGGCACTGGTGGTGCGGAGCAGGCTCCTGGGCCTACGCCGACGGCAAGACCGCCTACCAGTGGGGACCTCGCGATCTCATCGAGGAGACCTCCCGCGCGCTGGACACCTGGCACGCCGCCGACGAGCCGGCTCTCTTCGACTACGGGCTCACCGTGACCCCGGCAGGCTCCGGTACCTGGCTGCACCACCCCGGCAATCCCGTCATCGCGCGGACGCCTCTGGCATAGGCGAGCCGACTACTTCCCGCCGGGGAACGCGGCGGTGTCGAGGGTGACGCCGAAGGGGGGCCCAGCCTCTGGTAGATGCCGAGCTCGTCCGGCAGCGCCGAGTAGAGGCAGCGCTGTACGCGGTCCGCGATGGCGTGGTGGTGTGCGTGTGGCGGCGGTACCAGGAGGATCCGCGTCTGGTCGATCTCGGTGCGCCAGCCCTCGGGCACGTCCAGCTCACGCCATGTGTCGAGCAGGTACGCCCAGGCCGGGTGGGGTCCGGGGCCCGTGTCCTGGCCGTCCGGCGCGGCTTTCATCACGGGTCCCCTCTCCATGGCCTCAACAGGGCGAAGGTAGAGCGACATGGACGACTCAGGCGCGCACTGATGTCAGCGTCCTTCGATCGAGTGAGCCGTGCAGGGCGCCCGCTCAGCCCGCCGTCGGCAGCAGCGTCAGCCCCTCCGGCACCGTGATGCCGAACCGCTCGTCCAGGACGCGGCGGAGCTCGACCTCGTCGGCGAGGTCCCGTTCGGTGACGGTGCCGTCGGGGTGGGTCTCGACCAGGTGGCGGGCGTCCAGCGAGAGGTGGTGGCCGTCGGAGACGGTCCGCTGGGCGAAGGGGCGGTGGACGAAGGGGGAGTGCGGGTGGGTCGCCACGTACCAGTTGGAGACCTCGGCGTCGACGGGCTCGAACGGGTCGAGCGTGAAGGCGTACTGGGAGGTCCAGCGGTCCCCGGGGGCGTCGCCGGGCGTGTCCCCCGGCCCGTACCCGGCCTCCTCGTCCTCGGCAGCACCCGTCACGTACGCCTGGAGGGCCCACAGCTCCAGCGGCCCGTCGTGCGGCAGGTGGACCAGGCGGTGGCGGCGGCCCCGGTCGCGGGACTCCTCGCCGGTGGTCAGTGGGATCGGCCCGGCCAGCCCGCCGACGGAGCCGAAGCCGGCGTCGGCGAGGTACGGGCGGGGGGCGCCCGGGATCTCCACCTTCAGCGCCATATGGGTGCGCGGGCGGCTCTCCACGGTGCTCGCGCCCAGCGTGACGCGGGCGCCCACCGTCGTCACCGTGAAGCCCAGCGCCCGCAGGGCCAGCGCGAACAGGGTGTTCTGCTCGAAGCAGTAGCCGCCCCGGCGGCCGTGGACGAGCTTGGCCATCAGCTCGGCGGGCCGGAGGGAGGGGGCGGTACCGCCGAAGGAGTCCAGGTTCTCGAACGGGACCGCCCGCAGATGCGCCCAGTGCACACCCCGTAGCGTCGCCAGGTCGGCCCGCCGGGGACCCTCCCAGCCGATCCCCCTGAGATAGGCGTCCAGGTCGAAGCCCTGGACCTCGGTCCTCTCCCCGGCCTCCGTGCCGTCTGTGTGCCGGGTGCGCTCGGTGTCCGCCATGTCTCCAACGTAGGGGGCCGGGGAGCCCGGCGCCTGGGGCCTGCGGCCCGGTCCGACCGGGACTCCGGTCCTGGTCCCCGGGGCGGAGGCGGGCGGGCTTGAGAGGATGGTGGTGACCAAGACGGCTGGAGGGGAACGGACATGGGTGTGGCCCAACTGATTCTGATCGGACTGCTGGTGCTCGCTGTCGGAGGGTGTGTCTGCGTCTTCTGGGCGGCGCGGGGCGGCCCGCGCTGGGTGCGGGCGGTGTCCACCGTGACGCTCGGCGCGAGTGAGCTGGTGCGTGCCCGCCACCGCGCGAGCCGGAAGAGGAGTGGGTACCGGTCCGGTGACGGCGGCGGAAGCCTCGGCGCGGCCGACGGCGGCAGCGACTGAGCGGACCGCCGTCGGCCCTACCGGTCGTCGCCCTCGTACGGCTCGCCCAGGCCCCAGCCCTGGTGGAGGGCGGTGGCGAAGGCGGCGGCGATGCGGTGCTCGCCCGCCGGGCTGGGGTGGGTGCCGTCGTAGGTGTCGGTGTGCAGGTCGTACGGGGACGGGGGCGAGGCGAGGAGGAGCGGGGAGCCCGGCTCGTCCAGATCGGCGACCGCCTTGGCCAGCAGTTCGTTGAAGCGGGCGCACTGCTCGGCGAAGGCGGGCTCGTGCTCGGCGCGGACGTTGGGGATGACGGGCAGCAGTACGGCCCGGATATGCGGGTTCGCGGCCCGGGCGGCGGCCAGGAAGGCGTGGACGTTGCCCGCGGTCTGCTCGGCGTCGGTGTAGAAGCCGAGGTCGATCAGGCCGAGGGAGACCAGCAGGACGTCCGCCCGCCCGGCCCGTACCGCGTCGCCGATGAGCGGGGCCATATGGCACCAGCCCTCGCCCCAGCCGGCCAGATGGGCGCGGGCCTTGGGGGGAAAGGCGGGGTCCGCGTACTCCTGCGAGACGGGGGCGTCGGTGGACGGGTCGTAGAGCGCGGTGCGCGGGCCCACGATCTTGTAAGGGCCGCCGAAGGTGGCGTTCAGGTGCTGCCACATCCGGTAGCGCCAGGTGTAGTCGCCGGAGCGCCCGATGGTCATGGAGTCGCCGACGAACAGGAACCGCATGGCGTCATCATCGCCGATGCGGACGGGGGAGCGGGCCCGGGGGAGGGTGTGACCATGGACACGGGGGCGGGGCGGTGGGTCCCGGGTGACCAGGGACACTGGGCGTATGCCCGACGGATTCCGTAACCGACCCCCTCGCCCCGACCGATCCCCTCGCTCCGACCGTTCCCGTCGCTCCGACCGTTCCCGTCGCTCCGGCCGCCGGAGCCCGCGTCGCCCTACCGCCGCTCTGCTGCTCGCGGCGGCCACCGCCCTGCTTCCCGCCGGAACGGCCCGGGCGGCGGACGGGGACGGCGGGTTCACGATCGAGGACTCCCGGATCACCGAGTCCAGCGGGCTCGCCGCCAGCCGGGCGCACCCGGGGGTCTACTGGACGCACAACGACCAGGACGGGCCGAGGCTGTTCGCGGTGGACGGGCGGACCGGGAAGACCGTCGCCACGGTCACCCTGCGCGGGGTCGGCACCCCCCGGGACATGGAGGCCGTCTCCGTCGGGGCGGACGGCCAGGTCTACGTCGGCGACGTCGGGGACAACCTGGACGGCTCCTGGGACCACGTCTGGATCTACCGCTTCCGCGAGCCGGAGCGGCTGGCCGACCAGACCGTCAACGCCACCCAGTACACGGTGAAGTACGCCGACGGACCGCGGAACGCCGAGGCGCTGATGGTCCATCCGAGGACCGGCCGGGTCTATATCGCGTCCAAGAACGAGGACGGCGGCGGGCTGTACGAGGGGCCCGCGAAGCTGTCGGCGGGCGGGGTGAACACCTTCCGGCGGATCGGCGAGGTGCCCTGGGTGACCGACGGGGCGTTCTCCCCGGACGGGCGTGAGCTGGTGCTGCGCAGCTACTTCAGCGCGCGGGCGTACGAGTGGAAGGACGGCCGCCTGGGCGCGGACCGCCCGGTGAGCGCCCCCTTCCAGCGGCAGTCGGAGTCGGTGACGTACACCCTGGACGGCTCCACCCTGCTCTTCGGCTCCGAGGGCTCGGGCAGCGGTGTCGCGGCGGTGCGTGTCGAGCGGCCGGGGGGAGACTCCGCTGCTACCGGGAAGCCGTCGGGCGGGGCGGCGGCGGACCCCGAGGGGGCAGGGGACGACGGGAAGGGCGGCAGCCTGACCGTGGGCGCCCTGGTGCTCGCCGGGATCGCCGCCCTCTGGTTCGGCGCCCGGCGGAGCAGGAGGCGCCGCAGCGGCTGAGACCGGCCCTCAGGAAGCCGTCCCCCGCTTCCGCTCGGCGACGAGCGTCTCGAACCCCGTGACCAGGGCGTTCAGGCCGAACTCGAAGTGATCGAAGTCGGCGGAGAACGTATCGTCCGAGAGCGCTGCCGTGAGCGGGAACTCCCCACTCCGCATCGCCCGGTCCAGGAACGGTCCCTGCCGCGCCCAGAACTCCTCGTCGCTGACGCCCGTCTGCTGGGCGGCCTCCGTCGTCTCCAGCTCCATCCGGGCCACCCCGGCCGTGTAGTTGTGCACGGCGACGATGACGCCGAGGGTCTCCGGGTCGGTCAGGCCCATGTCCCGCAGCCCGGCCAGCGCCAGCTCCATGCTGCGCATCGTGTTCGGGCCGAGGGCCGTCCGGGCCTGGTTGACCTTGAGCAGCCAGGGCCGCTCCCGGTACATCCGCAGCTCGACGCGGCCCAGTTCGCGGGCCGCCTCGCGCCAGTCGGCGGGCGGCTCGCCCGGGCCCGCGATCACCAGGCCCTGTACATGGTCGAGCATCAGGTCCAGCAGCTCGGCCTTGCCCGGGACATAGCGGTAGAGCGACATGGTGCCCACGCCCAGGTCGGTGGAGAGGCGGCGCATCGACACCGCGGCCAGGCCCTCCGCGTCGGCGACCGCGACCGCGGCGGTGACGATCTGCTCCAGGGCCAGCCCCCGCTTGGGGCCGCGGTTCGGCGGCTCGCCCAGCCCCCACAGCAGCTCCAGGCTACGGGCGATGTCCCCGCTGCCACTGGTCGCCGTGGCCGGACCCGTACCGCTGTCACCGCTGCTCATACCCGTCAGCCTAAGCCGTTGGACAGAAACTGGGTACGCTGTACGCTGCTATCTGGGTACGGTGTACTCAATGGACGGGGAGGCCGGCATGAACGAATGGGCGGTACGGGCCGAGGGCCTGGAGAAGCGGTACGGGGAGAAGGCGGCGCTCGACGGGTTCGACCTCGCCGTCCGCTCCGGCACCGTGCACGGGCTGCTCGGCCCCAACGGGGCGGGCAAGACCACGGCGGTGCGGATCCTCGCCACCCTGCGCCGTCTCGACGGCGGGCGCGCCGAGGTCGCCGGGGTGGACGTGGCCCGCGACCCGGCCCGGGTGCGCGCGCTGATCGGGCTCACCGGGCAGTACGCGGCGGTGGACGAGGTGCTGACCGGGCGGCAGAACCTGGAGATGTTCGGCCGGCTGTTCCACCTGGGCGGCAAGCGAGCCCGGCGGCGGGCGGCCGAGCTGCTGGAGCGGTTCTCGCTCACCGAGGCCGCCGACCAGGGCGTGGAGGGCTACAGCGGCGGGATGCGCCGCCGGCTGGACCTGGCCGCCTCGATGATCCTCGCCCCCCGGGTGCTCTTCCTGGACGAGCCGACCACCGGGCTGGACCCGCGCGGGCGCGGCGAGGTCTGGGAGGCGGTCCGGGCGCTGGTCGCCGACGGCACCACGGTCCTCCTCACCACCCAGTATCTGGAGGAGGCCGACCGGCTGGCCTCCCGGATCACCGTCATCGACCGGGGCCGGGCCATCGCCGACGACACCCCGGAGGCGCTGAAGAACCGGGTGGGCGGCGACCGTATCGAGGTGGTCGCGGTGGACGCGGCCGACCTGCCCGCGGTCGCCAAGGCGGTGGCCCGGGTGTGCGAGGGCGAGCCGCGCACCGAGGAGGGCGAGCGGCGGGTGCACGCACCCGTCACCGACCGGGTCGCGGCCCTCACCGAGGTCGCCCGGACCCTCCAGGACGAGGGCATCGCGGCCGAGGACATCGGGCTGCGCCGACCGAGCCTTGACGACGTCTTCCTGCGCCTGACCGGAGAGGTGGCCACGGTATGAGCCAGACGATCACGAAAACCGGATCGGAGGTCGGCGGCGGCCGGGGACGGGCGTACTGGGCGGTGGCCGACTGCCTCAACCTCGTACGCCGCACCCTGACCCACTACCGGCGCAAGCCCGTCAACATCCTCTGGCAGCTCGGCTTCCCGATCGTCTCGGTGCTGCTGTACGGGTATGTGTTCGGCGGCGCGATGAAGCCGCCGGGCGGCGGGGGCGCGTCCGACTACCGGGACTTCCTGATGCCCGGCATGTTCGTGATGACCATGGCCTTCGGCTTCATGAACACCGCGCTGGCGGTGGTGACCGACGCCTCCAAGGGTGTCACCGACCGGTTCCGCTCGATGCCGATGGCTCCCTCCGCGGTGGTCAGCGGGCGCTGGCTGACCGATCTGCTGGTGGCCTCCGCCGAGCTGGCCATCCTCGCGCTCACCGCGCTGGCCATGGGCTGGCGGCCGGACGGCGGACTGGCGGGCGGGGCGGCCGGGTTCGCGCTGCTGCTCCTGCTGCGGTCCTGCCTGATCTGGGTGGGCGCCTGGCTGGGCCTGCTGGTGCCCACCCCGGAGGCGGCCGGCGGACTGTACGTGGTGGCCTTCCCGGTCACCATGGTCTCCAGCGTCTTCGTCGCCCCCTCCACCATGCCCGACTGGCTGGCCGCGGTCGCCGCCTGGAACCCGATCTCCTCCACGGCGGCGGCCACCCGCGAACTCTTCGGCAACCCGGTCGGCTCGGACGGCAGCTGGGTGCAGGAGAACGCGATCCTGATGGCGGTGGTCTGGCCGCTGGCGATCACGGCGGTGTTCCTGCCGCTGGCGGTACGGCGGTTCCGGCGGTTGAGCCGGTAGGCCGGGGAAGCGGGGCCGGGTCCGGCGGTTGAGCCGCTGAGCCCCTGAAAACGGGGGCGGGGCCCGGCGGACACCATCCGCCGGGCCCCGCCCTCCCCGCAAGGGATTACAGCCGCTCGATGACGTAGTCCACGCAGGCGGTCAGCGCCTCGACGTCGGCCGGGTCGATGGCCGGGAACATGGCGACCCGCAACTGGTTGCGGCCCAGCTTGCGGTAGGGCTCGGTGTCCACGATGCCGTTGGCGCGCAGCACCTTGGCGATGGCGGCCGCGTCGATGTCGTCGCTGAAGTCGATGGTGCCGATGACCTGCGAGCGCTTGGCCGGGTCGGTGACGAACGGGGTGGCGTGCTTGGAACCCTCGGCCCAGCCGTAGAGGTTCCGCGCGGAGGTGGCCGTGCGGCGCACCGTCCAGTCCAGCCCGCCCTGGCCGTTGATCCACTTCAGCTGCTCGTTGAGCAGGAAGAGGGTGGAGAGGGCCGGGGTGTTGTACGTCTGGTTCTTCAGGGAGTTGTCGATGGCGGTGGGGAGGCTGAAGAACTCGGGAACGTGGCGGCCCGAGCCGTGCACCCGGGCGGCGCGCTCCAGGGCGGCCGGGGAGAAGACGCCGATCCACAGGCCGCCGTCGGAGGCGAAGGACTTCTGCGGGGCGAAGTAGTAGACGTCGGTCTCGGTGATGTCGACCGGCAGGCCGCCCGCGCCGGAGGTGGCGTCCACCAGGACCAGCGCGCCCTCGTCGGCGCCCTCGGCCCGCTTGATCGGGGCGGCGACACCGGTGGAGGTCTCGTTGTGGGTGAAGGCGTAGACGTCCACGCCGGCCTCGGCGCGCGGCTCGGGGTGGGTGCCCGGGTCGGCGGAGATGACGGTGGGCTCGGCCAGCCAGGGGGCGAGCTTGGCGGCCTTGGCGAACTTGGAGGAGAACTCGCCGAAGGAGAGGTGCTGCGACTTCTCCTCGATCAGGCCGTGGGTCGCGATGTCCCAGAACGCGGTGGAGCCGCCGTTGCCGAGGATGACCTCGTACCCCTCGGGGAGGGAGAACAGCTCGGCTACGCCGGAGCGGACCTCGCCGACCAGGTTCTTGACCGGGGCCTGGCGGTGGGAGGTGCCGAGGAGGGAGGTGCCGGTGGCGGCCAGGGCGTCCAGCGCCTCCGTACGCACCTTGGAGGGGCCCGCGCCGAAACGGCCGTCGGCGGGCTTGATGTCAGCGGGAATCTGGATCTCAGCCACGGGCCGGAGCCTAGTCCCTGACGGACACGGCCGAGGACCGTGTCCGTCCGATGAGACGTGATCTTGAGACGATCCCGGTGTGGTGGTTAGCCCAGCAGCACCGGCAGCTCGAAGAGGTCGTTCTGGGTGACCACCGGCTTGTTGCGCAGCTCGGAGGCGGGAACGGCCAGGTCGAGGGCGGGGAAGCGGGCGTAGAGGGCGGGCAGCGCCACCCCCGCCTCCAGCCGGGAGAGCGCCGCGCCCGGGCAGACGTGCGGGCCGTGGCCGAAGGAGATGTGCCGGATCGGGGAGCGGGCGGCGTCGAACTCCCCGGCCGTGGGGCCGTGCTGCCGCTCGTCGCGGCCGATGGCGGCGTACGAGACGATCAGCGCCTCGCCCTGGGGCAGCACCTGCTCGCCCACCGCCACGTCCTCGGTGGCGAACCGGAGCAGTACGTGGGAGGTGGGCGTGTCATGGCGCAGGGTTTCCTCGACCACCGCGTCCCAGGAGATCTCGCCGGCCAGGACCCGGGCCCGCTGGTCGGGATGGGTGGAGAGGTTGACCACGGCGTTGACGATGAGCGAGATCGTGGTCTCGTGCCCGGCCGCCACCATCAGCTGGAGGGTGGAGACGATCTCCTCGTCGGTGAGGTGGTCGCCGTTCTCGGAGGCCTGGATCAGGGCGCTGGTGAGGTCGTCGCCAGGGGCGGCGCGGCGCTCGGCCACCGTGCGGCCCATGATCCCGGCCAGCTCCATCAGGGTGGCGAGGACCTCCTCCGGCGCGGTCTGGGTGGAGAAGAACTTGTCGAAGAGGACCTTGAGGCGGGGGTGGTCGGCCTCGTCCACCCCCATCAGCTCGCTGACCACGTACATCGGCAGCGGGTAGGCGAAGGTGGCCTTCAGATCGACGGGGCCGCCGTTCCCGGCCGCCTGTTCGGCGGCGAGGCGGTCCAGCAGGCCGTCCACCAGCTCGGTGATCCGCTCGCGCATCCGCTCCACCCGGCGCGGGGTGAGCGCCTGGGCGACCAGGCTCCGCATCCGGCGGTGGTCCTCGCCGTCCACGGTGAGCATGGAGCGGGGCGGGTTGGCCAGGCCGATCAGCGGCCAGTCGGCGGGTATCTCGCCGCGCTGCCAGGCACCCCAGACGTCGATGTCCTTCACCAGCCGTCTGTCGGTGAGGAGTTCGCGGGCCTCGGCGTGGTGGGTGACCGCCCACACCGGTACGCCGCCGGGCAGCACCACCCGCGCCAGCGGCCCGGCCGCGCGCAGCCGGGCGCTCTCCCCGTCCAGGTCGGTGACGAAGGGGTCGAGGACGATGGGGGCCTGGGTGCCGGAGTGGCCCATCGGGCAGCCGGCGGGATGGGCCGTGGGCGCGGTGGCGGTCTCCGGCTCGGTCAGCGGTTCGGCGCTCACGGGTGGCCTCCCAGGGCGGGGGTCGGGGTGAAGTGGACGGGCAGCTCGGTCATCCCGCGCAGCCAGGGCGACGGGCGCCGGGTCAACTCATCCGCGTAGACCGTCAGTTCCAGGTCGGGCAGCCGGTCGAGCAGCACCTCGATACCGGTCCGGGCGATGACCTCGGCGATCTCCTGGGCCGGGAACGGGCAGCGGTGGTCGCCGTGGCCGAAGGAGAAGTGGGCGCCGTTGCCGCCGGTCATGGCCGAGCTGTCGATATGCACCTGCGGGTCGGCGTTGGCGGCGGCCAGGCCGAGCAGCAGCAGATCGCCGGCCTTGATGTGCCGGCCGCCCAGGTGGGTGTCCCGGGAGGCCCAGCGCCCGGCCACGTTCTGGGTGGGCGTGTCGGCCCACAGCACCTCGTTCATCGCCTCGGCGACCGAGTGCCGGCCGCCGGAGAGCGAGGCGGCGAACCGCTCGTCGGTGAGCATCAGCCGCAGCGAGTTGCCGATCCAGTCGGCGGTGGGCTGGTGGCCCGCGGCGAGCATCACCATCATGTCCTGGGCGATCTCCTCGACGGTGAAGCCCGAGGTGTCGGCCAGCATCCGCGACGCCACGTCCTCGGCCGGCTCCTGCTGCCGGGCGGCCAGCAGCTCCATCACCGCCGTGGCCATGTGCTGCTGGCCCGCGAGCGCGCCCTCCTGGCCGTTGATCATGTCGTTGAGCGCGGTGACCAGGGCCGGGCCCTGCTCGTCCGGCACCCCGTAGATCCGGACCAGCACGCGGACCGGGAGGAGGGAGGCGTACTGGCCGATCAGCTCCGCCTCGCCGACCCCGCAGAACGCGTCGATCAGCCCGTCCGCGTAGCTCTCCGCGTACCGCCGCAGGACGAACGGGTCGACGGACTCCAGCGCCCCGGCGACCATCCGGGCCCGCAGCCGGTGGCGTTCACCGACCGTGTAGAGGATGGACGGCTGCTTGCGGCCGATCATCGGCAACAGCGGCCAGTCGGCCGGGATGCGGTCCCACTGGTTCCACAGCTCGGAGTCCCGGCTGAACAGCACCGGGTCGCTGGTGACCTGGTGCAGCTCGCGGTAGTCCAGCACCAGCCAGGCCGGGACGTCCCCGTCCAGAACCACCGGGGCGACGGGGCCGTGGTCGCGGCGCATCTCCCGGTACAGCCGGGTCGGGTCGGACTGGAACCGGGGCCCGGACAGGGGCACGGGCGCGGTCATACGGGGGTCTCCTGCAATGCCTGCGGGGTGGCCCGGGCCACCTGGGTGCGAAGGTGCTCGATCAGGGTGATCAGCACGTACTTGCTGGACGAGCGGTCGCGGGCGTCGCACTCCACCAGCGGCACGTGCTCGCCGAGGTCGAGCGCCTCGCGGATCTCGGCCTCGGTGTGCGCGGGGCCGCCGAAGTCGTTGCAGGCCACGATGAACGGGGTGCCGTGGTGCTCCAGCCGGTCGATCGCGTACCAGGAGTCGGCGATCCGCCGGGTGTCCACCAGTACCACCGCGCCGAGGGTGCCGGAGAACAGCCGGTCCCAGAGGAACCAGAAACGTTCCTGCCCGGGTGCCCCGAAGAGGTAGAGCACATTGTGCGCGTCCAGGGTGATCCGGCCGAAGTCAAAGGCGACCGTGGTGGCCGTCTTGGTGCCGACCGCGCTGGTGTCGTCCACCTCCTCGCCCGCCCGGGTCATGGTCTCCTCGGTGTTGAGCGGGCGGATCTCGCTCACCGAGCGGACCAGGGTGGTCTTGCCCACGCCGAAGCCGCCGACGACCACGATCTTCAGCCCGTTGTCGGCGGTGGTGGCGAGCTGGGGGCGGGACCCGGCGACGGAGGGCCCCTGGCCCGGGTCCGGCGTCGCGTCAGAGGTTGCGGAGTCCAACGAGCACCTGCTCCAGGATGTCGGGGTCGGGAAGGCGGTAGCCGCCGGGGCCGCCGGCCTGTGTACGGGGGTGGCGGGCGCTGATCCGGCCGGTGTCGAGCAGGTCGGACAGCAGGATGCGGGTGATGCCCACCGGCAGCCCCAGCTCGGCGGCCACCTCCACCATCGCCGTGGGCCGCCGGCACAGCCGCAGGATCGCCGCGTGCTCGGACTGCATGCCCGGCGCCGGCTCGGACTCCGTGACGACCAGGGTGACCAGGTCGAACGGGGTGTCCGGGCCGGAGCGGGTGCGGCCCCCGGTCACCGTGTAGAGCCGGTCCGGTGACTCGTCGCGGTGGCTGAGGGGCCCCGGGCCCGTGCGGCGCGGGCTCACGGCTGCCGGGGCTCGGCGTGCAGGTGCTCGCCGAGCTGCTCGACGAGCTCGCTCATGTTGTGCCCGACCAGGCCCACGTCGGAGTCCTCGGCGGCCACCACCGCGAGATGGGCGCCCTCGCCCGCCTCCACGATCAGCAGGATGCCGCCGTAGAACTCGGCCATCGCGGAACGGACCCCGCCGCTGCCGTCGCCGAACTCCATCGACGCGCCGTGCGACAGGCTCTGGATGCCGGCCGAGATGGCGGCGAGCTGGTCGGCCTGGTCGATGGAGAGCTCGGGGGTGCGGCACAGCTTGAGCCCGTCCCGGGAGAGCACCAGCGCGTGGCGGGCTCCCGGGGTGCGGCTCAGCAGGTTCTCCAGCAGCCAGTCGAGCTTCTCGTCGGTGGTGCCGGTGAGGGCGGGCGTGGTGCCGTGGGGGCCGGTGGTCATCGGGGGTTGCCTTCCGTGGTGTTGCTGCGTACCGCTTCGCGGAAGCTGCTGAAACGGGCTGCGGCCGGGCCGGCCGGCCGTGCCGCGCCCCGGGCCGGGGCGGCCGGGGCGTGGGAGGGTTCGGCGGAGTCGGGGGTCCCGCCGGGGTGGGCGGCCGCCAGGGTCTCGCCGCGCCGCCGCTTGGGGAGGGTGGCGGGAGGGGTATCGGTCGCGGGCTCGGGAGCGGTCTCGGGGGCGGCGTCCTCGGTGGTCGAGTGCTCCGCGGTGGCCGGGGTCTCCTCCGTGGCGGCGGGGGCCGGGGCCGGGCGGGCCACACGCGTAGGGAGCCCGGCGGTGGTGGGGGAGGGGGCGGTGGTACGGGACGGGGTGGCCGTACGGGACGGGGCAGGCGCGCCCGCCGCCTCCCGGCCCTGTACCGCCTCCCGGCCCTGTACCGCCGCCGTCGCCGTACGCGTCCGGGCCGCGCCGGCTCCCCGCACCGGGGCCGACGCGCGGCTGACCAGCTCGTGCGGGACGCGCACCACCACTCCGGTGCCGCCGCGCGCCGAGGGGCGGAAGGAGACGGCCAGCCCGTGCTTGCGGGCCAGCCGGCCGACGACGGCGAGGCCGAGCCGGGTGCCGGACAGCCCGGTCAGCCCGTCGTGGTCGGCGGTGACCGCCTGTTCGGCGCGGCGCAGCTGAACGTCGCTCATCACCAGGCCGCTGTCCTCGATGGTGACGACCAGTCCGGCCGGTACGTCCTCCACATAGACATGCACCTCGGCGGTGGGCGGCGAGAAGGTGGCGGCGTTGTCGAGCAGTTCGGCGAGCGCGTGCATCACGCCCTCGGCGGCGTGCCCGGCGATCGCGGCGTCACTGGTGTTGTGCAGCCGGACCCGCTGGTAGCCGCTGATCCGGCCCATGGCGCCGCGCAGGATCGACTCCATCACGATCGGCTTCGCCCAGCGGCGGCCCGAACGCGCGCCCGTGAGCACCGCCACCGAGTCGGCGAGCCGGCCGGCCTGGGCGGTGCGGTGGTCCAGGTGGAGCAGGTCGGTGAGCACATCCTCGTCGCTGTGCCGGTGCTCCATCTCGCGCAGGTCGGCCAGCATGCTGGTGGACAGCGCCTGCATCCGGCCGGCCGCGTTGGCGCAGGCGGCGAGGGCGGCGGCCCGGTTGCTCTCGCTGCGTGCGGCCTGGGTACGGGCCCGGGCGGCGTCGGCGAGGGCGCGTTCGGCGTCCACCCGGGCGAGGGCGGTGATCCGGTCGGCCTCGGTGCGCGCCTCGGCCGCCTCCGCGCGTACCTCGGTGACCGTGCGGTCCGCCTCGGCGTGTACCTCGGCCACGGCCCGTTCCGCCTCGGCGCGTATCTCGGCGACGGTCCGTTCGGCCTCGGCGCGGGTGGCGGCCACCAGCTGGTCCGCCTCGATCCGGACGGCGGTGACGGTGCGGTCCGCCTCCAGCCGGGCCGCCTCGGCGGTCTGCTCGGCCCCGGTGTGGGCCACGGCCACCGCGCGCTCGGCGTAGTCACGGGCGTCGGTCACCGCCCGGTCGGCCTCGGCACGCGTCCGCTGGGCGTCGGCCCGGGCGTCGGCGGCGATCCTGGCCGCCTCGGCGGTGCGGCGGTCGGCCTCGGCGGAACGGGCGGCGTCCCGTGCGCGCATCCGCTTCAGCGCGTCCAGCGCGGAGGCGGCGGTGGTGACGGCGGCGGTCAACAGGACGGCGGCCGCGATCGACCCCCAGGCGAGCGGTGCCCGCACGGAGTCGGGAGCGACGGCCACCGCCCCCACGCACAGGAGGCCGGTGACGGCCGCCGATATCAGCAGGGCCGGCACTACCGGCCGGATGGAGGGGCGCAAATCGTCAGTCCTCAGCGGGTGTCGGGCGTCGGGCGGGCGGTGGTCGGCGTGGGGTGGATGAGTTCTGGAGCCGTCGATTCCTGATCCTGAGAATTCTTGGTCACTATAGGAGAATTGACGATCACTTTGGAAAGCTGGTGTGCGCATTCTTACGGACTGAGAACACGACCTGCACAGCCCGCCCTGAGACCGCTCTCAGCCCCTGCGCGCGAAGGCCGCCCTCGGCCCGTGTTCCCAGGAGCCCCCGGCCCGCCTGCTCCCGCCGCTCCGGCTCCTCCTAGGCTGATCACCGTGTCCATGACGCCTCCGCCCCAACAGCCGTACCGGACACCGGGCCTGGCGCCCGGCCTCCCGGTCGACCACTGGCCCGCCGCCTCCGCCCGCACCGGTGAGGAGCTCGGAGCCCCGACCCCCGTACGGGCCCTGGCGGTCGCGGCCGACGGTGCGCCGCTCGCCGTCGCCGCCACCGAGCGGGGCGCCGTACGGGTGTGGCACACCGGCACCGGTGAACCCCTCGGCCTCCCCTTCGCCGACGACGGCGGCACCGGATCGGTGGCCCTGGCCCGGGTGGCCGGCCGGCCCGTGGTGGCGACCGCCAGCGGCGACGAGGGCACCGTCCGCCTCTGGGATGCCCTCGATGGGCGGCCCCTGGGCGACCCGCTGACCGACACCGGCCCCTCCGCCGGCGCCCTGGCCGCCGCCCAGGGCGCCGACGGCCGCCCCCTGCTGGTGGCCGGCTGCCTCGACGGGACCACCCGGCTCTGGGACCTGGCCGCCCCCGACCCCGGGGGTGCCGTCCTCGGAGACGGCGGCCCGCCGATCGCCGTCGCCACCGCCCTCGCGCCCGACGGCCGCCCCTTCGCCGTCACCACCACCCCCGACGACCCTGCGGACGACTGCGGCACGGTGGAGCTGTGGGACCTGTCCGCCCCGCGCCGGACGGGCGAGTCCCCGCGCCGGATGGGCGAGCCCCTGGGCCGGGGCGCGGAGGTCCACACCGCCGCGCTCGCCTTCCTGGACGGCGACCCCGTCGTGGTCACGGCCGGCTGGGACAAGGCCGTACGCCTCTGGGACCCGGCCACCGCCCGCCCCCTCGGCGCCCCGCTCACCGCGACCGACGGGGCCCGGGCCCTGGCCGTCACCCACCTCGGCGGCCGCCCCGTCGCCGTCACCGCGTCCACGGCCGCCCCCGGAGCCGTACGCCTCTATGACCTGCCCACCCGCCGCCCCCTCACCCCCGCCCCCGTCCTCCCTCACCCGCACCCCATCCGCGCCCTGGCCGCCGCCCCCTCCTCCCTCTCCGGTGCCGTACTCGCCGCCGCCGGCCCCTACGCCATCCCCCTGTCCGCCACCGTCTGAGCGACCATGCCGGGGCATCCTGGTCCCATGCCCGAACCCACGGCCGACCGACGGCGCGCCCCCGGCCCCCGACCGGAGGCGAGCGCACTCGCCCATGCCCTGCGCACCGCCCTGCGCGGCGAGGTCGACTTCGGGGCGGCGGCCCGGGCGCTGACCACCATGGACGCCTCCAACTACCGCCGGGTCCCGATCGGCGTGGTCAGCCCCTTCGACGCCGACGACGTATCAGCGGCCCTGGCGGTATGCCGCGAGCACGGGGTGCCGGTCGTCCCACGCGGCGCGGGCACCTCCATCGCCGGGCAGGCCACCGGCACCGGCGTCGTCCTGGACTTCACCCGCCATATGCGCCGCGTCCTCGCCGTCGACCCCGAGTCCCGCACCGCCGTCGTCCAGCCCGGCACCGTCCTGGACTGCCTCCGCGCGGCGGCCCGCCCCCACGGCCTGACCTTCGGCCCCGACCCCTCCACCCACAGCCGCTGCACCCTCGGCGGAATGATCGGCAACAACGCCTGCGGGGCGCACTCGGTCGCGTACGGCACCACCGCCGACAACGTCACCCGCCTGTCCGTCGTCCGCTACGGCGGCGAGCGCGCGGTCCTCGCCCGAGGCTGGACCGGCGGGCCACCCGCCCTCCCCGCCCTCGTCGACTCCCACCTCGCCCTGCTCCGCACCGGCTATCCACCCGGCCTCCCGCGCCGTATCTCCGGCTACGCGCTCGACGCCCTGCTCCCCGAGAACGGCACCGACCTGGCCCGCGCCTACTGCGGCAGCGAGGGCACCCTGGCCGTCCTCACCGAGGCGGAGGTCCGCCTGGTCCCCGAGCCAGCCGCCCGCGCCCTGGCCGTCCTCGGCTACGCGGACGAGACCGCCGCCGCCGACGCGGCCGCCGGCCTCCTCCCGTACCACCCCCTCACCGTCGAGGGCATGGCCGCCGACCTGGTCCGCGACCCGGCCGCCCGCGCCGCCCTCCCGCCCGCCGGGGCCTGGCTGTTCGCCGAGACGGGCGGCGCCACCGAGGCCGAGGCCCGCGCGGCCGCCGACACCCTCACCCGCGCCGCCGACGCGCTCCGCGCCACCGTGGTCACCGACCCGGCCGCCCGGCGCGCCCTGTGGGCGGTACGGGAGGACGCGGCCGGCACCGCCACCCGTACCCCCGACGGGGCGGAGGCCTGGCCCGGCTGGGAGGACTGCGCGGTGCCGCCCGCCCGACTCGGCGCGTATCTGCGGGACTTCCGCGCCCTACTGACCGCCCGCGGGCTGCGCGGCACCCCGTACGGGCACTTCGGCGACGGCTGCGTCCACGTCCGCATCGACTTCGATCTGGTGTCGGCCGCCGGCATCGCCCGCTTCCGCACCTTCTCCGAGGCCCTGGCCGACCTGGTCGTCTCCCACGGCGGCTCGCTCTCCGGCGAGCACGGCGACGGCCTCGCCCGCGCCGAACTCCTGCCCCGGATGTACGGCCCCGAGCTCACCGCCCTCTTCGCCCGCGTCAAGCAGGCCTGGGACCCCGACGGCGGCCTCAACCCCGACGTCCTCACCACCCCCGCCCCCCTCGACGCCCACCTCCGCTTCGCCGTCCTGCCCTCGGCCCCCGTCCCGACCGCCTTCTCCTACCCCGCCGACAACGGCGACTTCGCCACCGCCGTCCGCCGCTGCGTCGGCGTCGCCAAATGCCGCGTCGAAGGCCCCAGTACCGGCCCCGACGTCATGTGCCCCTCCTTCCGCGCCACCGGCGAGGAACGCCACTCCACCCGTGGCCGGGCCCGCCTCCTCCACGAGATGCTGGCCGGCGAACTGATCCCCGACGGCTGGCGCTCCTCCGAACTCCATGACGCCCTGGACCTCTGCCTCTCCTGCAAGGGCTGCCGCAGCGACTGCCCCGTCGGCGTCGACATGGCCACCTACAAGGCCGAGTTCCTGCACCACCACTACGCCGGCCGCCGCCGCCCCCGCACCCACCACACCCTCGGCCGCCTCCCCGAATGGCTCCGCCTCGCCGCCCCCTTCGCCCGCCCCCTCAACGCCGCGGCGTCCATCGCCCCCTTGGCGTCCCTCGCCAAACACCTGGCCGGCCTCACCCCCGAACGCGACCTCCCCCGCCTCGCCCCCCGCACCTTCCGCCACTGGTACGCGAGCCGGCCCAGGCCATCGCAGGGTCTCCCCGTCCTCCTCTATCCCGACACCTTCACCAACCACCTCACCCCCGCCGTAGGCCAGGCCGCCGTCACCGTCCTCCAATCCGCCGGCCTCCGCCCCCTCCTCCCCGCCGCCCCCGTCTGCTGCGGCCTCACCTACCTCTCCACCAGCCAACTCGACCGCGCCCGCCGCGTGATGCGCCGCACCCTCGACACCATGGAGGCGTCCTCACACCCCCTCGTGGTCCTGGAGCCGAGCTGCGCCGCCACCCTCCGCACCGACCTCCCCGAACTCCTCCCCGACGACCCCCGGGCCGCCGAACTCTCCTCCCGCGTCCGCACCTTCGCCCAGGCCCTGGAGGAGTACGCCCCCGACTGGCAGCCCCCGCGCCTGGACCGCCCCGTCACCGGCCAGACCCACTGCCACCAGCACGCCGTCCTCGGCGACGCCGCCGAAGCCCGCCTCCGCGCCCGCGCCGGCCTCACCGGCACCCTCGCCGGCGGCTGCTGCGGCCTGGCCGGCAACTTCGGCTTCGAGCCCGGCCACTACGAGGTCTCCGTCGCCTGCGCCGAGGACCAACTCCTCCCCGCCCTCCGCGCCGCCACCCCCCACACCGCCCTCCTCGCCGACGGCTACTCCTGCCGCACCCAACTGCACCAACTCGCCGGCGTCCGCGCCCGCCACCTGGCGGAACTGCTGGCGGAGGGGCTCCCCCCGGGGACGCCATAGCTCCCTGTCACCATGCCTGTGATTCTGGGCACGAAAGCAGGCAGGCTGGAACCGATACCACCCTTCGCCCGTGCTCAGGACGGACACACAGGGCGAGGAATCGGGGGGGCTGACACGCATGCCGTGGGACGAGTGGGAACAGCTGAAGGCCGAGGCCGCGAAGCGCACAGCAGCGCCGATGCAGATCAACCAGACGGCGACCGGGCCGGAAGGCGGCGAGGGCAGCGGCGACCGCGTCGGGGTCGACCATGTCTCGCTCAACGGCAATGCGAACGTGCTGGTCGAGATGGCCGGGTTGTTGTACGAGGGTCGGCCTGACGGGGATTTGTGCACGACGGCGCGGAGTCCTCGTTCACATCCCGATGTAGCTGCGAAGGTCGACACGTTCGCTCGATTCGCCAACGATCAGTACCAGGACACGACTGCGCTGCTGGCAGCTCTCTCCACCCGGCTGCGGAAGGCGAACGGCACCTACGCGACATGCGACGGCGATGTCGCCGGGGGCCTGCTGAACGCCGTCTTGGACACGGGTCTGTACGTCTCTCCGGAAGACAGGTGAGGACGTGGCCCACACCTACCGCGACGAAGTCGCCTTCCTGGAGGATTGCAACCCTCCGCTTGTCGAGCGGAACGCCTTGGAGTTCCGCAGGCTGCGCGACCTGCTCCTGGAGGTCAAGCCGGGGTTGCGGCGTGCGGCGGAGGACCGGGACTGGATCGGCGAAGGGCGCAAGCGCTATGACAACCGGATGCGCGAGGCCCGTGATCTGGTGAGCCACCTGGCCGACGGCTACGACAAGGCGCAGAGCGCGCTGATGCACTATGCCTCCGCGCTGAGGGTGGCCAAGGCGCATTACGTGAATGGCAAGGCAGACGAAGAGACCCTCGCCGGGCTCATCGCACAGGTCGCCGACGCCGTCACCCCGACCGCGCAGAAGGCCGGGGCAATGCGGCAATGGGAGGACCTGCGCGGCACCACGGGCTTCCTCGACTGGGCGGCCGAACTCGCCGTCGACATCGATGACATCAGGGATGATGCCAACCGCGCGCATGACAATGCCGGCGCCAACTACGGCCTCGCCAAGTCAACCGAGGCCCGGGCCCGTGACACGTGCACCGCGGCACTCGACCAGGCGTACAAGGCGCTGCCCGACTTCCGCGGCAGTGGCTTCGTGGACGCCAAGGATCTGCTCGCCGCCATGCCCGCGCTGCGCTCCGAGGCGTTCGAAGCCCGCTCGGACCTGCTGACCAGCCTGTCGGGGAGTGGGCCGAAGGCTGATTTCTCCCTGCCGACAGGCACGCAGGATGTGTCCGCATCCCTCCAGGACATCCGCCTGCGGCTCACCGCACTGCCCGAGGCGACGGACGCCTACTGGGCCGTGCCGCGGGACGCGCAAGAACGCCGGGAGTGGATCGCCGCGAACAAGGGGATCATCCAGGCCGCGGCAGAGCGGTCAGGGCTCCCGGCCGACATGGTCGCGGGCATCGCCTGGCAGGAGGTGGGCGGACAGTGGGGCTGGATGGACGATGGCGTCGACAGCGTCCGCGGGCTCGCTCGGGACGGGTGGCTCCCCGTCGCCCCCGAAGCTCTGCCGATCGACCGGCTGAGTGGAAACCCGGACGAGACGTCCTTCGGGCCCATCGCCATCCAGGTAAGACGTGCAGCGGAGGTGCTGGGATACGATCCGGCCCGGCTCACCGAGGGGCAGCGGGACACCATCGAGGCCGCCCTGCAGGACCCGGGACAGAACATCTTCATCGCCTCCGAGTACCTGGCCATGCTGAAGGAGGAGTCCGGCTTCGCCGGAGTGCCGTCGGAAGAGATGACCCGGGACCACTACAAGGAGCTGGCATCCCGCTACAACGGGGGCCCTTACTGGCAAAGCGAACAGGCTCAGGGGTACGGGCGAGGGTTCGACCGGAACCTGGACGAAGCGAGGAATGCCCTGAAGTGATTCGTGAACTGCGCGGCCCCTGGGGCGTGCCGCTCCTCCTCCTCAATCTGCTGTCCGCCTGGCTCACCTATGCCGCCCTGGTGACCGAGCCGCAGGGGCCTTGGGACGAGAGCGCCCTGACGGCAATCGAGGCCACCTGCTTCCTGACCGTCGTGGCAGGAACGGTAACCCTGCTCCTGTCGTCCGTAGCGGTGCTGAGGAGGTCGCTGACCCGCTGGTGGCTGGCGCCCCCGACGGCGTCCCTGTTCCTCGGGATCGTGCGTTGGGTGTACATCACGCAGAGTTATCCGCTGCTCCCCGGCCGCTGATTCCCCTTTACCGCCGTGTGCGTGCTGCGGGTGGGGAGGGGCGCGCCGCTCCTCCGCACCCACCGGCGTGACGGCACGGACGACCGTCTCCCGTGGGGGGCGGACCACGGCAGCGATACGAGCAGGGGAGTGGTGGAGATGCGGAACCTGGCAGCGGCGATCACGGACAACCCGCCGATCACCATCGGGATGATCGTGGTGGGACTCCTGATCCTCGTTCTCGTCACCGTGCGGGAGAGTCGCAAGAAGAGGAAGTAGCGGTTCCCCGGCCGGGCCGGGACGACAGCGCGCCGCGCTCCCGTCGCCGGGGGCGTGGCGCGCTGCTGTCCGTGCCGTGCCCGTACCGTGGAAGAGGGGGCGCGGCGTCCCGGATGGTGGACCGCGGGGAAAGGCGCTGGAGTGCGAGAAGGGCGGTGCAGTATGTTGCGCTGACTGGTCCACTTCAATGGACTTGCTCCCGTTCTCCCCCCACCCGCACAGAAAGCCCGAGGCCCCCGGTGAACGACGCCGCCGCCCGAAGCGAAGCCGCCGCCGGACTGTCCGCGGACGCGTCCGCCGTGGCGCTGCCGGAGGGCGTCGCTGCGCACCCGGAGCGAGCCAGGGTGCGGAAGGGGGCGGGGCGGCGGCTCGGGCCGGTGGCGCTCGTCGTCGCGGGCGGGTTCTCGGTGCAGTTCGGCGCGGCGATCGCGGTGATGCTGATGCCGCGCGCCGGGGCGCTGGGCGTGGTCACGCTGCGGCTGCTGCTCGCGGCCGTGGTGCTGCTGGTGGTCTGCCGCCCCCGGCTGCGCGGGTACGGGCGCGCCGACTGGGGGACGGTGGTCGCCTTCGGTGTCGCGCTCGCCGGGATGAACATGCTCTTCTACCAGGCGGTGGACCGCATCCCGCTCGGCCCGGCCGTCACCCTGGAGGTGCTCGGCCCGCTGGTGCTGTCCGTGGTGGCGTCCCGGCGGCTGGTGAACCTGGTCTGGGCCGCCCTGGCGCTGGGCGGGGTGGCGCTGCTCAGTGGCGGCGGGTTCGACCGGCTGGACCCGGCCGGGGCCGCGTTCGCCCTCGGCGCGGGCGTGATGTGGGCCGCGTACATCGTGTTCAGCGCCCGCACGGGGCGGCGCTTCCCGCAGGCCGACGGGCTGGCGCTGGCCATGGCCGTGGGCGCGGTGATCAGTCTGCCGTTCGGGGTGTGGGAGGCGGGGGCCAGGTTGGTGGTGCCGTCGACCATCGCCCTGGGCCTGGCGGTCGCGCTGATGTCGTCGGTGCTGCCGTACACGCTGGAGCTGCTGGCGCTGCGTCGGCTGCCCGCGCCCACCTTCGCGGTGCTGATGAGCCTGGAACCGGCCATCGCGGCGATCGCGGGACTTCTGGTGCTGGGGCAGGGGCTCCACCTCCTGGAGGCGTGCGCGATCGCGCTGGTCATCGCGGCCAGCATCGGTGCGGTGCGCTCCCAGGCGCGGTTGGCGGCCGGGCCCACCGAGTCCGCGAGTGGCCAGAAGTAAAGCAAGCACGCTTGATTGTTTCTCCGGGCGCTGCCATGCTCCGGGACACGCACCGCCGTGCCGACGGCCGGGCTCCCACGCCCTGACCGCCGGGCGGCCGTGGCGTGCCCGTGCCGTCCCGGAGGGAGCGCACCGTGTCCGACGCCGCACCGGTCCTCGACGACCTGCGTGAGGAGAGCGAGGAGCTGGACCGCCTGGTGGCGGCCGCCCCACCGGACGCTCGGCCGGACGCCTGGAGCGCGGCCACCCCCGCACCCGGCTGGACCGTCGCCCACCAGATCGCCCATCTGACCTGGACCGACAGTGCCGCGCTGCTCGCCGCCACCGACCCGGACGCCTTCGCGGGTCATGTGGCCAGGGCGGCGGAGGCACCGGAGAGCTTTGTGGACGAGGGGGCGGAGGCGGGGGCCGTGTTGGAGCCGGGGGAGCTGCTGGCCCGCTGGCGGGAGGGGCGCGAGCGGTTGCAGGACGTCCTACGGGCCTCCCCGGCCGGGACACGCATCCCCTGGTACGGCCCGCCGATGTCGGTCACCTCGCTGGCGACCGCGCGGCTGATGGAGACCTGGGCGCACGGGCAGGACGTGGCGGATGCGCTGGGCGTCGTACGGAAGCCCACGGCGCGGCTGCGGCATGTCGCCTGGATCGGCGTGCGGGCCCGGGACTACGCCTACGCGGTACGGGGCCTGCGCCCGCCGGCCGCCCCGTTCCGGGTGGAGCTGACCGCCCCGGACGGCACCCTCTGGGCGTACGGGCCCGAGGACGCGCCCCAGAAGATCACCGGCCCCGCGCTCGACTTCTGCCTGCTCGCCACCCAGCGGGCCCACCGCGCCGACCTGGCCCTGCGCGCCGAGGGTGCCGACGCCGACCACTGGCTGGACATCGCCCAGGCCTTCGCCGGACCACCGGGGCGAGGGCGGCCCGCCACCAGGGCCGAGGCATCCGCATGAGGGCCCCGCTGCGGATCGGCAACGCCTCCGGCTTCTACGGCGACCGGTTCGACGCCGTCCGGGAGATGCTGACCGGCGGCGAGCTGGACGTCCTCACCGGGGACTACCTCGCCGAGCTGACCCTGCTGATCCTCGGCCGGGACAGCCTCAAGGACCCCTCCCTCGGATACGCCAAGACCTTTCTGCGGCAGATGGAGGAGGGGCTGGGGCTGGCCCACGACCGGGGGGTCAGGATCGTCGCCAACGCGGGCGGGCTGAACCCGGCGGGCCTCGCCGCCGCCCTGCGCGCTCTCGCCGAACGGCTGGGGCTGCCGGGGATCCGTATCGCCCATGTGGAAGGCGACCGCCTCACCCCGCCCGAAGGGGCGCTGACCGCCAACGCCTACCTCGGCGGCGCCGGGGTCACCGCCTGTCTGCGGGCCGGGGCGGATGTGGTGGTCACCGGGCGGATCACCGACGCGGCGCTGGTCAGCGGACCCGCCGCCTGGTGGTTCGACTGGGGCCCGAAGGAGTACGACCGGCTCGCGGGCGCGGTCGCCGCCGGGCATGTACTGGAGTGCGGCACCCAGGCCACCGGCGGCAACTACGCCTTCTTCGCCGAGGCCGGGGACGGACACGACCTCCGCCGCCCGGGCTTCCCCCTCGCCGAGATCGACGCGGACGGCAGCTCCGTGATCACCAAGCACCCGGGCACCGGCGGGCTGGTGGACATCGGCACGGTCACCGCCCAGCTGCTGTACGAGACGGCGGGCGCCCGCTACCCCGGGCCGGATGTGACCCTGCGGCTGGACTCCGTACGGCTGGCGCAGGACGGCCCGGACCGGGTGCGGATCTCCGGGGTACGGGGCGAGGCCCCACCGCCCCGGCTCAAGACCGGCACCACCCGGCTCGGCGGCTGGCGCAACGAGGTCGTCTTCGTCCTCACGGGGCTGGAGGTGGAGGCCAAGGCGGAATTGGTGCGGGAGCAGATGACCCAGGCGATCGGCAGGGCGGCGGAGGTGCGCTGGGAGCTGGCCCGCACCGATCGCCCCGACGCCGCCACCGAGGAGACCGCCAGCGCCCTGCTCCGGCTCGTCGTCCGCGACCAGGACCCGGAGCGGGTGGGCCGGGCGGTCAGCGGGGCGGCGGTGGAACTGGCCCTCGCCAGCTACCCGGGCTTCCACCTGACCGCCCCGCCGGGGAAGGGCGCCCCGTACGGGGTGTTCGAGGCGGGGTACGCGGACCGGGGCGCGGTCGCGCATACGGCGGTGCTGCCGGACGGGGAGCGGGTCATCGTGCCGGACCCGCCGGACGTACGGGAGCCGGAGCCCGTCCCCGTACCGGAGTTGCCGCCGCCGTTGCCACCCGGGCCGGTGCGGCGGGCGCCGCTCGGGGTGGTGGCCGGGGCCCGCAGCGGGGACAAGGGCGGGGACGCCAATGTGGGGGTGTGGGCCCGGGACGAGGAGGGCTGGCGGTGGCTGGCCCACGCGCTCACCGTCGACCGCTTCCGCGAACTGCTGCCGGAGACGGCCGACGTGCCCGTACGTCGGCATCTGCTGCCGAACCTGCGGGCGCTGAACTTCACCGTGGCCGGGCTGCTCGGCGAGGGCGTCGCCGCCCAGGCCCGGTTCGACCCGCAGGCCAAGGCGCTCGGCGAATGGCTGCGCGCCCGCCACCTCGACATACCGGAGGCCCTGCTGTGACCGTGATCGGCTCCCGACTCGACCCGGCCACCGAGGAGTTCACCGCCAACCGGGACGCCATGCTGGAGAAGCTGGCCGCCCTGGACGCCGAGCACGCCAAGGCGCTCGCGGGCGGCGGCGAGAAGTACACCGCCCGGCACCGCTCGCGCGGCAAGCTGCTCGCCCGGGAGCGGATCGAGCTGCTGCTGGACCCGGACGCGCCGTTCCTGGAGCTGTCCCCGCTCGCCGCCTGGGGCAGCGACTACCCGGTGGGCGGCTCGATGGTCACCGGGATCGGGGTCGTCGAGGGCGTGGAGTGCCTGATCACCGCCAACGACCCGACGGTACGCGGAGGTTCGTCCAACCCGTGGACGCTGAAGAAGGCGCTGCGGGCCAACGAGATCGCCCGCGCCAACCGGCTGCCGTGTATCGCGCTGGTGGAGTCCGGGGGCGCCGATCTGCCGTCCCAGAAGGAGATCTTCATCCCCGGTGGGGCGCTGTTCCGGGACATCACCCGGCTGTCGGCGGCCGGGATCCCCACCATCGCGGTGGTCTTCGGCAACTCGACGGCGGGCGGCGCGTATGTCCCCGGGATGTCGGACCACACGGTGATGATCGACGGGCGCTCCAAGGTGTTCCTCGGCGGGCCGCCGCTGGTGAAGATGGCCACCGGGGAGGAGAGCGACGACGAGTCGCTGGGCGGGGCGCGGATGCACGCCCGGACCAGCGGGCTGGCCGACCACTACGCGGTGGACGAGCATGACGCCATCCGCCAGGCCCGGCGGATCGTGGCCCGGCTCGACCACCGCAAGGCGTACGCCGATCCTCCGCCTGCCGAGCCGCCCAAGTACGACCCGGAGGAGCTGCTCGGCATCGTCCCCGGCGATCTGCGCACCCCCTTCGACCCGCGCGAGGTGATCGCCCGGATCGTGGACGGCTCCGACTTCGACGAGTTCAAGCCGCTGTACGGGACCAGCCTGGTGACCGGGTGGGCCGCGCTGCACGGGTATCCGGTCGGGGTGCTCGCCAACGCCCAGGGGGTGCTGTTCAGCCAGGAGTCGCAGAAGGCCGCGCAGTTCATCCAGCTCGCCAACCAGCGGGACATCCCGCTGCTGTTCCTGCACAACACCACCGGCTACATGGTGGGCCGGGAGTACGAGCAGGGCGGCATCGTCAAACACGGCTCGATGATGATCAACGCGGTGGCCAACTCCACGGTCCCGCATCTGTCGGTGCTGGTCGGCGCCTCCTACGGGGCCGGGCACTACGGCATGTGCGGCCGCGCCTACGACCCGCGCTTCCTGTTCGCCTGGCCCAGCGCCAAGTCGGCCGTGATGGGCCCCCAGCAGCTCGCCGGGGTGCTCTCGATCGTGGCCCGCGCCTCCGCCGCCGCCAAGGGGCAGCCCTATGACGACGAGGGCGACGCGGCGCTGCGCGCCATGGTGGAGCAGCAGGTGGAGGCGGAGTCACTGCCGATGTTCCTGTCCGGGCGGCTGTACGACGACGGGGTCATCGACCCGCGCGACACCCGCACCGTCCTCGGCCTGTGCCTGTCGGCCGTGCACACCGCCCCGTACCAGGGCGTGCGCGGCGGCTTCGGCGTCTTCCGGATGTGAGGGGACCCGTGAATCCCATGAATCCCATGAATCCCGTGAACTCTGTGGATTCGATGAATCCCATGGATCCGATGAATCTCATGGATCCGATGAATCCCTTGATCTCCAGTCTGCTGGTCGCCAACCGGGGCGAGATCGCCCGCCGGGTCTTCCGCACCTGCCGTGAGCTGGGCATCTCCACCGTCGCCGTGCACTCCGACCCGGACGCCGGAGCCCTGCACGTACGGGAGGCGGACGCGGCGGTGCGGTTGCCGGGGGCCGCGCCCGCCGACACCTACCTCCGCGCCGACCTGGTGGTGGCCGCCGCGCTGGCCGCCGGGGCGGACGCGGTCCACCCCGGGTACGGCTTCCTCTCCGAGAACGCCGACTTCGCCCGCGCGGTGCTGGACGCGGGCCTGGTCTGGGTGGGCCCGCCGCCCAAGGCGATCGAGGCGATGGCCTCCAAGACCCGGGCCAAGGAGCTGATGGCCGCCGCCGGGGTGCCGCTGCTCGCCCCGCTGGACCCGGCCGCCGTCACCGGGGCCGACCTTCCGCTGCTGCTGAAGGCGGCGGCCGGCGGCGGTGGGCGCGGTATGCGGGTGGTACGGGAACTGGGCTACCTGGCAGTCGAGTTGGCGGCGGCCAGGGCCGAGGCCCGGGCGGCCTTCGGGGACGGCGAGGTGTTCGCCGAGCCGTATCTGGAGCGCGGCCGCCATGTGGAGGTGCAGGTCCTCGCCGACGCGCACGGCACGGTGTGGACCCTCGGCACCCGGGACTGCTCGCTCCAGCGCCGCCACCAGAAGGTGATCGAGGAAGCGCCCGCGCCCGGGTTGGACGAGGAGCTGCGGGCCACCCTGGAGGACGCGGCGGTCGCGGCCGCCCGGGCCGTCGGCTACACCGGGGCGGGGACGGTGGAGTTCCTGGTCGCGGGCGGCCAGGCGTACTTCCTGGAGATGAACACCCGGCTCCAGGTCGAACACCCGGTCACCGAGGCGGTGTTCGGCATCGACCTGGTCGCCCTCCAACTGGCCTGCGCCGAGGGCGCCGCCCTCCCGCCCGCGCCGCCCGCCCCCCGGGGGCACGCGGTGGAGGCCCGGCTCTACGCCGAGGACCCGGCCCGCGACTTCGCCCCCGGCACCGGCGTACTGCACCGCCTCCAGGTCCCGACCCCGGACGGCGTGCGGGTCGATGCCGGGTACGCGGACGGGGACACCGTCACCGTCCACTACGACGCCCTGCTCGCCAAGGTCGTCGCCTCCGCGCCCACCCGCGCCGAGGCGGTACGGCGACTGGCCGCCGCCCTGGAACGGGCCCGCGTCCACGGCCCGGTGACCAACCGCGAGCTGCTGGTCCGCTCCCTGCGCCACCCGGAGTTCGCGGCCGGGGCCATGGACACCGGCTTCTACGGCCGCCATCTGGCCGAGCTGACGGCCCCGGCCCCCGGGGAGGAGTACGCGGCGGTCGCCGCCGCGCTGGCCGCCGCCTCGTCCCGTACCGGTCGCTTCGGCGCCTTCCGCAACCTGCCCTCCCAGCCGCAGTCCGCCCACTACGGCGACCATGAGGTCCGCTACCGGCACACCCGGGACGGCTCGTATGCCGTCGACTCCCACCCGGAGGTCCGAGCCGTCGCCGTCGCCCCCGGGCTGGTCCGGCTGGAGGTGGGCGGCGTCACCCGCCCGTACCGGGTCACGGAGGCCGCCGACGGTCAGGTCCACGTGGACACCGCCACCACCGCGTACCGCCTCACCCCCCGCCCCCGCTTCACCGACCCCGCCGAGCACACCGCGCCCGGCTCGCTGCTCGCGCCCATGCCCGGCACCGTCACCCGGGTGGCGGAACTCGCCCTCGGTGACCGGGTGGTGGCCGGGCAGCCGCTCGTCTGGCTGGAGGCCATGAAGATGGAGCACCGCGTCATTGCTCCCGCCTCCGGCACGCTCACCGCGCTCCACACCGCCCCCGGCCGCCAGGTCGAGGTCGGCGCCCTGCTCGCCGTCGTCCAGGAGGAGGCCCAACCGTGAGTAGCAGTAACGCTGTGGTGGAGACCGAGGAGCAGTCCGCGCTACGGGCCGCCGTCGCCGCGTTCGGCGCCCGGCACGGCCGCACCCATGCGGCGGAGGAGCGGGACGCCGTCTGGGCGGAGGCCGGGAAGCTCGGCTATCTGGGCGTCAACCTGCCCGAGGAGTACGGCGGCGGGGGCGGCGGCATGGCCGAACTCTCCCTCGTACTGGAGGAGCTGGGCGCGGCGGGTTGCCCTCTCCTCATGATGATCGTCTCGCCCGCGATCTGCGGCACGGTGATCGCCCGGTTCGGCACCGAGGAGCAGAAGGCCCGCTGGCTGCCGGGGCTGGCGGACGGCAGCCGGACCATGGCCTTCGGCATCACCGAGCCGGACGCCGGGTCCAACTCGCACCGGATCACCACCACCGCCCGGCGCGATCCGGACGGCGGCGGCTGGCTGCTCACCGGGCGCAAGGTGTTCGTCTCGGGCGTGGACATCGCCGAGTCCACCCTGATCGTCGGCCGCACCGAGGACGCCCGCACGGGGAAGCTCAAGCCCTGCCTCTTTGTCGTCCCCCGGGACGCCGAGGGTTTCCAGCGCCGCGCCATCGACATGGAACTCCGCGCCCATGAGCGCCAGTTCGAGCTGGTGCTGGACGACGTCCGGCTCCCCGCGGACGCCCTGGTGGGGGACGAGGACGCGGGGCTGCTCCAGCTCTTCGCCGGGCTCAACCCGGAACGGATCATGACCGCCGCGTTCGCCGTCGGCATGGGGCGTCACGCGCTCGCCAAGGCCGTCGGCTACGCCAAGGAGCGCCAGGTCTGGAAGACCCCGATCGGCGCCCACCAGGCGATCGCCCATCCGCTGGCCCAGGCCCATATCGAGCTGGAGCTGGCCCGGCTGATGATGCAGAAGGCGGCCCACCTCTATGACGCGGGCGACGACCTCGGCGCGGGCGAGGCGGCCAACATGGCCAAGTACGCGGCCGGGGAGGCCTGTGTACGGGCGGTGGACCAGGCCGTGCACACCCTCGGTGGCAACGGGCTGACGCGTGAGTTCGGGCTGGCCGAGCTGATCACGGCGTCCCGGGTGGCGCGGATCGCCCCGGTCAGCCGGGAGATGATCCTCAACTACGTCTCCCACCAGACCCTGGGCCTGCCCAAGTCGTACTGATCACAGGTCGTCCCGATCATCTGCGCGGGCTGCTTAGTCTGGTCGCCCGACCAGCGAAAAGGGGGCTCGATGGTGGACACGGCGGAGCGGTACCGGAGGTTCGCCGGGACGGAGGCGCGGGGGCACTCCCCGACGTACGAGCTGCTGGCCGAGGCGGTCGCCGGCGATCCCGGACTGCTGGCGCTGATCGACGAACTGCCCCCGGCCAAGCGGCAGCCCAACCTGCTGCTGGGCGCGGTGCGCTTCCTGGGCGGACCGGTCGTCGGCGAATACCCGGCCTTCCGCGAGTGGATCGTGGGCCACTGGCCGGAGGTCCGGGACACCATGCGGGAGCGGCGGACCCAGACCAACGAGTCGGGCCGGTGCGCCGTACTGCTCCCGGTACTGGCCCGGCTGGACCGGCCGCTGGCGCTGATCGAGGTCGGGGCCTCGGCCGGGCTCTGCCTCTACCCCGACCGCTACCGCTACCGCTACGACGGAGGGGCGGCGTTCGGCGCGGCGGACAGCCCGGTGGTGCTGGAGTGCGGGACGACCGGTGCCGTCCCGCTGCCCGACCGCCTGCCGGAGGTCGCCTGGCGGGCCGGGATCGACCTCAACCCGCTGGACGTGGCCGACCCGGGGGATGTGCGCTGGCTGGAGTGCCTGGTCTGGCCCGAGCAGCGGCAGCGGCTGGACCGGCTGCGGGCGGCGGTGGGCATCGCGCGCGCCGAGCCGCCGACGCTGGTCCGGGGCGACCTCAACGAGACGGTCCGCGAACTGGTCGGCGCCGCCCCGGCGGGCGCCACCCCGGTGGTCCTGCACAGCGCGGTCCTCGCCTATCTGCCGACCGAGGAGCGCGAGGCCTTCGCCGCCACCATGCGGTCGCTGGGCTGCCCGTGGATCTCCAACGAGGCGCCGGGGGTCCTGCCCGCCGTGGACCGCCTTCTCCCACCCGCCTCCGACCGGCTGCTCTTCACCCTCGCGCTGAACGGGCGGCCACTGGCCCGCACCGGCCCGCACGGCCAGTCCCTGGAATGGTGCGAGCACACATCCGCCGACACGACCTGACACCCCGGGCGGCCGACCAGACATCATCGCCTCCCTCGCGGGGCAGGTCGCTCCGTACAAGAGGATCCCGGCGCGCCACCGCGTTCACCGGCGGCGGGCCGGGGCGGCGTCCGGGACGACCCCGAGACGCGAACCGAGGGAGCGGGAGTACACATGAGCGGTCATGTCACCACCGCGCACGAGCGCGGTGTCACCACCCTGGCCCTGGACGCACCGGCCAGCCGCAACGCGCTCTCCGCGGCGCTGGTCGCCGAGCTGTCGACCGCACTGGCCGAGTGCGGCAAGGACCGGGAGGTGCGGGCGGTGGTGCTGACCCACACCGGCAACACCTTCAGCGCGGGCGCCGACCTCAAGGCCCCACCCAACCCGTACACCTTCGTCTCGCTGCTGCGGCAGATCGTGGAGCTGCCCAAGCCGGTGGTGGCCCGGGTGACCGGGCATGTCCGGGCGGGTGGGCTCGGGCTGCTGGCCGCCTGCGATGTGGCGGTGGCCGGGCCCGAGGCGGACTTCGCGCTGTCCGAGGTACGGATCGGGGTGGCGCCCTCGGTCATCTCGCTCACCCTGCTGCCCCGGCTGGAGCCGCGCGCCGCCGCCCGCTACTACCTCACCGGGGAGCGGTTCGACGCGGCCGAGGCGGCCCGTATCGGCCTGGTCACCCTCGCCCCCGACGACGCCGACAAGGCCCTCACCGCCATCCTGGACGGGATGCGCCGGGCCTCGCCGCGAGGGCTGGCGGAGGCCAAGCGGCTGGTCACGGCTAGGGTGCTGGAGATGTTCGAGCGCGACGCGGAGGACCTCGTGCAGCGCTCGGCCTCGCTCTTCGCCTCGGCGGAGGCCCGCGAGGGCATGACAGCGTTCCTCGAACGACGGGACCCTGTATGGGTGTTGTGACATGGGGGTCGGCATGGGGGTCGGCATGGGCGTGGTGACATGGGTGTGGTGACCGACCCGGCCAGAGGCCCGAAGCAGGACCGCAGCCGGGCCACCCGGCAGCGGCTCCTCGAAGCGGCCGTGTCCTGCCTGGCCGAACGCGGCTGGGCGGGCTCCACGGTCGCGGTGGTCGCCGAGCGGGCCGGGGTCTCCCGGGGTGCCGCCCAGCACCACTTCCCCACCCGGGAGGACCTGTTCACCGCGGCCGTGGAGTACGTCGCCGAGCAGCGCTCGCACGCCCTGCGCACCCTCCCGGTGCGCACCCGCCCCGAGACCGTCGCCGCCCTGGTCGACCTCTACACCGGCCCCCTCTTCCGCGCCGCCCTGCACCTCTGGGTCGCCGCCTCCGACGAGCCGCAGCTCCGCGACCGGGTCACCGAGCTGGAGGCCCGCGTCGGCCGCGAGACCCACCGCATCGCCGTGGACCTCCTCGGCGCCGACGAGTCCCGCTCCGGCGTCCGCGAGACCGTCCAGGGCCTGCTGGACATGGCCCGAGGCCTGGGCCTCGCCAACCTCCTCACCGACGACACGGCCCGCCGGGAGCGGGTGGTCGCGGAGTGGGGACGGATCGTGGAGGAGGCGCTGAAACGTTAATGCATACCCTGGGTATGCAGGTGGGCGGTATGCTGATCGCATGGCTGAGACGACGCGCGTCACGGTGACCATCCCCACCGAGTACCTGGAGGAGGTCAAGAAGCTCACCGACAACGTGTCCGCCTACGTGGCGGAGGCGGTGGCCCGGCGGGTGCGGCATGAACTGCGGGCCGAGGGCTTCCGGGAGTACCAGGAAGAGCACGGCGCCTTCACCGACGAGGAGCGTGCGGCGGCCCGGGCCCGGATCGAGGCGGCGTTCGCCGACGAGAACGCGGAGACCGCTCCCGAGGTGAGGGCCGCGTGATCCCTCGGGTCGAGAACCTCGTCCTGGATTCCGAGGGCCTTTCCGCCTGGCTGCTGGGCAGGGACCGGGAGGTCAACGCGATGCTGGAGGAGTTCGACGTACAGGGCACGGAGTTCGTGGTGGGCGCCAACACCATCGTGGAGGTCGCGCACGCCCGGGTGAATGAGCCCAAGCTGCACTGGATCCTCTCCCGCGTGGTGGTGGAGCCCGTCACCGAGAGATCCGCGCGGGCGGCCGCGCGGCTACTCAAGGACGCCGGCCTGCACGGCCACAAGTACGCCATCGACGCCACGGTCGCTGAGATGGCCCTGCGGCAGAGGGCCCCGGTCGCCATGCTCACATCCGATGTGGACGACATGGCCAAGCTCTGCGGCAAGCGCGTCAAGCTGATCCGGGTCTGAATCCACGGACGAAGTGGGGGCACCGCCCGCCACGGGCGGCGCCCCCTCCACGTACTCACGTACTCAGGCCCCTCAGGCGGCGGCCGTCAGTCGCCGATCTCCGCGTACCCCGGGATGTCCTGGGGGCTGCGGGCGCTCGGGCCGGTGTAGCGGGCGGAGGGGCGGACCAGGCGGCCGGTGCGCTTCTGCTCCAGGATGTGCGCGCTCCAGCCCGCGGTGCGGGCGCAGGTGAACATCGAGGTGAACATGTGCGCCGGGACCTCCGCGAAGTCCAGCATGATCGCCGCCCAGAACTCCACGTTCGTCGCCAGCACCCGGTCCGGGCGGCGGTTGTGCAGCTCCTCCAGCGCGGCCTTCTCCAGCGCCTCCGCCACCTCGAAGCGCGGCGCGCCCAGCTCGCGGGCGGTACGGCGCAGCACCCGGGCACGCGGGTCCTCGGCGCGGTAGACGCGGTGGCCGAAGCCCATCAGCCGCTCACCGCGGTCCAGCGCCCGGCGCACCCACGCCCCGGCGTCGCCCTCGCGCTCGATCTCCTCGATCATGCCCAGCACCCGGGATGGCGCCCCGCCGTGCAGCGGGCCGGACATCGCGCCCACCGCGCCGGACAGCGCCGCGGCCACGTCCGCGCCGGTCGAGGCGATCACCCGGGCGGTGAACGTGGAGGCGTTCAGCCCGTGCTCCGCCGCCGAGGTCCAGTACGCGTCCACGGCCTTGACGTGCTTGGGGTCGGGCTCGCCGCGCCAGCGGATCATGAACCGCTCGACCACCGACTGCGCCTTGTCGATCTCGCTCTGCGGGACCATCGGCAGCCCCTGCCCGCGCGCGGACTGCGCCACGTAGGACAGCGCCATCACGGCCGCGCGGGCCAGGTCGTCGCGGGCCTGCTCCTCGCTGATGTCCAGCAGCGGCTTCAAGCCCCACACCGGGGCGAGCATCGCCAGCGCGGACTGCACGTCGACGCGGATATCCCCGGAGTGCACCGGGATCGGGAACGGCTCGGCGGGCGGCAGACCGGGGTTGAACGCCCCGTCCACCAGCAGCCCCCACACGTTGCCGAAGGAGACATGGCCGACCAGGTCCTCGATGTCGACGCCGCGGTACCGCAGCGCGCCGCCCTCCTTGTCCGGTTCGGCGATCTCCGTCTCGAACGCGACGACTCCTTCGAGTCCGGGTACGAAGTCGGACATCAGGCGGCTCCTCGTGTGGTGGACGGCCAGGTGCTACGGCGGGGTGGGCACGGGTCGCACGGCCCCGGGACACCCCTGCCAGGCGGTGGCCGTCCCGTGCGGCCCGCGGCGGGGAATGGGGGGATGCGACAACGTCCCAGCCCATGAGTCTGTCCGCTTCCGCCGATGCGGGGAAGCGTGACATCCGGCACACTGTGCGGATTTCGCGGCGGGGATTGACCGTCGCCGCCGATGGGCAGAATGGGCCTGCCCGTCCGCTCGGCCGCCTCGCTGCGGCAGGATGGGCCCCGTGACCGAAGCCCGCGACGCCGCCCTGGACCCCGCCGAGATGCGCGAGCAGTACCGCACCGCCGAACTCGCCGAGCAGGACCTCGCAGCCGACCCGATGAGCCAGTTCGCCCGCTGGTTCGAGGACGCGGCCCAGAGCCCGGCGATCCACGAGCCGAACGCCATGGTGGTCTCCACCGCGACCCCCGACGGCCACCCCTCCTCCCGGACGGTGCTGCTCAAGCACTACGACGAGCGGGGCTTCGTCTTCTACACCAACTACGGCTCCCGCAAGGGCGGCGAGCTGGCCGCCAACCCGTCGATCGCCCTCCTCTTCCCCTGGCACCCGGTGGCCCGCCAGGTCATCGTCACCGGCACCGCCGCCCGGGTCGGCCGGGACGAGACCGCCGCGTACTTCCGCACCCGCCCGCACGGCTCCCAGCTCGGCGCCTGGGCCAGCGCCCAGTCCTCGGTGATCGGCTCCCGCACCGAACTGCTCTCCCGCTACGAGGAGTTGGCCGCGCGCCACCCGGAGGGCGAGCAGGTCCCGGTGCCGCCGGACTGGGGCGGCTTCCGGGTCACCCCGCGGGCGGTGGAGTTCTGGCAGGGCCACGAGAACCGGCTGCACGACCGGCTGCGGTACGTCCACGAGGAGGGGGATGGGAGCCCGGGCGGAGAGGGGACCTGGCGGGTGGAGCGGCTCTCCCCCTGACGTACGGCCTTCAGAACAGGACGATCCAGCTCGACAGGCAGCCGACCACCAGCAGCGCCCACTGGGCGAGCACCATCCGGCGGCGGACCCGGGGCGTCACCGTGTGCTCCGCGAAGCAGAGCGCCGCCAGGCCGGTGAGGCCCGAGAAGGGCAGAGCGCCGCCACCGGCCAGCAGCGGGTCCAGCGCCCCGGTGAAGGCCTGGAGCAGCACGGTGAGCATCTGGACGCAGACGGCGGGGAGCAGCAACACCAGCCCCACCCCGGCGAAGACCCGTGTGGCGGTGGTCTTGGCGGGGACGGTGGGGGCGGAGGCCGGACGGGGGGCGGTCTGTGCGGTGTTCATGGCGATGATCTTCGCCATCCGGCCCGTACGAGGGGATCAGCGCCCGTACTCACCTACGTACTCAACCGCGCCCGGCCACCGGGGGGAGGGAGGCACACCGGCCACCGGGGCACACAGGCCACCGGGGCACACCAGCCGCTGGGGCCCGGGGAATCCGCGGGCCTTGGCCCGCCCACGCAGAAACCCGCGGGTCCTGCTCTCTCCCGGAGGAGAGGCCGGCCGGATGTGCCGGCGGACCCGCGGGTCGGTGACTGCTTGGTATTGCGGCAGGAGGCCTGCCGACATGTGCACAGAGTGCGACGGCAGGCGTTAGCCCGCAGTCACCTCACGCATCCGAAAAGAAACCACTTCCGGATCACCTCCTTTCTCGTGTGCACCACAGCCTAGGAACCGCTCCGCCGCGCGACAACCGATTTTTTGGCATGGTCCGTTTTCCGGGAAAGGGGTGTGCTCTGGGTCACGTTCGAGTTGAATGACGGGCATCGACGGGGCAACGGGGAAGCCACGGGGCGGCGGCGCGGGTCACGTCCCGCAGGGGGTGCCGGGCATGAGTTCGTCCAGGAGTGAGACCGCCAGCGCGCCTGCGCCGGATGAGCCGGAGCGCACTCCGGCCGCCGGAGCGGAGGCCGCCGAGGCGGCGAGCGGCGGCGCGGGGCCGAGCGGTGGCCGCCCACCGTCCGGCGCCGGACCGGCCGCCGAGGCGTCGGGCGCCCGGCTGCTGGCGGCGCTGCTCGACGGGATGGACGCGGCGCTGTGCGCGTTCGACGCCGAGGGGCGGGTCACCCACTGGAACCGCGAGGCCGAGCGGATCCTCGGCTGGAGCGCCGCGGAGGCGGTGGGCCGGCTCGGGTTCACCGGCTGGGCGGTGCGCGCCGCCGACGCCGCCGACCTGGACACCCGGCTCACCGCCGCGATGGCCGCCCCGGGCCGCCAGGTGCACGAGTTCGCGCTGCTGCGCAAGGACGGCGGCCGGGTCCTGGTGCGCACCCAGACCGCCGGGGTGCGCGGCCCGGACGGGGTGCCGACCGGGCTGTACTGCGCCTTCAGCGAGGTGCACGCCCAGATCGACCTGGAGCGGTCCATCGCGCTGAGCGAGGCGATGTTCGACGACGCGCCCTGGGGGGTGGTCCTGGTCGACGTCGATCTGCGGCCCACCGTGGTCAACGCGCACGCCGCCCGCGCTCTCGGGATCGGCCGCACCACCCTGCTCGGCCGCCCGCTCGGCGATGTGGTCACCGGCGGGGCGGAGGAGCTGGAGGCCGCGCTCACCCATGTGCTGGCCGAGGGCGCGCCGGGCGGGCGGACCGAGCTGTGGGTGACCCTGCGCACCGCGGAGGGGGAGCGCCGCCGTTGCTGGAGCTGCGGCTTCCTGCGGCTGGCCTCCCCGCTCGCCGAGCAGCCGGTGCCGCTGGGGGTGGCCTGGCTGTTCCAGGACGTCACCGAGGACCGGCAGGCCCGCCAGGAGGCCGACCGCTCGCGCTTCCGGGCCAGCCAGCTGCGGCGGGCCGACGCCGCGGCGGCCGAGTGCGAGGACCCGATGGAGGCCGCGGCCACCCACCTCGACTTCGCCCTCGCCGGGTACGCGGACCATGTGCTGCTCGACCTGTGCGACGGCGACCACTTCCGGCGGGCCGCCGCCTCCCCGGCGGGTGGACCCGGGCCGGTCGGCCGGGCGCCGGACGACGGGCGGCTGCCGGTGCGGTACGCGGCCGGGCACCCGGCCCGCCAGGCGGTGGAGCGGCGCGGGGCGGTCCGTACCAGCGCGGGCGCGGCGGCCGAGGGCTGGGCGGCCGAACGGCGCTGGCCCGCGGACGCGGTGCACGGCCTGGCCACGGTGCTGCGCAGCCGGGGCCGCACGCTCGGGGTGCTCACCTTTCTGCGTGGGGCGGGCCGTCCGGCGTTCGAACGGCCCGACGCGGAGTACGCGCAGAGCGTGGCCGCCCGGGTCGCCGCCGCGGTCGACCTGGCCCGCACCCTGGACTGACCGGTCGCGTCAGTTCCGGAAGAAGATCCGGTCCGCGTACTCGCTCATCACCCGGCCGTTCCACTCATGGCCGCCGTCCACGTTGCCCGAGCGCAGCAGCGGCGGCTCGATGCCCCGGGCCACCAGGCGTTCGGTGGCCGCCGCCATCACGGCCTGCATCAGGGCGCTGGTCACCACCGTGGAGGCCGGGGCGAACGGCGCGGCCACCCGCTCATGGGTCAGCTCCGCGTCCCCGACCGCGATCTTGGAGTCCAGCACGATGTCGCAGTGGTCGCGGAGGAAGGAGCCGGAGACATGGCGGGACCTGGTCTCCTCGGCGTAGGCCACCGAGGTCACCCCGATCACGGTCAGCCCGAGGGCCCGCGCGTTCATCGCCATCTCCACCGGCAGCGCGTTGCGCCCGGACAGGGAGACCACGAACAGCACGTCCCCGGCGGTGGCGGGGGAGGAGTCCAGCACCGCGCCGGCCAGCCCGTCCACCCGCTCCAGCGCCGAGCCCAGGGTCGCCGGCATCACGTCCACACCGACCGCGCCGGGCACCGCGAGCAGATTGACCACGGCCAGCCCGCCGGCCCGGTACACCACGTCCTGGGCGGCCAGCGAGGAGTGCCCGGCACCGAAGGCGAAGATCCGCCCACCGCCCGCCACGGCCGAGGCGACCGCCTCACCGGCGGTAGCCACGTTCGCCGCCTCCTCGTCCCGTACCCGCCCCAGCAGCTCGATCGCCGCGTCGAAGAACCGCCCGGGCAGCCCTCCGCCGCCGTCGGTCTCCTTGCCCTCGCCACCCACACCCATCGCGCCGGACCCCCTTCCCTCCGTGCTTTCCGCGTCGCGGACCGTGTCGCGGATCACGTTGCGGTCTGGACCTTTCCCCTGTCAACTGCCCGGTCCAGGCCCGTGCGACCGGCTTCCTGCGGCTCCCGGGCACGGTTGTCCGAGCGATGCGCAAGAATTGGAGCCAGGGCCGCCAGCGCACGACTTCCTCAGAGGGGCACGTATGTCCGGACTGATCGACACCACGGAGATGTACCTCCGCACCATCCTCGAACTGGAAGAGGAGGGCGTGGTGCCCATGCGGGCGCGCATCGCCGAGCGGCTCGACCAGAGCGGACCCACCGTCAGCCAGACGGTCGCCCGCATGGAGCGCGACGGTCTGGTCACCGTCGCCGGCGACCGCCACCTGGAGCTGACCGAGGAGGGCCGCCGCCTCGCCACCCGGGTCATGCGCAAGCACCGGCTCGCCGAGTGCCTGCTGGTCGACGTGATCGGCCTGGAATGGGAGCAGGTGCACGCCGAGGCGTGCCGCTGGGAGCACGTGATGAGCGAGGCCGTCGAGCGGCGGGTGCTGGAGCTGCTGCGCCACCCGACCGAGTCGCCCTACGGCAACCCCATCCCGGGCCTGGAGGAGCTGGGCGAGGAGTCCGAGGCGGAGGCGTTCCTCGACGAGGGCATGGTCTCGCTGGCCGACCTCGACGCCGGCACCGAGGGCAAGACGGTGGTGGTCCGCCGCATCGGCGAGCCCATCCAGACCGACGCCCAGCTGATGTACACCCTCCGCCGCGCGGGCGTGCAGCCCGGCTCGGTGGTGAGCGTGACGGAGTCCGCCGGCGGCGTGCTGGTCGGCAGCAGCGGCGAGGCCGCCGAGCTCGCCGCCGACGTCGCCTCCCACGTCTTCGTCGCCAAGCGCTAGGGGGAGCTGCCCGCGCCGCGACCGGGGCCTGAGGCCGGCCGCGCCCCGACCGGGGACCTGAAGTCGGCCGCGCCCCGACCGGGGGCCCGAAGTCGGCCGCGCCCCGACCGGGGCCTGAAGCCGGCCGGGCCCCGACCGGGGGCCCGAAGTCGGCCGCGCTCTGACCAGGGGCCCGAAGTCGGCCGCGCCGCGACCGGGGACCGAAGTCGGCCGCGCTCTGACCGGGGACCTGAAGTCGGCCGTGCCCTGACCAGGGACCCGAAGTCGGCCGCGCTCTGACCGGGGGCCCGAAGTCGGCCGCGCTCTGACCGGGGACTCCGGTCGGCCGCGCCCTGACCCGGGGGCCCGGTCGGCCGAGCCTTACGGAGGCCCGGTCGGTTGCGCCCTGACCCGGGTCGGCCGGCCTCCTGTCTCATGTACGGGCCTCCTGTCTCATGTACGGGCGCGGCGACGGCGTGTGCGCCTCAGCAGGCCGCTCACCGTCGAGCGCTCTACGCCGCGCACCCCGCGCCCCGGCGGCCCCCTGGCGTGCCCGGGCGCCCCAGCCGCAGCTGCGCCCCAGGCGGCCACCGACCCCAGCTGCCCTTTCCACGCTGCTGACGTCCCCCGCCGCCCCGCGCCACAGGCGGGCGCATGGGCGCACGCCCGGGCCGCTGGGATGCGCTCTTGTGCGCCCCCGGAGCCGAAAAGCGCCCCCCATGCCGGCTGCCCGTGCCAGTCTTGGCTACAGCTACCGGCATATGACCGCGCGGGAGGGCCACCAGATGACGCGCCAGCTGCCGTATGTGCGCCCAGGGCCCTGCGCGGCCCCGATCCGGCGCCGCCGCCGGTCGCCGGGCGGACCTGAGGCCGGGGTCGCGAGCCGGTCCCAGACCGGGGCCTGCCTCGATCGCGGGCCCGGACAGCGGGAGACCCCGGCGTCGAGCGACGCCGGGGTCCCGCCTCCCCTGTGCTGACCCGGAGCCCCGAGCTCTCAGGGTCAATCCCGTCGGACCGTTTTTCCCCGAGCGGTCCGCCTCCCGTTGGAGATCTCCCCTCGGCGGCGGCCGTCAATCCTTGAGCGGGGTCACTCGAACGAGCGGTGTTCCCGGCGCGTAACCCGTTTTCGAATACAAGTTCGATACGCTTCGGGGGCACGTCACAGAAGGGGGTGTCAGAGCCCATGGTGCGCCGCATCGACCTGACCGCAGCCGATGGTTTACGGCTGGCGGCCTGGGAGTACGCCGACCTGCCCAAGGACACGGCGCCCGCCGGCACGTCCTCGCCCGCCCCGGCTCCGGCCGAGGTCCCGGGCGTCCTCCTGCTGCACGGGCTGATGGGCCGGGCCTCGCACTGGGCCGGCACCGCCCGCTGGCTGACCGAACGGCACCGGGCGGTCGCCCTGGACCAGCGCGGCCACGGGCAGAGCGACAAGCCCGCCGACGGCCCGTATACCCGGGAGGCGTACATCGCGGACGCCGCGGCCGCCATCGAGCAGCTGGGGCTCGGGCCCGCGGTGGTGATCGGGCACGCCATGGGTGGGCTGACCGCCTGGCAGCTCGCCGCCGAGCGGCCCGACCTGGTCCGCGCGGTGGTCGTCTGCGATATGCGGGCCTCGGCCCGGGGCGCCGCGTCCCAGCGGGAGTGGGAGGACTGGTTCCGCACCTGGCCGCTGCCCTTCGCCACCCTCGCCGACGTACGGAAGTGGTTCGGCGAGGACGACCCCTGGCTGGAGCGGCCCAGCCCGGCCCGCGGCACCTGGTTCGCCGAGGTGATGGCGGAGGGGCCGGACGGCTGGCGGCCGATGTTCTCCCGCACCCGGATGCTCGCCACCCGGGACGGCTGGGCGCATGACGCGCACTGGGACTCCCTGGCCCTGGTCCGCTGCCCGGCCCTGGTGGTCCGCGGCATCGACGGCGAGCTGGGCCGGGCCGAGGCGCAGGAGATGGTCCGGGTGCTACCGCGCGGGACGTACGCCGAGGTGGCGGACGCCGGCCATCTGATCCCCCACGAGCGGCCGGAGGGCTGGCGCGCGGCCGTCGAACCCTTCCTCGACTCCGTACTCCGAGCCGCCACACCGGCGACCTGAGCGGGGAGGGGGAGGGCGGTGGCACGCGCGCGGCCACCGCCCTCCCCTTCCAACGGCTACCCCTTGCTGACCGCCGCCAGGATCTCCGGCAGCCGGGCCGCCGTGCGGGGGGCGGCGAGGCGGAGGCCTGCCCAGCCGAGGAGCAGGCCGTAGCCGGTGCCCAGCAGCAGGACCGCGAGGCGGGCGGGCGAACCGGCCGCCGCGTCGGAGACGTTGACCCAGACGGTCAACGCGATCACGGGGGCGCACAGCAGCGCGCCGCCGAGCATCCCGCCGAAGACCGACCCCCAGATGATCCCGGCCTGTCCGGGCGCCGCGGCCTTGAAGCCGCTGCCCTGCGGGATGGTGTACGGCAGCCGGTAGGAGGCGATCGCCCCGGTGCCGAGCATCGCGCCGAGCAGGGCGAGCGACAGCCCGACCGCGTCCGGCAGCGACCGCCAGTCGCCCAGGATCGCCGCGGTGCCCACGTTGACCACCGCGGTGAACGGGATGGCGATCAGCAGCAGCGCGTACGCCCGGGCGCGCAGCTCCACATGCGCGTCCCGGGAGGAGGAGATGGTCCCGGCGACCATCCAGAACGCGTCACCGTCCTGCCCGAACTGGTTGTACATCTGCGTGCCGAGCATGCCGGCCGCGAAGCAGGCGAAGTAGATCGAGCCCGTGCCCTGGAGGGCGTTGAACAGGGGCACGATCAGCCCCACGGCCAGCCAGCTGATCAGCTGCGCCTTGGTCTTCGGGTCGCGCACCATGTACTGGAGCGAGCGCCGCATCACCGTGCCGGTGCGCCCGGCCGGCCACCAGCGGGACTCCGGGGCGGTCCCGTCGCCGCCCGCGACCCGGCCGCGCCGGGCGCCCGCCGTCGGGGCGGACACCGCCGCCAGGGTCGAGCCGTCCGGCGCGCTCATCAGCTTCTCCAGGCTGCGCCGCCAGGCCACCAGCAGCGCGCCGAGCACCACCGCGGTCAGCAGCAGCTGCGCCGCCGCCGTGCCGTACGCCCCGCCGCTCGCCGAGTCCACCGCGCCGAGCGCGGACGCCGGCGGCAGCCAGCGCACCACCTCGGCCAGCGGCTCCAGGTCGTCCAGCCCACCGGGCCGGGTCAGCCGCTGCACGCCGAAGTTGACGAACTGGGCGCCCACCGCGATCAGCAGCCCGCTGAGCACCGCCAGGTCGCGGCCCCGGCGGGAGGTGAGCAGCCGAACGTTGCCCGCGGCCACCGCCCGGGCCGCCGCCACACACACCAGCAGCGCCAGCGGTACGGCGAGCACCGCCGCCACCACCCCGGCCGCCCCGTGCGCCAGGGCGATCGCCGCCCCCACCACCAGGCAGAGCGTGAACAGCGGGCCGATGCCGGCCAGCGAGGCCACCAGCAGCGCCCGCACCAGCGGCCCGGAGCGCAGCGGCAGCATCACCAGCCGGGTCGGGTCCAGCGTCTCGTCCCCGCCCGGGAAGAACAGCGGCAGCACCGCCCAGCCGATGGCGATGAGCGCCGTCAGCAGGACCACCACGGCGGCCGCGTGCTCACTGCCGCGCAGCAGCACCAGCCCGAGCAGCTGGCCCGCGGCGAAGAGCAGCACCAGTACGGCGGAGGTGACATAGGCCGCGGTACGCCCCGAGGACTGCCGCAGGCCGTTGCGGAGCAGCGAGAGCTTCAGCCGGACGAAGGTCCCGGTGAGGGCGCCGGTGCCGGGCGGCGCGGACACGGCGGACGTCCCCCCGTGCCGCACGGTGAGGGGGCTGCCGGAGGACCCCATGGGCGACTCGGTCCGCGTCACCGCGCACCCCCGCCGCCGGCCGCCGGACCGCCCTCGCCGCCCGCGCCCGTGCCCGTACCGCCGCCCGGTGCCGTACCGCCGGCCTCCGGCCCCGCGCCCGCCCCCGCACCGTCCCCGTCCCCGGCGCCCGTCCGGGTACCGCCGCCCAGCCAGTCCAGGGAGTCGGCGGTGTCGCCGGCGCGGGCGCCGACCAGTTCCAGGAAGGCGCTCTGCAGCGAGGGGGCGTCACCGCGGACCTCGGCCAGCGGGCCCTGGGCCCGTACCCGGCCGGCGGCCATCACCGCGACCCAGTCGCACAGCGACTCCACCAGCTCCATCACATGGCTGGAGAAGACCACGGTGGCGCCGGAGGAGGTGTACCGCTCCAGCACCCCGCGGATGGTCTGCGCGGAGACCGGGTCCACGCCCTCGAACGGCTCGTCCAGGAACAGCACCTCGGGGTTGTGCAGCAGCGCCGCCGCCAGCCCGATCTTCTTGCGCATACCGGTCGAGTAGTCCACGACCAGCTTGTGCTGGGAGCCGGCCAGGTCCAGTACGTCCAGCAGCTGGGTGGCGCGCTTGTCCGTCTCCGCGCCGGGCAGCCCGCGCAACCGGCCGGTGTAGCCGAGCAGTTCGCGCCCGGACAGCCGCTCGAAGAGCCGCAGTCCCTCGGGCAGCACCCCGATCCGCGACTTCACGGCGGCCGGATCGCGCCATACGTCGTGGCCCGCCACCTCCACCACTCCCTGGTCGGGCCGGAGCAGTCCGGTCACCATGGAGAGGGTGGTGGTCTTGCCGGCGCCGTTGGGCCCGACGAGCCCGATGAACCGCCCGGCGGGCAGCGTCAGATCGACCCCGCCGACGGCTATCTGCTCGCCGAAGCGCTTGAACAGCCCCTCGACCCGGACCGCGGGCGGCGCCCCACCCGCCATCGTCTTCTCGTTCGTCGTCCGGCCCGGCATGGTCACTGCCCTTCCGTAGTCCCCGTGTCACCTGGGCTTTCGGAGTCCACCGAGGCCCGCGGTGTCGTACGGGGACACCCTACGCAGCGGCCCCCCGGCCTCTGGCTGGTCAGCCGGCCGGGCGGGGGCGTGGGCGGCGGCGCGGACCGATCTTCCGGGGTGTACTGCCCCTGTCCGTCGAGGGCACGGAAGTACGCCAAGGCCCGGTTCCCCCGGATACGGGATGGGGAACCGGGCCTCGGCGCGTGCGCAGAGCGGGTCAGATGTCGAACCGGCCGTCCCGAACGTCCGCAAGGAACCCTGCGACTGCGGGACCGGAGAAGAGCAGCGCGGGGCCGCCCGGGTCCTTCGAGTCCCGGATGGCCCGCATGCCGGCGAACGGCGTGGCCGCGAGGGCGGCGACCTCGACGCACTGCCCGTTGGAGTTTCCGCTGTAGGAGGACTTCTTCCAGACGGCCTCCTCAAGCTGTGGTGCCGTGAGGGAGCGTCCGCTGTTGGTGGTCACTGGTGCAGTCCTTCCAGATACTGGTTGAGGATTTCCCGGGATTCGTCCACGGAAAGTGAGGCGGAAGCGATGTCCTCGAACTCCGCTTCCAGGTAGGCAACCTGATCCGGGTCCACGGTGTGTGTCCCGCCCATCGGGTTGTCGATGGACGCGACAGGCGTCCACGGGTGGCGGAACGTCAGGATCGTCATCGCTCCGTTCGATCCGTACGCCGGGTGCGCGGTGAGCGGCAGGATCTGGATGGTGACGTTCTCCATGGTGGAAGCGTCGATCAGCTTGCGGAGCTGGTCCTTCATGATCCCGGGGCCGGACTGGAACCGTGCGTGGAAGGCGGATTCGGGGACGATGCCATGGAACTTGGCCCGACTGAGTACCTCCTGCCGAGCCAAGCGGATGGCGATCAACGACTCCGGATCATTGGATCGAGCGCTCGAATGCATCTCCCTGACGTAGCCGGGTGACTGCACGAGTCCCGCGATGACCTTGGGGTGCATGATGCGGATGGTCTTGGCCTCCGCCTCCAACTCGACGAAGTCAAGGTACTGCTCGCTGACGCGACCACCGTTGGCGTATGAGGCCCACCAGCCCGTGCCTGTCGGCTCCTCGGCGACACGGGCGACCTCTTCGACTCCTTCGGGGTCGTCAACGCCGATCGCCGTCGTCAGCTTCTGCACCTCGTCATGGCTGATGCGGTAGTAGCCGCGTTCTACGCGGGAGTACCGGGCCTGGCTCCAACCCATGGCTCGCGCGACATCAAGTGACGGCATGCCAGCCGCTTCTCGCCATTGGCGCAGTTGGGCGCCCACGCGTCGCCTCTTGATTGACGGTGTCGCTCTCTTCTGCGTCATGGGCGCAGTCTGGCACGCCCGCGTCATCGGTGGCCACGCGCACACCTGTTCCATCTTTTTTGGATTACCCATGAATGGGTTGCGCGCAAAGGCGAAAAAGGAGCAAGCTGCTCGCAGCGGATGTGACTGTACATCAGGTCATGATCATTGGTGACCCATGGTGACGCCTGCCCCCGTGCGGACCGGTACGCCGGTTCGGCGGGGATCGCCTTCCCGCCTCTCCGGGGCGATCCCCACTACCCCACCCACCCACTCCGACGAAGCCGGGGCCGCTGATGACCGCCCAGAACACCGCCTGCCGATCCCGCATGGGGACGGGTTCCGACAACACGACCGACACGCGCCTGTGGCTCGGACAGGAGGTCGCGGACGGCGTCGTGGCGCTGCCCCGGGCCACCACCAGCCCGGACCTGGACGCCCACGAGGCCGAGCTCGGCTGGTTCGCCATGCACGACGGCTTCCGCGTGCCGGTGCCCACCGAGAGCGTGGTGACCGGATGATCGTCGGAACCGTCGAGAACGTGACCGCCGGCCCTGAGGTAGTGCGGGACGACTTCACCCTGAACCTGCGGCGCGATCCGGAACTCGCAGGACGACCCGTCGCCCCGCACGAGGGCCGATGGGTCGGCCACCTCCGAAGGATCGGCGCGGCCAGGCTGTGCGACTGGGGTCTGCAATGCCTGGTCGATGACGCGCAGACCGCGATCAGCGAACTCGTCACCAACGCGCTGAGGCACGGAACGGGAGAGCGGGTCGTGTTCCGGTTCCTGCTCGCCGCCGACGTGCTGGCGATCGAGGTGGACGATGGCTCCACCCGACAGGCCCGCATCGGCAAGGCCGACGACCTGGACGAGAACGGCCGCGGGATGTTCATCGTCAGCGCGCTGTCCACGGTGTGCGGCGTGAGCCCTGACGGGACCAGGACCTGGTGCTGCTTCGAGATCCCCGCACCCGCGCGGGGGTACGCATGACCACCCCGACGCACCGGGTCCCGGCGCCCCCTGTTGATCCCCGTGGGGGCCGCCGCATGACGATCCTCCCGGCCGACCTGACCATCCCGTACATCACCGCCCGTGAAGGCGAAGAAGCGGACTACCTCCTCAACCTGCGCGTGGGCATCGGTCCGGACCGCCGCCCGCAGCTCGGATACGTGAACGAGGAGCCGCCCGACCGAGACCCGCGCGGCGTCCTGTGGGCCCGATACTCCATGTCACTCGACGTCGGCGGACGGCCCACCGGCACCCCGAGGTGGCGGCTGGTGCACCCCCTTCGCCAACGCACCACGATGGCGCTCCTGCGCTGCCAGGTGTGCACGGCCCCGGTGAAGCGCGGCGACGGCGTCCTCTTCGTGGAGACGGCCGACGACCGTGACGGCTGCACCGGGCCGGTAAGGACTGCGCAGCCCCCGGTCTGCCTGCCGCACGCCCGGATGGCGGTCCAGCGCTGCCCTCGACTCAGAAGCAAAGGGCACGTCGCCTTACTGGCCACGCGGTACCCGCTCTACGGCGTCATCGGCACCCCGTACCAGTGCACCTCCGATGGCATCCGGCCTCTCGCCGGAACGGACACTCCCCTCCCCTACAACCACCCCCTGATCGGCTGGTTCCTCGCCTCCCAGCTCGTACGCGAGCTGCGGGACTACGAGGTCGTCAACTTGGACGACCTTTTGTCAGGCACCTAGACGGCCGCTCGGCGGTCCTGGACCACCGGGCCCTCCACCGGCGCACGTACCTCCTCACGCCGTCCAGCCCGACACCGCCGACCCATGCGAGCGCCGGCGAGAGCGGAACCACGCCCGCCGATACCCTCCCGGCCCACCGGCACCCTGTGCCGGCGCACCGCCCCCCGAACACGTACGACCGAAGGAGCTTCATGACCAACACGACCGTCGAGCCCGACGAGGCGACCCGCCTGCGGAACAAGGTGGTGGACGAGCTGCGCGCGGACGGCAGCATCACCATCCCGGAGGTCGAAGCCGTGATGCGCAAGGTGCCCCGTCACGCGTTCATCCCCGACACCCCGCTCGACAAGGCGTACGACACGTACGCCGCAGTGATCACCAAGACCGACGAGCACGGTGTGCAGCTCAGCTCCGTCTCCGCCCCGCAGATCCAGGCCATGATGCTGGAGCAGGCCCAGGTGAAGCCCGGGATGCGGGTGCTGGAGATCGGCTCAGGGGGTCTGAACGCGGCCTACCTCGCCGAACTCGTCGGCCCCGACGGTGAAGTCATCACCGTGGACATCGACCCCGCCGTCACCGACCGCGCGGCCCGGCTCCTGGAGGAGCACGGCTACGACAAGGTCCGCGTTCTCACCGCCGACGCGGCCGAACCCCTTCCCGTCGAGGAGGTCGATGTCGTCCTGGTGACCGCCGGGGCCTGGGACATCGCCCCCGCGTGGATCGCGCAGCTCAAGCAGGGCGGCCGTCTCGTGGTGCCGCTGCGGATGCGCGGTCTGACCCGGTCGGTCGCCTTCACCCAGGTCATGGGTGAGCACGGCCCCTACCTGGAGAGTGTGTCGGCGTGGCTCTGCGGCTTCGTACCGATGCAGGGCTCCACGGCCCACCGCGAAGAACTCCTTCTGGTCAACGGCACCCCGGAGATCGGGCTGAAGTTCGATGACGGTATGCCGGCCGACCCGCATCGGCTGGACAACGCGGTCACGTTCCCGCGCCACGAGCTGTGGACCGGCGTCGTCATCGGCCTCCGGGAACTCCTCGACACCCTCCAGATGGCGATGGCGATCAGCCTGCCCGGCTTCTGCACGATGGCGGTCGATGAAGACCTGGACACGGGGCTGGTCGCCCCCGTGAACAAGCGGTTCTCCCTCGCCGCCGTCGAGGACGACACCTTCGCCTACCTCGTCACCCGCCGCACCGAGGACAACAAGCGCGTCGAATACGGGGTGCACGCCCTCGGCCCGAACGCGCAGCAGTTCGCCGACAAGGTCGCCGACGTGCTGCGCGACTGGGAGACCCACCGGCGCGGCGGCCCCAGCCCGGTCGTCCGGGTCCATTCGGCCGACACCCCCGATGACCAGATTCCGGCGGACCGAATCATCGACAAGGTCCACAGCCGGATCTCGCTCTCCTGGCCCTCGGCGTAACGCAGGGAGCCAGGTCGTCCCGCACCATCCGGACAAGAGGAAGGGCATCACCATGACGAGTGCCAATCTGGCTCCACCCGCCCCGCTGACGGGCCTGGACGACGACTTCGCGCCCCTGGACGTGAAGGTCGTCGTCGCCGAGCACCCGTACGGCAAGCTCATGTGCACCACGGGTGACGGCTGCGGCAGCACCTGCGCGACCGGCTCCTCCGCCTGCAACTCCTTCACGGACGACCCGGCCTGATCCAGGCCGTTCCCCGCTGGTGGGTCGGGCGAAGTGCTTCGTCCGGCCCATTGGCCCCTCACCCGCCCCGCCAGACGGAGGGCACCATGGCTTCCCGACCAGTCGCCGACTACACGTGGCAGGGCGTTGCGATGCTGCGCGCCACCACCAACCGCGGGCCGGCAGACATCCCCCACACCCTCGACCTGGACGATGTGGTCCTCACCCGCGGATGGCTGACCCGGATCTGGCAGGGCGAGGAGTTCCGCAACGCGCTGGAGCCGGCCACCCCCGTCCTGTCCGACGCCATCAAGGCAGTCGTCCAGGGCCGGCAGACCGAGCCCCGCCACGTGCACCGCACCGCCGTATCGACGGTCTCCTACCTCCTGCGGTGGCAGCACCGGCCGACCCCATTGGGCCTGTTCGCCGGTACCGCCCCGGTGACGGTCGGGCCTGAGGCGACCGCGCGGTGGCGCGACAAGCACCGCACGCTGATCCGGCCGGACGCCGAATGGATCACCGATATGGTTCTCCGGCTCCAGCGCACCCCCGCGTTACTGAAGCGGCTTCCGCTCGCTGCCAACAACGCCTCCCACGTCCGCGGTGATCGGCTCGTGGCGCCAGGCCCGCCTTCCGACGCCCACGCGGTCCTCATGGCCCCGGTCGAAGTGTCCGTCCGCAACACCCGGCCGGTGGCCGCCGCGATGGCCGCGGCCCGCGCCCCGATCCCCTTCGGCGACCTGCACGGCCACCTGCGCGACAGATTCCCGCAGGCCACCCCGGAGCAGATCGACGTGCTGCTCACCGGCCTGGTCGAGCAGCAGTTCCTCATCACCAGCCTGTGGGCACCCATGACCACGGTGGACGCCTTCCAGCACCTGTGCCACGAGCTGGACCGGCACGGCGCGGACGGCATCTCCGAGGTGCGGGACCTGGTCCACGACCTGTACGCCCTGCGCGACGAGCTGTCCGCCCACCAGCCGGCGCTCTCCGACACCAGCGTGAGCGCCATCGCCGCGCGCATGCGCGCCCTCACCCCCGTCACGCCGACACCACTGCTCATTGACACCGCCCTCGACTGCGAGATCCAGCTCCCGCAGGCTGTGATCGCGGAAGCGCAGGCAGCTGCCTCGGCCCTTTACCGGACCACCGCGGAGCCGTACGGCTACCAGCGCTGGCGCGACTACCACCGCCGGTTCCGGGCCCGGTACGGCGTCGGCGCCCTGGTGCCGGTGATGGACCTCGTCTCCGACAGTGGTCTCGGGCTGCCCGCCGGTTACATCGGCTCCGAACGCGGCGCTGCCCTGAAGGTGCGTACCGAACGCGACGAACTACTGCTCGCGCTGATGCAGCAGGTCCTCCTCGACGGCCGTGACGAACTTCGGTTGACGGACGACATGGTCAACGCCTTGGAGAAGGCCGCCGGAGCGGACGAGCGGCTGTTCGTGCCCCGCATGGAGGCCGCCTTCGAGGTCCACGCCCCCAGCACCCGGGTGCTGTCCAACGGCTCCTTCGACCTCCTGCTCACCGCGGCTCCCCGCCCCGGCAGCAGCATGGCGGGCCGGTTCGCCCACGTCCTGCCGCCCGAGCACCAGGACGCCCTCGCCGCCAGCTACCGCGGGGCGCCGGACGGCCTCACGGCGCAGCTCGTGTTCCCGCCGCGCCGGCACCGCAACGAGAACGTCACCCGCACACCGCGGCTGCTGCCGCACGTCATCGAGTTGTCCGGTCACCAGGAGAGCGACGAGACGACCATCCGGCTCGCGGACGTCGCCGTCACCGCGGACTCACGCAGTTTCCAGCTCGTGCAGCTCTCCACCGACCGGCGCATCGACGTGCGGGTCCTGCACGCCCTGGAAGGCGGGACCCAGACCCCGCCGCTGGCCCGGTTCCTCGCCGAGGTGGCCAACGGGCGGTACGCCGCCTACAAGCCGTTCGACTTCGGCGCCGGCTCCCGGCTTCCGTTCCTTCCCCGGGTCCGCTACCGCCGCACCATCCTCACGCAGGCCCGATGGCTGCTGACGGCCGAAGACCTGCCCGGCCGCAAAGCCCCGCGGCAGGAGTGGGAGGACGCCTTCACCGCTTGGCGTGAGCGGCTGCGGGTCCCGATGCGGGCCGCCGTCATCGAGTACGACCAGCGCCTTCCCCTCGACCTCACCCACCCGGTCCACCTCCGGGTCCTGCGCGCACACCTCGACCACGCCCGGCGCGTGGAGCTGCGCGAAGTCCCGGACGCAGACGCCCACGGCTGGATCGGGCGGGCCCACGAGATCTGGCTCTCCCTGGGCCGTTCCGAGCCGGACGCGCCCTTCGTGCCCCGGCCGCGCCCGGCCACGACGGCGGCCACCGGCAGGCACTTCCCGGGCGGCGGCGTCCTCCATGCGCAGCTCCACGCCCATCCGCGCCGCTACGACGAGATCCTGAGCCACCACCTTCCCCACCTGCTCGCCGCGTTCGGAGAGGAGCCGCCGACCTGGTGGTTCACCCGGCACCGGGAGATGGCCCGGCCGGACGCCGACCAGCACCTCGCCCTCATACTGCACCTGCCGCCGGATACGCATGGGGTCGGCGCACAGCATGTCCGTAGCTGGGCGGACAGCCTGCACAGGATGGGTCTTGCGTCCGGGCTCGTCCTGGCTCCCTATCAGCCGCAGACCGGGCGCTTCGGCGACGGGGCGGCCATGGACGCCGCGCACCAGGTGTTCGCCGCGGACTCCGCCGCCGCCCTCGCGCAGATCCAGCTCGCAGAGCGCACCGACGTCTTCGCCCCCCAGGCCCTCGTCGCCGCCGGCGCCTTGCACCTTGTCACCCCTCTGGCGCCGGACACCGCAGCGGCCGAAGAGTGGCTGGTGCGCAACCTGCCCCAGGGCACCGGGCGGTTGAATCGGACCTTGCGCAGCCAGGTGCTCGAACTCGCCTCGCCGAACGGTGCCTTCGCGCTCGCGGCCCTCCCCGGCGGCTCTCTGGTCGCGGAAGCATGGCGGGGTCGCGCGACCGCCGTGGGCGCCTATCGGAACAGCCTGGCCGGTGAGCGTGATCCGCTCGATGTCGCCCGGTCGCTGCTGCACCAGCACCACGTCCGGGCCCTGGGCGTCGACCCGCGCCTGGAGGAGACCACGATCCGGCTCGTACGAACGGCAGCCCTCCAGCACCGGATGGCGGCCCGATGAGCACGCCGGCCGCCACCGCTGCGGCGATCGTGGAGCAGTACACGGCCTACCTGACGGAACCTCCACCTCCGCCCCCGGAGGAGCCCTGGACCGTACAGTCGCTCGCCGACGGCGCCGCCGGTATCAGCCTGCTGCACATCGAGACGGCGAGCCGGTACGGCGGCTCCTGGCGCTCCGCCCACCGGTGGATCACGAGCGCGGCCTCCGGGCCCATCAGCGCGGCCGACCAGACGGGCCTGTTCCTCGGCGCCCCGGCCGTCGGCTTTCTCCTCAGCACTGTCCCCCCGGCCTGCCGGCATCTGTACGCATCGGCACGCACCACCCTGCACCAGCACATCACCGACCTCGCCCACCGTCGCGTGGACGCCGCGCTTGCCCGCATCGACAGAGGTGACCTGCCGACCTTCGCGGAGTACGACCTCTTCTACGGCCTCACGGGGATCGGCGCCTACCTCCTGCGTACCGAGCCCAAGGGCCCAGCGCTGGAGAGAGTCCTGCGGTACGTCGTCGCCCTGACCCAGCCACTCACCGCTGACGGGCGCGGTCTTCCCGGCTGGTGGGCCCGCCACGACCCGGCGCGCGGCGAGTCCCCCGACTTCCCCGGCGGGCACGGCAACTTCGGCGCCGCGCACGGCATCACCGGCCCGCTTCTCCTCCTGGCCCAGGCCCTGCGGCGCGGTATCGCCGTCAACGGCCACCAGGACGCGATGATCACCATCTGCGCCCACCTTGACGCCTGGTGCCAGCACGGTGACTCCGGCCCGTGGTGGCCCGAGCACATCTCACGACGCGACCTCGACCACGGCCACCTCCACCACGATGCACCCGCCCGGCCGAGCTGGTGCTACGGCACCACGGGCATCGCTCGGGCCGGCCAGCTCGCCGGGATCGCCCTGCGCTCCTCCACGCTCCAGAGGTTCTACGAGGACGCGCTGTACCGGGCTCTGACGGATCCCGCGCAGCTCGCCCAGGTCACCGACAACGGCCTCTGCCACGGATGGGCGGGCATCTACCAGACCGCTTACCGCGCCGCCGCAGACGCGCTCGACCCACGGCTGCACACCCTTCCGGAACGTCTTGGCAACGCCCTCACCGCGGTCGGCAAGCCCAGCTTTCCCTCGGCCCCCGGCTTGATCAACGGCGTCGCCGGCACCGGGCTCGCCCTCACCACCTTCGCCTCTCAGCAGGCGCCGAGCACGGGATGGGACGCATGTCTGCTGATCGACTGACTCAGGCAGCCGAGCCGTGCCCGACGCGGCTCGCCGTCCTCGCCGTCCTCACCGGTCTTCCGCTCGCCGACGCGGCGCAGCAGTACCGGATGGACTCCGTGGTCCTCTCCGATGCGGTCGCGGTCTACGACCAGGCCGGCCGGGAAGCCCTGACCCGTCACGCAGTCACCACCGAGTGGTGCCAGACGTACCTCCAGTTCACCGACTGGCCGAACGCCGACACCACCTTCACCACACACGTCCTGCCCATCCTGTGCGAGGCGGAGGCCGCCGGCGCGATCGACGGCTGGTGGTACACCAGAAAGCACCCCTGCTGGCGTCTGCGCCTCCGGGTCCGGCCCACGGTCGGCACCAGGTCGGCAGTCGGAGACGGCCTTGACCGCCTGGTCTCCGACGGACACCTCCAGCGCTGGTGGCCCGGCATCTACGAACCGGAGACGCCGGCGTTCGGCGGGGCGACCAGCATGACGGCCGCGCACGCCCTGTTCGTCGCCGACAGCAGAGAGATCCAGCGGTTGCGCCGGCACGGCGGCCTCACCATCGGGCCCAGGGAACTGTCCGTCCTCCTCTGCACGATCATGATGCGCGCCGCCCGGCTGGAGTGGTACGAGCAGGGCGATGTCTGGGACCGCGTCATCACGACGGAACACCGCTCGGCCGTCAGCGGCGTTCCGCCGGAACGTCTCAACGCCCGAGCCCAGGAGATCCGCTCCCTGCTTCTCGCCGACAGTGATGCACTGCTGCGTTCCGGGGGCCCGCTGGAGCCCGTCGCCGAGTGGGCCGCCGCCTTCCGCAGCACCGGCCGAGTGCTCGCCGAGGGCGTCCAGAACGGGACACTCGACCGTGGGCTGCGGCAGGTGCTCAGCTACCACGTGATCTTCCACTGGAACCGGCTCGGGCTGTCCCTGCGGGGGCAGAGCATCCTGGCTTGGGCAGCCAGGGCGGCGATCCTGCACGGCGACGAGCACCAGGAGAGCCAAGGCGCGTGACGACACCCGTCAGTAGACGGCCACGGCCGCCGCGCAGGCGACCGGGCGTCCCGGGCCCGCGGGTGTCAGATGCGCGAGTTGCGCAGCGACTGCCACACGGCGCCGGCCAGCGCCCGCGTCGATCGCGCGACCGACAGATGCTCGTGCTCGCGGTACAGAGCCCAGTTGTACTGCACCAGCGACAACTTGTCGGAGGAGAGCGACCCTGCCTGGTGGGCTCGGTACACCGCCAGCGGCTCGGCCAGGCCCCGGGCGTCGGCGCCGTCCCGCATGATCGACAGCCAGAGGGCGTAGTCCTGGCGCTTGCGCATCTCCGGCATCAACCTCGTGCCCAGGATGTCGCGGTCATACATGGCGGTGAGTGCACCGATGTGGTCCCGGACCAGCATCGCGCGGTAGTCCACGCGCTCCCGCGCCCGGATCACCCGCCCGTTCGGAGCCCAGTCGGTGCTCTCGCCGGTGTGGTCGGCGTCCATCTTGAAGTACGAGGTGAACGTCAACGGCGCATCGCCGTCCGCGGCGAAGGCCAGTTGCCTCTCGGTCTTCTCCGGCAACCACATGTCGTCGGAGTCGAGGAAGGCGATGTAGTCCCCGCGGGCCCGCTGGATCGCGAGGTTGCGGGCCCGGCCCGCACCGCCCCGTTCGGGTGCCGACTCCGGCAGGACGCGTTCGTCCTGCTCGGCGAACGCGCGGAGCAGGTCCATGGAGCCGTCGGATGACCGGTCGTCGGTGACCAGCAGCTCCAGGTCGCCGTGGGTCTGGGTGAGCACCGACCGGACGGCCGCGCCAAGGGTGGCCGCCGAGTTGTACACGGGCATCACGACAGACACCAGGGGCACAGCGCATCTCCTTGCCAGACCAGGAACGACGGTCAACCCAAGCACAGTGACCGGGCAGGAGCTGCCCTCCGGATGGTCGTCGCTGGTCGGGGCTGTGCGGGGCTCCCCCTGTCGTACGCACGCGGAGGTGGGGCAACGCGTGAGCGGCTACGGCGTGGAGCGTTCCGGCCGCGGTGGCGTCGGCTATGCCGACCTGTCCGCCCGTTCGCGCGAGATGGCGTACGCGAGAGGGCTGATCAGCTCCTCGGCGTCGGGCAGCCAGCGGTTGGCCTGGGTGGGGCGGCGCACCCACTGCACCGCGCCGGGGCCGCCGATGCGGGTGGGCGGCGCGGCGACGTAGGAGCTCTCGCCGCGGGCGATCAGGTCGAGACCGGCGGGGGACCAGCCGAGTTTGCGCACCAGGTCGGGGACCTTGGGCGCGCCGCCGGGCAGTACGAGGAAGACCATCCGGCGGTCCGGGGTGCGGGTGACCGGTCCGAGGGTGAGGTCCATCCGCTCCATCCGCGCCAGGGCCAGGAAGCCCGCCGACTCCGGCACGTCCAGCGCGTCGAAGGTGCGGCCGGTGGGCAGCAGGATCGACGCGCGGGGCTGCTTGCCCCACAGCCGCCGCGCCGCCGTCGCGCTGCCGGTCGCCTGGTTCGCCCAGTCCGGCCGGGCCGGGTGGGCGCCGGGCTGCGGGCAGGCGGCGTCCGCGCACGAGCAGAGCTCCCGGCCGTCGGCCACCTCCAGCCAGGTGCCCGGCAGCACGTCCCAGTGGCGCTCTTCCGCGTACCGCACGGCGCAGTCCAGCAGTTGCTCGCCGCGCTGCTGGGGGATGCGCGCGGCCTCCGTGACTCCGATGGTCTCTTCCACGGTCTCCTCCACCTCTTCCACGGATGTCTCAACTTCCCTCGTGGGAGGGGGTTACGGGGTGGGGCGGCGGCGGCCGGGCGGTGTGCGGCCCGCGGGGGGCCGGGCGCGGGAAGGGAGGGAGGGGAGCGCGTCCGCGCACCGATGCCCCGCCCACGGCGCATCGGTGCACGGGCGGGGGCGCGCGCGGGCGCCGGGCCGCTCGACGGGGTAGCAAGTGCCGTGGCGCCGACGGGGTCCGTGTACCCGTCACCCGTCAACGGCCCGCATGTTCCCGTACACATCCCGCGCATCCGTCACCAACAACCGCATTCTTCGCAGACCGCCCGGGCATTCATTCACGGACATCCATCGCCGGCATATCGGCACACACGACATCCGCGGAGATCCGACGGACCGACCGCCGGGGCAGCAGGGGGTAGTCAATGGCAGCGAGACCGCTAGTCGCCCGTCAGCCCAACGAACGGCTGCAGGCGCTCATCCAGGAGGCGGGGTGCTCCAACGCCGGGCTCGCCCGCCGGGTCAACATGGTCGGCGCCGAGCGCGGGATCGACCTGCGCTACGACAAGACCTCGGTGGCGCGCTGGCTGCGCGGCCAGCAGCCGCGCGGCCGGGCGCCGGGGCTGATCGCGGAGGCGCTGGGGCGAAAGCTCGGCCGGACCGTCACCATCGACGAGATCGGCATGGCAGGCGGCAAGAACCTCGCCTCCGGAGTGGGGCTCCAGTTCTCGCCGACCGTGCTCGGCGCGATCGAGCAGGTCACCGAGTTGTGGCGGAGCGATGTGGGGCGGCGGGACTTCCTGTCCGGCTCGACGGTCGCCGCCTCGGCGCTGGTGGAGCCCAGTCGGGACTGGCTGATCACGGCGGCGGACGCCCAGGTGGCGCGGCAGGCCGGGTCCCGGGTCGGTGAGGCGGACGTGGCGGCGGTGCGGGCGATGACGAACGCGCTGGTCGAGCTGGACCACCGGTTCGGCAGCGGGCATGTCCGCCCGGTGGTGGCGCACTACCTCAACAGCGTGGTGTCCGGGCTGCTGTCCGGCTCCTACCGGGACACGGTCGGCAGACGGCTCTTCGCGGCCGTCGCCCGGCTGACCGAGCTGGCCGGGTACATGGCGGTGGACACCGGGCAGCCCGGGCTCGCCCAGCGCTACTACATCCAGGCGCTGCGGCTGGCGCAGGCCGCCGACGACCGCGCCTACGGCGGCTATGTGCTGGCCGCCTCGATGAGCCACCTCGCCGCCGAGCTCGGGAACCCGCGGGAGATCGCCCAGTTGGCCCGGGCGGCGCAGGAGGGGGCGCGCGGGCGCGTCACCCCGCGCGCGGAGGCGATGTTCCTGGCCGCCGAGGCCCGCGGGCACGCGCTGCTCGGGGACGCCCGCACCTGCCGGGACACGGCGTCCAGGGCGGTGGCCGCGCTGGACCGGGCCGACCCGGAGTCGGGCGACGATCCGGAGTGGATCGCCCACTTCGACCACGCCTACCTCTCCGACGAACTGGCCCACTGCTGGCGGGATCTGGGCCGCTCGGAGGAGGCCGAGCGGGCGGCGAACGAGGCGCTGGCCGCCCTGCCCGAGACCAAGGCGCGGCGCCGGGCGATCGGCCTGGTGCTGCTGGCCTCCGCGCAGGTGCAGCAGCGCGAGATCGAGGCCGCCTGCGCCACCGGCACCCGGGCCGCCGAACTCCTGGGCACCCTGCGCTCCTCGCGCGGCGCCGAGTACCTGGACGACCTGCGGCAACGCCTGGAGCCGTACGGGAACGAGCCCGCGGTACGGGAGTTCGGCGCCCTGCTGGAGCCGCAGGCCGCCTGACGAGCCGTACGGTGCCCGGTGGGCCGGGCGCCGTGCGGGGCCGTGGCCACCGTGACCAGACAGGTGTGCGCCCTGTCGTCACCACCCGGTAGCGTGAGGCGACGCTTCCGTAGGTTGACGACAGGCCGAAACACAGGAGTCCCGGTGACGACGCACAGTGGACAGGGCCCCGAGCCGCACCACCCGGCGGCCCGCCCCGCGCACGAGGGTGTCGTGCTGCCCGGCGACGGCAGCGAGCCCTGGGTGCCCGGCGACCGGCAGGACGGCCCGCAGGGCGGTCGGCAGGGCGGCCCGGCGGGCGGGCAGCCCTGGGCGGCCGGCGGCGACCCGCAGCCGCCCTACGGTCACCCCTCGTCCTCGTACGGTCAGCAGCCGCCGCAGGGCCCCCCGTCCTCGTACGGTCAGCAGCCCGCGCAGGGCTACGGCTATCCGCCCGCGCAGCCGGCCCAGGGCTACGGCTACCCGCCCCAGCAGCCGCAGGGGTACGGCTATCCGCCCCCGGCGGCCCAGCAGGGCTACGGCTACCCGCAGCCTCCGGCCGCCGCCCCGTCCCCGTACGGTCAGCAGCCGCCGCAGAGCCCCCCGTCCCCGTACGGTCAGCAGCCGCCGCAGCCCCCGCAGGGCTACGGCTACCCGCCCGCCCAGTCGGAGCCGCCGTCCAACGGCGCGCAGCCGCTGCCGCCGGAGGCCGCGCCGTCCGGGGCCCCGCAGCGGCCGGCCGGCGGTGACGCGGACGCCACCCAGTACCTGCCGCCGGTCGCCTCCGGCGGGCCCCAGGGCTCCGGCCCGGGCGCGCTGCCGGCCGAGCACGCGGGCGAGTCCACCCGCTTCCTCGGCGCCGTCCCGGCAGAGGGGCCCGGCGCCCCGCCGCCGCCCCAGGCCGCCGGGGACTCCGACGCCACCCAGTACCTGCCGCCGGTGCCCGGGCAGCCGTACGGGACGACGGGCCCGGGTGAGGAGCGCCGTACCCCGGCGGAGTTCGACAACCTGTTCCGCAGCGAGGCCCAGGCGGCCGGCGCGGCCGGGGCGACCCAGCACATCCCCCGCTACCAGCAGGAGCCGCCCACCGGCGTGGGCGGCGGCCGGGGTCCCGGCGCCCCCGTACCGCCGGTCTACGGCGGCGGAGGCGGGGACAAGGACAGCTACGGGGATTCACGGCCGCAGCGTTCGTCCAAGGTGCCGCTGATCGCCGCCGTGGTGGTCGGCTGCGCCGTGCTCGGGCTGGGCGCGGGGGCGCTGCTCAGCGGCGGCGAGGAGCCCGGGGGCGACGCCTCGCCCGGCACCGGGACGGTCGCCGCCGGCTCGCCCACCCCGGACGGCGGCAAGGGCTCCTCCCCGGCGCCCGAGGACCCGGCGAAGAAGCAGGCCGAGGCGCTGGACAAGCTGCTCGCGGAGAGCAACGACAGCCGCGCGGCGGTGATCCGCTCGGTGGAGAGCATCAAGCGCTGCGACGGCCTGGACCAGGCCGCCACCGATCTGCGGGGCGCCGCCGGGCAGCGCCGGGGGCTGGTGACCAAGCTCCAGCAGCTCTCTGTGGACAAGCTCCCCGGCCACGCCGAGCTGACCTCGGCGCTCACCGAGGCCTGGCAGGCCTCCGCGCGGGCCGACGACCACTACGCGACCTGGGCCGACCAGGCCAAGGGCCGCAAGATCTGCAAGGGCGGCGAGGCTCGCTCGACCGGGGCGACCGCCCAGGCCAACAAGGCCAGCGGCGAGGCCACCGCCGCCAAGCGGAAGGCCGCCCCGCTCTGGAACGGCATCGCCGGGAAGTACGGACTCACCCCCCACCAGCCCGAGCAGCTGTAGTCGCTGCGGGGGCCCTGCCGCATCCGCACCGCCCCGGCGGCCACCGCCACCGAGGGCTACAGACTGGCCTTGCGCATGGTCCCGGCCACGTCCACGAAGCCCTTGCGCTGGGCCACGAGCCGGCCGTCGCGCACCACCTGGAAGGTCACCTGGCGGTTGACCATCCGGGGGAAGTCGGGCTCGCCCAGCATGTCCTGGTAGCGCCAGCGCAGTTCGGGGGTGAGCCCGCCGGTGTCCACCCGTACCCCTCGGGTGAACGCGGCGAGCAGCGCCTCGGAGGTGACCGGGGCGTCCTCGCCCAGCGAGGCGACGGCCTGGGACAGCACGGTGTACGCGATCCAGGTGGTCTGCACCCCGGTGTCGGCCGGGTCGATGCGGTCGTCGTCGAAGGCGTGCGCCCGGATCACGTCCCGCATCCTGCCCCAGCGCGGGTCCCCCGACTCCGGGTACCAGCCGGTGACATAGGCGCCCTCGAAGGGCCCCCGGGCGCCGCCGGTGCGGTCGATCAGCGGCTGGTCGACGCTGCCGAGCACCGAGGCCACCCGCACCCGGCGGCCGTCGGGCGGCAGCCGGCGGAAGGAGTCGAAGAAGTGCGCGGTGCGCTCGCCGAGCGCCGCGGTCACACAGCCGCCCGAGGTCCCGGCCCGGGAGCGCGAGGCGAGGGCGGCCTCGGTGTACTCGCCGGCGTCCACCGCGGCCGGGATGTCCGCGGCGGTGCGCCGGTCGCCCTCCGCCAGGCCGGAGTTGAGCAGGGCGGAGAGCACGCTGTCGGAGACCGAGTCCGGGCGGACCAGGGAGACCCGTTCGCAGACGCCCGCGAGCTGGATGCCGTTGCCGGCCAGCAGCGCCGACTGGCCGCCGTTGACCGGGTACGACACCGGGCTGGAGAACTCGTCGTCGGTGACGCCGTAGCCGCCGATGTACGGGATGCCGGCGGCCTCCAGCGGCGGCAGCGCGGCCCGGCTGTTGCGGCTGTACGAGCCGACCACGGCCACCGCGCCCTCGTCCACCGCGCGGCGGGCGCAGTCGGCGGCCCGGGCCGGGTCGTTGCCCTCGTTGCAGGTGAGCACCCGCAGCTCGCGGCCGCCCAGGCCGCCGCGGGAGTTGACCCAGCGGGCGTAGGCCTGCGCCATGGCCGGCATCCCGGGCATGTTGGTCGCCGAGGTGTCCGCGGGTGCCCAGGTCATCACCGTCACGGCGCCGTCGGCGTCCCCGACTCCGGGCAGCGCCCCGCAGCCGGTGGTCAGGGGGGTCAGCAGACAGGCCGAGGCGAGCGCCACGGCCGTCTTCCACAGCGGTGCGGAGGAGAGTCGGAAGGGAAAGCGGAGGGGGGAGAGTCGCCTGCCGTAACCGGTCATGGACACGCACACTTCCGCCTCATCCGTAACGCGGGAGTGTGACGCGCGCAACGGAGGATGACGGCGAGGTGAACGCCCTGAGCCGTCCGTCCGCCCGGAAGGGGAACGTACGATCGAAACGTGTCAGCTTCCGTGAACCCTTCCCGTGGCGGCCGTCGCTCCTCCACCATGGGCGGCATGCCGCTCACCGACCTGCCGTGGTGGCGCTGGCGCGCGAACGTGCGCTCGGCGCTGCACATGCTCTCCGACCCCGTCTTCCACCACGATTGCTGGCTGGCGGGCCGGGAGGGCTACGGGGATGTCACCGACGCCGTGTACCGGCTGGTCGAGGACACCTGGCTGGACAACTGGTCCGCCGAGAAGTACGTCGGCACGATCTTCCGCGACTCCGGCGAGGCCGCCCTGGTGGACGTCGCGGTGCTGCGGGTGCTGCGGATCATGCACCAGGTCGGCGCCGACGCCCCGGTCTCCGCGTATCTGGAGCACTCCGGCTGGCCGGAGGCGGTACGGGCCGCCCGCGAGGCCCATATACGCCTGGCGGCCGGCGACGGCGAGGACCCCGACCAGCCGCCCGGCTCCCTGGACGCCCTGCGCGCCCTCACCCGCGCCGCCTGAGCCGGCCGCCCGCGAACCCAACGGCCAGGCCGTCCCCGTACGAGGTCGCGCCGGGTCCGGCCACCGGACGGCCGTCGGTCCGACCGGCCCCGATATGGCATCCTGCCGGGATGACCGACCAGTACGTCCTCACGCTCTCCTGCCCGGACAAACAGGGCATCGTGCACGCCGTCTCCAGCTATCTCTTCATCACCGGCTGCAACATCGAGGACAGTCAGCAGTTCGGCGACCGGGACACCGGCCTGTTCTTCATGCGGGTCCACTTCTCGGCCGAGTCCCCGGTCACCGTGGACAAGCTGCGGGCGAGCTTCGCCGCGGTCGGCGACTCCTTCGCCATGGACTGGGAGATCCACCGCGCCGACGAGCGCATGCGGGTCGTGCTGATGGTGTCGAAGTTCGGCCACTGCCTCAACGACCTGCTGTTCCGCACCCGGATCGGGGCGCTGCCGGTCGACATCGTGGCCGTGGTCTCCAACCACACCGACTTCGCCAAGCTGGCCGCCTCCTACGGCATCCCCTTCCACCACATCCCGGTGACCAAGGAGAACAAGGCCGAGGCCGAGGCGCGGCTGCTGGAGCTGGTGCGCGCCGAGAACGTGGAGCTGGTCGTCCTGGCCCGCTATATGCAGGTCATCTCCGACGACCTGTGCAAGCAGCTCAGCGGAAAGATCATCAACATCCACCACTCCTTCCTGCCGAGCTTCAAGGGCGCCAAGCCCTACCACCAGGCGCACGCCCGCGGGGTGAAGCTGATCGGCGCCACCGCGCACTACGTCACCGCCGACCTCGACGAGGGCCCGATCATCGAGCAGGAGGTCGAGCGGGTCGGCCACGAGGTCACCCCCGACCAGCTGGTCGGCATCGGCCGCGACGTGGAGTGCCAGGCGCTCGCCCGCGCCGTGAAGTGGCACGCCGAGCACCGCATCCTGCTCAACGGCCGCCGCACGGTCGTCTTCGCGTAGTCCTTCGTACGGATACGGGGCCGCCGCACGGTCGTCTTCGCCTGACCTCCCGCGTACGGCATCCGGGACCGGCGGCGTCACATCCGGCTGAGCGAGGCCGCCGCCAGCAGGGTGTCCCGGATGGCGGCCCGGTCGCCGTCCTGGCCCGCGGCGGCCTCCTCCGGTTCGACATGGCCGGCCACCAGCCGGCAGAACTCCACCCCGTCCAGTGCCACCTGGGCGATCTTGCGGTCCGGGGTGCCGAGGGCGGCGGGCGAGTCCAGGGCGATGTACCAGTCACCGCCGCCCGCGCCCTCGATCTCCAGATGGAGCGTGCGGCCCGGCGCCCCCGCCTCGGCCAGCGCGCCCGGTGCCGCGAGACCGGCCCGGCGCCGCTCGGCCAGCGCCGTCGGCAGCATCCGGGCGGCCAGGTCGATCATGTCGTGCAGATGGGCGCCGCTCGGCGGGGCATAGCGGTAGTCCACCGCCAACGCGATGTCCTCGGCGTGCACCCAGCACTCGAACGCCCGGTCCAGCAGCGAGTCCTTCAGCGGCAGGGTGAAGCCGCCGTAGGAGACGGCCAGTTCCGGGGCGCCCCGGCCGGCGAAGGAGACCGTGCGCAGCAGGGTGTGGACCTGCTCCCGCCAGGGCCCGCGGACCGCCCGGGTGGGCGGCGGCCCGTCCTCCGGCCAGCGCGACCAGAGCGCCTCGGTCCGCTCCAGCGGCGTACCGGCGCCCGGCCCCTGCCCCGGCCCCGGTCTCGGCCCGGGGCCGCGGTCCAGCCCGAGCGCCGAGGCCACCAGCCCGTCCACCGCCGTCAGATGCCCGATCACCCCGGCGACCGTGGTGGGCCGGCTGGCCGGGCGGAGGCCGTCGAACCACCGCAGCTCCACCGGCGCGTGCCACTCGCCCTCGCCGAGGTCCCGCAGCAGCGCGTCCAGCCGCGCGGTCTCCGCGTCGTACGGACCGGCCCAGTCGGGCACCGGTATGGTCGGCGGGCGGCGGCCGAGGCAGTTCTCCAGCACCCGTGAGCGCAGCAGCGGATCCAGGTCGAGCGCCACCTCGTGGTGGAGCAGCCCGACCGCGTCCCGCAGCCGCAGCGCCTCCTCGGCGCAGGGCGCGCACGCGGTGAGGTGCTCCTCGACCGCGTCGGTCTCCTCGGCCGAGCAGACGGACAGCGCCCAGGCCCCCAGCAGCGACTGGAGCACACTGTGCGTCAGGACCAGGGGAGCGGCCGGCACCGCCTCGGTCTCCGGTGCGGGCTCGCCCTCCGGCGGCAGTACGCCGTGGTCGTCGGCCGCCCAGCGCGGCCCCGGGATGCGCGGGGCGCCGCCGGCCCCGCCCCGCTCGTCCTCGAAACCGCCGCTCACAGCGCCCGCCCGTCCAGCGGGCCGGTGTTGGCGGTGGCGAGCAGCTGGAGCCCGAGCCGCAGCCGGCGCCGGGCCTCGTCCTCCGTCACGCCCAGCTCGGCCGCGGTCTGCCGGTAGTCCCGGCGCTGGAGGTACGCCGACTCCAGCGCGAGCCGCAGCGGGGTGGGCATGGACCGCACGATGAAGTCCGCCCGGGCCGACACCGCCGCCCGCCGCACCTTCCGCTCCACCTCCTCGGCGTCCTCGGCGCCGCCCCCGCCCCGCTCCAACTGCGCCCGGGTCTCCGCCTGGCGCAGGCGGTGCACGGCCTGCCGCCGGCTGAGCTTGGCGATCCAGGAGCGCATGGAGCCGTCGCGGCGCGGCTCATAGGCGTCCGGGTTCTCCCAGACGTAGCCGAAGACCTCCCGGGTGACCCGGTCCGCGGCCTCCTCGTCGTCCAGCACCCGGTAGGCCGTGCTGTGCACCAGGGAGGCGAAGCGGTCGTACAACTCGCCCAGCGCGGCCGCCTCGCCGCGCGACAGCCGCTGCTGCATCCTGCGGTCCCAGCGCGGTGGTGTGTCCTTCGCCATGGGGAGCCCTCCCGAGCCCGGACGCGCTGCCGGCCCTCATCGAATGCCGCCGTTGCCGCCGTTCCTCTCGGCCGTTCCTCTCGAATGTAGTGCGCACCCCCGGCAACGCGCCTTTCTTTGCCGCAAGTGCGCCCCCGGGCGGCCCGGGAGTGGTAGAGGGAAACGTCACTGCGGCACCATCGTGTTTCATGGGAGGACGACCGGGCAGCAGCCGCCGATAAGGAACTGGTGCTTCCGGTTCTCTCGCGGGGGTCCCTGCGGGGTGTCCTGGCGGATCGGCGAAGGGTGAGGGGTGTGACGCTCACGGTGGACGAGGCCGAGCACGGTTCCTGGACGGTGCTCAGCATCCAGGGAGAACTCGACCTGGTCTCCTCGCCGGTGGTACGCAGGCGGGTGCACGAGGCGGTGGCCGACGGTCGCCACGATGTCGTCCTGGACCTGTCCGAGGTGCTGTTCTGCGACTCCAGCGGGGTCGGGGTGCTGATCGCCTCCCGCCGCCTGCTGCACTCCTGCCGGGGGCGGCTGCGGCTGATACTGCCCGCCCGGGGCGCGGTGGAGGGCTCCCACGTCAACCGGGTGATGAGCGCCCTCGGGGTGCGGCGGCTGTTCGCCGTCTACCCGGACGTGCCCGCCGCCACCCGCGACGACAACGACGAGCAGCTCTCCGCCTGAAGGCCGTGCGTCCCGGCGGCGGGCGGCAGTTGGCAGGTGACCGGCCGGCCGGGTGACGCGGCGCGCCTCGCGGGTACCCTCCCGGCATGGACGCAGAGCAGCTCTACCAGCGCCGGATCGCCTCCCGCTTCGACGCCTTCGACCAGGACGGCAACGGCTATATCTCCCGCGAGGACTTCTCGACCGCGGCGAGCCGGGTCCTTGAGGAGTTCGGCAAGCGCTACCGGTCCGACGCCGGGCAGTCACTGGCGAACGGCGCCGAGGCCTTCTGGCAGGGCGTGGCCGGGATCGCCGACGTGGACGGCGACCAGCGGGTCAGCCGGCAGGAGTTCGTGCACGGCGCGGTGAAGCGGCTGCGCGACAACCCCGAGCGCTTCGCCGAGATCGCCCGCCCGTTCGTGCGCGGGCTGCTGCTCGTCGCCGACCAGGACGACGACCGCCGGGCCACCACCGGGGAGGTGGAGCGCGCGCTGCGGGCGCTCGGCGTCGACGCGCACGCGGCGGCGCTGGCGGCGGAGAGCCTGGATGTGGATCGCAGCGGTCTGGTGGACGAGGAGGAGGCGGTCGCGGCCTTCGCCCGCTACTTCGTCACCGAGGACCCGGGTGCGGCCGACCACTGACCGCCTGCCGTGGCTCGATCATGCCCGGCGCACGACCGGCGCTCACGGAGCGTGGACGCCGACAGGGGCGCATCGGTTCGGCGCAGGGGGGCGCCGGTCACACGCCGGAGTCGCGATTGCACTCCGGTACGCTGCGGGGGATGTGGACGGTTCACCGGCAGCGGCGTAGACCCCACCGTTCGACTGCCCGGCCGGGGGGTCGCACAGTATGCGGTACGCGTACTCCTTCGCGCTGGAATATGCCCGTAGCGCTTGTTGCGGTGACTGTACGTCAACCATGCTGTGCGGCACGGAGAATCACGTTCGGTGACGACGACTGTTGAGGCTGTGGTCGCTGTGAGACATGAGGCGAAGTGTCCGCCGATTCGGGTGGTGTGAGCGGTGCAGGTGCTTCAGGTTCAGTTGGAGATCGGTCCCGATCCCGCGGAGGTGGGACGCGCCCGCTCGTGGGCGCGGTCGCTGCTGACCGGCTCGGGGATAGGGGACGACGAGACGCTGGCGGACACGCTGGTGCTCATCGTCTCGGAGCTCGTCACCAACGCCGTGGTGCACACCGGGTGTCCGGCCGTGCTGCGGATGCTGTCCGGTGCGGGCCCGGTGGCCGGCAAGGCGGGGACGGTACGGGTGGAGGTGGCCGACACCAGTGCCCGTCCGCCCAGTCCGCGCCAGGCCACCGGCGAGGAGACCGGCGGGCGCGGCCTGGAACTGGTCGACGGGCTGGCCGACCGCTGGGGCTGGCAGCGCGAGGGCGGCGGCAAGAGCATCTGGTGCGAGGTGGACCGCGAGGACAAGCCCGCCACCGAGCCCTCTCCCGTCGCCTCCCCCGCCGCCTTCGGCGCCCGGCCCTGGTGACCGGCCCCGGCCCCGATCGGGGCGGGAGCACGGTCGGCCGTCAGCGCCGGTGCCGGTGCCGCTGTCAGTGCCGGGTGCCAGACTCGCTGATATGACCGCACCGCAGGCGAGAGACCACCGGGCCGGGGACGAGCGGGCCAAGGCCGAGCTGCTCCGCTACCTCCAGGACGCCAGGGACGCCCTGCTGTGGAAGCTGGAGGGGCTCTCCGAGTACGACGCCCGCCGTCCCCTCACCCCCACCGGCACCAATCTGCTGGGGCTGGTCAAGCACGCGTCGGGGGTGGAGCTGGCGTACTTCGGCGACACCTTCGACCGGCCGTACTTCGCCGGACAGGAGCCCCCGGTCTGGTGGTACACCCGGGCCGCCGAGCCCAATGACGACATGTGGGCCACCGCCGAGGAGTCCCGCGACCGGATCACCGGGCTGTACCGCGCGGCCTGGCGGCACACGGACGACACGGTCGGCGCGCTGCCGCTGGACGCGGTCGGCCGGGTGCCCTGGTGGCCCGAGGAGCGGGCCGAGGTGACGCTGCACCACATCCTGGTGCGAGTCATATCCGACACCCAGCGGCACGCGGGCCACGCCGACATCCTGCGCGAGTCCCTGGACGGCAGCGTGGGCGCGACCCGTGCGTCCGCCAACATCCCGCCCGGTGACGAGACGTGGTGGGCCGAGCACCGCGCCCGCCTGGAACAGGCCGCCCAGGACGCCGCGGGTCGCTGAGCGGGCGCCCGGGGGCGCCCATCGGGCGGCCGGGACCCTTCGGCCTGCCCCGCAGTGGAGTCCCGGGCCGCTTCCGGTCTGCTCGACCGCCCGCCGCACGCGGGTTGCCGCCCCTCGCGTCCGGGGCCGCCTGGACGCCGGACGCGCCCGTCCCGGGCGGATCGCCGCCGGCAAGGTTGCCCGGGACGCCGGACGCCGGGGGTGCCGCCCAGGACGCCGCCGCGGGCCGCTGAGCTGGGCGCCCACCGACCCGGCGGCCGCTGGGCGGGGGAATTCGGTGGACCCGGCACCGGCACCCTTCGATACGTTCGGTGCCATGCCCGGATACCGATCACTCGCCACCCGGCCCGTTCTCGTCTGGTGCGCCGTCTCCGTGGGGGCGCGGCTGCCGGTGGCGATGGCCCCGCTGGCGCTGGTGCTGATGGTCCGTGAACGGCCCGGCGGGTATTCGCTGGGCGCGGTGCTGGCCGCCGCCTATGTGCTGGGCGAGATCGTCGGGGCGCCGGTGCTCGGCACCCGGATGCGGCCGGAGAACGCCCGCCCCCAGCTGGTCGGCGGGCTCGCCGGCGGGGCGGCCGCCTTCCTCGGGCTCGGCCTGGCGCAAGGCGGCCACCCGGCGCTGCTGGGGGTCCTGGCGTTCCTCGCGGGGGCCGTCCCGGCGGCCACCTCGGGCGGGTTGCGGGCCGTGCTCGCCGGGATGGTGCCGCCCGGTGCGGTCGCCCCGGCGATGAGCCTGGAGACCATGCTGGTCTCGGGCATCTGGGCCGTCTCGCCCGCCGCGGCCACCGGACTGGCCCTCGGGGTCGTGCCGTGCGCGCCGATGCTGCTGGCCGGTGTGCTGATGGCCGCCTCGGTCGCCGGGCTGTGGGCGCTGCCCGCCGGCTGGCCCGCCGAGCCGGACGGGCCGGACGCCGACGGGGCCCCGGCCGGCGCCTCGCGGACCCGGCGGCTGGCCCGCGCCTGGCCGGTGTACGTGCTGGGGGCGGCGAGCCTGTCGGTGCTGGCGCTCGCCGAGCTGATCCTGCCCGCCCTGCTGGAGCAGCGGTCGGTCGCCATCGGCTGGGCCGGGCCGCTGCTGGCCGGGTACGCCGTCGGGATGGCCCTCGGCGCCTTCCTCTACGGGCTGCGCCCACTGCCCGGCAGCCCCGCCGTCCAGTGCCTGGCGATCCTGCCGGTGGTCTTCGCCCTGGTGGTGGCCGTCGCCCTGCTGCCCTGGCTCGCCGCTGTGGGCGCCGCCCTGCTGCTGGCCGGGGTCTGCCAGTCGGTGATCGGGCTGGCCCGCAACCTCCAGCTCCGCCAGGTGCTGCCACCGAGCCTGCTGGCCGCCGGGTTCTCGGTGAACTACGCCTTCGTGGGCGCCGGGTACGCGGTCAGCGGGGCGCTCGCCGGAGCGCTGCTGCACTGGGTGGCCCCGTCCACCGCGATCCTGGCGGCCGTCGGTCTGGGGCTGCTCCTCACCGCCGGAGGCGCGTTCGGCGAGCGCCGGCTGCTACGGCCGCGCTCCCTGCCGGGCCTCCGGCCCGACGTCCCGCGGGGCGCGGGCGCGGAAGGTGCGGCGGTAGACCGTCGGGGGAACGCCGAGCACGGCCAGTAGGTGCGCCCGCATCGACTGCGCGGTACCGAAGCCGACGTCCCGCGCCACCTGGTCCACCGGCAGATCGGTGGACTCCAGCAGCTGCCGGGCCCGCTCCACCCGCTGCCGGGTGAGCCACTGCCCCGGGCTGACGCCCACCTCCTCCCGGAAGCGGCGGGTGAACGTCCGTACGCTCATCGACTCCTGCCCGGCCAGGTCCCGCAGCTGGAGCGGCTGGTGCAGCCGGTCCAGCGCCCAGGCGCGGGCCGCCGCGGTGGTCGCCAGCCGCTCGTCCGGCACCGGCCGGTCGATGAACTGGGCCTGCCCGCCGTCCCGATGCGGCGGCACCACCGTGCGACGGGCCACCGCGTTGGCGACGGCCGCCCCGTGGTCGCGCCGCACGATGTGCAGGCACAGGTCGATCCCGGCCGCCACCCCGGCCGAGGTCAGCACGTCCCCGTCGTCGATGAACAGCACATCCGGGTCGACCCGTACGGCGGGGAACAGCCGCTGGAAGTGCTCGGCCGAGGACCAGTGGGTGGTCGCCGGGCGCCCGTCCAGAAAGCCCGCGGCGGCCAGCACATACCCGCCGGTGCAGATGGACACCAGCCGGGTGCCGGGCCGGATGTGCGTCAGCGCGGCGGCCAGTTCGGGGGTGAGCCGCCCCTGCGCGTACACCGGCCCCAGCTCGTACGAGGCGGGGACCACGACCGTGTCGGCGGTGGCCAGCGCCTCGGGACCGTGCTCCACCCGGATGTCGAAGTCGGCGTCGGTGCGCACCGGTCCCGCCGCCAGCCCGCAGGTCACCGTCGTATAGAGCGGCCGCCCCGCACTATCGACCGCCCTGCCGAAGATCCGGTGCGGGATGCCCAGTTCGAACGGCAGCAGCCCGGCGAGCGCCAGCACCACCACCCGATGCGGCGCCCCCGCCCCCGTACGCCCCTCATCTCTCCCACTCATGGCCCGATCCTAGCGAACGCTGTCATTCAGGCCACTCGTCCGATGGTCCGGCGGCCGGAAGGCTGTCACCCGTGACCCAGACGACCCCGCCGCCCACCACTCCTTTGCCGCCCCCGTCCCGCGCGCCCCGGTTCCATCTCGCCTGGGCGGTCGCCGCCGTCGCCTTTGTGACGATCGTCGGCGCCGCCGCCTTCGCCTCGCTGCCCGGACTACTGATCGAGCCGCTGCACCACGAGTTCGACTGGTCGCGCGGCACCATCGGCTTCGCGGTCTCCGTCAACCTCGCCCTCTACGGGCTGACCGCGCCGTTCGCCGCCGCGCTGATGGACCGCTTCGGCATCCGCCGGGTCGTCGCGGTGGCGCTCTGCGTCATCGCCACCGGCTCGCTGCTCACCGTCTGGATGACCGCGGCCTGGCAACTGGTCCTCTTCTGGGGCGTCCTGGTCGGACTGGGCAGCGGCTCCATGGCGCTGGCCTTCGCCGCCACCGTCACCGGCCGCTGGTTCACCGCCCGGCGCGGACTGGTGACCGGCATCCTCACCGCCGCCGGGGCCTCCGGCCAGCTGGTCTTCCTCCCGCTGCTGTCCTGGCTGGTGGAGCGGCACGGCTGGCGGCCCGCCGCGATCACCGTGGCGCTGACCGCGCTCGCCGTCGTCCCGTTCGTCTGGCTGCTGCTGCGCGACCACCCCGCCGACGTGGGGCTCGCCCCGTACGGCTCCGACACCTTCGTCCCCAAGCCGCCGCCGGTCCCGGGGGCGGCCCGCCGCGCGCTCGCCGTCCTCCTGCGCGCCGCCCGCACCGGGCCGTTCTGGCTGCTCGCCGGAACCTTCGCGATCTGCGGGGCCACCACCAACGGCCTGGTCAAGACCCACTTCATACCCGCCGCCCATGACCACGGGATGCCGATGACGGCCGCCGCCTCGCTCCTCGCGGTGATCGGCGTCTTCGACGTCCTCGGCACCATCGCCTCCGGCTGGTTCACCGACCGCTTCGACACCCGCCGGCTGCTCGCCGTCTACTACGCCCTGCGCGGGGTCTCCCTGCTCTTCCTCCCCATGCTGCTGGCCCCTGCCGTCCACCCGCCGATGGTCTTCTTCATCGTCTTCTACGGCCTGGACTGGGTGGCCACCGTCCCGCCCACCATCGCCCTGTGCCGGGAGCACTACGGCGAGGACGGCGCCATCGTCTTCGGCTGGGTCCTCGCCTCCCACCAGGTCGGCGCCGCCCTCGTCGCCTTCCTCGGCGGCGTCGCCCGGGACGTCTTCGGCAGCTATGACCTCGTCTGGTACGCCTCCGGCGCCCTGTGCGCGGCGGCCGCCCTGATGGCCCTGGTGCTCCGCCCCGGGCGCCGGGCCCCCGCCGTGACGGCGTGACGGGGGCGCGGTGCGGCCGGGTCCGCTCTACCGCCCGGCGGGGGCGGCGGCGCCGAAGAAGTCGAGGAGGACGGGGGCCAGCGCCGCCGGGTCCACGTTGTGGTCCTGGTCGGGGAGGGTGCGGGTGGTGAAGTTCTCGCCCGTACGGGCCAGTTCCTCCGCCCCGGTCCGCATGAACGCCTCCCCGGCGCCACCGCTGGCGACCAGGACCGGAACGGTCACCGACCGCCAGCGGTCCAGGGGGAGAGGGCGGCCGGACATGGTGTCGCCCATGACCTGCCCGTCGTACGGCAGGGTGCGGGCGACGGCCTCCATACCGGCCCAGAAGGGCGACTGGCGCATTCCCGCCACCATCTCGCCGGGCATACCGACGGCGGCGGTCATGAAGTAGGCGACCGCGTCCCCGTACGCCTCCTCGGCCACCAGCGCCTTCAGGTGCTCGACGTACTCCTCGGGCAGCGGCGGGCGGCTGCCGTCCACGATGAAGGGCGGCTCGTACAGCGCCAGCCGGGAGATCGCGCTGCCCCGGGCCGCCGCCTCCAGAGCGAGCACGGAGCCGGACGAGATGCCGTAGACCATCGCCTCGCCACCCGCGCGCCCGATCACCGCGTCCAGGTCCTCGATCTCGCGCTGGACGTCGTACTCCGCCGCGTCCCCGCTGTCACCGCGGCCGCGGCGGTCGTAGGTGTGGACGGTGAAGTGCTCGGCCAGCAGCGCGGCGAGTGGGGCGTAGGCGCCCTGGGTCATCAGGGCGGCGCAGACCAGCACCACCGCGGGGCCCGAGCCCTGCCGCCGGTACGCGATCACCGTGCCGTCCGCCGAGGTCACCTCGTCCCCCGCCACGTTCCCGTGTACAGCCGTGTCCGTGCTGCCGTCCGTGCGCATGCCGTCCATCGCGGACCCACCCCCGTCGTCAGAAGTCCGAGCGCGGGACCCGTTGCCCGGCGCCTCTTCGGAACTGGACGGTACAGTACCCATCTGAGTACTGGTCAGTCCAGTACTCTTTCCGGGGCAGGGCAAGGAAGAGGGAAGGGGAGGACGATGGACAGCCGTTCAGCACGCAAGCACCAGGCGATCCTGGAGGCGGCGACCGCGGTGTTCCTCGACAAGGGCTACGCGGGGACGAGCATGGACGACATCGCGCGGCTGGCCGCCGTTTCCAAGCAGACCGTGTACAAGCACTTCGCCGACAAGGAGAAGCTGTTCGCCGAGATCGTCCTCGCCACCACCGACCGGGTGGAGGGCGTGATCGACCTGGTGTCCGACATCCCCGCCGACGCCGCCGGTCTGGAGGCCGAACTGACCCGCGTGGCGGGGGAGTTCCTGCGGGCGCTCACCCAGCCGCAGGTGCTCCGGCTCCGGCGTCTGATCATCGCCAACGCCGACGCCTTCCCCGAACTGGGCGCCTCCTGGTACCGGCAGGGCTTCGAACGGGGCCTTGCCAGCCTGGCCGGCAGCTTCCGGCGCCTCGCCGAGCAGGGGCTGCTCCGGATCGACGACCCGATGCTGGCCGCCGACCACTTCGCCGGCCTGCTGCTGTGGATCCCGGTGAACCAGGCCATGTTCACCGGCGGCCCCGTGCACACCGAGGCCGAACTGGACCACTACGCCGAGGCGGGCGTGCGGGTCTTCCTCGCCGCGTACCGCACTCCGGCGCCCCCGGCATCGCGGCCACCGCTCCCCTCGACCGCCACCGCGTAGCCGCCCGGCCGGGTGCCCGGGGCGGGTCAGCGCTGGGCGGCGCCCCGTACCGGGGCCGAGCGGCGCTCCCGCTCGGCCGCCCGGGCCTCCCGGCGGTCCCGTCGCACCGAGGCCCTGGCCTCCCGCCGGGCGATCCGACCGCCGATCTTCTGCCCGTCCCGGGCGAGTTCGCGCAGCATCCCGCTGATGGGGTTGGTGTAGCCGGTGAAGTACAGCCCGGGCGCCGACCGGGGCGAGCGGGCCCGCCGCACCCGTGGCCGCCCCCGCTCGTCCAGCACGCCCAGGTGCCCGACCAGCCCCTCCAGACCGCGCCGGTAGCCGGTCGCCGCGATCACCGCGTCCGGGGCGATCCGGCTGCCGTCCGCCAGCACCACCTCGCCGCCGTCGAAGCCCTCCACGGCGGCCACGATCTCCACCCGGCCGCTCCGTACGGCGGCGATCAGCCCGACGTCCTGCACCGGGATGGCGCCCTGCCGCACCCGTGAGTACAGCCCGGTGTCCGGCCGGGGCAGCCCGTGCTTCGACAGGTCCGGGATCGCGACCCGGCAGAGCAGACCCGCCGCCAGGTCCACCAGCCTCACCGGCAGCCGCCGCACCAGGAGCGCGGTCCGCTGCGAGGGCCAGCCGAGGGTGGAGCGGCGCACGATGTGCGGCACCGTCCGCACCGCCAGCCGCACCCGCCCCGCGCCGCCCTCGGCGAGGTCGGCGGCTATCTCGGCACCGGTGTTCCCGGCGCCCACCACCAGCACGTCCTTCTCCGCGTACGGCGCCGGGTCGCGGTACGCCCCCGCGTGCACCAGCTCCCCCTGGTACGCCTCGCTCCCGGGCCAGTCCGGCACCCTCGGGGTGTGGTTGTACCCGGTCGCCACCACCACGGCCCGCCCGACCAGCCGCCGCCCCCCGCTCGCGTACAGCACCCAGCCGCCCGCGTCCGGCTCCCGCTCGATCCGGCTGACCTCGACCCCGGTCACCACGTCCAGCCGGTGCACCTCGGCGTACTTCTCCAGATAGCGGACCACATCGTCCCGCCGCACCCAGCGCCCGAACGACCGCGGCATCCGCAGCCCCGGAAGCCCGGACAGCCGCCGGGTGGTGTGCAGCCGCAGCCGGTCGTAGTGCCCGCGCCAGGAGGCGCCGACCGCGTCCGCCTTCTCCAGGACGACCGTCCGCACCCCGTGTCTGCCCAGCTCCGCCGCCACGGCCAGCCCCCCGGGCCCGCCGCCGACCACATACACGGGCGGCTCGGGGTGCTTCTGGGGGCTCTGCTCGTCAGGCTGCTCGGCGCGATCGGTCATGAACGCCGAGCGTAACCGGGCGTTCACGTGGTGGGTCTCGGTCAAGAGGGGGTTCGGTTGCGATCCGGTCACGTGGGGGCGGGGGTGCGGCCGCCGCCCTCCAACTCCTCGATCGACTCCGCCAGACGGCGCGCGTTGGCGGGGCTGCTCAGCAGGTACTCCGTCTCGTCGCCCGGGGGTGGCGGCTCGGCGGGCCGCTGGTGGCCGCAGTGCACTTCGGTGCCCGACCCGTCGTAGGCGACAGGCTCGACGTCCAGGTGGCTCCATACGTTCACACCGCTGTCGTGCTGGGTGACCTCGAAGGGCGGTTCGCCGGAGTCCGGGCCCTCCGGAGCCCGGGCGACGAGGGTGAGGCGTTCGCCAGGCTTCAACCAGAAGTCCTCGCCCAGCGGTTCCACCCGGACCGTGAGCATGCGATCGGTGTCGTTCCCCACCCTGATACTCGGCATGGGCAGAAGAGTAGGCCGCTTGACCTCAACCGCGCTTGAGGCAGAAGTCTGCCGGTATGGACACCGAGGAGATGCGGCGGCAGTTGCAGGCGCTGACCGACCGCGCGGAGATCACCGATCTGCTGGACCGCTATCTGCGCTCCCTGGACGAGGGGGTGTTCGACGAGGAGTGGGCGCGGAGGTTCTATGCCGAGGACGTCAGCGCCGAGATGCCCGTGGGCACCGTCCGCGGCCGGAGCGCTGTACTGGCCCGGATCCGGCGGGCCATGGCGCTGTTCGACCGGACCGTGCACCTGGGCACCGGCAACGTCATCGAGGTGGACGGTGATCGGGCCACGGCCCGGGGCGCCCAGCTGAGCACCCATGTACTGGCCGACGGCTCGGGGGACGGCTCTGGGGGTGTGTTCGTCTCCGCGGGGCATACGGTGACGGAGCTGGTCAGGACGGCGGAGGGCTGGCGGATCTCCGGCTCGGCGCTGCGGGTGGTATGGACCCGGGGCACTGGGCCCCGGCTGCCGGAGGACTGGGACGCCGGCGATCGGGAGTAGTGGTCCCGGCAGGAGGACGCGTGGGGGACGGGCAGACGGTGGCGGACACGGAGACCTCGGCGGAGACCGCGGCGGGGAAGACACGGCACCTGGTGGTCCATGACTACGGCATGGGCGGGGTGTGGTGGTGGGTGTGGGCCGCCTCCGCGGAGGAGATCCCGCGCGAGGTCGCCGAGGTGGAGGTGGTCACCGACCCGGAGACCCGCGCCCGCGCGGCGGATTGGGGGCTGGAGGAGGTGGACCTGGACGCGCCCGGGCCCGACGCGCTCAGCTCGCTGCGGGCCCAGCGGGAGGCCCAGCGCGGTGAGCCCGGGTTCGGCGCGCTGGCCGGGCGGGAGCGGGTGTATCTGCGGTGGCAGGAGGACGGCGACGGGAGCTGTCTGGTCTGCGAGCTCGGGCCGGACGGCCGGCGGCTGCGCCAGGTGGAGGTGGCCGCCGACGGCAGCTCCGTACGGACCACCCCGGAGGACTGGCTGTTCAATCCGCCGATGGACCTCTGGGACCCGCGGTACGCGTCCTGGGAGACGGGCGCCGAGGAGTTCGAGGCGGCCTGGCGCGACGCGACCCCGGGGTGAGGCGGGTCGGCCGGGCCATCATGGTGGTGTGGAGGAGCGAGCGTACGAGGTGAGGAAGGCGGTCCGGGTCGACGTACGGGCGACCCGGCACTGCGAGACCACGGCCCTGGGGGTGCTGCTGCGGCACCAGGGGCTCGACCTGTCCGAGGCCATGCTCTTCGGGCTCGGCTCCGGACTGTCCTTCGTCTACTGGGACGCCAAGGGCATGGACGTCCCCTTTCTGGGAGGCCGGGTCAAGCCGTTCGAGCTCACCAGGAACCTGGCCGCCCGGCTCGGCCTCGACCTCCGGGTCCGGGAGACCGCCTCCCCGCGCAGGGCCTGGGAGAACGTGGTGGCGCCGCTGGAGGCCGGGCAGCCCGTCGGACTCCAGCTCGACAGCTACCACCTGGACTACTTCACACCGAAGACGCACTTCGGCGGGCACGTCGTCGCCCTCTACGGCTACGACGACACGGACGCGTATCTGGTGGACACCGCCCAGCAGGGCGGCCGGGTGTCCACCAGTCTGACCGGGCTCGCCCGGGCCCGCGCCGAGCGCGGCCCGATGACCGCCCGGCACCGGTCCTTCACCCTCACCGCCCCGGCACACCCGCCCTCCCTGCCGGACGCGATCGTCCCGGCCGTCACCGCCTGCGCGGACGCCTTCCTCGCCCCGCCCATCGCCAACCTCGGCCACCGGGGCATCGAGAAGGCCGGAAAGCTGGTGCGCGGCTGGTTCCGGCGGGCCGCCGACCCGGCGCGCGACCTGCCGCGGGCCGCCCTGCTGATGGAGGAGGGCGGCACCGGCGGCGCCCTCTTCCGCAACCTCTACCGCGACTTCCTCGCCGAGTGCGCAGGATTGCTGGACAGCGGTCGCCTGCGGACCGGGCACCGGCTGTACGCCGAGGCGGCGCAGGGGTGGACCGAGGTCGCGGCACTGATCGCCCGGGCCGGCGAGACGGGCGAGGAGCACGGCCTCGGACAGGCGGGCGACCTGCTGACCGAGCTCGCCCGCCTGGAACGCGAGGCCATGGGGGAGCTGAGCCGGCTGGGGCGCTGACGCATCCCCCGTCCCCCGTCCGGTCAGACCTTGATCACGGTGAGACGGCCACCGCACCGGGCGGCCGCCCGCGGGTCCGGGTCCTCCGGGTCCGAGGGTGAGGACCATGACCGGTCCCGGGGCAGCCGGGGCGGTTCACGCGGTGTTCACCCCGCTCCACCCCTGACGCCCGTGGGCCTGGTGAAGCCGATCGCGCAGTGCCTGGACCTCCTCCTCGCCGATGGGTCCGTGTTCGGCCTCGGCGACGGTGATGAGCTCGTCGAGGGCGTCACGCTCGATCCGGCGGGCGACGGCGGCGGTCACGCAGGCGGACGGGCCGGACGGGCCGCCGCGAGCCCGGGCGGCCTCCGTGAGGCCGCGCGGCATGGTGATGGAGTACCTGCCGGTAGGGCCGGGCATCCCGCTACCCTCCCGCTTCGTCATCGCCAATCGGGCGCATAGATGTGCGTCGTCCAGCCCTCCTCGGGGGCCGGTGGGGGAGTGGGGGTGTACGGGGCGGGGGGCTCGGCCAGGGTGTGGCGGGTCTGGGTCGCCGCGGCGTGGGGGAGCAGCAGCTGCGCGGCCGTCGCGGCCAGCAGGGCGGTCGCCGCGCCGGCGGTGAGCGCGAACGCCCGGGACCGGGCCGGGGTGCGGGGAGTCGAGTGCTGTGGCATGCGCGCAGGGTAGCGGAGTGGGCGCGGGGCGTGGTGGCCTCCTAGGGCCAGAGCAACTCCCGTACCCAGCCGACGCCGTCGCCGTCCTCCCCGTGCCGGTAGCGCAGGCGTACATGGCGGCGGCGGGCGTCGCCCTGGAAGAACTCCACCTCGGTCGCGGTCAGCGCGTAGACCGTCCAGGTCTCGGCGGAGGTCTCCGGCTCGGCCCGGGCCCGCTCCCAGGCGGCCTCGCTCGCCCGGGTCAGCGCCGGGAGGGAGTCCAGCACCTCGCTCTGGCGGCCGACCAGGGCCGCGGCCAGCGCACCCGTGGAGCGGACGTGCAGATCCTCATACGCCTCCTCGGGGGTGCCGGAGACCACCGTGCCGCGCACCCGGATCTGGCGGCCCTGGGCGGGCCAGTAGAAGCAGAGGGCGGCGTCCGGGGCGGCCGCGAGCTGGCGGCCCTTGGCGCTGGTGGCGTGGGTGGCGAAGTGCCAGCCGTGCTCGTCGGCGCCGTGCAGGATGACGATCCGCGCGTCCGGGCGCCCCTCGGCGTCCACCGTGGCCAGCGACATGGTGTGCGGCTCGGCCTGCCCCGCCTCGGCGGCGGCCGCGAACCAGTCGTGGAAGAGGGGCAGCGGCGCCGAGGGGGCCCGGTCCGGGTCGAAGGAGGGCAACTCGGTGTCCCAGACCGGCTGGGCGCGCAGGATCTCGTCGAAACGGGCTTGGTCCATGGGGACATGATGCGGGGCGCCGCCGGGGCGGCGGGGTGCGGGCGGCGGTGCGAGAGACATGTCCGCCCCGCGCCGCGACAGGACCGGCGGCGGGGGCGGGCGGGGCCGTCGGGCGGGGGGCGCCGACGGGCGGCAGGGCACATCGGCGGGCGGGGCCGCCAGAGGTCGCCAGGGGCCGCCGGGCGAGGTGGCGGAACGTTACTGCACGGGTGGCGGCCGGGGTGGCTCAGCGGGTGGGCTTCTTGCCGGTGATGCCCAGATGCACCAGCAGCGCCAGATTGGGTCTGACCTCGGCCTGCTTCACACCCCAGGCCTGGAAGGCCTTCGGCTGGGAGGCCACACCGGCCATCATGGTGACCAGGGCGCCCGCCACCGCCGCCGCGTTGACGTCCTTGTCGACCCGGTTCTTGGCCTGGAGTTCCTTGACCGCGTCGGAGATTCCCGAGGTCACCGAACCGAGGATCTTCATCCGGATCTTCGCGAACCGTTTGTCGCCCTCCGCCGCGCCCAGGTCGATCACCCGAAGCAGCGCGTCATTGCGGCGCCAGAAGTCGAGGAATCCGTCGACCAGCTCCTCGGAGGTGGTCCAGGCGGCCTTGCCGACCCAGGAACGGCCGGAGGCCAGATCGGCCAGCTCGCCGCTTTCCTTCGCCATTTCCTCCGCGATTTCGAGGACCGCGCCCTCGACGTCGGGGAAGTACTGGTAGAAGGTCGCCGGAGAAGTCCCCGCCTTACGGGCGACGTCGATGACTTTGACGTCCCGGTACGGCGAGGAGCCGAGCATCTCGCTGAGGCAGTCGAGCAGCTTCTGCCGCGTCGCCTGGCCACGCCGGCCGGCCACGCGGCCGTCGACGGTACGTACTTGTCCTGTCATGCCGTCAGCTTACCGACGGATGATCGGGGCGCTATTCGGCCGACTGCAATGGGGTGAGAGGGGATGAAGATCAGCGGGGAGGAGCGAGGAGTGGAGGGGAGGAGAAGGGGCCGGCGGGATCACTCGGGAGGCGTCACGAGGACGGCCGGGAAATCCGGTGGCGATCGCCGCCGAGGGTGCCGCTTTCACCGGTTTTACCGGGCTTTCGGTGCCCCGGGTGCGGTGAAAGCCGGAGCATTCATTTCTGCGCGGCGCCCGATGCGCCTTTAGCGTGGAGGCGGTGGAAGCAGTGGAAGCAGTGGAAGCAGCCGGGCGGGCCCGCTGGATCGCCCCGGCGTTCCGCGTTCCGATGTTCCGCGTTCCGACGTTCCGGCGTTGCGACGTCCGGCGTTGCGACGTTCCGGCGTTGCGACGTTCCGGCGTTGCGATGATCTGGCGTTGCGACGTTCCGCGTTCCGGCGTTCCGGCGCTCCAGGGAAAGGGATCGGTCCATGGCCGCATTCGCAGAGGGCACCCCGTGCTGGGCGGACGTGCTGCTGCCCGACGTCCGGGCCGGCAAGCGCTTCTACGGGGGCCTGTTCGACTGGTCCTTCGAGGAGGCCGACGGGCTCGGCGCACTCGGGCCGGACGGTGCCGACCGGGTCCGGGACGGCGTCGACCGGGTCGGTTCCGGGGAGGCCGCCCCGTACGCCACCGCCTACCGGGACGGCCGCCGGGTCGCCGCGCTCGCGCCCAAGCGGGACGGCCGCATGCCCACCACCTGGAACGTCTACTTCGCCACCCCCGACGCTCCGGCCGCCGCGCGCCGGGTGACGGAGGCCGGCGGACTGGTGATCACCGACCCGGTGCCGCTCGCCGGCGGCCTGGCCGTCATCGCCCAGGCCGCCGACCCGGGCGGCGCCGTCTTCGGGCTCTGGGAGGCGGGCGGGCAGAGCGGCTTCGAGCGGCAGGGCGAACCGGGCTCCTTCTGCTGGACCGAGGTCTACACCCGGGACAAGGACAGCGTGGACGCCTTCTACGAGACGGTGTTCGGCTTCCAGGTGCACGACCTGGACGACGCCACCGTGGACTTCCGGGTTTGGTCGCCGGCCGGGACGCGGGCCAGCGACGAGAACGCGGTCGGCGGACGCAGCGTGATCACCGACGCCTTCCCGGCCGCGATGCCCGCCCACTTCCTGGTCTACTTCTCGGTCGCCGACTGCGACGAGACCGCCGCCCGCACCACCGAGCTGGGCGGCCGGATCAACGAACCGCCGTTCGACACCCCGTACGGCCGGATCGCGCTCCTCGCCGACGACCAGGGCGCGGTCTTCGCCGTGCTGGCCGAGCCCAAGGCGGCCTGAGCCGCTACCAAGGGCCTGACGGGCCCCAGGGGCGGCCTGACGGGCCCAAGGGCGGCCTGACGGGCCCAAGGCGGCCGTGACGCCACCAGGGGACGCCTGACACCACCCTCACTACCCGCTTCCGGTCCGGAAAAGGGCATGACACCCCGATACGCCCCCGGGTTCGCAACCGCCGCCTCGGACAGGAAGAATCGGGGTCCACGGGGGCCGACCATCCAAGGGCCCCCACGGGGAGGTGGCAGGCAAGTGGACCAGCTGACGCAGCACGACCCGAGACGCATCGGGCCCTTCGAGGTGCTGGGCCGGCTCGGGGCCGGCGGCATGGGCCTGGTGTATCTCGCGCGGTCGGCGTCCGGCCGGCGCGTGGCGATCAAGACCGTACGGACCGAGCTCGCCGACGACCAGCTGTTCCGCGTCCGCTTCACCCGCGAGGTGGAGGCCGCCCGGGCGGTCTCCGGCTTCTACACCGCGGCCGTGGTCGACGCCGACCCCCGGGCCGCCGTGCCCTGGCTGGCCACCGCCTACGTCCCGGCGCCCTCCCTGGAGGAGATCGTCAACGAGTGCGGGCCGCTGCCCGCCCAGGCCGTACGGTGGCTGGCGGCCGGCATCGCCGAGGCCCTTCAGTCCATCCACGGCGCCGACCTGGTCCACCGCGACCTCAAGCCCTCCAACGTCCTGGTCGTGGAGGACGGGCCCCGGGTCATCGACTTCGGTATCGCCTCCGGGGTCTCCAACACCCGGCTGACCATGACCAACGTCGCCGTCGGCACACCCGCCTACATGTCCCCCGAGCAGGCCCGCGACTCCCGCAGCGTCACCGGCGCCAGCGATGTCTTCTCGCTCGGCTCGACCCTGGTGTTCGCCGCCACCGGACACGCCCCGTTCCATGGCGCCAATCCGGTCGAGACCGTCTTCATGCTGCTGCGCGAGGGCCCCGACCTGGAGGGCCTGCCCGAGGAGCTGCGGCCGCTCATCGAGTCCTGTATGAACCAGGACCCCACCCAGCGGCCCACCCCGGCCGACCTCCAGTCCCAGCTGGCCCCGCACCTCTTCGCCGGTGGCGACGACAGCGGCACCGCCTCGGCCTGGCTGCCGGCGCGCTCCACCGCGATGATCGAGGCCCGCCGCGGCGGCCGCCCCAACCCGCCGCCGCCCCCGCCGATGCCCTCCGCGCCACCGCCCGTACCGCCCTCCCGGCCCGCCCCGGGGCCCGGGCACGGGCCCGGCGGCCATGGCGCCGACCCGCGCACCGGCCACGCACGCGCCCCCGGCGCCCCGGTGCGCCTCGGCGCCGGTCCCGTGCCGATCGGCCCCGGGCCGCGGGTCGCCGACACCCGCGCGGCCGTGGTCGCCGACGCCGGACCCGCCACCGGCTGGATCCGGCGCCCGGCCGGGCTCACCGGAGCCGGAGCCGGAGCAGGAGGCGGAGGCGCGGGGGCGCCGGTCACCGGGGCCGCCCCCGCCCCCGTACCGCCGTCCGTGCCGCCGATGCCCGCCCAGGAGCCCACCGGTCCCGGCCGCTGGCGGCCCTGGCGGTTCCGGATGTCCAACGACGTCTGGGGCACCCCGATCGTCGACGGCGACCTGCTCTACGTCACCTCCTTCGAGGTGCACGCGCTGGACACGGCCACCGGGCGACGCCAGTTCAAGACCCGCGAGGTCGCCTGGACCATGGCGGTCGAGAACGGCCGGGTGCACGCCTCCGACGGCCCCTCGCTGTACGCGCTGGACGCCCTGGACGGCACCGAGCGGTGGCGGCTGAACACCGACGCGTGGGTGTACTCGCTCGCCGTGGACCGCGGCACCGTGGTCACCGGCACCCGGGGCGGCGGCGTCCAGGGCTGGGAGGCCTCCAACGGCTCCCGGCTGTGGGAGGTCACCGGCGCCCAGACCGACTTCGAGACCGCCGACGCGGGGCCCGCCCTGCACGGGGACACCGTCTTCGTCTGGAAGGACGCCCGGCTGCGCGCCCTGGACGCCCGCACCGGTATCGAGCGCTGGTCCTACCCCATCGGCGACGCCGCCTCCTGCGGGGGCGCGCCGGTCCGGGTGACCACCGCGGAGGACGGCTACGCCTATGTGGCGGCCGGCACCCGGGTGCTCTCGGTGGACATCGCCTCCGGGCATGTGCGCTGGCACTTCGAGGCCCCCGCGGTCTTCCTCTCGCCGCCCGCCTTCGCCCCGGGCCCGGCGGTCACCGGCGGCGGGGTCTATCTGGCGGACTACCTCGGCACCGTGTACGCGCTGGACGCGACGACCGGCAAGGACCGCTGGCGGATCGCCACCGAGTCCCGTCAGTCCACCGAGCCGGTGCTGGTCGCCGACGGCCATGTGCACGTGGGCAGCGGCAGCGCGCTCTACACCCTGGACGCGGTCACCGGCACCCCGAAGTGGCGCTTCCCGGCCGGCGGCCCGATCATCGGCGCCCCGGTGGTCGCCGACGGCCGGCTGCACTTCGGCTCGGCCGACCATGTCCTCTACACGGTGGACGCGGCCGGTGGGCAGCTGCGCTGGAAGCTCACCACCGGCGGCGAGATCACCGGCTCGCTGGTGGCCCGGGCGGGTGTGGTGTACGCGTGCAGCAAGGACCGCTGCGTCTACGCGCTGGACGCGGTCAAGGGCACGGCGACCGGCCGCGGCGGCACGGCACGCTAGCGCCGGTGGCTACCGCGGCGGTCGGCCGTCCTCGTCCGGGGGCGGCCGGTGCTCGTCCAGCCCGTCGTAGCGCTGCCCGTACGGGGGCGTGTCCGTCGGCCCGTAGGAGCGCGTCGGCTGGTCCTGGCCCTGGTGCGGGTACGGGGGCTGCTGACCGTCGTACGGGCCGGGGTGGCCCTGGGGACCGCCGTACTGATCGCCGTACGGCTGCTGCTCGTACGGCTGCGGATGGGGCTGCTGGTACGGGTCCTCGTACCGGCCCTCGGGGGCCTCTTCCCGCCCCCGGCGGGCCCGGCGGCGGCCCCGCACCCCTCGGCGCCCGCTCATCAGCGCGGCGGCGAGCAGCAGCAGGAGCCCGCCGGCCGCGGCGGCGCCCACGCCCCAGCCGAGCCCGGTGCCGTCCGGCTCGATGCTCAGGCTGTCGGCGGCCTGCCCCTGGCGGACCATCCACAGCACGGTGAAGCCCAGCACCACCAGCCCGGCGAGCGCCACCACCAGCCGGGAGCGCAGCACGATCCCGAGCATGGTGAGCAGCGCCGCGAAGGCGAACGGCAGCAGCAGCGAGGCGATCAGCGCGGGCTCGCTCCCGGTGATGCCGCCGAACAGGTCGGCGATCGCGTAGTCGCGACCGGCGCGGCCGTTGTACCAGGCGAGGAAGGGGCTCCATACGGCGGCCGCGGCGCCCACCAGGGCGAGCAGCGAGCCGACGGCGTTGCGGATCATGCTCGGCCTCCTGCCGACGCCGGTCGGGTCCGTTCCCGAACGTACGCCGGAGCCCGCGCGGCTGCCACAGGGCGGGGCCCGTCCGGGCGGCCGCCGCGAGCGGGCCGCTAACCTGGCCGGGTCGTACGACGGGAACATGACACAGCACGGGGGTGCGGAGATGGTACGCAGGCGGTTGCGGTTCACGGTGGTGCTGCTGGCGGTGGTGCTGGCACTGACCGGCTTCCAGAGCGGCCTCGGCGCGAGGAAGGGCGGGGGCGGCTCCGGCGGGGGCGGCGGCTGCTCCAGCTCCAAGAAGGGCAACGGCGGCGGCGGTCACGGCAGCGACTACTCCGACGACGACCATGGCAGCGGCTCGGGCGGCGACACCACGGCCGCGCCCACCCCCTCCGCCTCCACCGGCGAGGACGTGGCGGTCGCGGTGGTCGACTGCGTGGAGGACGCCGGCGCCCGGAAGCGGACCGGGGCGAGGAAGGGGAAGCGGAAGGGCGGGGGCGACGACACCACGGCCACGGTCCGGGTGACCTCCCGCGCCGCCGTCGAGTCCCGGTTCGCGGTACGGATCGAGTTCCTGGACGACCGGGGGAAGGTGGTCGACCGGGCGCGGACCTCGCTCACCCTGGACGCGGGGGAGAGCCGGGCGGTCGAGCTGCGGATGGGCCGGCCCCAGGCGGTGGACCGGGTCGTCCGCTGCGCGGCGGCGGCCGAGCGGGCCTGAGGCGGTACGGGACGAAGGGCGTACGGGACGAAGGGCGTACGGGACGAAGGGCGGTACGGGACGAAGGGCGTACGGGACGAAGGGCGTACGGGACGAAGGGCGGTACGGGACGAGAGGGCGGCGCGGCGCACACGGCGAGGCCGCGACGGGTCCCCTCCCGTCGCGGCCTCGTTCCCCCCTGGTGCGGCGAACCGATGGGCTCGGCTCGGTTCGCCCTAGCGCGCCGGCGGTGCCGGGGTGTGGTGGTCCAGCGGCTGCGCCGCGTTCTTCGGCGGCGCGGGCGTGTGGTGGTCCAGCGGCTGCGCGGCGTCCTTCGGCGGTGCCGGGGTGTGGTGGTCCAGCGGCTGTGCCGCGCTCTTGGGCGGCGCGGGCGTGTGGTGGTCCAGCGGCTGCGCGGCGTTCTTGGGCGGCGCGGGCGTGTGGTGGTCCAGTGGCTGCGCGGTCGGCTGCTCTGCGGCGTTGCTCATGCTGTGCTCCTTGGTGGTGCCTGGTGGGGGCCGGCGGGAACGAGACGCCCGTCCGGCGGCTCCCCCCGCGGTCGCCGAACGGGCGCTTCAGGACCGTCCACCCTAGTGACGGCCCCCAGGCGATCCGCCTGCCCCCCGACGCGGCGGATCGTGGTAGGAACAGTGCCGGACGCGCATAAACGAACGCTGAACGCCCAGGTGGGGCAGGAGGCGAAAGCGCCCCCGGCCGTGCTCGGGCCCTGCTGGCCGTTCCCGGGGCCCGCCGATCGTACTCAGGCCGCGGCGAGCGGGGTCAGCAGGGTGCGGACCCGATCGGCCTCGGGGGCGCCCAGCCGCTCGTAGAGGGCGAGCGCCTCCTGCCAGCAGGCCCGCGCCCGGTCGCTCTGGCCGAGGGCGTCCAGCGCGCGGCCGAGCACCGTCAGCACATTGCCCCGCATCCGATCGCCGCCGATGCAGCCCAGCGACAGCGCCTCTTCCGCGTGCTGGGCGGCCAGCGGCGCCCGCCGGGACGCCAACTGGGCCTCGGCGATACGGAAGTACGCGGTGCCCTGCCACAGCCACTGCCGGTTGCGGCCGAACCCGTGCGCAGCCTCGGTGAGTTCGACCAGGGCCTCGGCGTACCGGCCGCCGTGGGAGAGGACCACCCCGAGCGCGTACCGGGCGTTGTCCAACCGCATGTCGCTGCCGATCCGCCGGTACAGGGCGATCCCCTCGCGGGCCAGCTGGACCGCGCTGTCCCGTCGCTCGGTGAAGCCGTGCAGCCGGGACAGGTTGCACACCGCGCTGGCCTCCACGGAGGCGTTGCCGTCGGCCCGCGCGCCGTCCCGGGCGCGCTGCCACAGCTCCTCGGCGTCCGGGTAGCGGCCCTGGTTGAGGGCGATGATGCCGCGGTCGTTGTCGGACCAGTAGACCGGCGCCGCGTCCCCGCTGGCCACCGCCAGCCTCCGGACCGCGCGGGCCTCCTCGTCGGCCTCGTCGTAGCGTCCGGCGACCAGGTGGACGTTGGTCAGCGCGGTACGGGCCCGGCCCTCGGCCCGGGCGTCCCCGGCGGCGCGGGCCGCCTCCCGGGCGGTGACCGCGGCGGCCTCGTACTGCTGGGCGTTGGCGCCGGACTCGGCCAAATCCTGGGCCGCCCACAGCAGGTCCACCGCGGGGCGCAGCCGCTCCGGCTCGGCGGCGGCGCCGGTGCACGACTGGCGGGCGCAGGCCAGCAGGCAGTGCGCCTCGGCGTAGAGCCAGTCCATCGCCGCGTACCGGTCGTCGAAGTCCAGCCCGGCGTACCCGGCCGGCTCCAGCCGGTCCACCAGCCGGTCGCCGGGCCGCTCGATGGCGTACACCCGGGCGGCGGTGGCCAGATAGAAGCCCAGCAGCCGGTCCAGGGCCGCCGCCCCCTCCGGCCGGCCCGCCGCCCCGTGAGCGGCCCCGGTACCGGCCCCCGTCCCGGCCCCCGTCCCGGCCCCCGTCCCGGTCTCGGCGCAGGAGCGGGCGAACAGCCGTACCAGGTCGTGGAAGCGGTAGCGGCCGGGCGCGGCGGACTCCAGCAGGGAGGCGTCCACCAGGGACTCCAGCAGCTCCTCGGCCTCCTCCGCGGGCAGGTCGAGCATCGCGGCCGCGGCGGCCAGCGAGACATCCGGCCCGTCGGCCAGCCCCAGCAGCCGGAACGCGCGGGCCTGGGCGGGTTCCAGCTGGCCGTAGCCCAGCTCGAAGGTGGCCTTCACGGCCAGGTCGCCGGCCCGCAGCTCGTCCAGCCGGCGCCGCTCGTCGGCGAGCTTGGCGGCCAGCGCGGACACCGTCCAGGTGCGGCGGGCCGCCAGCCGGGAGGCGGCGATCCGGATGGCCAGCGGCAGGAACCCGCAGGCGGCGACCACGTCCAGCGAGGCCTCCCGCTCGGCGCCCACCCGCTCGGCCCCGACGATCCGGGTGAACAGCTGGAGCGCCTCGTCGGGCGCCATCACGTCCAGGTCGACCAGATACGCCCCGGCCAGGTCCACCATGCGCACCCGGCTGGTGACCAGCGCGGCGCACCCGGCGGTGCCCGGCAGCAGCGGGCGGACCTGGGCGGCGTCCCGGGCGTTGTCCAGCAGCACCAGCACCCGCCGCCCGGCCAGCGTCGAGCGGTACAGCGCGGCCCGCTCCTCCAGGCCGTCCGGTACGGCCGTGTCGGCGGTGCCCAGGGCGCGCAGGAAGGCGCCGAGCACCACCTCGGGCTCGGCCGGACGCGGCCCGGCGCCTTGCAGGTCCACATAGAGCTGGCCGTCGGGGAAGCCGGGCCGGGCCGCGTGCGCCACATGGACGGCGAGCGTGGTCTTGCCGACCCCGCCTATCCCGGCCAGCGCCGAGACGGCCATCACCGACCCGGCCCCCGGACCATCGCCCCTTCCCTCGGCCGCCTCCGTGCCCTCCGCGCCGCCGGCCAGCCGCGCGCCCAGCTCGCGGACGAAGGGGGCGCGGCCGGTGAAGTCCGGTACGGCGGCGGGCAGCTGAGCGGGCCGGGTGGGGCCGGTGTACGGGGCGGACTCCTCGGCGGACCGGGCCAGCTCCTCGTCGGCGCGCAGGATGCGCTCCTGGAGCCGGGCCAGCTCCGGGCCCGGGTCGACGCCCAGTTCCTCGGCGAGCAGCCGGCGGGTGTCGGCGTACACGGCGAGGGCCTCGGCCTGCCGGCCGCCCCGGTACAGCGCCAGCATCAGCAGCTCGCGCAGCCGCTCCCGCAGCGGGTGGGCGGCGGTCAGCGCGGTCAGCTCGGAGACGGTGCCGGCGTGCCGGCCGCACTCCAGGTCCAGTTCGAGCCGGGTCTCCAGCAGGGTCAGCCGCCACTCGGCCAGCCGGGTGCGCTGGGTCTCGGCGTACGGGCCGGGCACCGAGGCGAGCGGTTCGCCGTCCCACTGCTCCAGCGACCGGGCCAGCAGCTCGCGCGCCCCGCCGCGGTCGCCCGCGGCCCGGGCCTTGCCCGCCCGGTCGGCCAGGCCCCGGGCGGTGGGCAGGTCCACCGACCCGGGCGGGATCCGCAGCGCGTACCCGCCCGACTCGCTGACCAGCGCGTCGGCGGGCAGCACCTTGCGCAGCCGGGAGGCGTACGTACGGAGCGCGGCCAGCGCCTGCGTGGGCGGCCGCTCGCCCCAGATGCCGTCGATCAGCTCGGCCGCCGTCGCGGTGCTCCCCTCGCGCAGCAGCAGCGCGGCCAGCAGCGCCCGCTGCTGGGGCGAACCGGAGGGCAGCGCCTCGCCGTCCCGTACCACCCGCACCGGCCCCAGCACGGTGAACCGCAACCCGCTCCCCGCCCCGTACTCCTGGCTGGCCGCGCTGGCCGCGCTGGCCGCGCTGGCCGCGCTGGCCGTGCTGTCTACGTCATGGGTTCCGGTCCGCTGCGGCGGCGGCTGTACCGGCGGCGTCTCCGGCCCGTGCTCACGGTCCATAGCTCCCCCTGCTGCCCCTCTCGCCCGCCGGTTCCGCTTCCCACGGCCCCGCGCGGTCGGCTCCGCCCCGGACAGTCTGCCCTGCCGGTGCCGGACGCGTCAGTAGGGGCCCTGCCACCGACCCCGCTCTGCACCGCACCTGCACACCGCCCCAGCCGCCACCTCCTGTCCGCGGCCGCTGTCAGAGGGGACGGCGCTGTCAGTGGTGGCGGTTTCAATGGAGGGATGGCTGATCGACACGGCACCCCCGGGGCGGGGAGCGGGCGGGTGGTACGGGATGAGGACTGGTACGGGCGGGAGCTGGGGCCGCGGGATGTGTACGAGGGGTACACCTTCTATGACCTGGACTGGACGGAGGTGGTCGGGGAGGGCGCCGTCTTCGACGGGTGCGTCTTCTCCGGGGTGGCGTTCAACGCCTCCCGGCACACCGGCTCCGCCTTCGTGAACTGCGTCTTCCGCGGCTGCTCCTTCTTCGACGCCCGCTTCGAGGGGTGCAAGGCGGTCGGCGCGAGCTTCGAGCGGACCACCTTCGGGCTGCTGGCGGTGGACGGGGGTGACTGGTCCTTCTCGGCACTGCCCGGCGCCGACCTGCGCCGGGCCTCCTTCGACGGGGTGCGGCTGCGCGAGGCGGACCTCACCGGGGCGCGGCTGGAGGGCACGGTGCTGACCCGCTGCGATCTGTCGGGGGCGGCGCTGGGCGGGGTGCGGCTGGCCGGTGCCGATCTGCGGGGCAGCGACCTGTCGGCGCTGGACGCGCGTACGGCCGAGGCCTCCGGGACCCGGATCGACCTGGACCAGGCGGCCCTGCTGGCGACGGCCCTCGGCTACCGGGTGGGGTGAGCGCGTACCGCCGCGTGACCCGGCGCGGACCGGCCCCGGACGGGGGTGGCGGCACCGCGATGGCCGTCACCCACCCCGCACGCCGCAACGCGCAGCGAAACGCACGGGAAATTTCTGAAACCGGCAAATCGGACAGCCCTGCGGTTCCCGCATACCGGACGGTGTGCTGGACGCCCCCTGATCGGCTGGGCGGCGGCGCCACCCACTCTTCCATTCCCCGACCAATAGCCGCCCCGCCCCTGTGAATGCAAGGCAAAGATCGCGAACTTCCGCACTCCGGATATGGAAACCGCAGCATTTAACGTCTCGTTCATGACTCAGGTGGAAGCGCGGCCCCAGGCCGGAGACACGGTAAGGGGCGTCACCATGCCGGGTGACACCACCACGGAGGTGCGCGGCAAGGGCCTCGGCGGGAACTCCGTCGGGCTGCTCGGCAGCGCGGTCATCGGTATCTCGACCGTGGCCCCCGTGTACTGCCTGACCTCCACCCTCGGCCCCACCGCCGGGGAGGTCGGGCTCCAGATGCCCGCCGTCTTCCTGGCCGGCTTCCTGCCGATGCTGCTGGTCGCCTTCGCCTACCGCGAGCTCAACCGGGTGATGCCGGACTGCGGCACCTCCTTCACCTGGACGGTGAAGGCCTTCGGCCCCCGGGTCGGCTGGATGTGCGGCTGGGGTCTGGTCATCGCGACGATCATCGTCCTGTCGAACCTGGCCGGCGTGGCCACCTCGTACTTCTGGCTCCTGGCCGGTGAGATCACCGGCAGTCCCTCCGTCGCCGCCCTGGACGACAACAAGGCCGCGCACATCCTCACCTGCCTGACCCTGATCGCCATCGCCACCGCGATCAGCTACCGGGGCATGACGGCCACCAAGGGCGTGCAGTACGCCCTCGTCGGCCTCCAGCTCCTCGTCCTCGCCGTCTTCGTGGTGATGGCGTTCGGGCAGGTGGGCAGCGCCGACTTCCCGACCGGCGTGGACTTCTCCTGGACCTGGCTGAACCCCTTCGCCGTCGAGTCCTTCTCCGCCTTCACCGCCGGACTCTCCCTGGCGATCTTCATCTACTGGGGCTGGGACGCCTGCCTGGCCACCAACGAGGAGACCACCGGCAGCGCCAGCACCCCCGGCCGCGCCGCCATGATCACCATGGTGGTGCTGATCGGCTCCTACCTGGCCACCGGCATCGCCGCCCAGATGATCGTCGGCTCCGGCGAGAGCGGCCTCGGCCTCGCCAACCCGGAGACCTCCGACAACGTCTTCGCCGCCCTCGCCGGCCCGGTCATGGGCCCCGTCCTCGGCGTCACCCTGTTCGTCGCGGTCCTCGCCTCCGCCGCCGCCAGCCTCCAGACCACCTTCATCCCGGTCGCCCGCACCGTGCTGGCCATGGCCACCTACGAGGCCCTGCCGCACTCCTTCACCAAGGTCCACCCGCGCTTCAAGAGCCCCGGCAAGGCCACCGTCATCGCCGGCGTCTCCACCGGCACCTTCTACGCCGTGATGACCCTGGTCAGCGAGAACGTCCTGGTCGACACCATCTACGCGCTCGGCCTGATGATCTGCTTCTACTACGCGCTGACCGCCTTCGCCTGTGTCTGGTTCTTCCGCCGGGAGCTGACCGCCTCCGCGAAGGACGCCCTGCTCAAGGGCGTGCTGCCGGCGCTCGGCGGGCTGATGCTGACCGCCGTCTTCGTCAAGACGCTCTACGACAGCTGGGACCCGGCGCACGGCTCCGGCTCCTCCGTCCTCGGCATCGGCTCGGTCTTCGTGATCGGCGTCGGGCTGCTGCTCGCCGGAGTGGTGATCATGCTGGTGATGCAGCGCCGCAGCCCCGCCTTCTTCCGCGGCGAGGTGCTCACCCGCGAGACCCCCTCCCTGGTCGTCGAGGACTGACCCCCGGCGGCCGCACCGGGCAGGACGGTCGCCGCACCAGGCAGGAAGGGCGGGCATCGCGGGACGGCGCGATGCCCGCCCTTCCGCGTAGGCGCCTGCTCCCGCCGTACCCGTACGCGTACGCGGGCGGGCAGCCGTACGCATGCGAGCGGGCCGTAGGCGTGCGGGCGGCCGTCCCGCCGGGCAAGGTGGACCGTATGTACGATCTCAACGCCATCGCCGAGGAACACCTCATCGCCGCCCACCGGGACGAGCACGGGCGCAGCGCCAACCTGATCGTGCGCGAGCAGCCGCTGCGGCAGTCCGTGATCGCGCTGACCGCCGGCACCTCGCTGGACGAGCACAACACCCCGCCGGCCGCCTCCCTCCAGGTGCTGCGCGGAGTCATCCGGGTGACCGCCCAGTCGGGGGACGTGGAGCTGACCATGGGCGCCCTCTATCTGCTGCCGCCCGAACGGCACGGCGTCACCGCGGTCACCGACGCGGCCTTCCTGCTCACCGCCGTCAACGACTGAGGTCCCGCCCTACTCCCCCTCCCGTCCCCCCAGCCACACCGGGTTGGTCAGCCCCACCGGGGTGCCCGGCAGCCCCGGTACCGCCGACGGATGGCGGACCTCGGCACGGACGTACGCGGAACGGGCGGCGCTCGTCGTCCACTCCACCGCCCCGGTGGCGGAGTCCGGCAGCACCACCGTGTGCACGGTGCCCTGGTCGGTGACCAGATGCGCGGTGCGGCCGGGTGCGCCCGACACCTCCAGCCGTACGGTGACCGGGTCGTCCGCCCGGGCGGTACGCAGCCGCCCCCCGATCCCCGCCCGCTGCCCGCGCGGCCCCGACACCACCAGGGACAACGTCACCGCCGAGGACTCGGCCAGATAGCTGCGCCCGGCCCGCAGCCCCGCCAGGACCGCCTCCCGGGACAGCTCGTCCGCCAGCACCACGGTCTGCGGCGAGCCCACCCGGTCCGGCTCCCGATGGGCGTCGCTGGAGGCGATGGCCGGCAGCCAGCCGCCGCCGCGCCGGGCCGTGAGCGCGGCGTCCCAGGCGGCCAGCGCCACCTCGTCGTCGGCGGTGTGCGGGCCGTTCCACACCTCCACCGCGTCCGCCTCGCCGAAGCCGAACTTCCAGGCGCAGCCGACGCAGGTGGCGTGCGGATGGGCCGGTACGACCAGCCCGCCGGCCCGCCGGATGACCTCCGCGTACCGCCCGAACCGCCGGTCCCGGGCCCGATACCGCCAGTCCACGAACGTCCCCGGATCCGTCCCCACCGCCAGCACATGCCCCGTACGCGTGGTGACCTCCTCACCCACAAGTATCAGCAGATCATCACCCCACAACCCCTCCCAGGCCCCGTGCGCGGAGTGGGTGTTGTGCTCGGCGGAGTTGATGAAGTCCAGCCCGGCGGCGCGGGCCGCGGCGGCGATCTCGGCCGGGGTGCGCCGGCCGTCGGAGTACACCGAGTGCAGATGGCAGTCCCCCCGGTACCAGGCCCGCCCCCGCCCCCGCGCCCTCTCCGGCGGATACACCGCACGCGGCGTCCGCCCGGCCGGCCCCGGAGTCAAGGTCACCGTCACCGTGTACGCCAGCCCCTCCGGCGCGATCGAGTACGGGGCGATCAGCACGTACCAGGTCCCCGCCCGCACCGGCCCCGCCAGATACCCCGGCGTGGCCTCGTCACCCCGTACGAAGAACTCCGCCCGCGCCCCGCCCGACCACCCCCGGAAGCCCCTGCCCCCGAGCGCGGTGCCCCGCTCGTCGAAGAGCCCGATGTCCAGCGCGTTCCCCGCCGTCCCGGGCGGCACCGACGGCCGCTCGTACGCGTACGACACCCGCACCTCCGCCGTACCCGCCGCCACCTCCACCGGCAGATACACCCAGTCCGGCGCCCCCGGCCGCAACGTCCCCCGCAGCACCGTGACCCCCGCCGCCTCCGCCGCTGACCTGGGAGCCGCCTCCGCCGCCCCCACCGACCCCGCGACCCCGGCCGCCACCGCCCCCGCCGCCCCGACCGCGAACTCCCGCCTGCGTATCGTCATAACGGCAGCCTGCCGGAGCCCGGTGAACCGCGGAACGCCCCCGGACGACATCCGTACGACTGCTTCCGGAAGCGGCCGGTACTCAGCCGGGGGCGGCCCCCTGCCCGATCTCCGCCAGCAGCAGACGCAAGGTGAGGGAGTGCTTCTCCGGCGGCAGGGCGGCCATGGCGGCCCGCGCGTGGTTCAGTCCTGCCGGACGGTCACCGCTCCGTGCCAGCATCAGCCCCCGGTGCAGCTCCAGGTGCGTGGCGAACCGAGGCAGGGTTCCGGGCAGTTCCTTCGCCGCCTCTTCCTGCGCCTCGACCGCTCCGCGTTCATCTCCCAGTCTCGCCAGCAGGAGCGAGAGGAAGACGTTCATGCGCCACCACGGCACGGCATAGTCGGAGGTCTGCTCGTAGGAGCCTGCCCGGTCGAAGACCCGGCGGCCGTCCTCGGCCAGCTCCCGGGCCGCGCCGTAATCACCTCTCACGGCGGCGGCATGGGCCTTCCCCATGATCGCGTTGAGCAGACCGAGGGACGGCTTGCGGCTGATCGCCATGGCCTGGTCGGCGAGAACGTCGGCCACGCCCAAGGCGGCCCCCTCGTAGCCCAGGGCGATGGCGGCCCGCCCCCGCACCCACACGCGGGTCTCCTCGTCCCCCGCTTGATCCGCCGCCTCCGCGGCCATCCGGTACCAGTGGACCGCCTTGGTGCCGTCCGACCCGGGAAAGGTCTTCGCGTACAGGGTCATGAGCCGCGAGGCGACCGACCACAGCCGGGGCTGTTCGAGCTGTTGCTGTACGGCGACCAGCTCACCGGCCACCCGCCGCTGGATGTCCGCCGCTCCCAGCGACATGTACTCGGTGCCGTAGGTGGCCAGCTTCGCTTCCCAAGCTTCAGCGGAGGGCCCTCCACGCAGGCGGGCGGCGAAGCCCAGGGTGAGCAGATCGGAGGCGACGACCGGCGCTATGGCGGCACCGGCGACGTCGGTCATGAAAGTTCGGCGCTTCACATCGTCCTCAAGCACGGCTAGGGGTACGTCCAGGACGGCGGAGAGGACCCGGAGGTAGAACGGGCCGGGCGGCAGCTTGGAGCGCTCCCAGCTACTGACGTATTCCCGCCCCAAGGCTGTGCCGTAGGCGTCGTTGACCTCGGACGCCAACCGAGCCTGGGACCAACCACGCGCCTTGCGCAGGTCTCTGATCAGGTCACCGATCCTCATGCCGTCCATAGTGCTCCCACGATGCGAGGGCCTGGCGCAGCACGGACAGGGCGTCCAACTCGGGGAAGGCGCGCCGGAGCTGCTCGGACGCCTGGCCGATCAGGTCGTCCAGCAGGACCGGCGCGGCCCCGTGGAACACCCCGTGCAGATAGGCGGCCACCTGGGAGGGGTCGGATGGCAGGTCCAGTTCGACCGCGAGCGGTGCGCCCTCACTCTTGTACCGGCCGGGCGGGAGTCCGACCTTCTCGGGGTGGACGCAGACCGGCGTCCCGTCGCCGAGGTACCGGTGCCCGTCGGCCGGGCTGAACGGGGCCTCGGGGGTGGGACGCTCGAACACGTCGAACTCACCGACCGGGTGCCGGCGCCCGGGGCAGATACCGCACGCTCGGTGGTGGACTTCGCCGCTGACGTGAGGGTCGGCCATGTCCGGAGGTTACCGGGCAGGTACCCGTCGAACGGTTCCGTCGCGCGTCTCGGCAGTCGCCCCCGCACGCCGTACGTTGGCCGGTATGCGCATCGCGACGACGGTCTTTCTGACCGACCAGACGATCACTCCGGTACGGCTCGCCCAGGAGCTGGAGCAGCGTGGGTTCGCCGGGTTGTATCTGCCGGAGCACACCCATATCCCCGTCGAGCGCACTACGCCCTACCCGGCTGGGGGCGAGCTGCCGCCGGAGTACGGGCGGACGCTGGAGCCGTTCAGTGCGCTGGCGCAGGCCGCCGCGGTGACCGAGCGGATCGCCCTGGGCACCGGGATCACGCTGGTCGCGCAGCATGACCCGATCGACCTGGCCAAGCAGGTGGCCACGCTGGACCATCTGTCGGGTGGGCGGTTCACGCTGGGGGTGGGGTACGGGTGGAACCGGGAGGAGGCGGAGGACCACGGGGTGGAGTGGGGGTCGCGGAGGCGGGCGGTGCATGAGCGGATCGGGCTGATGCGGGCGTTGTGGGCGGATGAGCCGACTGGGTACGAGGGGCGCACGGCGGCGGTCCGGGCCTCGTACGCGTATCCCAAGCCGGCCGGAGGGGCGCCGCGGGTGCTGTTCGGCGGGGCGCCCGGGCCCCGGCTGTTCGCGGCGATCGCCGAGCACGGTGACGGCTGGCTGCCCATCGGCGGTGGCGGTCTCACCGAGGCGCTGCCGGCGCTGCGCGCTGCCTGGGAGGAGGCCGGGCGGGGAGGGGAGGGCCCGCAGATCGTTCCGTACGCGGTGCGGCCCTCGGCCGGGAAACTGGCCCGCTTCGCCGACCTGGGCATCGGGGAAGTCGTCGTCCAGCTGCCTCCGGCGGGGGAAGCGGAGGTGCTGCGGACCCTGGACGCGTACGCGGAGTTTCTCTGACCGGTGCACCCTGCGGCTCGGGCCCGTGTGTGAGCGGCTCGTATGCTCGGGGACATGACGGATGACCAGCCCGTACGCCGCCCCGCCGCTCCCACCGCCCCGACGGCCAACGCGATGCGCCGTGCGCTGAGGCGGGCCCGGGACGGGGTCGCGCTCGATGTGTCGGAGGCCGCCGTACTGCTCCAGGCGCGCGGCGAGGACCTCGCGGACCTGACGGCCTCCGCGGCCCGGGTGCGGGACGCCGGGCTGGCGGCGGCCGGGCGGCCCGGCACCATCACGTACAGCAAGAGCGTCTTCATCCCGCTCACCCGGTTGTGCCGGGACAAGTGCCACTACTGCACCTTCGCCACCGTGCCCGGCAAGCTGCGCCGGGCCGGGCACGGGATGTTCATGTCGCCCGACGAGGTGCTGGAGGTGGCCCGGCGCGGCGCCGAACTGGGGTGCAAGGAGGCGCTGATCACCCTGGGGGACAAGCCGGAGGACCGCTGGCCGGAGGCGCGTGAGTGGCTGGACGCGCACGGCTATGACGACACCATCGCGTACGTACGGGCGATGGCGATCCGGATCCTGGAGGAGACCGGGCTGCTGCCCCACCTCAACCCGGGGGTGATGTCGTGGACGGACTTCCAGCGGCTGAAGCCGGTGGCCCCGTCGATGGGGATGATGCTGGAGACCACGGCGACCCGGTTGTGGAGCGAGCCGGGTGGGCCGCACTACGGGTCGCCGGACAAGGAACCGGCGGTCAGGGTACGGGTGCTGGAGGACGCGGGGCGGTCCTCGGTGCCGTTCACCTCGGGGCTGCTGATCGGGATCGGGGAGACCTACGAGGAGCGGGCGGAGTCGCTGTTCGCGCTGCGGCGGGTGGCGCGCGCGTACCACTCCATCCAGGAGCTGATCATCCAGAACTTCCGCGCCAAGCCGGACACCGCGATGCGCGGGATGCCGGACGCGGAGCTGGACGACCTGGTCGCCACCATCGCCGTCGCCCGGCACATCATGGGCCCCTCGGCCTGCCTCCAGGCCCCGCCGAACCTGGTGGACGAGGAGTACGGGCGGCTGATCGGCGCGGGCATCGACGACTGGGGCGGGATCTCGCCGCTCACCATCGACCATGTGAACCCGGAGCGGCCCTGGCCGCAGATCGAGACGTTGGAGGGGAAGTCGGGGGAGGCCGGGTTCCGGCTGGCCGAACGGCTCTGTGTGTACCCGGAGTTCGTACGGCGGGGGGAGCCTTGGCTGGATCCTCGGCTGCTGCCGCATGTCACGGCCCTGGCCGATCCGGAGACCGGGCTGGCGGTGCCGGACGCGCCCGTCGTGGGCCGCCCCTGGCAGGAGCCGGACGAGGCGTTCACGGCGAGTGGGCGGACGGATCTGCATGTGGAGATCGACGGGGAGGGGCGGACGGGGGACCGGCGGGAAGATTTTGATGAGGTGTACGGCGACTGGGGGGCGTTGCGGGAGGCGGCGGCGCCGGGGATGGTGCCGCAGCGGATCGACACCGATGTGCGGGGGGCGTTGGCGACCGCCGCCGACGATCCGACACGGCTGACGGACGAGCAGGCGCTCGCGCTGCTGCACGCCGACGGGCCCGCGCTGGACGCGCTCTGCCGGGTCGCCGACGAGCTGCGGAAGTCGGTGGTGGGGGATGACGTCACCTATGTCGTCACCCGGAACATCAACTTCACCAATGTCTGCTACACCGGCTGCCGGTTCTGCGCCTTCGCCCAGCGCCGCACCGACGCCGACGCCTACACCCTCTCCCTGGAGCAGGTCGCCGACCGGGCCGCGCAGGCCTGGGAGGTCGGCGCGGTGGAGGTGTGCATGCAGGGCGGCATCCACCCGGACCTGCCCGGCACCGCGTACTTCGACATCGCCCGGGCGGTGAAGGAGCGGGTGCCGGGGATCCATGTGCACGCCTTCTCGCCGATGGAGGTCGTCAACGGGGCGAGCAGGACCGGGATGTCGATCCGGGAGTGGCTGACGGCGGCCAAGGAGGCGGGGCTGGACTCGATCCCGGGCACCGCCGCGGAGATCCTGGACGACGAGGTCCGCTGGGTGCTGACGAAGGGCAAGCTGCCCGCGGCCACCTGGATCGAGGTGGTCAGCACCGCGCATGAGCTGGGGCTGCGGTCGTCCTCCACCATGATGTACGGGCATGTGGACCAGCCCCGCCACTGGCTGGGCCACTTCCGCACCCTGGCCCGGATCCAGCAGGAGACCGGCGGCTTCACCGAGTTCGTCACCCTGCCGTTCATCCACACCAACGCACCGGTCTACCTCGCCGGGATCGCCCGCCCCGGCCCCACGGTCCGCGACAACCGGGCGGTGACCGCCATGGCCCGGCTGCTGCTGCACCCGCACATCACCAACATCCAGACCAGCTGGGTGAAGCTGGGGAGTGAGGGGGCGGCGGAGATGCTGCGCTCGGGCGCCAACGACCTGGGCGGCACCCTGATGGAGGAGACCATCTCCCGGATGGCCGGATCGGGTTACGGCTCCTACAAGTCGGTACGGGACCTGGTGGCCATCGCCGAGGCCGCGGGCCGCCCCGCCCGGCCGCGTACCACCCTGTACGGGGAGGTCCCCGAGGAGCGGCAGCGGGCGGCGGCCGCCTCCGACGGGCATCTGCCGACGCTGCTGCCGGTGCTGACCGACTGACCCCCGGGCCGGCGACGGGGCCCGGCCCGGCCTGATCCGGCCGTTCACTCCGCGTACCCGGACCGCTCCGCTCCCCTTGGATTACAGTGCAGGCTCCGGCGCCCGGCTTGAGGGTGCACATGTCAGGCCAGAAGCGGCAACCGGTGCGGTGCCGGGCGGGCCGGGGAGGCGGAGGGCGCGAGGTGAGTGCGGCGATCGCGGCGACCGCGGCTGTCTGGGGCCGGACCCAGCAGCAGGACTTCCGCTCCCGGGTACGCGGCTGCCTGCTCGGCGCCGCGGTGGGCGACGCCCTCGGGGCCGGCGTGGACACCCTGTCCACCGAGGCCATCCGCGAGGCGCACGGCCCCGCCGGGCTCACCGACCTCGCCCCCGCCTACGGGCGCCGGGGCGCGGTCACCGCGGCCACCCAGCTGAGCATGTTCACCGTGGACGGGCTGATCCGCGCCCAGGTGCGCCGGGACACCGGTGCCTGGCACCCGCCGACCGACATCCACCGGGCCCATCTGCGCTGGGCGGCCACCCAGCGGGACTGGGGCCCCGACGAGCGCCGTAAGGACAACGGCTGGCTGGCCAACGAGGAGTGGCTGTACGTCCGCCGCGATGCGCCCCGGGCCACCCTCACCGGTCTCGCCGACGAGGTCCTCGGCACCCTGGACCGCCCCAAGAACCCGGCCGCGCGCGATGCCGGGGCCCTGGTGCGCTCGGCGCCGTACGGGCTGCTGGTGGGCTGGGAGCCGCAACTGGTGAGCCAGCTCGCCGTGGAGTGCGCCGCCCAGACCCACGGCCACCCGGCCGCCTACCTCTCCGCGGGCGCCTTCGCGGTGATCGTGCACGGGCTGGCCCGGGGCGAGACGGTGGAGGCCTCGGCCCGGCGGGCCCAGGCCCAGCTGACCCAGCGCCCCGGCCATGAACCGGTGGCCGAGGCGCTGGGGAACGCGCTGGATGCGGTACGCCGAGGGGCACCCGGACCGGCCGCGCTGGCCGCCCTCGGTGACACCGACGGGGAGCACGCCGAGGACGCCCTGGCCATCGCCGTGTACTGCGCCCTGGTCGCCGAGGACACCGCGCAGGGCCTGCGACTCGCGGTCAACCACGACGGCCCCTCGGCGGCGACCGGCACCCTCACCGGGGCGCTGCTCGGCGCCCTGCACGGGGAGACCGCCCTGCCGCCGTCCTGGCTCGCCGAGTTGGAGGGGCGGCCCAGCATCCTGGCGCTCGCCGACGACTTCGCGATGGAGATGACCCAGGGCCCGGCGCTGCACGGCCCGGAGAACGCCGCCCCCGGCTGGCTGGCCCGCTACCCGAGGGGCTGAGCCGCCGCCGACCCCACTGGGCGGGCCCGGACATGGCGGAGCCCCCTCGGCCGGGACGGCGGACCAGTCGAGAGGGCTCTTCGCTGTGGCGCGGTGTTCGTGGGGGGAGTGGGCTCACGCCCTCATCGCGCGGCGATCTCGTGCACGAACGCGCTCCAGGCGGTCGGGGGGAAGGTGATCGCCGGACCGGCGGGCACCTTGGAGTCGCGCACCGCGACAGCGGCGGCGAGCGGCGACCTGACCTCGACGCAGGCGCCGTTGGCGTATGAGTAGGAGGACTTGGTCCAGTTGTCCGTGCCGCCCTGGATGATGGCCATGTTCTGTGCTCCGGTTCCTGCGAGGGTCACCCGACGCGGCCCGGTGACTGCCTGCGCAGTCGGCCGAGACGCCGGTACCGGCCTGGCGGATCTCTGCAGGCCGACGCGATCGACGCTACTCGCCGACTTCCGCCTCCGGGGCGGGCGTTCACTCGACCGGATGGCATATTCCGTTGGGACTTCCGGCGAAGGGCGGGCCGGGTGTACCGTGCCCGCCCTCCGTGCGGAGGAGTCCGTTCAGCGGACGTCTCGTTCAGCAGACGTTTTGTTCGGCGGACGTCCTGTTCAGCGGACGGCGCCGCCCGCGTACTCCTTGATCACGTTCCCGATGAACTGGCGGGTCTGCTCCGCGTTCAGCGCCTGGGCGCGCAGATGCTCGTACATCACGCTGTAGTGCTGCACGTCGTTCGCCTTCTCCAGGTACAGATCGCTGGTGACGCCCTCGATGTAGACGACCGAGGCGTCCGCGGCGTCCGGGAACTCCAGGATGGCGTAGTGCCCGCCGATGCCGGGATGGGCTCCCATGTCGAACGGCAGCACCTGCACCGTGACATGCGGCAGATAGGACTGCTCCACCAGGTACTCCAGCTGCGCGATCATCAGCTGCTTGTCGCCGACCACCCGCCGCAGCGCCGACTCGTCGATCACCGCCCAGAGCCGCAGCGGCGACGCGCCCTCCTTGATCCGGTCCTGGCGGTGGAGGCGCACATTGACCCGCTTGTCGATGTCGGTGGCCGTCCACTCCGGGGCCGAGCCGCTGATCAGCGCCTCCGCGTACGGGCGGGTCTGGAGCAGGCCCGGCACGGCCTGGGGCTCGTACACCCGCAGTGAGGCCGCGTCCGTCTCCAGACCGATGTAGACGCTGTACGGGATGTCGCCGAAGGCGTGCCACCAGCCCTGCTGGCGCGAGTCCTTGGCCATCTGCATCAGCGAGTCGACGACGCGGTGGTCCTCCACCTCGTAGACCCCGCACAGATCGCGGACATCGCGCTGGCTGATGGAGCGGCGGCCGTTTTCCAGACGGCTGATCTTCGACTGGGAGACCAGCAGCCGCTCCGCCACCTCCTCCGCCGTCATGCCCTTCTGCTCACGCAACCGGCGCAACTCCTGGCCCAATCTGCGCCGCCTGACGGTGGGGTTGACGTTGGACGCCACGGACACTGCACCTCCGGCTGTCGAACTGCCGCTCCCGGCGCGACCGGTGCGCGCCCGTGTCCCCACAGGCCTCGGCCGACAGGAGTAGCTCTGCGTATCTACTGCTCAGCAGACTGCCACCAATGGCGGTGCCGCGCTGGAAAACGCCCATACGCGTGGACACGGACATCTGCGCGGGCGCGTACGCGGGCTTGCGCGCCGGGTGTCCACGGGCAGATGCGCGGGCGTGCGCGTGGGCGGTACGCGTGTTGCGCCTGGGCGGTACGCGTGTGGGGCGGCCGAAGGGGCCGCCCCACACGGTGGTTCATGCCGGCGCGCGAACGGTCCGTCCGCGGAGGACCCGTACGCCGTCAGCGCCGTCAGTGCGCCACGGCGCGCGCCATCGACCCGCTGCCGTGCTGCCGTGGCTGCGCCGGCACCGCGCCCGCGGGACGTCCGCCGGGGCCCCGGCGGGGCTGCGCGGCCACACCGTTCTGCACGTCCATCACGGCGTGCGCCACCAGTCCGCCCATCGGGTCGTGCCGGATCAGGTCCCGGAGCCGGGAGCGCGAGGAGCGTCCCTCGTTCCCGGGGTAGAGGTGCTTGCCGAGTCCGACCGCGTGGGCCAGCGCGGCGAGCGCCGCGGTCCGCGGGTCCGGCGGTACGCCGGTGCGGATCGCGCTGTCCAGCCGGGCCCTGATCTCCCGGCTGATCGCCGTCTCCGTCGCCTGGTAGCGCGTCGTCGGCAGCACCCCGCACATCTGGCCCTCGACGGCATGCACCATGCCGCACCGTTCCAGATGCGAGAGATAGGTCTGGCGCAGCCCCAGCCGGGGCCCGCCGATCCAGTGGACCGCCCGCACCGGACTGCCGCGTCTGCGCAGCAGTTCCAGAGCGGAGTCCAGTGTCGGATCTCCGGTCGGCCGTGGCATCACCACGGCGATACGATCCCCGTCCGGGGCTATCCGTCCTGCCAGAGCGAGCTCCACTAGCTGCGCTCCGGCCAGGCCGAGGTCGAGCGACTGCGGCTGCGCTGTGGTACCCGTGGCCGGGTCCAGAGCGAGCAGCAGAAGCTCCTCCGGAAGTGTTCTGCGGCTCCTGCCCATCCATGCCTCCCCGCGTGGATGAATGACAGGGTGACCCCTCTCACATTCATCTGTCGAGAGCACCCGGGTGCTTTGTACGGGAACCAGTAGGTATGTCGTTCTCGTCTAGCGAGGGAGCCGGGCGGTCACACAGGACACTGGTACATGGTTCGGACAACGCTTTGAACGAAGGAGGCACGGTGGCGGGCGAGTCCCCCGACAGGTCGGAGCAGCGGAAGTCGCCGGGGGAGACGGCGCCGGGGAACCGGAGCGCCGACACGAGCGAGGGTGCCGGGATCGATCAGCCGACGGCGATCTTCCGGGCGCCGGACACCACCTCCCAGCGGACGCCTGAACCTTCGCCGGACGCGGAACCCGTAGCGGAAACCGCGTCCGCCGAGGAAGACGCCGCGGACGGCGCCGAGGGTTCCCGCGAGGCGGAGGCACCTGGCGGGTCGGGCGCTTCCGGGAAGCCCAGCGGGTCGGGCGAATCGGGCGGGTCAGGCGATGAGCGGCTGCGCGCCGCCGTGGCGGCCTGGGTCGGCCGCGGCGACAACGAGCCGGCGGCCGATGGCGACGAGCCGGCGGCCGGGGCCGAGAAGCCCGCGGCAGGCGACGGCAAGACGGCGGCCGGGGCTGGGGAGACGGCGGCCGATGACGGCAAGCCGGCGGCCGGGGCCGAGAAGCCGGCGGCCGGGGCTGGGGAGCGGTCGGACGCCGGGAAGCCGGATGCCGGGAAGCCGGACGCCGCTGAGCCGGCCGAGGATGCGGTTGAGTCGGCCGCACCGCGCGGAAACGACACTGCGGCCGACAGCGACAGCGACAGCGACAGCGACAACGACGGCGACGGCGACGGCGACGAGGGTCGTGATGGCGCCGGGGGCCGTGACGGCGACGAGCCCGCCGTGGCCGAGGCGCCCGCCAGGCCCGAGGCGAAGGAGAGCGAGCCGGAGGGTTCCACCTCGGACGACTCCCCGGACGCGGAGGCCGACGCGGATGCGGACGCCGGGGAGGGGGCTGGGGCCGAAGGCGGGAAGAAGCCCGTGGACCAGCCCACCGCCATCTTCCGGGCCGTCCAGCGCACCGCGCCCCCCGTCGATCAGCCGACCACGATGCTGAAGACCGTCGGCGCGGGCGCCGGAGCCGCACGCAAGCAGGGGGGCGACTCCGCCCGGGGCGACCGTGCGGAATCCCGCACCGCGCCCGAGTCGGCAGCCGAGGGGACCAGCAAGTTCGTGCCGCTGCGCACGGACGACGTACGACCCGCCGCGCGGAAGCCCGAGGCCGACCCCACCGCCCCCGAGCCCACCACCTCCAAGCCCACCGCCTCCAAGCCGGCCGAGCAGAAGTCCACCGCCTCCAAGCCCGCCGAGCGGAAGCCCGCCGAGCCGAAGCCCCCCGTCTCCAAGCCCGTCGAGCGGAAGCCCGCCGAGGAGACCGCGGCGCTGCCCGCCTCCCTCGGGCCGGAGCAGACCCGGCAGCAGCCCCTGCCGCCGCGTCCGCCGCTGGACCTGCTCGCGGAGCTCACCAACACCCCGCCGCCGCCGGAGACCCCGGTCCGCACCGCGGTACGGCGGGTCAAGATCTGGACCCCGCTGGTCCTGCTGCTCGCCGTGGTCTTCGCCGTGGTGCAGGCCGTGCGCCCGCTGCCCGCGCCCACGCTGGAGCTGACGGCCAAGCCCACCTTCACCTTCGACGGCGGAAAGCCGAAGCTGCCGTGGCCGGGCGAGGGCCAGGGCTATATGTCCGCGACCGGCCTCGGCACCGTCGACTCGTTCGGCGAGCAGAAGCCGGTGCCCATCGCCTCCGTCACCAAGGCGATGACGGCCTACGTCATCCTGCGGGACCACCCGATCAAGAAGGGCACCAAGGGCCCGATGATCGAGGTGGACGCGCTGGCGGAGAAGGAGGGCGGCTACGACGCGCAGGGCGAGTCGACGGTGAACACCCTCAAGGAGGGTGACAAGATCTCGCTGCATGACGCTATCGCGGCGATCATGATCCCCTCCGCCAACAACGTCGCCCGGCTGCTGGCCCGCTGGGACGCCGGTTCAGAGCAGGCGTTCGTCAAGAAGATGAACGCCGCCGCCAAGGAACTGGGCATGACCAAGACGACGTACACCGACCCCTCCGGGCTGACCGCGTCCACCGTCAGCACGGCGGAGGACCAGGTCAAGCTGGGTGAGCAGTTGGTCGAGATCCCGGCGCTGATGAAGATCACGGTGCTGCCCAACTGGACGGACCCCTCCGGCCGGAAGTGGCGCAACTGGAACGACCTCGTCCCGTACAACGGCGCGCTCGGCATCAAGACCGGCTCCACCACCAAGGCCGGCGGAAATCTGCTCTTCGCCGCGCACAAGAAGGTCGGCGAGACCGATCAGCTGATCGTCGGCGCGGTGCTGGCGCAGTACAAGACGCCGATCCTGGGCACCGCGATCGCGGCCAGCAAGGAGGCCATGATCGCCACCCAGGACCTGCTGAAGAGCCGGACCGTGGTGAAGAAGGGCGATGTGGTGGGCCGGGTCGACGACGGACTGGGCGGTACGACGCCGGTGGTCGCGACCAAGGACGTGTCGGTCGTCGGCTGGTCCGGGCTGACCGTGAAGCTGGAGCTGTCCGACGGCGGCCGCCCGATCCCGCACTCCGCGGCTCCGGGTACGCCGGTCGGCTCGCTCACCGTCGGCGAGGGCGCGAGCCAGGTGAAGGTGCCGGTCGCGGTCCAGGGCGAGCTCGCGGAACCGGGCTTCGGCGCCAAGCTGACCCGTATCAGCTGACGACCGGGCCGGTCCGGACCGGCCTCGGCCGTCCCCTCGGCCGGCCACCCCACCGGTCCCGGCCGTCCTTGGCTGATCCACGCGGGTGCCCCGGAGCGCCGGGGCACCCGCGTGTTAGCGTCCGATCACCGGCGCGGCGCCTCTCAACCGAGGGGTGCCGCGGAGGCGTCTTCCGCGGTACGAGGCGGCTGCCGGGCGTCGCGACGGCCCGGCCCGGAGCACCCGCACCCCCGGGGCCGGGGCCGCGCGAGCGGAGCACAGCCGGGGAGCCAGGACAGCGGCCGTGACCGCCGCCGCCACGACAGCCGCGCGAGCGGGGAAACGCAGAGAGCTGAGGGCCGAGCCGCAGTGACCACCACTGAGCCTGAGCCGACTCGCCGCCCTACCGGCGGGGCGGCGGACACCGCGGCCGCCCGCCCCCGCGTCCGGGTGCCCGGCACGCGGCTGCCGCACCCCGCCGACACCCCGCCCCCACCCCGTACCGCCCCCGAGCCCGAAACCGAGCCCGGAACCGCAGCCGGGCCCCAGCCCGTATCCGAGCCCGGGACCGCAGCCGGGCCTCTGCCCGTATCCGAGCCCGGGACCGAGTACGAGCCCGGAACCGTATCCGAGCCGCAGCCCGGGACCGAGTACGAGCCCGGCACCGGCACCATCCCCCGCACCGCCCCCGAACCCACCCCCACCCCAACCCCCACCGCCCCTTCCGGAGTCCCGCCCCGGCCCCGTGGCGCCCGGCACTGGCTCCGGCACCCCGTCACCGCGGCCACCGCGCTGGCGGCGCTGACCCACGTCCTCTGGTTCCTGGTCTTCGCCAACAGCGGCGGCGACCTCGCGGCGCAGGACGCCTGGGCCGAGTTCGTCGGGCGCCATCCCGACTCCGCGTACAACCTGGCCTGGTACGGCGGGATGCACCCCGTCTCGTACAGCGTGGTCTCCCCGTATCTGATGTCCCTGCTCGGGGTGCGGGCCACCATGATGATCGTCGGCACCGCCTCGGCGGCGCTGACCGCGCTGATCCTGGTGCGGGTGCGGGCGGTGCGCAATCCGCTCGCGTGCGCGCTGGCCGGGGTGTTCGCCTTCCTCTGCAACGCGATGTCCGGCCGGGTCACCTTCGGCCTGGGCATGATGTTCGCGCTGGGCGCGGTGGCGGCGGTCTTCTGCTGGCCGTACCGCTGGCGCTACAAGCGCTGGGCCAAGGCGGCCGTGGCGGCCCCGCTGGCCGGGCTGGCCACCGCCGCGAGCCCGGTGGCCGGGCTCTTCCTGGGGGTCGCGGCGGCCGCGCTCTTCCTCAACCGGCGCCGCCCCGGGGCGTACGCGCTGGGGCTCGCGCCAGTCGTGGTGGTGGCCCTGTCCGCATGGCTGTTCCCGTTCTCCGGGACGCAGCCGATGTCCTTCGCCTCCACCCTGCTGCCCTTCGCCTTCGGCCTCGTCGTCCTCCTCCTCGTACCGCGGGACTGGCGCACCGTGCGCACCGGCGCCGCGGTGTACGCGGCGGGCACCCTGCTGACCTGGCTGGTCGACTCGCAGGTCGGCTCGAACGTCTCCCGGCTGCCGATGCTGTTCGCCGGGGTGCTGCTGCTGGCGGCGCTCCCGTACGCGGTGCCGCGCAGCCGCAAGTGGTACGCGCTGGTGCTGGCGTTCGTGGCGCTCAACGGCTGGATCGGCTTCAAGAGCGTGGACGACGTGGTGCGCACCGCCCCGGACGCCTCCTGGGCGCGGGAGGCGGCGCCGCTGATCAACCAGCTCCAGCGGCTGCGCGCCGAGCGGGCCCGGGTGGAGGTCGTACCGGCCCGCAGCCATCGGGAGGCGTCCGCCCTCGCCCCGTACATCAACCTGGCCCGCGGCTGGAACCGCCAGGCCGACATGGAGCGCAACCCGGTCTTCTACGACGACACCCTCAACGCCGTCACCTACCGGGACTGGCTGCACCGCTGGGCCGTGCACTACGTGGTGCTGCCCAAGGGCGACCCGGACACCGGGGCCGAGCAGGAGGCCGAGCTGGTCGCGGAGGGCCAGCCGTATCTGCGCCCGGTGTGGTCGGACGACAACTGGCAGCTGTTCGCGGTCGCGGACCCGACCCCGCTGGCCGAACCTCCGGCGGCGGTCCAGCGGGCCGGGGCGGGCGAGATGACGGTCACGGTCCGTGAGGCGGGGCGGATGCTGATCCGGGTGCCGTACTCGCCCTGGCTCTCCCTCCTCGACGAGAGCGGCCAGAAGGTCGAACCGCCGCAGGAGACCGAGGAGTCCAAGGAGCGCGCGGACGACGAGAACCGGAAGTTCACCAACCCGCACGGCTGCCTGCTGAAGGCCGAGGAGGACGCCGAGGGCGACGAGTGGACCGAACTCATCGCCCCGGCGCCCGGCACCTACCGGCTCGGCGCCCCGTACAAGATCTTCCCCCGTGGTACGCCCTGCCCGGAGGAGTTCCGCTAGCCGGTGCGGCCGGCCGTCCCCGGGCCTCAGGCGGTGTGCAGCCGCAACCCGTAGCGGTTCAGGATCTCGTTGACCGGCTGGTACCAGGTCTCGCCGCCGCTGGAGCAGTTGCCCCAGCCGCCGGAGGTGACGCCCTGCGCCTGGTCACCGCTGATGAACGAGCCGCCGGAGTCCCCGCCCTGGGCGCAGACGCTGGTCTTGGTCATCTGGTGCACCGCGCCCTGGCTGTAGTTGACCGTCTCGTTCTTGGCGAGGACCCGGCCGCAGTGCCAGCGGGTGGTGGAGCCGGAGCGGCAGATGGACGCCCCGACCGGTGCCTCGTTGGAGCCGCGGACCAGCTGGTCGGGGACGGTGCCCCAGCCCAGCACCACCGGTACGGTCCACCAGCCGCTGCCCACGTTCACCCAGGCGTAGTCGTCGCCGGGGAACGAGGAGCCCCGGAAGTCGCCGATGTAGCTGTTGTCCCAGCCGCGCACCTGCTGCCCGGCCCGCCCGCAGTGGCCGGCCGTGACGAAGCCGCCGTGCACCGAGAAGCCGATGGAGCAGCGGACGTTGCCGGTGTAGTACGGGTCGCCGCCGACCGTCCCCGCGGCGAAGGTCCGCGGAGCCTCGGCGACCTCCCGCACCGCGACGGGCCCGGCCGCGGCCGCCTTGTCCAGGAACGCCCGGACATCGTTGTCACCCCGTTCGCCCGCGACGACGCCGACCACGACCTTGTTCGCCTTCGGGTCCACATGCCAACTGCCCACCCCGGCGGGCGCGTCCAGTCGATCCAGCGCGGCCTTGACCCCGTTCAGCCGCCGCTCGCTGTGGCGCACCAACCGCACCTCCGCGCCCACCGCCCGTACCGCCGCCGCGGTCTTCCCGCCCTCCGTCACGGCCACGGTCAGCCGCCCGCTGCCGGCGTCGAACCAGGACCCGCCGTACGCGGCCCCCGCCGCGCGCTTGGCCCGGCCCTCCACGGCGGTCGCCTCGGCCTCGGCGGCCAGTCGCGCCACCGCCTGCGCCTCGGTCAGCCCGAGGTCCCGCCGCATGGCCGCGACCAGCCCCTCCGACAGCGGCTCGGCAGCCCGCGCGACGGCGGTGCCGCGCTCCGGGGCGGGCGCGGCGGCCGCGGACCCGGCCCCGCCGGCGGCATACGCCCCGACCAGCGCGACGACCGCGAGCCCGACCCGAACTCGCCTTCCAAGCAACCTTGTTCTGTACGTCCTCATCCTGCTGCTCATGGGGAGACCCTTCGCTCGTTCCTGCGACAGTGGGGGGCGGAACAGGTATGAGAGCGCTCTCATCCGCGCTCGCCGTGGAGCGTAGCGCCGTCCCAACATCAGGTCCATGCCAATGTTTCCAACGTCGTACGTTGGCCGAAACCGCCCCCTTGCGCCCCCCGATAACCCCGCCCTATCACCCCCTGACACCCCCTGACACCTTGTCACCACACCCCCGTCCTCCCAGACTCACTCCGGAGGACCGCGTCCGGACCCCACCCGGACCGCACCCCTCCGCATCCCCTCCCCGCACCTCGCCGGGGCCGTTTCCCCCCACCCCCGAAGGGACCGCAATGCCGCACTCCATCTGGATCAAGTCGGCCACCGCCGCCGCAGCGATCACCCTGGCCGCCGCGACCGCCGCCACCGCCGCGCCCGCGCCCGAGCCGGCCGCCGCCAAGGCCGCCGCAGCGGTGACGACCCTCCGCTACGACGACAGCCGGGCCGCCGGCTGGGAGTCGGCCATCGCGGCCGGCGTCGCGAACTGGAACGCCACCGTCAAGAACGTGAAGCTGGTCGAAGCCGCGCCGGGCACCCGGGCCGAGATCCAGATAGTCGCCACCAGCGGCTGGCCCCAGGCCACCCTCGGCCCGGTCCGCCCCGGCGGCTCCGCCCGCGTCGAACTCGGCAGCCAGGCGGTCTCCCAGGGCCACGACAAGACCCGTATCGCCGCCCACGAGATCGGCCACAACCTCGGCCTGCCGGACACCAAGCCCGGCCCGTGCACCCAGCTGATGTCCGGCTCGTCCGCCGGCACCACCTGCAAGAACGCCACCCCCAACGCCACCGAGAAGGCCCGCGTCGACTCCCTCTACGCCAACGGCGCCGCCGCCACCCTCGCCCCCACCCACGGCCGCGTCCTGGTCGACGCCCCCTGACCCACCCCGCGGTACGAGGGTGCCCGACCACCCCCCTTGGGGCGGTCGGGCACCCACGCACGCACCAAGGCTCAGTCCTCCGTGAACTCCTTCTTCACACAGACGTTGCCGGGACCGTCCCAGCACACCTTCATCAGGTACTTGCCGACATACGGGACGACGTTGTAGTCGAAGGAGTCGCAACCGGCGTCCCCACCGTCCGCCTGCGTCTCCTTCAACTGCCACCCGGCCGTGTACATGTACAGCTTGCCGGTGACCCCGTATCCGTCCGCCCGGGTGTCGCACACCCGGAAGGTGTCGGGATCCGCGTCGAGATGGGTCATCGTCCCAACGGTGTGCCCTCCGCGCTTCACCTTCAGCGTGAGATCGGCGGCATGGGCGGAACCCGACGTCCCCGCGACCAGGGCGACTGCCCCGGCCACCGCCAGGGCGGCACGAACGACTCGGTACTTCGGCATAGGACCTCCGAATGGCATGCGCATGACTTTGCGCCCGCAATCCTAGATCGCCCCCGACCGGCGCCCACAGGGAAGGTCGGTCCACGCCCGCTCACGCAAACGGCCCCGGACGAGAAGTCCGAGGCCGAAGGAACCGCTCTGCCCGAGGGAGAACCCCGGTCAGAGCGTCCACGCATGGTGCCCCCGGCAGGATTCGAACCTGCGACACCCGCTTTAGGAGAGCGGTGCTCTATCCCCTGAGCTACGAAGGCGGGGAGATCGATGTGATCCGGTGCCTAGCGTAGCCGATACGGGCTGTCGCCAGGCAGGGCTCCCGTACCCCGGGTGGCGGGGGTCAGGCGTTGACGGGCCGGCCGGCCGTGAAGACGTGGCGGGGGTGGCGGAGGGCGTCGAGGGTGGTGAGGGGGTTGCCGTCGACGATGAGGAGGTCGGCTCGCAGGCCGGGGGTGAGGGAGCCGGTGTCGGTGAGGCCGAGGGCGTGGGCGGGGGTGGTGGTGGCCATGTCGAGGATCTCGGGGTGGCTGAAGCCGAGGGAGGCGAAGAACTCCAGCATGCCGACGTAGTCGCCGAAGTGGGCGCCCGGTACGCCGGCGTCGGTGCCGGCGATGAAGCGTACGCCGGCCTGCCGCATCTCGCCGATGACATCGATCATGGCCTGGGCGCGTTCGGGGCCCATCTGCTTGAGGAAGAGCTGCCAGTCGCCGGAGACGCAGCGGCAGACGGCGACGTCCTCGGCGACGATGCGGCGGGTGGTCTCCGGGTCGTGGACGACGCCTTCGGCGGTGCGCCAGGAGCAGTGCTCCAGGGTGCGGACCCCGGCGTCCACGCACTGGGCGATGGTCTCGGTGCCGTGCACATGGGCGGCCACCGGCAGGCCGTGGCGGGCGGACTCGCGGACGATCAGGCGCAGTTGGTGGGGGCTGAATTGGGGTTCCCACATCCTGGGGCCGCCGGGGGTGAGCGCGCCGCCCGAGGCCATCACCTTGATGAGGTCGGCTCCGGCGGCCGCGTTGCGGGCGATGCGGCCGCGGATGTCGTCGTCCGAGACGACCTCGCCGCCGAGGAAGTGGCAGTGGCCGCCGTGTGAGGTGAGCGGGGCGGTCGCGGCGAGGATGCGGGGGCCGGCCACGGTGCCGGAGGCGAGGGAGTCGCGGAGGGGGATGGTGAGGGCGTCGCGGTCGCCCAGGTCGCGGACGGTGGTGATCCCGGCGGCCAGCAGTCGGGTGGCGCGTTCGGCCATGGCGGCGGCCAGGTCGGGGGCCGCCGCCTCGGTCACGGCACGGACCGGGTCCGGTCCGGCGTCGAAGGCCAGGTGGACATGGCAGTCGATCAGACCCGGCAGCACCGTCGCCCCGGGGCAGCGCAGCCGCGGCACCTCGGCGGGGACCGAGGCGTCCAGTTCGGCGGCCGGGCCGACCGCGGCGATGCGGTCGGCGTCGAGGAGCACGGCGCCTTGGGGGATGGCACGGTGCGCGGGGCCGGTGATGACGCGGTCCGCGGTGATGAGTAGCCGGTTCACGCTTTCCTCTCGCGGAGGGAGGGGGATGGGGCGGGGGAGATCGTGTGGAAGGCGCGGGATATGGCGAGGAGTTCGCGGGCGTCGGCGTCCAGACCGGTCTCCGCGGGCGAGGGCGACGCCACCGGGGTGGCGGGGAGTTCGATGCCCGGGGCGGGAGCGTCGGTGGACTGCCGTAGGTGCAGGGCCGTCGCGATGAGCCGTGCGACATGGTCGGGCGGGCCGCCGGCGAGGTCCTCGTCGGGGGCGAGGCGCCGCAGCTGCGGACTCAGCCGCAGCAGTCCGTCCCGGCACTCGATGAGCCGGCGGTAGAAGCGCTGCTGGGGGGAGCTGCGCAGACGGTGCCAGGGCGGCCCTGTCCGGTTCCGGACCAGCACGATCTCCGGGTAGGCGGCGGCCAGGGCCGTCCACAGCGGGGTCAGCTCCCGGTACATGCGGCGGTGGTGGGCGGCCGACCGCCACCGGCTGCCCAGGTGCACGGCGGCCGAGTAGCAGGTGCCGACCAGGACGACGCCCATGGACCAGTTGGCCACCGACCAGTTGACCGTGTTGAACGACTGGTGGGCGCCGGGGGTGTCGATCCGGAGCACCACCAGCACCAGGCGGCCCAGGGCCGTGGCGGTCAGCCCGAGGAGCCCCAGGGCCATCGTCCGCAACCCGAGCGCGAGGGGCCGCGACACCGTGCCGGCGAAGCGCAGCGCGTACAGGGCGCAGGCCGCGTACGCGTAGACGAAGTAGGCGTTGCCGAGGATATAGAAGAAGGCGATGGGCGGCTCGGCCATGTGCGGGGTGCTCAGCGAGTGTGCGCGCATCCCCGCCGGCGTGGCGATCATGGCGGCGGTCAGCGCGATCAGGACGCCGGCGAGCAGCGCGGTGTCGATCCGCCGGTATCTGCGGGTGGTGGCGTCCGGGAGACCCGCGCAGGAGACGAAGAACGAGACGAGGACGTAGAGGCCGGACAGGTAGATGGCGTTGTACGCGACCTTGCCCGTACCGGCGGTGGTGGCCTCGTCGATGGCCGCGGTCACCTCGGGGAAGCTGAGGACCTCGCCGGTCAGCAGCAGGAGCAGGCAGAGCACGAGGGAGCGCAGCGCCCGGTCGTACGGTGAGCGCGCCAGGTCCACCGCCTTCCACAGCACGCCGAGGGCGAGGAGGACGATGAGGGGGATCTGGAACATCAGAACCGTCCGGGTCCGCCGCCGAGGGCCGGGGCGACGCGGTGCGCCGGGGGAGCGCCCAGGCCGAGGAGTCCGGCCGGTTCCATGATGATGGTGGCGACCAGCTCGGCCTCGCGCTCCTGCGCCTCGTCGTAGCCGGTGCGCTGGAGCACGCGGCGGACGGCGGCGGGCGACAGATGGGGCACCATGCCTTCGAGGGCGTCGGCGATCGGTTTGCTGCCGTGGTGCCCGGCCAGGATGTGCCCCACCTCGTGGGTGATGATGTGGTCCTGGTGAGCGCGGGTGGTCTCGCGCTGGAAGAAGATGTAGTCGGTGGTGGCGGTGGCCATCCACAGGCCCGAGGGGCCGCTGATGGGGAACCGGTACGGCAGCAGGCGGACGGCGCGACCGCGGTGGTCTCCGAGGAGGGTGCACAGACCTCTGACGTCCAGCGGCGGGCGGAAGCCCATGCTCCGCAGTTCGCGCTTGCACCACCGACGCAACTGTCGCTCCCGCACGGAGGTCCCCTCGACGTCCACTCTGATCACTGATCATGTAACAGCGGGGCCGGGGCGGGGTACAGGGGGAAATCGGACATGATCCGCCCGGGGCCGGCGGTCGGTAGCGGGTCGGCGGATCTCGGGGCCGGGTCGGGGAAGCGTGCGGAATCCGGGGGTGTGGAGTACGCGGAGGGCGCCGCCGGTGCCCGGAGTCGGCCGGGCACCGGCGGGGCACTCGGCCGGTCTTCACAGGAGGAGTCGCGGAGTGCCGTGCGCTTCGGCGAGGTGCTGTGTGGCCTCGGTGGCCATCACGAGGGCCGGGGCCGCGTCGGTGAGCATGTGGGCGATGCGGTCGGCCGGGTAGTCGGGGTCGATCGGCAGGTAGGCGGCGCCGGTCTTCAGCACGGCGAGAAGGGACGCCAGCATCTCGACGGACCGGGGAAGCGCCAGCGCCACGAGTCCTTCGGGGCCGATGCCGAAGGCGCGCAGGGAATCGGCCAGCTCGTCCGCCCGCGCGTCCAGCTGGGCATAGGTGACCTCCTGGTCCTCGAAGACCACGGCGATGGCCTCGGGCGAGCGCCTCGCCTGCGCCTCGAAGAGTTCGTGCACCGCGACCGGGGGCAGTTCGCGGGCGGTGTCGTTCCAGCCTTCCACGGCTTGGTGCCGCTCCTGCGGGGTGAGGAGGCTGATGTCCCGGGTGAGGAGCTGCGGGGAGGCCTGGGTGAAGGTGCGCAGCAGCCGGGTGAGGCCTTCGGCGAGTCGGCGGATGTCGTCGGGGGTGAAGAGGTCGGGCCGATAGCCGAAGTCGAGGGTGAGGAGGTCGCCCGGGGTGACGATGAGGGTGAGGGGGTAGTGGGCGTCGTTGTGCGTGTAGAGGTGGGAGATGCGCAGGTCGGTGACCGAGGTGAGGGAGTCCGGGTCGAGGGGGTAGTTCTCGAAGACCGTGAGGGTGTCGAAGAGTTCGCCGTCGACGGTGGTCAGTCGCCGGATGTCGGCGATGCCGAGGTGCTGGTGGGGGGAGAGTTCGGCCTGCTCCCGCTGGAGTCGGGCCATCAGGTCCAGCAGTGTCTCGGACGGCTGGAGGCGTACCCGTACGGGCAGGGTGTTGATGAACAGGCCGATCATGGTCTCCATGCCGGGAACCTCCGGCGGGCGGCCGGAGACGGTGGTGCCGAAGACGATGTCCTCCTGCCCGGTCCGGTGTGCCAGGAGCAGGGCCCAGGTGGTCTGGACGACGGTGCTGAGGGTGAGGCCGTGGCGGCGTGCCTGCCGGGTGAGACTCTCGGTCAGTTCGAGCGGCAGCCGTGCGGTGTGGTGCCGGGGGATGACGGCGGTGCGGGTGTCGGTGTGGGGCGCGAGGCGGGTGGGTTGGTGGAGGTCCGCGAGGGCGGTGCGCCAGGCTTCTCGGGCGGCCTGGTCGTCTCGTCCGGCGAGCCAGTGGTAGTAGGGGGCGTAGGGGGTGGCGGGTGGGAGGACGCCCGCGTCGCCGCGGTGGGTGTAGAGGGTGAGGAGTTCCGCCATCACCAAGGGCATGGACCAGCCGTCGAGCAGCAGGTGGTGGGTGGTGACCAGGAGGCGGTGGTGCTGCGCGCCGAGCCGGATGAGGGTGAAGCGCAGGAGGGGCGCCGCGGCGAGGTCGAAGCGCTGGGACCGGTCGTGGTGGGCGGCCTGGTCGGCGTCGGCCAGGGTGGCGGCTTCGACGTGGGTCCAGGACAGCGGTGCGTGGGACTGCACGACCTGGACGTTGTCGCCCTGGGGACGCTGCCGGATGCTGACGCGCAGGTTGCCGTGGCGGGCGAGCAGGCTCCGGGCGGCCTCGCGCAGCGCCGGGGCGTCCAGGGGGCCTTCGAGTTCGATGGCCAGCTGCACGTGGTAGACGTCGGGAGCCTGGTCGTCGTAGGCGGCGTGGAACACCAGCCCCTGCTGGAGTGCCGTCAGCGGCAGGACGTCTTCGATCCTGGGCCCGTTACGGGGCGGCATCAGATCTCCCATGCTTCGTCGAGCTCCTCCTGGAGCTGGTCGATGTCGTCTTGGCTGAGGGTGAGGAAGGGCAGGTCGGAGGGGCTGCGGCCGCCGGTGTCGGGGTTGCGGGCGTGCTCGGCCAGCGTCCGCAGGGCCCTGAACCAGGTTTCGGCCAGGTCGCGGACCTCGGCCTCGGTGAGGACGCCTGCGGCCCAGGACCAGCGGGCGACGAGCAGCGGGCCGTCGGGGCCCTCCCGGGTGAGTGCGTCGAGGCTGAGGGAGTGGGCCAGGGGGAGGCCGGGGTCGGCTCCGCCGGAGAAGCCGCCGAAGGCGTCGTCGGGTTCCCAAGGGGCGGGATCGGCGGTGGTGAGGCGGCCGAGGTAGTTGAAGCCGATCTGGGGTCGGGGGGCCTGGGCGAGCGCGGTGGCCGTGGTGGGGTTGAGGTAGCGCAGCATGCCGTAGCCGATGCCGTGGTCGGGCACAGCGCGTAGCTGTTCCTTGACGCGCTTCAGCGCCGCGCCGATGGCCGGGCCGGCGGCCCAGGCTTCGCCCCAGTCGTCCACGCCCGGCACCAGGCGGATCGGGTAGAGGCTGGTGAACCAGCCGACCGTACGGGACAGGTCCGCTCCGTCCACGAGGTCCTCGCGGCCGTGGCCTTCCACATCGAGCAGGACGGCCGTGTCCGGCTGCCCGCGGCGGCGGCGCCAGTCCTGCACGGCCACCGCCATGGCCGTCAGCAGGACATCGTTGACCTCGGCGTGGAAGACCCGGACCACGTCGGTCAGCACCTCGTCGGTCCAGTTCGGGGGCAACGTCACAGACAGGGTCCGGCGCTGTGCGACCACATCGCGCCGCGGGTCCAGGCCCCGCCGTCCCAGCAGCGGGTCCGGGCCTTTCAGCACGCGGGACCACAGCTCCAGCTCCCGGGCCCGCTGGGGGCTCTCGGCCAGTGCGCGCAGCCGCCGGGACCACTGCCGAAGCGAGGTGCCGACCGGCTCCAGCTCCGGCTGCCGGCCTTCCGCGTGGGCCGTGTACGCCTGGGCGAGGTCGGGGAGGAGGATGCGCCAGGAGACGCCGTCGACGGCGAGGTGGTGCACCACCAGCAGCAGGTGGCCCGCCTCGTCCGGTCCGGCGTCGCACCAGACGGCCTGGAGCATCATTCCGGCCTCGGGGTCGAGGCGCTCCACGGCCTGTGCCGTCTGCTCACGGAGCAGGGCCTCGCGCCCTAGGGCGTCCGACGGCGGCAGCTCCACTCGGCGCAGCAGGGGTTCGGCCGGGACGGTGCCCGGCTCGGCGACGTCCAGGGTCCATGATCCGGCCGTGCGCAAGCGCATGCGCAGCGCACCGTGGTGGTCCAGGACCGTCTGGAGCGCGCGGGTGAGCGCCGGCCGGCGCAGCCCGGCCGGGACCCGGGCCACCACGGACTGGTGGAACCGCCGCACCGGACCGCCGAGCTCCCGCAGATGGTGGGCGATGGGTGGGGGCTCCAGGTCGCCCACGCCGTCTTCGGGGCGCTCCACGGCCGTCGGCACGGTGGCCCGGGCGGCGGCCGCCAGTCCGGCCGCGGTCCTGTGGTGGAAGACGTCCTTGGGCGTGATCACCAGCCCGGCCTTGCGGGCGCGGCCGGCGAGCTGGAGAGAGGTGATGCTGTCGCCGCCGAGGCTGAAGAAGCTGTCGTCGACGCCGACCTCGGGCAGCCCGAGGACCTCCGCGAACAGCGCGCACAACAGCTCCTCCCGCGCGTCGCGCGGGGCGCGTCCCCCGGCCTCGGTGTGGAGGACGGGGGTGGGCAGAGCACCCCGGTCCACCTTGCCGTTGGCGTTCAGCGGCAGGGCGTCGAGCGGTACGAACGCCGAGGGGACCATGTGCTCCGGCAGCGTGGTGCCGAGGTGACCGGCCAGCTCCTCCCGCGACGGACGGGCGTCCGAGGCCGTCGTGTAGTAGGCGACGAGCCGGTGCTCCCCGGTCGTGGCGGTACGGGTGGTGACGACGGACCGGGTGACGGCGGGGTGGCGGGCGAGCACGGTCTCGATCTCACCCGGCTCGATACGAAAGCCCCGGACCTTGACCTGGTGGTCCGCGCGCCCCAGGTAGTGCAGCACCCCCTGGGCGTCCCGGCGGGCGAGGTCGCCGGTGCGGTACATCCGCGTACCGGCCGGGCCGAAGGGGTCGGGTACGAAGTGGCCTGCCGTCAGTCCGGGTCGGCCCAGATAGCCGTCGGCCACCTTCGGCCCGGCCAGATACAGCTCTCCGGTCACTCCCGCCGGAATGGGCCGCAGCCGTCCGTCGAGCACATACGCCCGGGTGCCGGGCAGCGGGAGTCCGATCGGCGGTGCCGACACCTCGGCCGGACCGGTCTCGTACCAGCCGGTGGCGTACACGCTGGACTCGGTGGGGCCGTACAGGTTGGCCACCCGCACCCCGGGCGCGTCGGCCCGCAGCCGTCGCATCACCTGTTCGGGCAGCGCCTCCCCGGCCAGTACCAGCCGCTCGCACTCCAGGTGCGCCCCTGCCTCCAGCAGCGCCGCCACCACCGACGGCACACCGCTCACCAGCGTCCCCGACCAGGGCCGTTCGGCCAGTGCCAGCAGGTCCGGCACCACCTCGATCCGGCCCCCGGCCAGCAGCGGTGCGAAGATCTCGAAGACCGACACGTCGAACGAGAGCGACGTCGACGCCAGTACCGAGGCCAGGTCCCGGGGCCCGAACTCCGCCACGGCCCAGGAGAGGAAGACCGCCATCGCCCGGTGCGGGACCACCACCCCCTTGGGCGCACCCGTCGACCCCGAGGTGTAGATGACGTACGCGGTGGCTCCCTCGGGGACCGCGCCGCCCAGCTCCTCGGAGGACAGCGGCCCGCCGGGCGCCGCGGCCGTCTCCCGTACGCACGAGGGGTCGTCCAGCACCAGGGTCTCGACGGCGGTGCCCGGCAGCGCCCCGGTCACCGACAGGTCGGTGACCACCAGCCGGGGGACGGCGTCGTCCAGCATGAACGCGATCCGGTCCGCCGGGTGGGCCGGGTCCAGCGGAACATAGCCCGCGCCCGCCTTGAGCACCGCGAACACCGCGATGACCATGTCGGCCGACCGCGGTAGGGCCACTGCCACCAGATCGCCCGGGCCGACGCCCCGCGACCGCAGTACCCGCGCCAGCCGGTTCGCCCGTGCGTCCAGCTCCGCGTACGTCAGCCGCGCCGGCCCGCACACCACCGCCACGGCGTCCGGGGAGGCCGCCACCGCGGCTTCGAACCGCTCGACCACACCGGGCACGGGTCCGGTGGGCGGTGCGCCGTCCCACCCGTCGAGCAGCTGTCGCCGTTCCGCCTCCGAGCGGAGGTCGACGTTGTCGCAGAGCAGCTCGGGGCCGGCGTGGGCGAAGGTCCGCAGCAGCCGGGTGCAGCGCTCGGCGAGGAGCCGGACCTCGTCCTCGGTGAACAGGTCCGGGCGGTAGCCGAAGTCCAGGGCGAGCTCGTCACCGGGCAGGGCGATCAGGGTCAGCGGGTAGTGCACGTCGTTGCGGGTCCGCACACCGGTGACGCGCAGCCCGTGCGCGCCGGGCAGCGCATCCGGGTCCAGTGGGTAGTTCTCGAACACGGTGAGGGTGTCGAAGAGTTCGCCGCCGATGCCTGTCAGCCGCCGGATGTCGGCCAGGCCCAGGTGCTGGTGCGCCGACAGCTCGGCCTGCTCCTGCTGGAGGCGGGTCACCAGGTCCAGCAGTGTCTCGGACGGCCGGAGCCGCACCCGTACCGGCAGGGTGTTGATGAACAGCCCGACCATCGTCTCGATGCCGGGTACCTCCGGCGGGCGGCCCGACACCGTCGTCCCGAAGACGACGTCCTCCCGCCCGGTCATCCGGGCCAGCAGCAGCCCCCAGGTGGCCTGCACCACGGTGTTGAGCGTGACGCCGTGGCGGCGCGCCTGGCGTGTGACGGCTTCGGTCAGCTCACGCGGCAGCCGTGCGATGTGATGGCGCGGGGTGACCGTCGCGTGGCTGTCGGCGTGCGGGGCGAGGCGGGTGGGTCCGTCGAGTCCGGCGAGCGCGGTGCGCCAGGCGTGCTCGGCGGCGGGAACGTCCTGTGCGGTGAGCCAGTGGAAGTAGTCCTGGTAGGGGACGGCGGGCGGCAGGGCACGGGTGTCCCCCCGGGCGGCGTAGAGGGTGAACAGCTCCCGTATCACCAGGGGCATGGACCATCCGTCCAGCAGGAGGTGGTGGGTGGTGAACAGGAAGCGGTGCCGGTCCTCACCGAGGCGGACCAGGGTGAAGCGCAGCAGCGGCGCGTTCGCCAGGTCGAAGCGCCGCGACCGGTCCTCCCGGGCGAGCCGGTCGGCCTCCGCCGTGTCCGCGGCCTCGGCTTCCACCCACGGCAGGTCCACCCGGTCGGGCACCACCTGGACGTGGCCGGCCCCACCGGGTTGCCGCACGGCGACGCGGAGGTTGCCGTGGCGGCCGAGCAGCGTCTCGGCGGCGGTGCGCAGGGCCCCGGCGTCCAGCGGGCCTTCCAGGTCGATGCCCAGCTGGACGTGGTACACGTCTGGGGCCTGGTCGTCGTACGCGGCGTGGAACACCAGCCCCTTCTGTAACGCCGTCAACGGCAGTACGTCCACCAGGCCGGGCGCCTCGCCCTCCAGCCGGTCGAGCTCCTTCTGTGTGAGCGTGACGAACGGCAGGTCGGAGGGGCTGCGTCCGCCGCTGCCGGGGTTTCGGGCGTGGGCGGCGAGGGCTTCGAGGGCGGTGAACCAGGTGCGGGACAGGTCCCGTACGTCCTCCTCGGAGAAGAGCTCCTCGGCCCACGACCAGCGGGCCACGAGCCGCTGCCCTCCGGGGCCGTCCTCGGCGAAGGCGTCAAGTTCCAGGGCGTGCGCCAGGGGCAGTCGGGGGTCGGCGCCGCCGGAGAAGCCGCCGAACCCGAGGTCCGGCTCCCAGTCGGAGGGGCCGGCCCCGGTGGTGAACCGGCCGAGGTAGTTGAAGCCGATCTGCGGGCGGGCCGCCCCGGCGAGCACCCCGGCCGTGGCCGGGTTGAGGTGGCGCAGCAGCCCGTAGCCGAGGCCGTGGTCGGGCACGGTCCGAAGCTGTTCCTTCACCCGCTTCAGCGCCGCCCCGACCGCCGGTCCGGCCGCCCACACCCCGTCCCAGTCACGCACTTCCGGTTCGAGGCGTACGGGGAAGAGGCTGGTGAACCAGCCGACGGTGCGGGACAGGTCCGCCCCGTCCACCACGTCCTCGCGGCCGTGTCCCTCCACGTCGAGTACCACGGCGGAGCCCGGAAGCCCGCGGCGGCGGCGCCAGTCCTGAACGGCCAGCGCCATCGCCGTCAGCAGCACGTCGTTGACCTCGGCGTGAAACGCCGTGGCCACGCCGGTCAGCACCTCGGCGGCCGGTGGCCCGGACAGCGTCGACGACAGGATGCGGCGGCGGGCGTGGACATCGCGCGCCGGGTCCAGGGCGCGCCGCCCCAGCGGCGGGTCCGCACCGTCGAGCATCGCGGACCACAGGGGGAGTTCGGCCTCGCGCGCGGGCTCGTGCGCCAGCCGGTGCAGCGCCTCGGCCCACCGGAGCACCGAGGTGCCCACCGGCTGGAGCACCGGCCGCCGGCCTCTCGCGTGTGCCGCGTAGGCCTGGGCGAGGTCGGGGAGGAGGATGCGCCAGGAGACGCCGTCGACGGCGAAGTGGTGCACCACCAGCAGCAGGTGGCCCGCCTCGTCCGGTCCGGCGTCGCACCAGACGGCCTGGAGCATCACCCCGCCCGAGGGGTCGAGCCGGTCCACGGCCTCGGCGGTTCGCTCCGCCACGGCGGTTCGGCGCGCGTCGCCGCTCAGTCCGGTCACGTCGACGCGGCGCAGCAGACCGACGGCGGTCACGGTACCGGGTCCCGGGATGTCGAACTTCCACGCACGGTCCTCGTCCGCCATCCGCAGACGGAGCGCGCCATGGTGGTCGAGGAGGCTCTGCAACGCGGCGGTGAGCGCCTCTTCGCGCAGGCCGGCCGGGACCCGGAGGACCGTGGACTGGTGGAAGCGCCGGACCGGGCCGTCCAGGGCGTGCAGCTGGTGGGTGATCGGCATCCACCGCACTTCGCCCACCCCGTCCCCGGGGCGTTCGCCGACGGCCGCGGACAGGGGCGTGGCCACCTCGGCGAGGGCGAGGACCGTCTTGTGCCGGAAGACATCCCGCGGCGAGATGACCAGACCCGCGCGCCGGGCGCGGCTGACCAGCTGGATGGAGCTGATGCTGTCGCCGCCGAGGTCGAAGAAGCTGTCGTCGATGCCGACCGCGGGGAGGCCGGTGACCTCGGCGAACAGGCCGCAGAGCAACTCCTCGCGCGCGGTGCGCGGAGCCCGCCCGGTGACCTGGGCCTGGAAGTCGGGCGCGGGCAGCGCCCGCCGGTCCAGCTTTCCGTTGGCGTTCACCGGCAGCGAGTCCAGGACCACCACGGCCGACGGCACCAGGTAGTCGGGCAGGACCTCCCGCAGATGACCGCGGAGGGACACGCCGAGCTCGCCCGCCACCTGGCCGAGCGCGGGGTTGCTGGTGAGCGGGGGCCGGCCGGTGGACCGGATGTCCCCGGGAAGGTGGACGCCGGTCAGGGCCCCCGCGTCCGGGGGGAGGAAGACCGCGTCCAGCGCGCCGTCCGCCGCCTCGCCGGACCAGGTGACGGCGACCTGGTATCCCCGTCGTTCCCCGAGGGCCCGGAGCGCGTGCGGCGTCATGCCCGATACGCCGGCGCGGCACAGCTCGGCCCGTACCTCGGCGAGTGAGCCGCCGGCCGACAGCACCCGGGCGGCCGCGGCCTCGTGTGCCATGAGGCCGTTGGGCACACCGGTCACGCGCACCATGGCCGGCTGCTCGGCGGCGAGCCGGTCCGAGAGCCCTCGCGCGGTGGCGACCTCGCCGCCCCACCGCCAGCGGGGCGCCCCGGCCATGGAGACCACCGGCCGCTCGGACCGCTGGTGGAGGACGACGTCGTAGCGGTACCGGCTGAGCTCGTTGTCGTAGGGGCCGGTCCTGACCCGGATGTCGACGCCACCGCACCGTGCGGCCTCGGTCCCGGCCAGGACGTGGAAGAACTCCGGGTCGACCAGCAGTTCGTTCTCCCGGATCGCCCGCTGGTCGACCGCCCGGCGCAGGGCGTCGGCGCCGGTGTCCGGCCCGCTCTGGGCGAGCTGTACGGCGGTGTCCAGGGCACGCCGCAGGCGCAGGTTCCGCACGTCGCCGACGAACAGGGCGCCGCCCGGTACGAGCAGGTCCAGAGCGCCCCGTAGTACCGAGGAGAGGTAGCCGGCGTTCGGAAAGTACTGCACCACGGAGTTGACGACGACGGTGTCGAAGAAGCCGCGGGGCAGCCCGTCGAAGTCGTGGGCGGGCCGGGCCCGGAGCTCGACCCGGCCGGCGAGCTCCGGCCGGGCCGTGATCTGCGCGCGCAGCCTGTCGATGACGGCGCCGGAGAAGTCGGTCGCCCAGTACGCCTCGGTGTTCTCGGCGAGCCGGGAGAGCAGCAGGCCGCTGCCCACGCCGATCTCCAGGACCCGGCGCGGGCCGAGGGCGCGGATGCGTTCCACCGTGTCCGCCCGCCACCGTTCCATGGCGTCACGGGGGATCGGCTGCCCGTCGTAGCTGCTGTCCCACCCGGTGAAGTCCTCGCCGAAGCCGCTCACCGGCGTGGTCTCGTACATGGTCTGGTAGAGCTGCTCCCACTGCTCGACCCTCTCCCGCCGGCTCTGTTCGAGGCGGCTGTCCAGCGCGTGCCAGTCCGGCACCACGTACCCCACGAGGTGTGCGCCGCCGGGACCGTCCTCCCGCGCGACCACCTCCGCCTCGCCCACGTCCGGGTGCCCGACCAGGGCGGCGGCGATCTCGGCGGGTTCGACGCGGACGCCGTGGATCTTGACCTGCTCGTCGTCGCGGCCCAGATAGACCAGCCGGCCGTCGGCGTCCCAGCGGGCGAGGTCGCCAGTGCGGTACATCCGGGCGCCCGCCGGGCCGTACGGGCAGGCGGTGAAGCGCCCGGCGGTCAGCGGGGCCCGGCCCAGGTAGCCGCGGGCCAGGCCGGCGCCGGCCAGGTACAGCTCGCCCGTGACGCCCGGCGGCACCGGTCGCAGGGCCCGATTGAGGACGTACACCCGGGTGTTGGCGATGGGGGTGCCGATCGGTGGCGCGGAGCCGGACGTGTCGGCGGGGTCGCATGCGAACGAGGTGACGTCGATGGCCGCCTCGGTGGGGCCGTAGAGGTTGTGCAGCTCGCAGCCGAGGACCGAGTGGAACCGGGACACCAGATCGGCCGGGAGCGCCTCGCCGCTGCACATCACCCGGCGTAGGGAGACGCACCCGGCGGCGGTGGGCTCCGCCAGGAAGCTCTTCAGCATGGAGGGGACGAAGTGCACCGTGGTGACGTTCTCCTCGGCGATGAGCGCCGCGAGATAGGCCGGGTCCTTGTGCCGCTCCGGCTGGGCGACCACCAGGGTGGCGCCGGTGAGGAGGGGCCAGAAGAACTCCCAGCCGGAGACGTCGAAGCCGCACGAGGTCTTCTGCAGGATCCGGTCGGTGCTGTCGAGCCGGTAGCGGTCCTGCATCCACAGCAGGCGGTTCACCAGGCCTTCGTGGGTGGTGACGACGCCCTTGGGGGTGCCCGTCGATCCCGAGGTGTAGAGGACGTTGGCCGGGCTCCGCGGGAGTGCGGGGGTGGCGACGTCGCCACCCGGGCGGCGGGTGGGCGCCTGACGCAGCGCGTCCAGGGTCCCGGGATCGTCCAGCAGCAGTCGCGGAACGGGGTCGGTGCCCGGCAGGCGGCCGACGGTACCGGCGGTGGTGACCAGGAGCGCCGGGCGGGCGTCGGCGAGCATGGCGGCGATCCGCTCGGGCGGGTGGCCGGGGTCGAGCGGGAGGTACGCCGCGCCGCTCTTGAGCACCGCGAGCAGGGAGACGACCAGCTCGGCCGAGCGGGGGACGGCGAGTGCCACCAGCCGCTCGGGTCCGGCGCCCAAGCCGCGCAGCACGTGGGCCAGCGCGTCGGCGCGGGCATCGAGTTCCTCGTACGACAGCACGTCACTCCCGTGGACGACCGCGGTGCTGCCGGGTGTGCGGGACGCCTGCGCCTCGAACAGCTCCGGCAGGGTCGCCTCGGGGTAGCGGCGAGCGGTGTCGTTCCACTCCGTGAGGACGCGCAGCTCCTCCTCGGGGGCGAGGACACCGAGGGCGGCCACCGGCTCGTCCACCCGCGCGTCGGCGAGGCCGTCGACGAGCCGCAGCACGGTCCGCTGGTGCACGGCCAGGTCCGCCGGGGTGTAGAGCTCGGCGTTGGCGTCCAGGTCCACGCTCCAGGACGTGTCCGCGGTGCCGCTGTAGACCACCAGCGCCAGGTCCTCGACGGGGCCGTTGGTGAGGTTGCGCACGCCGGCCCGGGATCCGGCGAAGTCCAGGTCGTAGTCGAAGATCTGAAGGTTCACATGCGGCCCGGTCAGCGGCTCGCCGGTGTCACTCAGCCTCAGATCGCGGCGGATGTCCTCGAAGCGGTAGCGCTGGTGGGCGAGGGCGAGCCGCATCTCCTTCGCGGTGCGTTCCAGCAAGCCGCGCAGGCTCTCACGCGGGTCGACCGTCAGCCGCAGCGGCACCACGTTGGACACCATGCCGGGGGTGCCGCGCACCGCCTTGTTCCGGGCCGTCACCGGCAGGCCGAGGATGATGTCCCGCTCCCCGGTCAGCTGGGCAGAACGCAGCAGCTCCGCCGCGACGAGCACGACCGGCAGGGTGACCAGGCACCGCGACGCCAGTCGCCGCAGCGCCTCGATCCGCTCCTGCCCCAGGGTGGTCGACCGGCGGATCCGGCCGGGCGTCCGGCCCCGCCCGGCGCGACCGAAGGAGGCGGGGGGCCGGTGCCCGGCCAACTTCGCCGTCCAGAAGGCCCGGTCCGCGGTGAAGGCGGTGGACTCGCGGTAGGCGCGGTCGTCGTGGAGCAGGTCCTCCAGGGTGCCGTAGGGGCATTCCGGCACTGGGCGGTCCTCGGCCAGAGCGGTGTAGACGTCCGCGGCGCGCCGCACGACGAGCGCACCGCTCAGACCGTCGAACACCGCGTGGTGTCCGCGCAGATACCAGTAGTGGATCTCCTCGTCCACCTTGAGCAGGGCGAGCGTCAGCACCCGGCCGTCCTCCAGGGACAGCGGCCGGTCGAGCTCCTCGGCCATCCACCGCCGCGCCGCCCGGTCGGGCCGGTGCCGGTCGGTGAGGTCCAGGAGGGTCACGGAGCAGGCGCGGTCGGTGTCCACGATCTGCACGGGTTCGCCCTGGTGCTCGGCGAACCGCACATGAGAGGCGTCCGCCTCGCCCACGGCGCGCCGCACCGCCCGGACGAGGAGGCCGGTGTCCAGTGCGCCGCGGATCTCGACGTACTGGGCGATGCTGTAGTCGAGGCGGCCGGCGGCGAAGCGCTGTGCGAGCCACATACCGGTCTGGGCGGACGTCAGAGGGAGCTGCCGGTCCGGGGAAGCGGACATGATCGTTCCTTCGCGGTCGCTGCCGGCGCGCCGGATCTCCGACACAGAGGAGCCGCGGACGGCGCCGGCCATTCACAGTGAATGCCGGGGACAGGGATACGGGAGCCCACGCCGGTGATCACAGGCAGCGAGGCGGTCCACCGGAATAATCAATTCCCCGGCGCCGCATGGTGATGACAACCCCCCGTTGTCCCCCGTGGACCCCCTGAGCGAAGTCAAGGGCGTTGGTGACAATACATGAGCGCTCTGCGGGTGACAGAAGATTTCTTGCCACCCGCGGTGGCGGTGCCGGTGGTCGATTGCGCCGCGAATATTCTGCAAAGGTGCAGGTGGCCGGCGACGTTACCGACCGGTCACCGCTCGGCCGAAAAAAACCTTCTTGACACTCGTTAAGTGATCAAGGTAGCGTCGCTGTTGTTCCGTCGTGCTGGATTCTGGAAACTGCTGAGCAGGTGTATCGGGGGATACTTCAGCAGAGGGTCCCCTTTTTCACGTGCCGTCAGTGGTGTATTTCCTGCGCGCACTTTCATGGGGGATTTCAGTGACTGACTTATCCGTGCTGACAGGCCTGCCGTTCGACAGGCGCATCCACGCGTTCTTCGCCTATCTGGCCGACAGGCGTGCGACCGAGGCGGTCGGCGAGGGCCGGGAGCCAGGGGTCTGGGAAGTCTTCCGCCATCAGGAAGCGGTGCAGGTTCTGGGTGACCACCGGACCTACTCCAACGACATGAACCACTTCATCCCCGAGGACCAGCGCCGGCTCGCCCGCGCGGCCCGGGGGAACTTCGTCGGGATCGACCCGCCGGACCACACCCGGCTGCGCGGGCTCGTCAGCCAGGCGTTCTCTCCGCGGGTCACCGCGGAGCTGGAGCCCCGCGTCAAGCGCCTCGCCGAGCGGCTCCTGGACGACATCGTCGAGGACCGCGGCCCCACAGCCCCCCTCGACCTGGTGGCCGAGTTCGCCGGACCGCTGAGCGCGATCGTCATTGCGGAGCTGTTCGGCATTCCCGAGAGCGACCACCCGATGATCTCGGAGTGGGCCCGGGCCCTGCTGGGAGCCCGTCCCGCGGGCGAGCTGGGCGTCGCCGACGAAGCCGCCCTGCGGAACGTCGCCGACCTGGTGGACAAGGCCGGAGCGTACCTCGTCCACCACATCCGCGAGCGGCGCGCCCATCCCCGAGACGACCTCACCAGCAGGCTCGCGACGACGGTGGTGGACGGCCGGGCCCTGGACGACGAGGAGATCGTCGGCGTCGTCGGGATGTTCCTGATCGCCGGGTACCTGCCCGCCTCCGTGCTGACCGCGAACACCGTGATGGCGCTCGACGAGCACCCGGCCGCGCTGGCCGAGGTGCGCGCCCGGCCCGCACTGCTGCCCGGAGCCATCGAGGAGGTGCTGCGCTGGCGACCACCGCTCGTCCGCGACCAGCGCCTGACCACCCGCGACGCGGAGCTCGGCGGGCGGGTGATTCCGGCCGGCTCCCCGGTCTGTGTCTGGCTGGCCTCGGCGCATCGCGACCCGCTGCGCTACGACGACCCTGATCGATTCGACATTCATCGCCCCGCCGGACGCCACCTCGCCTTCGGCAGGGGAATCCACTACTGCCTGGGCGCACCGCTGGCCCGGCTGGAGTCCCGTATCGCCGTGGAGACCTTGCTGAGCCGTTCCGAGCGGCTGGAGATTTCCCGCGACGGCTCCCTGGAGTTCCATGAATCCATCGGAGTGCTGGGTCCCGTGCGGCTTCCTGGGACGCTTTTCACCCGCCGCTGAAAAAGCGAGTCGGACGGCAGAGCACATACGGCACCGTGGCGAGGATTCCAAGAATGCGGCTCGAACAGAGCAAGAGCGTCCATCCCGGCAATTCCTTATACGTCATCTATACATCCGGATCCACCGGGGTGCCCAAGGGCACCGTGGTCACCGGAGAAAACCTTGTCAACCTGCTGTCGGACTTCCGGGACAGGCTCTCCTTCGGGCCCGAGGACCGTCTGCTGGCGGTGACGACGTTCGGCTTCGACATCGCGAATCTGGAACTACTGCTCCCGCTTGTCAGCGGAGGGCGGGTCGTGCTCGCGTCGAAGGAGACCAGCCGGGACCCCGAGGCGTTGGGCAAGCTCATCACGGCCTCGGGCGCCACCGTCATGCAAGCGACCCCCGCGCTCTGGCGGAGCCTGCTCGACTCCGGGCACCCCGCGGACGGTGAGCGGCTGCGGGTCCTCGTGGGCGGTGAGGCTCTGCCCGGGCACCTGGCGCGAGCGCTGCGCGCGTCCGCCCGCGAGGTCACCAACGTCTACGGCCCCACCGAGACGACGGTCTGGTCCACCGCCGCGGCGCTGGACGAGGAGGACGCCGCCCGGCCGCCCATCGGCCGCCCGCTCGCCAACACCCGGGCGTATGTGCTCGACGGTGCCCTGCGGCCGGTCCCCGCTGGTGTGGCGGGCGAGCTCTATCTGGCCGGTTCGGGCGTGGCGCGGGGCTATCTGCACCGCCCCGCCCTCACCGCCACGCGCTTCACGGCCGACCCCTTCGGCCCCGCGGGCACCCGGATGTACCGCACAGGCGACCTCGTACGCCGAAGGGCGGACGGCAGCCTGGAGTTCCTCGACCGGGTCGACCGCCAGGTCAAGATCCGTGGCTTCCGCATCGAGCTCGGCGAGATCGAGGCCGCCCTGAGCGAGCACCCCAGGGTCCGTCAGGCGGCGGTCGTGGTGCACGAGGACCAGGCCGGTGAGAAGCGGCTCGTCGCCTACACGGTGCCCGCTCCCACCGCCGGCGCGGCGGACACCGCACCGCTGCGCGCCCACCTCGCCGAGCGGCTGCCGGCCTCCATGGTGCCGTCCGCGATCATCGCCCTGGACGCGCTACCCCTGACCCCCAACGGCAAGCTCGACCGCAGGGCCCTGCCCGCGCCCGACTTCGCCGCCGCGGTCACCGGCCGAGTGCCGCGCACCCCGCAGGAGGAGATCCTGTGCGGGCTGTTCGCCGAGGTGCTCGGTCTGCCCGGCGTCGGCGCGGAGGACGACTTCTTCCACCTGGGCGGCCATTCGCTGCTCGCCACCCGTCTGGTCAACGGCGTCCGTGCCCGGCTGGGCGTCCAGCTCCCCGTCCGCGCGGTGTTCGAGGCGCCCACGGTACGGGCGCTGGCGGCACGCCTGCTCGGCGGTGACCGGCCGCGCCCCGCCCTCACCGTCGCCGACCGGCCCGCGGAGCTACCGCTCTCCCACGGCCAGCGACGGCTGTGGTTCCTTAACCGGCTGGAGGACAGCGGCGCCGCCTACAACATCCCCGCGACGCTGCGGATCACCGGCGCGCTGGACCGCGCGGCGCTCGGCCAGGCGCTCGCCGACCTGACGGCCCGGCACGAGTCACTGCGCACCGTCTACCCGGACACCGGCGGCGAACCACGGCAGTCGGTCCTCGACGCGCCCGGCGCCCGGCCCGCGCTGACCGTCGCCCCGGTGACCGAGGAGGAGCTGCCCGGGGCCCTCGCGGCCGCCACCGCGCTCGGCTTCGACCTCGGCACCGATCTCCCTTTACGGGCGCACCTGTTCCCGCTCGGGCCGCAGGAGCACGTCCTGCTGCTGGTCCTGCACCACATCGCCGGCGACGGCTGGTCGATGGCGCCGCTCGCCCGCGATCTGGGGACCGCCTACGCGGCCCGGCTGGGCGGCCGGGCCCCCGAATGGCGGCCGCTGCCCGTCCAGTACGCCGACTACGCCCTCTGGCAGCGCCGGGTCCTGGGCGAGGAGGGCGACCCGGACAGCGCCCTGGCGGCCCAGACCGACTACTGGCGGCATGCGCTGGACGGCCTTCCCGAGCAGCTGCCCCTGCCCACCGACCGGCCGCGGCCGCGCAGGCTGAGCTTCCGCGGGGACACCGTGGACATCGGGCTCGGCCCGGAGCTGCACGCCCGCCTGCTCGACGTGGCCCAGCGCCACAACGTCACCTTGTTCATGCTGCTGCAGGCCGCCGTCGCCACCTTGTGCACCCGGCTGGGCGCGGGCGAGGACATCCCCGTCGGCAGCCCCGTCTCGGGCCGCACGGACGCCGCGCTCGACGAGCTGGTCGGCTTCTTCGTCAACACCCTGGTGCTGCGCACCGACACTTCGGGGGATCCGCGGTTCAGCGACCTCCTGCGCCGGGTGCGCGACACCGCGCTCGCCGCCTACAGCCATCAGGACGTGCCCTTCGAGCGGCTCGTCGAACTGCTCAACCCGGCCCGGTCGCTGTCCCAGCACCCCCTGTTCCAGGTCTTCCTCGCGCTGCAGAACAACGCCGAGGCGGAGTTGACGCTGCCCGGCCTGACCGTCGCGGTGGAGCCCGACGCGTGGCGACCCGCCCGGTTCGACCTGGCGTTCGACATTTCGGAGACCTTCGGTCCCGGCCACACGCCCGCGGGGGTCACCGGGGTCCTGGAGTTCAGCACCGACCTCTTCGACCGGGGCACCGCCGCGAGGCTGGCGGAGAGGTTCACCCGCCTGCTGGCGTCGGTCGCCCGCGACCCCCGGCAGCGCATCGGCGCGATCGACATCCTCGGTGCCGAGGAGCGCGACCGCCTGCTCGGCACCGGGAGCGGGCAGCCCCGCCCCACCGGCACCCTGCACGGGCGCTTCGCCGAGCTGGCCGCCGCCGACCCCGGGGCCGCCGCGATCCGCACGGGCGGCCGCGAGCTGACCCGCGAGGAGCTGGACGAGCGTGCCGACCGGCTGGCCCACCGGCTCGTCCGGCTCGGCGTCGGCCCGGAGAGCCGGGTCGCCGTGTTCCTGGAACGCTCCGCGGAGCTGGCGGTGGCCGTCCTCGCCGTGCTCAAGGCGGGTGGCACGTACGTGCCGCTGCACGAGGCCTTCCCCGCCGAGCGGCTGGAGTGGGTCATGGCCGACACCCGGGCGAAGGTGCTGCTCACCGACCGGGCCATGCTCGGCCGCCGGTTCGCCCATGGCGCGGCCGTGGTGGTCCTCGGCGACGACGTCCCCGCTGACAACGTCGGCGGCAACGCCCTCGGCGACCACGTCCCCGACGACGGCCCCACCCCGGCCGGCGGGCCTTCCGGCCCACCGGCCGTGCCCGTCCACCCGGACCAGCTCGCCTACATCATGTACACCTCCGGCTCCACCGGCACACCCAAGGGCGTGGCCGTCGCCCACCGGGAGGTCCTGGAGCTGGCCGCCGACCCCTGCTGGGACACCGGGCACCACGAGCGCGTCCTGCTGCACGCGCCGTACGCCTTCGACATCTCCGACTACGAGCTGTGGGTCACCCTCCTGTCCGGCGGCCTGGTGGTGCTCGCGCCCCCCGGACGGCTGGACACCGGCGCGCTGGCCCGCCAGATCCGCCAGGAGCGGATCACCGCGGTGCATTTCACCGCGGGCCTCTTCCGGGTGCTCGCCGAGGACCACCCCGACTGCCTCGCGGGGGTGCGGGAGGTCCTCACCGGGGGCGACGTCGTCTCACCGGTGGCGGTGCGGCGGGTCCTGGAGCACGCCCCGGGCGCGGTGGTGCGGCAGCTGTACGGGCCGACCGAGGCCACGCTGTGCGCGACGCAGTACGCGGTCCGCGCGCCCTACGAGCCGGGCGCGGCCGTGCCCCTCGGGCGTTCGCTGGCGAACACCCGCCTGTACCTTCTCGACGCCCGGCTGCGGCCGGTGCCGCAGGGGGTGACCGGGGAGGTCCACCTGGCCGGCGCCGGCCTCGCCCGCGGCTACCACGACCTTCCCGGCCGGACCGCCGAGCAGTTCGTCGCGGACCCCTTCGGCCCGCCGGGGAGCCGGATGTACCGCACCGGGGACCTGGCGCGGTGGGACGCCGACTGGCAGCTGGAGTTCGCCGGACGCGCCGACCACCAGGTGAAGATCCGGGGGTTCCGCGTCGAGCCGGGCGAAGTGGCCTCGGCCGTCGCCGGGCACCCGGACGTGCGCGAGGCCGAGGTCCTGGCCCGTCCCGACCACCTCGGCGAACAGCGCCTCGTCGGCTATGTGGTGGCCGACCGGCGGCCCGGCTCGGACCGTGGGGAAGCCGGCGGCCGCGAGCAGGTGACCGAATGGCGGCAGCTCTACGACGGCATGTACGGCCGGGACACCGGGGCCGGGTTCGGCGAGGACTTCTCCGGCTGGGACAGCAGCTACGACGGCGAACCGCTCGCCCTGGAGCAGATGCGGGAGTGGCGGGCGTCCGTCGTGGACCGCGTCCGTGCGCTGCGGCCCCGGCGCGTGCTGGAGATCGGCGTGGGCAACGGGTTGATCCTGAGCCGGCTCGCGGAGGAGTGCGAGGCCTACTGGGCGACCGACTTCTCCGCCGAGGCCGTCGCCGGTCTCCGCGCCGGGCTCGGCGACCGCCCGGAGCTCGCCCACCGGGTCGAGCTGCGGGTCCAGGCGGCCGACGACGTGGACGGCCTCCCCGAGGGCTACTTCGACACCGTGGTGGTCAACTCGGTCACCCAGTACTTTCCGCACGCCGGGTATCTGGAGTCCGTGCTGGACAAGGCAGTCGGCCTGCTCGCCCCGGGTGGAGCGGTGTTCGTCGGTGACGTACGCAACCTCACCCTGCTCCGCAGCTTCCACACCGCGGTCGCGCTGGCCCGCACCCCGGACGCGCGGAGCACGTCCGACCTACGGCAGGACGTCGACCGGCGGATGCTGCGGGAGAAGGAACTCCTCGTCTCCCCGGCCTTCTTCCAGCGCTACGCGTCCGTTCACCCGCGGGTGGGCGGTGTGGACATCCGGGTGAAGGGCGGCGCCTTCCACAACGAGCTCAGCCGGTACCGCTACGACGTCGTCCTGCACCGCAAGGAGCCCGCAGACCTGGTCACCGTGACCGACGCACCAGTGCTGAGCTGGGCCGACGACGTCAAGAGTCTGGCCGCGCTGCGGGTCCGGCTGGAAGGCGGCCGGCCGGCCGGGCTGCGGGTCACCGGTGTGCCGAACGCCCGCACGGCGGCCGAGGCGGCGGCCGCCCGGGCGCTGCTGGCGGGCGAGGACCTCACGCACCTTCGGCAGGCCCACGCCGGCACCGAGGGCGTGGACCCCGAGGACCTGGCCCGGCTCGGCGCGGAACTCGGCTACCGGACCGCGCTCACCTGGACCGACGACGACGCCGACGGCCGGCTGGACGCGCTGTTCCTGGCCCCGTCGGTCGGCTCCCCGACGGCCCCCTTCGTCACGCACCCGGGTGACGGCGAGCAGACGTACGGCGGCGGACTCACCAACGACCCGGTCGCCTTCCGCGAGTCCGGCCGGTTCACCGCCTCCCTGCGGGACTTCCTGCGCGGCCGGCTGCCCGACTACATGATCCCCTCGGCTTTCGTGGTGCTCTCCTCGCTGCCGGTCACCGAGAACGGCAAGCTCGACCGCGCCCTCCTGCCCGTCCCGGATCCGGCCGCCGACGTCCGCGGAGGTGCCCCCGGCACGCCCGAGGAGGAGACCCTGTGCCGGCTGTTCGCCGAGGTGCTCGGCGTGCCCGGTGCCGGGGTCGATGACGGCTTCTTCGCCCTGGGCGGTCACTCGCTGCTCGCGATCCGCCTGGTCAACGCGGTGCGTGCGGCCCTGGGCGTCGAGCTGACCGTACGGGCCGTGTTCGAGGCGCCGACCGTGGCGGAGCTCGCCCGGCGCCTCGGCCCGGTCGCGGGCGCGCGGCCCGTCCTAGGGCCCGCGCGGCGCCCGGAGAGGGTGCCGCTGTCGTACGCCCAGCGGCGGCTGTGGTTCCTGAACCGCCTGGGCGAGCCGGGCGGCGCGTACCACATCCCGGTCGCCCTGCGGCTTGCCGGCGACCTCGACCGGCGGGCTCTGGCACAGGCGCTGCGGGATGTGGTGAACCGGCATGAGAGCCTGCGCACCACCTTCCCCGAGACCGACGGCGAGCCTTGCCAGCTCGTCCACGACACGGCGGACACCCCCTTCGGACTCGACGTGGTCCAGGCCGACGCGGCGACCTGGCGGCAGACCGTCGCCGCCCGGTGCGGGCAGGGCTTCGACCTCGCCCGCGAACTCCCCCTGCGGGCCCATCTGCTCGTCCTGTCCGAGGACGAGCACATCCTGCTGGTCGTCCTGCACCACATCGCCGGCGACGGCTGGTCCATGGCCCCGTTCGCCCGCGATGTCGCCACCGCCTACGCCGCGCGCACCGGGCACACCGCGCCTGGCTTCCCGCCTCTGGCCGTCCAGTACGCGGACTACACCCTGTGGCAGCGCGAGGTGCTCGGCAGCGAGCAGGACCCGGAGAGCCGGATCTCCGCCCAGCTGGCCTACTGGCGGCAGGCCCTCGCCGGGCTGCCCGCCGAACTGGCCCTGCCCGCGGACCGGCCCCGGCCGGCCGAGTTCGGCTACCGCGGCGGGGCCGTGCCCCTGGAGATCGGCCCCGCCCTGCACCGGAGCCTCAGCCGCCTGGCGCGGGAGCACCATGCGAGCCTGTTCATGGTGCTCCAGGCCGGACTGGCCGCCCTGCTGACCAAGCTCGGCGCCGGCACGGACATCCCACTCGGTACCCCGGTCGCCAGCCGCGACGACGCGGCGCTCGACGACCTCGTCGGCTTCTTCGTCAACACCCTGGTGCTGCGCACCGACACCTCGGGCGACCCCGGCTTCGCCGACCTGGTCGACCGCGTGGCCGAGGCCGGCCTGGCCGCCTACGGCAATCCGGACGTGCCCTTCGAGCGACTGGTCGAGGTGCTCAACCCGCCCCGCTCGCTGGGGCGGCACCCGCTCTTCCAGGGGATGCTCGCACTGCGCAGTGGCGCCGCACCGGAGATCCGCCTGCCCGGACTGCGGGTGAGCGTCCCCGACATCGAGCTCACCTCGGTGAAGTTCGACCTGGACGTCCAGCTGAGCGAGCGCCTCGACGGCAGCGGGGCCCCGGGCGGGGTCACCGGGCATATCGCTTACAGCGCCGACCTCTTCGACCGGGACACCGTCGCCGTGCTCGCCGAGCGGTTCGTCCGCCTGCTGGAGGCCGTGGCCGCCGCCCCGCGGCTGCCGCTCGGTGCCGTCGACATCCTCTCGCCACAGGAGCGCGACCGGATCACGGGCGCCTGGGCGGGCACGGTCGACCCCGGCCCCGTGACGGATGTGGTGGCGGCGTTCGAGGCCCGGGTCGCCGTCTCGCCGCGGGCCACCGCCCTCGTCTGCGACGGCACCGCACTGTCCTACGCGGAGGTCGACGGCCGGGCCGACCGGCTGGCCCGGCTTCTGCACGCGCGGGGTGTGCGCCCGGGCGATCTGGTGGCGGTGGCGGTGCCGCGGTCCGCCGCGATGGTGGTGGCCGTCTTGGCGGTGCTGAAGGCAGGCGCCGGATATGTACCGGTCGAGCCGGGACATCCGGTGGAGCGGATCGCGTTCATGCTGGCCGACGCGGCTCCGCGCCTGGTGGTGACGGAGCGTTCGGTCGCGGACCGGCTGCCCGTCGCCGCCGGGGCGGCGGTCCTCGCGCTGGACGACCCGAGCACCGTCCACGAGCTCGCCGGGCTGCCGGACACACCGCTCACCGCGGGCATGCCCGAGCCGGGCGCGTTCCCCGCCTATGTGATCTACACCTCGGGATCGACCGGCAGTCCGAAGGGCGTGGTGGTCTCCCGCCGGGCCATGTCGGAGTTCCTGTCCTGGGCGGTGCGGCGCGTCGATGCCCGGGACTTGGCCGAGGTGCTGGCGTCGACCTCGCTGTCCTTTGACGTATCGGTGTTCGAGATCTTCGCGCCCCTGCTGGCAGGCGGCCGCGTCGAGGTGGTGCGGGACCTGCTGGCACTGGCCGAGCGGCCGTGGTCGGGCACCCTGGTCAGCGGTGTGCCGTCGGTCGTCTCCTCGCTGCTGGACGCGGGCACGCCCCTGGACTGCCACCGCCTCGTCCTGGCGGGGGAGGCGCTTCCGGAGCGACTGGTCCGCAGGCTGCGGCAGCAGGCACCCGGGGTCCGGATCGCCAACCTCTACGGGCCGACCGAGTCCACCGTCTACGCCACCGGCTGGTACGAGACCGGTCCCGGACAGGTGTGCGCCCCGCCCATCGGCCGGCCGCTGCCCGGCACCCGCGCCTACGTCCTGGACCCCTGGCTGCGTCCGGTGCCGGCCGGCGTCACCGGCGAGCTCTACCTGGCGGGCCCCAAGCTCGCCGACGGCTACCTCGGCCGGCCCGGCCTGACCGCCCGCCACTTCGTGCCGGACCCCCACGGCCGCGCGGGCTCCCGCATGTACCGCACCGGCGACCTGGCCCGCTGGGACGGCGAGGGCGTCCTGCACTACCTGGGGCGGGCCGACCACCAGGTGAAGATCCGCGGGTTCCGCGTGGAACCCGGCGAGATCGAGAACGTCCTGTCCCGGCACCCCGCCATCACCCACGCGACCGTCACCACCCGCCCCACCGCCACCGGTGAGCAGCGCCTCGTCGCCTATGTCACCACGGCGCCGGGCACCCGGCCCACGCACGAGGAACTGACCCGCCACCTCACCGCCACCCTGCCGGAGCACATGGCACCGGCCGCGACCGTCGTCTTGGACGCCCTGCCGGTCAACGCCAACGGCAAACTCGACCGCTCGGCTCTGCCCGCTCCCGACTTCGCCGCCGCTCCACCCGGCCGCGCCCCGCGCACCTCCGCGGAGGAACTGATGTGCGCGCTGTTCGCGGACGTCCTCGGTGTGCCCTCGGTGGGGGCCGACGACAGCTTCTTCGACCACGGCGGCCACAGCCTGCTGGCCACCCGGCTGGTCAACGCCGTCCGTACGGCCTTCGGCGCCGAACTCGCCCTGCGGGCGGTCTTCGAGTCGCCCACCCCCGCCGGGCTCGCCGAGCGGCTCGCCGGGACCTCCGCCTCCCGGGCGCCCCTGGTCCCGGCCCGGCGGCCGGACCGGCTGCCGCTGTCGTACGCGCAGCAGCGCTTGTGGCTGCTGAACCGGCTGGACGGCGCGGGCGACACCTACAACGTGCCGATGGCGCTGCGGCTGACCGGGTCCCTCGACCCGGACGCGCTGACGGCGGCCCTGGCCGACCTGGTGGACCGGCACGAGACGCTGCGCACGGTCTACCCGGAGGCCCGCGGGGTCCCCTGCCAGCTGGTGCGGGACGCAGGCGCGGCCGCGCCCCGGCCCACGCTCGTGGACATCCGTGCGGAGGAACTGGCGGCCGGGCTCGCGGAAGCGGTGCGGCACGGCTTCGACCTGACCACCGACCTCCCCCTGCGCGCCACCGTGTTCCGGCTCGGTCCGGCTGACCACGTGCTCCTGCTGGTGCTGCACCACATCGCCTGCGACGGTGCCTCGCTCGCCCCGCTGGCCGCGGAGCTCGGGACCGCCTACCGGGCGCGGCTGTCCCACCGGGCCCCCGACTGGCAGCCGCTGCCGGTCCAGTACGCCGACTACGCGCTGTGGCAGCGCGCGGCACTGGGCTCCGAGGACGACCCCGGCAGCCTCGCCGCCCGGCAACTGGCCTACTGGCGTACCGCACTGGCCGGGATACCCGGGGAGCTGACGCTGCCGGCGGACCGCCCCCGCCCCGCCGTGGCCGGCCATCGCGGTGGCACCGTCACCGCGGATCTCGACGCCGCACTGCACCACCGGGTCCGGGAGCTGGCCCGGCTGAACGGCGCGACCCCCTTCATGGTGCTGCAGGCGGGTCTGGCCGCTCTGCTCACCCGGCTCGGCGCGGGCACCGACATCCCCGTCGGAACACCCGTCGCCGGTCGCGTCGACGCGGCGCTCGACGGGCTCGTCGGCTTCTTCGTCAACACCCTGGTGCTGCGCACCGACACCTCGGGCGACCCCGCGTTCGGTGAGCTGGTCCAGCGGGTACGGCAGCGGACCCTGGAAGCCCTCGCCCACCAGGACCTGCCGTTCGAGCGACTGGTGGAGGCACTCAACCCGGAACGCGACCTGTCCCGGCACCCGCTGTTCCAGGTGCTGGCGACGGTGCGGGACCACCAACCGCCGAGGCCCGGGCTACCGGGACTGACCGCCACCGAGGTGGCCGTGGATCCCGGAGTCGCCAAGTTCGACCTGGAGTTCACCTTCGGCGAGACCTTCGAGGCGTCCCGGCCCACCGGGATCCGCGTCGAACTGCGCTACAGCTCGGACCTCTTCGACGAGACCACCGCCGAGGAGCTGCTCACCCGGCTGGCCGGGCTGCTGGACGACCTCACCAGCGCCCCGTACCGGCCGATCGGCGCCGCCCGGATCATGCTGCCGGACGAGCTCCGGACCATCGAAAGCCGAGGCGGGACGCGGGCGGCACCGGCGCCCGCGGACACGGTGACCGCCCTGTTCGAGGCCCAGGTGGCGAGGACGCCGGACAGCGTGGCGCTGCGCCATGGCGGGACGACTCTCTCCTACACGGAGCTCAACCGGCGTGCGAACCGGATCGCGCACACCCTGATCGGGCGCGGGATGGGACCCGAGAGCCTGGTGGCGCTGGAGCTGCCGCGTTCGACCGGCCAGATCGAGACCCTGCTCGGTGTGCTGAAGTCGGGGGCCGCCTACCTGCCCGTCGATCCCGGCTATCCGGCCGAGCGGATCCGCGCGATGCTCGCCGACGCCCGCCCGGCGCTGCTGGTCACCCGCCAGGGCATCCTGGACTCCTTCGCGGGCCGGCTCCCCGGGGACACCGCCACCCTCCTGCCGGACGATCCGGACACCGCCGCCCGGATCGCCGCCGCCCCCGGCACCGATCCGGTGGACGCCGACCGCATCGCGCCCCTGCGGCATGCCCACCCGGCCTATGTGATCTACACCTCGGGTTCCACCGGACGGCCGAACGGTGTTGTCGTGACGCACTCGGGCACGGCCAACCTGGCGGTCCGGCAGATCGAGCGGTTCCGGATACGGGCGGGGGACCGGGTGCTCCAGTTCGCCTCCCCGAGCTTCGACGCGGCCTTCTCCGAGGTCTGCGTGGCGCTGCTGTCCGGCGCGGAACTGGTCCTCGCCGACCAGGACGAGCTGACCCCGGGCCGCCCCCTGGCCGAGGTGCTCGACCGGCACCGGATCACCCATGTGACGCTGCCGCCCGCGGCCCTGCCGCTGCTGCCGCCCGAAGCGCTGGCGTCCGTGACCACCCTGGTCACCGCCGGTGACGCTCTTTCGAGGGACGCGGTACGCCGGTGGGCGCCGGGCCGGCGGCTCGTCAACGCGTACGGGCCGACCGAGGTCACCGTGTGCGCCACCATGAGCGAGCCGCTGGCCGGGGAGGACGGCCCCACCATCGGGCGGCCGCTGGGCGGCGCCCGCGTCCACGTCCTGGACGCCCGGCTGCGCCCCGTACCACCCGGGGTGACCGGCGAGTTGTACGTCGGAGGGCCGGGACTGGCCCGCGGATACGCCGGTCGCCCGGCGCTGACCGCGGCACGTTTCGTAGCCGACCCCTACGGCCCGGCGGGAGCCCGGCTGTACCGCACCGGAGACCTGGTGCGCTGGGACCGGGGCGGCCGACTGCACTTCGCCGGCCGCGTCGACCAGCAGCTGTCGGTACGCGGGTTCCGCGTGGAGCCGGGCGAGGTCGAGGCCGTGCTCCTCGCCCATCCGGACGTCGCGCAGGCCGCCGTACTGCCGCACGACGGGCCCGGCGGCCCGACGCTGACCGGCTATGTGGTGCCCGCCGCCGGACGCGGCGTGGACGCCGCGGCGGTGCGGCGGCACGCCGCCCGGACCCTGCCCGGCTATTCGGTGCCGGGGGCCGTCGTGCCACTGGAGCGCTTCCCGCTCACCCCCAACGGCAAGCTGGACCGCCGGGCGCTGCCGGCCCCCGGCCTCGCCGCGGGGACCACGGGCCGCGCTCCGCGCACACCGCGCGAGGAGCTGCTCTGCGACCTGTTCGCGGAGGTGCTCGGGGTGGCCGCGGTCGGGATCGACGACGGGTTCTTCGCGCTGGGCGGCCACTCGCTGCTGGCCGCCGCGCTCATCGGCCGCCTGCACGAGGCGCTCGGCGTGGAGGTCGGGCTGCGGAGCCTGTTCGAGGCGCCGACCGTCGCCGAGCTCGCCGAGCGGCTGGACACCCGGGACGGCACGGCCGGGGAGGGGCTGGACACGCTGCTGCCGCTGCGCCGGGCCGGCGGGCCCGCGCTGTTCTGCGTCCCGGCCGCCAGTGGGCTGGGCTGGTCGTTCGCCGGGCTGACCCGGTACATCCCCGACCGCCATCCGCTCTACGCACTCCAGCCGCCAGGCCTCTCGGACGGGGCGCAGCGGCCGACCGCGATCGAGGAGACGGCCGCGCGGTACGTGCGGCGAATCCGCGAGGTGGAACCGCACGGCCCCTACCACCTCGTCGGCTGGTCGGCCGGCGGGCTGATCGCCCACGAGATGGCCGTACGGCTGAGGGCCGAGGGCGCCGAGGTGGCGTTGCTGGCCGTACTGGACAGCTATCCGCTGGCGGGCACCGCCGCGCCGGCACCGGTCCGTGCGGAGGTGGTCCAGGCCGTGCGTGCCCAGGCCGGCGGGCACCGCCTGGACGACGCGGCGATGGACCGGCTGGTCGCGGTCTACCTCGGCACCACGGAGGCGGCCCGCGCCTTCACACCGGGCATGTTCGACGGTGACCTGCTCCACTTCGCCGCCGAGCGGGACGCCACCGGATCACTGACGGCCCGGCTGTGGCTGCCGCACCTCGGCGGACGGCTGGAGCGGCACTCCGTGGCGTACGGCCACGAGGAGATGACCCGGCCCGGGGCGCTGAGCGTCATCGGCCCCGTACTGGCCCGGAAGCTGGCCCGCGGTCCTGCCGCGGAGCCGGCCGCGAACCCTACTGACAACACCTGATCAGCAGAGGAGACAGAGCATATGGCGACCAACCCGTTCGAGGACGAGGACGGCACCTACCTGGTCCTGCGAAACGACGAGGGGCAGCACTCGCTGTGGCCCTCCTTCGCCGACGTACCGGCCGGGTGGGCCACGGTGTTCGGCGAGGACAGCCGCCAGTCCTGCCTGGACTACGTGGAGAAGAACTGGACGGACATGCGGCCCACCAGCCTGATCGAGGCGATGGAACGCAGCGGTGGCTGACCCGCACCGGCGGATCGCACCATGACACTCGTACGGGGGAAACGACTGTGAACGACTTACGCACCACGGGATTCGAGGAACTGTCCGTCGACCATGTGACGCTGTACGTCGAGGATCTCGACGCCAGGGTCGCCGAACTCGCCCGCACCTACGGCTTCGCGCTCCAGGCGAGGGCCGCCGACCAGGACGGGGCGCGTTCCGCTCTGGTCGGCCGCGAGCGCATCCGGCTGGTGCTCACCGAGCCGGTGGCCGAGGACCACCCCGCCGCCGTGTACCTCCACCGGCACGGTGAGGGGGTCGCCGACATCGCCCTGGCGGTGCCCGACGCCGCCGCCGCCCACGCCGAGGCCGTCCGCCGCGGCGCCCGGCCGGCCGCCCCGCCCGTCGAGCGCGAGGGCGTGGTCACCGCCTCGGTGACGGCCTTCGGCGATGTCCGGCACACTTTCGTGGAGCGCCGGGAGGGAGTCCCCGAGCACCGGCTTCCGGGCTTCGCGCCGGCGCACGGCCGCGAGCCCGCGGCCCCGACCGGGCTGTTGGAGATCGACCACTTCGCGGTGTGCCTGGAACCCGGCCGGCTCCAGCCCGTCGTGCGGTTCTACGAGCAGGTCCTGAACTTCCGCAACACCTTCACCGAGAAGATCGTCATCGGCGCCCAGGCGATGGACTCGGAGGTGGTGCAGAACGCCTCCGGCACGGTGACGCTCACCCTCATCGAGCCCGACACCGGCAGGGAACCCGGGCAGATCGACTTCTTCATCAAGAACCACGGCGGCGCCGGAGTCCAGCACATCGCCTTCCGGACCGAGGACATCGTGGAGGCGGTGGGCACCATGCGCGCACGGGGCGTGGACTTCCTGACCACCCCTGCCGCCTACTACCGCCTGCTGGGCGACCGGTTGCGGCTGTCCCGGCACTCCACCGAGGAGCTCGCCGCCCTGGACGTGCTGGCCGACGAGGACCACGCCGGGCAGCTCTTCCAGATCTTCACCAGGTCGGCCCACCCCCGCAGAACGCTGTTCTACGAGGTCATCGAGCGGGCCGGAGCCACCACCTTCGGCAGCGGGAACATCAAGGCGCTGTACGAGGCCGTCGAAGCGGAGCAGCAGGGATGACCACGGCCCCGGCGGTGACAGCCCCGGCGGCGGTGTGTCTGGAGGACATCCGCACCGCCGCCCGGGCCGCGCTGGACCCCGCCGTCTGGGACTTCGTGGAGGGTGGCAGCGGCTCGGAGGCGGTGCTCGCCGCGAACCGGGCCGCGTTCGCCGACATCGCGCTGGTGCCCAGGATGCTCACCGGCGTCGTCGAAGCCGACCCCCGCGCCCGGCTGGTCCGCAGCGACGCCGCCCTGCCCGTCGCCGTCGCCCCCATGGCGTACCAGCGCCTGGTCCACCGGGACGGCGAGCTTGCCGCCGCCCGGGCCGCGCGCGCGGCGGGCGTCCCGTTCGTCGTGAGCACCCTCAGCAGCCACCGGTTGGAGGACATCGCCGCCACCGGGGCCACCACCTGGTTCCAGCTCTACTGGCTGCGCGACCGCGGCAGGAACCATGAGCTCATCGCCCGCGCCGAGGCGGCCCGCTGTCAGGCACTGATGGTCACCGTCGACGTGCCGCTGATGGGCCGCAGACTCCGGGACGTACGCAACGGCTTCACGCTTCCGCACCATGTGCGGGCGGCGAACCTGGACACCGGGCCGGAGAGCGAGGCGCATCGCGGGTACGGCGGTGACTCGGCGCTCGCCGTGCACACGAGCGCGGCCTTCGCGCCGGGAATGTCCTGGCGGGATCTGGCCGAGTTACGGGCCAGGACGTCGCTGCCCCTGGTGGTCAAGGGCGTCCTGGACCCGCGGGACGCCCGTACGGCGGTGGAGTCGGGCGCCGACGCGGTCGTGGTCTCCAACCACGGAGGACGCCAACTGGACGGCGCCGTACCCAGCCTGCGGGCGCTGCCCGCGGTGGCCGAGGCCGTCTCCACCGAGTGCGACGTCCTGCTGGACAGCGGTGTGCGCGGCGGCACCGACGTGCTCCGGGCACTGGCCCTCGGGGCGCGGGGGGTCCTGCTCGGCCGACCGGTGCTGTGGGGCCTGGCGGCACACGGTGAGCACGGCGTGCGGCGCGTCCTGTCCCTGGTGCGCGGCGAACTGGCCCAGGGCATGGCACTGGCCGGCTGCGCCGACGTGAGAGCGGTGGCCGGCCTGCGTACGGAGAGGATGAGGGCCCATGCCTGACGCGGAGCCCGCGGACCTGGTCACGGCCGATCTGCATGGATCGCTGGAGGACCCGGCGCTCGTCTCGATGAACTTCCTCAACGAGATCACCGGGCGCTATCCGGACGCGCTGTCCTTCGCGCCGGGCCGCCCCACCGAGCGGTTCTTCGACCTCGAGTCCGTCCAGCGCCGGCTGCGGATCTTCGGCGAGCACCTGGCCGGCGAACTCGGCTACACACCGGAGGAGGTGGGCCGCACGCTGTGCCAGTACGGCCGCACCAAGGGCGTCATCCACCGCCTCGTCACGCGCTCCTTGGCCCGCGACGAGGGCATCGAGGCCGATCCGGAGTCGGTCGTGGTCACCGTCGGCTGCCAGGAGGCGATGTTCCTGGTGCTGCGCGCGCTGCGGGCGGAGGCCGGTGACGTCCTGCTTGCCGTCTCACCGACGTACGTCGGGCTGACCGGTGCGGCACGGCTGCTCGACATGCCGGTGCTGCCCGTGGCCGGCGGCGCGGCGGGGATCGACCTGGACGACCTGGTGGCGGGGATTCGCGCCGCCAGGCAGCGGGGGCAGCGGCCGCGGGCGTGCTACGTGATGCCCGACTTCGCCAATCCGTCCGGCCTGAGCATGGACCTGGCCACCCGGCGCGCACTGCTGGGCGTGGCCGCGCGGGAGGGCGTCCTGCTCCTGGAGGACAACCCGTACGGCCTGTTCCACGCCGGCGGGGGGAGGCCCCCCACCCTCAAGGCGCTGGACACCGGCCGCCGGGTCGTCTACCTCGGGTCGTTCGCCAAGACCGTACTGCCCGGAGCGCGGGTCGGGTACGTGGTGGCCGATCAGCGGGTGCGCGACGCCCGGGGTGCGCCGGGCCTGTTCGCGGACCAGCTCTCGAAGATCAAGAGCATGGTGACGGTGAACACCTCGCCTCTGGCCCAGGCCGTGGTCGGCGGCGCCCTGCTGGAGCACCACTACAGCCTGGACAGGGCGAACAGCAGGGAACGGGAGGTCTACCGGCGCAACCTGCGCCAGGTTCTGGCCGGGTTGGAGGCCAGGTTCGGCGCCGCCCGGGGCGTGTCCTGGAACGTCCCGGCCGGCGGGTTCTTCGTCTGCGTCACCGTGCCCTTCGAGGTGGACGACGAGCTGCTGGAACTCTCGGCCCGGCGGTACGGCGTGCTCTGGACGCCGATGTGCCACTTCTACGGAGGGCCGGGCGGCACCCACGAGCTGCGGCTCTCGGTGAGTGCGCTCACCCCGGAAGAGGTCGAGGACGGGCTGGACCGGCTCGCCGCCCTGTTCGCGGACCGGGGCTGTGCTTCCGCCAGGGGCGCGGGACATGTGCGCGGCGGAGGATCGGCACCGTAATGTGCAGGCAACCGGGGGCCGCGATACCGGACATAGGGGAGTTCCCTTGTTACGACTCGAAGCAGTGGGCAAGCGCTACGGCCGTGGCGACTGGATTCTCAGAGACATCGATGTCGAGGCCCCCGCCGGAGAGGTCGTGGCGTTCGCCGGGGGGAACGGTTCGGGGAAGTCGACCCTGCTGCGGATCGCGGTGGGGTTGTCCCGGCCGACCGCCGGCCGGGTCGCCGCCCGGCCGGCGGTGGTGGGTTACGTCCCCGACCGCTTCTCCCCCAACGAGCGGATGTCGGCCGTCGCGTATCTGACGCACATGGGGCGGGTGCGCGGACTGACCACCTCGGCCGCCTCGTCGCGGGCCCATCGGCTGCTGGACCGGCTCGCCCTGGTGGGCGGCGAGCAGGCACCGCTGCGGAGCCTGTCGAAGGGCAACGCACAGAAGGTCGCACTGGCCCAGGCCCTGCTAGTGGAGCCCGGGCTGCTCGTCCTGGACGAGCCGTGGTCGGGGCTCGACGCCGACGCCCACGGCGTACTGGCCGAGATCATGACCGAGGTCGCGAGTGCCGGGGGCACCGTGCTGTTCACCGACCACCGGGAGTCGGTGACCCGGGCCCGGGCCACGCGGACGTATGCCGTCGGCGGGGGGCGGGTCGCCCTGCTGGGGCCGGAGCCCCGGCCGAGCGGGCACCGGCCCTCGTCCGACATCGTCCTGACCCCCTCTCCGAGCGGCCCGGCCCCCGGCGACCTGGTCTGGGAGGAGCTGCCCGGCGTGCTGGCGGTGAGCCGGGACGCGCCCGGGGTGCGGCTGAGAGTGGCCCGTGAGAGCGCCGACGCACTGCTGTACACCGCCCTGGGGCACGGCTGGTCCGTGGAGCGGGTGACCGGGACGGTGCTCGACCAGCGGATGCCGGACGCCGTGACCGGGGGAGACCTGCGGTGATCGCGCTCATCCGCTACACCTTCGCGACCGTGGTCCTCACCCAGCGCTACCTCGCCCCGCTGCTGCTGTTCATGGGCCTGATGGGCGTGCTGACCGTCAACGGCAGCGGTCCGCTGCCTCCCGCCTACGCCTCCTCCGCCGGTGCGCTGTTCGTCTGTTCGACCTGGCTCACCGTCGCGCTGATGAGCCTGGACGACCCCGCCCAGCGGGCGATCGTCGTCGTCACGTCCGGCGGCCGGCCGCTGAAGGTGCTGCTGGCGGCGATCGGGACGGCTCTGCTGAGCTGCCTGGTCCTGATGGTCTTCGGCCTGCTGTTCCCTCTGTGGCTGGGCAGCCACACGGTCACCGCGGCCGATCTCCTGCTGGGGGTCGAGGCGCAGCTCACCTGTGCGCTGGTGGGCGTCGCCATCGGTGTGCTGTGCTCCCGTCCGGTCTTCAAGCGCCAGGGGTATGCGCTGGTGGCCGCGCTCGCCCTGGTGATGGCCGCCCTCTTCGCCAAGGGCATGCCCCCGGTCAACCGGCTGTTCACCCTGATGGCGACGGAGTCCGACGCGGCGGAACTGCTGGCGTCCGCGGGCGGCATGCTGCTGGTCTCCGCCCTCGTCCTGGCCGTGTTCACGGCCATCGCCCAGTTCGTCGCCGGGCGCAGAGAGTAGGCCACCGCGGAGGGTCCGAGGCGGGTCGGCCGGCACCGACGTCATCAGCATCCAACGGGAGGAGTTCGGAGATGGTGCGCTGTTCGACCCTGGACGACGCCGCGGCGCGCGGCATGGACGCGCGGGACGCCGCGGAAGGCGCGGACGGGCCGGATGACGAGGTGGGGTTACGCGTCATGCTCATCGGCGACCAACCGCTGTTCCGGGACGGGGTGCGCATGGCGTTGCAGGGCGCCGATGGCCTGCGGGTGATCGCCGAGGCGTCGAACCGGGACGAGGTGGTGGAGCTGCTGGCCCGGCAGCGGATCGGCGCCGATGTCATCCTGGTCGATCTGCAGATGGCCGACGCCTCGGGAGTCGACATCACGAAGAGGATCGGTGAGCGCTTCGCCGGAGGCCCCCGGGTCATCGCGATCGGTGCCGGCCCGGACGACGAGTCGGTCGTGGCGGTCCTGCGTGCCGGAGCCCGCGGCTATCTGCTCAAGAACGTCGCGGCGCGGGAGCTGGTGTGGGCGATCCGCATCGTCGCGGCCGGGGGAGCGGTGTTCAGTCCGCCCGTGGCGGAGCGGCTGGGCGCGTACTTCTCCGCCGTGCACGGCGTTCCGGCCCGTGCCGCCTTCCCCGAACTGACCAACCGGGAACGCGAGATCCTCGACCTCATCGCGCGGGGTCTGGACAACCAGCGCATCGCCAGCACCCTGGTGCTGTCGAACAAGACCGTGCGCAACCACATCACCAGCCTGTTCGCCAAGCTGCGGGTCACCGACCGGGTGGCGGCAGCCGTCCGGGCCCGCGACGCCGGTCTCGGCTGAGCGGCACTCCCTCCACCGCCACCAGGGCTGACTCGTAGGCAACGATGACGAGTTGGGCCCGATCCCGCGCGTCGAGCTTGGCGAGCAGCCTGCCCACATGGGACTTCACGGTGGCCATACTCACGCACATCCGCCGGGCGATCTCGGAGTTGGAGAGACCGCGGGCGATCAGCAGCAGCACCTCCCGCTCGCGTTCGGTCACGCCCTCCAGCTCGGCCGTGCGCACCCTCGCCGGCTCGGGCCGGGCGGCGAACTCGGCGATCAGGCGGCGGGTCACCGAGGGCGCCAGCAGGCTCTCACCGGCCGCCACCACCCGGATGGCCCGCAGCAGTTCGTCGGGTTGCGTGTCCTTCAGCAGGAAGCCGCTGGCACCGGCGCGCAACGCGTCGTACACGTACTCGTCGAGATCGAACATGGTCAGGATGAGGACCCGGGTACCGGCACCCTCCGGCGAGCTCCGGATGAGCCGGGTCGCCTCGATCCCGTCCGTCTGCGGCATCCGTACGTCCATCAGCAGGACGTCGGGCCGCCGGACCCGGGCGAGCTCCACCGCCTCCGCCCCGGTGCGCGCCTCACCGACCACCCGCAGGCCCGGCTCGCTGTCCACCAGGACCCGGAAGCTGCCTCGCAGCAGAGCCTGGTCGTCCGCCACCACCACGCGGATCTCGTCGTCCCGGCTCATGGCAGGACCCCGCCCTCCACGCGTGCGAAGGGGATGCGGGCCGTCACCCGGAAGCCCCCTTCCGGCAGGGTGCCGGAGGAGAACGTGCCGCCGTAGGCCTCCACGCGTTCCCGCATCCCCACCAGCCCCTGCCCGCCCGGCCGCGTCCGCGCGCCCGCACCCGGCCGTCCCCCGTCGGCGACCTCGACGCTCACCTCGTCCGCGGTCGCCTCGACCACCACCCGGCACCGGGTGGGGGCGGCGTGCTTCACGACATTGGTCAGCGCCTCCTGCACGATCCGGAAGACCGAGCGCCCCACCCCCTCGGGCAGCCGGTCCGCGTGGAGGACCCGCAGGTCCACCTCGACGCCCGCGCTACACGTCCGCTCGGCCAGCTCCGGCAGGGCGTCCACGCCCAACGCCGAGGCGCTCTCGGTGTCCGCCGGGGCCTGACCGGGGATTCCCGAGCGCAGCACCCCGAGCAGCACCCGCACCTCGCTCAGCGCGCCGCGGCTGATCGACTCGATGACCCGGAGCGCGTCGTACGCCTCCTGGGGCCTGGACCGGGCGACATGGTTGGCGACCGACGCCTTGACCACGATCAGGCCCACACTGTGCGAGACGATGTCGTGCACCTCGCGCGCGATGTGCAGCCGCTCCTCGGCCACCGCCCGTTGCGCCGACTGCTCGGCCAGGCCGGCCGCGTAGGCCCGCCGCTCGGCGACCGCCCGGCCGACCACCCATGCGGCGCCCATCGTCGCCCAGCCGAAGAGGATCAGGCCCGGGCCGTTCAGCCACCAGTAGGGCACCGAGGCGAGGGGACGGGCGAAGACACCGGCCAGGCCCAGCAGGCCCGCCGACGCGGTGAACACGCGCAGGCCGCCGCGGCTTTCGAGTGCGACCGTGTAGAGGGCACAGGCGCTGGCGACGAACGGATCCCGCATCGTGTCCAGCACGATGGACGCCGCGGTCATCACCAGCACCGTGCCGAGAACGGGCAGCGGCCACACCCTCCGTACCGCGACGGGCAGCGCGGTCGCGGCGATGACCAGGCACTCCGCCCACACCGGCAGCAGGGATCCGCGGGCCGTCGGCGGCTCCCCGGTGAGCCGCGCGATCACCAGCAGCGCCGTGTACGCGCCCGCCGCCGCGCAGTCCAGGGCGATCAGCGAGCCACGGCCGAGGCCGCGGGTGAACAGGGGCAGCGGGGAGCGGAGTTCCACTCTCCGACCGTACCGGGCACCCGCACCGTCCCGCCTCCACCCTGGGGAGCCCTACCCAGGTCTGACGACGACCGCCGCGCACGGCGTGCCTGCGCCCCTGGGCCATGCCGAAGCTCACCCGCCGGCGCGATGCCGCGAGGGGCGGCGTACGGAAGCGTGGTGGGGGTGATCCACGCGAGGGAACTGACAAAGCGCTATGGGCGCACCACGGTCGTCGACGATCTCTCCTTCGAGGTGCGCCCCGGTCAGGTGACGGGCTTCCTCGGTCCCAACGGAGCGGGGAAGTCCACCACCATGCGGATGATGCTGGGCCTGACCCGGCCCAGTGCCGGCGAAGTCCTGATCGACGGCCGCCCCTACGGGGCACTGAGGGAGCCGCTGCGCACGATCGGGGCACTACTGGACGCGAAGTCCTTCCACAGCGGGCGAACGGCCCGCGGCCACCTGCTCTACCTGGCCCGGAGCAACCGGATCCCCGGCTCGCGGGTGGCCGAGGTGCTCGGGCTCACCGGCCTGGAGAGCGTGGCCGACCGGCGCGCCGGCACCTTCTCGCTGGGTATGGGCGGGCGGCTCGGTATCGCGGCGGCCCTGCTGGGGGACCCCGGGATCGTGCTGCTCGACGAGCCGGTCAACGGCCTCGACCCGGAGGGCGTGCTGTGGATCCGCACCCTGATGCGGAACCTGGCGGCCGAGGGGCGGACGGTCTTCGTCTCCAGCCACCTCATGAGCGAGATGGCCCTCACCGCGGAGCACCTCGTCGTCATCGGCCGCGGACGGCTGCTCGCGGACACCTCGGTGACCGCCTTCATCGAGGCCAACTCGCGCAGCTTCGTCCGCATCAGGACGCCCGAGCCGGAACGTATGCGGGAAGCCCTGGCCACGGTCGGCGTCCGCGTGCTGACGGGCATGGACGGGGCGCTGGAAGCGGTCGGGGCACAGGCCGAGGTCATCGGCGAACTGATCTCCGCCCACGGGCTGACCGTGCACGAGGTCAGCACCCAGTCCGCCTCCCTGGAGGAGGCGTTCATGAAGTTCACCGCGGGCGCGGTCGACTACCGCGGCCACGACGGGTCCCCGGCCCGGCGACAGAGGACGGAGGAGGACGCATGAGCCTGACACACTCCGGGGCGGTGCTGCGTTCCGAGTGGACCAAGGCCCGCACCCTGCGGTCGACGCCCTGGCTCCTGCTGGCGACGTTCGTCATCACCGTCGGCGCCAATGTGGCGTTCGCCTTCGCCGTCGGCAACACCTTCGACCGGATGCCGATCGCGGAGCAGCGGAACTTCGACCCGGTCTACTCGGGCTTCATCGGGCTGGGCTTCGGGCAGATCGTCCTGCTCGCCTACGGCGTGCTGCTGGTCACCAGCGAGTACGCGTCGGGCACCATCCTCCCCTCGCTGGCAGCGGTGCCCCGGCGCGGCGCCTTCTATCTCGCCAAGTGGCTCTCGGGAACGCTGGCGGCCTTCGTGGTGTCGGTGGTCACGGTCTGCCTCAGCTTCTTCCTGGCCCAGTCGGCACTGGGCCCGCACGGCACCACGATCACCGAGCCCGGGGTGCTGCGCGCGGTGACCGGGGCCTGCCTCTACCTGACCCTGGTCTGCTCGCTCGCCATGGGGGTCGCGGCGATCCTGCGCGGCTCGGTGCCGTCGCTGGTCGTTCTGATCCCGCTGTTCTTCTTCGTGTCCCCCATGCTGAACAACGTCTCCGCGCTGCAGCCTGTGGCCCAGTTCCTGCCCGACCAGGCGGCCATGCGCATGGTCGAGGTGGTGCCCGACGAGGAGTCGGCCCTGGGACCCGGCACCGGGCTCCTGGTGATGCTGGCCTGGAACGCGGTGATCCTGCTGGGCGGCTATCTGGCGCTCCGGCGCCGCGACGCCTGACCCCGCCGCGGTCGGCGGGGCCGGAAACCCGGGGCCGGAATGGGCTCGCGGTCCCATGAACCCAGGCGCCTGGGAAACCTAGGGTGAAGCCGTCCAGGAGATCACGGGAAGCCCGCCTCCGCGGGGTTCTCCGTCTCCAATTCTTCACTGAGGATGGTGGCTTCACATGGAGCAGCAGGACATCTACGAGATCCCCACCCTGGTCGAGGTCGGCGAGTTCTCCGAGCTCACGCTGGGGACGCCGTGGGGTGGCAACACGGACCTGTTCAACGCCAGCACCCCGATCTGGGGCTGATCCCCCGGCCGCGGGGACCTTCGGGTCCCCGCGGCCTCCGCGTCCGCACGCCGGTCACGGCAGCCGCAACGGGGGGAAGGCGACATGGGCTTTGTGGTCCTGGAGGACAGCGAGGACGGCGCCGCGCTCGCCGGCCGGGTGCTCGGCGGTACGGGGTCCCGGGTCCTCGCGTACGAGTCGGGGCGTCCCTGGCTGGTCGGTGACTGGTCCGAGGACGAGATGACGTTCGTCGAGGCCGGTCCGCGCCGGATCGCGCTCATCGGGTACTCGCGCCTCGATCCCGCCCTCGCGCGGCGGTTACTGGCCCGCGCGTCCTCACCGCACGACCTTGACCGGCTCGTCCGCACGCTGCCCGGCGGCTTCCACTTCCTGGCCGTGGTCGACGGCCGGGTCCGCGCGCAGGGTTCGCTCTCCACGGTCCGGCAGATCTCCTACGCCAGGATCGGCGCCCAGGTCGTGGCGTGCGACAGCCCCCGCCCGCTGGCGGAACTCGCGGGCGCGAGCCTCGACCAGGACGCGCTGGCGCTGCGGATGCTGACACCCGCGGCCCCCTGGCCGCTGCGGAACCGCCCGGTGTGGTCCGGTGTCGAGCAACTGCCGTTCGGATCGTGGCTGGAGCTGGGCCCGGGGCGGAGCAGCCGGCCGATCCGCTGGTGGGATCCGCCGGCGGCCGACCAGCCGCTCGCCGAGGCCGCCCGTTCCGTGCGGGAGGCACTGAGCGAGTCCGTCGCCGTACGGGTACGGGCTACGGGCACGATCAGCGCCGATTTGTCCGGCGGAATGGACTCCACCAGTCTCTGCTTCCTCGCCGCCGCCGCGGGCGGGGACCTGCTCACCCACCACTGGCAGCCGCTGGACGGCGGCAACGACGACAGCCTCTGGGCCGAGCGGGCGGCACGGCACCTGCCGGACGCACGGCACCTCTCCACGTCCCGGGGTGCTCCCTGGTTCGCGGCCGCGACCGGCCCGGAGGAGTCCGCGCTCGGCCGGGCGGAGGCGCCGCCGACCTGGTTCCGCAACCACACGCGCATGGCCTCGCTGGCCCGGAGGGTGACGGCCGAGGGCTCGACGGCGCACCTCATCGGGGTGGGCGGTGACGAGCTGTTCAGCACGTTGCCGGCGCAGTTGCGGACGCTCTTCCACCACCACCCCCTGACCAGCCTCCCCCTGCTGCACCGCATCCGGGTGGGGAACCGCTGGCGTCTGCCGCCGATGGTGCGCGGGCTCACCGACCGGTCCACCTTCGCGCAGTGGCTCGCCTCGGCCGCCGACGCGATCGACGGTCTGCCGAGCCGGTCGTCCGAGATTCCGCTCGGCTGGAACGCGGGTATCCACCTGCCTCCCTGGGCGACGGGGGAGGCCGTCGGCACCGTGCGCCGCCTGCTGCGCGAAGCGGCCTCGGCCGACCCGCGCCCCCTCGATCCGGCACGGGACCGCCACCAGCTGCTGGAGGCGGTGGTCCTGACCGGCTGCGCCGTGCGGGAGCTGAACTCGACGCCGTCCGGGAGCGGAGTCAGCTGGGAGGCGCCGTTCCTCGACGATCGGGTGCTGGAGACCTCGCTCAGCCTCCGGATCGAGGACCGCGTCCTGCGCGGACGCTACAAGCCCCTGCTCGCCACAGCCATGAGCGGGGTGGTGCCCTCCGGCATCCTGGAGCGCCGCAGCAAGGGCGAGTTCAGCGCGGAGGTCTACGACGGGCTGCGGCAGAACCGCTCCGCCCTGCTCGCACTCTGCGAGGACTCCCGGCTCGACGGGCGCGGCCTGGTCGACTCCGCGGCGCTGCGCGCCCGGTTGCTCGCCCCGGGCCCGCTGGCACGGCAACTCGGCGTCTTCGAGCCGACGCTCGCCGTGGAGGCGTGGCTCCGCGCCCTGGACACCCACCACGACCGGCACCCACTTTCCGCAGGAGAACCGCAGTGACCCTGAACCTGCCACCCGATGTGACCACCGCCGACACCGAGGACGGGCTGGTCCTGCTCGACCAGCGCAACGGCCGCTACTGGCAGCTGAACCGGACCGGCGCGGCCACGCTGCGGCTGCTCCTGGGCGGCTCGACACCCGAGCAGGCCGCGGCCCGTCTCGCCGCGAGCGCTCCGGTGGCCGTGGACGCCGCCCTCGCCGACGTCCGGACCCTGATCGGGGCGCTGACATCGGCGCATCTGGTGGTGGCCTCATGAGCATGTCGGTGGCGGCCGGGGAGCCGGCCGCGCTGAGCTGGCACCGGCACCTCACCGCGCGCGCCGCGGTGGGCGCCGCGCGGCTGCTGGTCACGCTGCCGCCGCGCAGGCTGCGCCGGTTCCTGGAGGTGACCGGGGCCGGCACCCGCCCCGCCACGGAGGATCAGGCCCTGGCGGCACGCAGGGCCGTGGTCGCGGTCAGCTCGCGCTGCGCCGGGCAGGGCTGCCTGCAGCGCTCGGTGGCGACGGTGCTGCTGTGCCAGCTGCGAGGGGTACGGCCCGACTGGAGCACGGGGGTGCGCACCCAGCCGTTCGTCGCCCACGCCTGGGTGGAGGTGGACGGCAAGCCGGTGGGCGAGAGCGACGACATCCGGCTGTACCACCCGCTGATGAGCGTGCGGCGTCCCCCGCGCGGGCCCCGCCGATGACCCCCTCCGGCGCGGGGGCCGCCATCGAGGCCGAGGGGCTGCGCAAGGCGTACGGCCAGGTCGAGGCCGTGGCGGGACTCGACCTGGCCGTGTCGGCCGGGGAGATCTTCGGCTTCCTGGGCCCCAACGGGGCCGGGAAGAGCACCACCATCAACATGCTGTGCACCCTGCTGCGGCCGACGTCGGGCCGGGCCGCGGTGGCCGGGCACGACATCGTCCGGGACGCCGACGAGGTGCGGCGCGGCATCGGCCTGGTCTTCCAGGAGACCACCCTCGACCGGGAGCTGACCGTCACGGAGAACCTGCGGTTCCAGGCGGACCTCTTCGACGTGCCGCGCCGCCGCGCGGAGGACAGGATCGGCCATCTGCTGGAGCTGATGGATCTGGCGGACCGCCGGGACGCCGCGGTCCGCACGCTGTCCGGGGGCATGCAGCGGCGGCTGGAGATCGCCCGCGGGCTGCTGCACTCCCCGCGGGTGCTGTTCCTCGACGAGCCGACCACCGGTCTCGATCCGCAGACCCGCGGGGTGATCTGGGAGTACCTGCGCCGGCTGCCCCGTGAGCACGGCGTCACCATCTTCCTGACCACCCACCACCTCGCCGAGGCCGAGCACTGCGGGCGGGTGGCGATCATGGACGGCGGAAAGCTGCTGGTGGAGGAGAGCCCCGCCCTCCTCAAGGCGGTCATCGCCTCCGACCTGGTCGAGATCCGCACCGGCGACGACCGGGCGGCGGCGCGGGCGCTCCGCACCCGGTTCGGCATCGAGGCGGCCGCGAGCGCGGAGGGTCTGCGGTTCAGGGTGGCGGAGGGCGCCGCGTTCATCCCGCGGCTGTGCTCCGAACTGACCGTGCCGATCCACTCGGTGACGGCCACCCCGCCGACCCTGGACGATGTCTTCCTGCACTACACCGGGCGCACCATCCGGGACACCGGCGGCCCCGACGCGACTTCGACGGCCGGCCCCAGGAGGTAGTCAGCCCATGTCCACCACCGATGCGTCGCGCGAGACGGAGTCCCGGAACACGGCGGCGGCGCCGAGCCCGCCGCGGCGTTCCGGAGTGCGCAGGGACCTGCACACCGTGCGGGTGCTGTGGCGCCGGGAGATGATCCGGTTCGTCCGCAACCGGCTCCGGATCGCCACCAGCCTCGTCATGCCGCTGCTGTTCCTGCTGATCCTCGGCTCGGGGCTGAACTCCGTGCTGGACCCACCCGGTACGGGAACGGGCGCCGGCGACTTCCGCCGGTACCTCTTCCCGGGGGTGCTGCTGATGGTGGTACAGGGGCCCGCGTTGACCACCGGCGCGCTGATCGTGTGGGACCGGCAGGCGGGCTTCCTGCGCCAGATGCTGGTCGCCCCCGTACGGCGCGAGGCGCTGCTGGGCGGGATATGCCTGGGCGGGGCGACGACGGGCGCCGCCTACGCCCTGCCGATGCTGCTGATGGCGGGCGTGGTGGGCGTGCCGTACGGTCTCCACCTGCTGCTCGCACTGGGTGTCCTGGGGCTGGTGGCCCTGTCGTTCACCGTGGTGGGCGTCCTGGGAGCCGTCTGCATCAGACGGCCGGAGACGTTCGACATCGTGATGGGCCTGTGCGCGATGCCGCTGCTGTTCCTGTCGGGCGCGCTGTTCCCCGTCCACCAGCTGCCCGGGTGGCTGAACGCCGCGGTCCTGGTCAACCCCCTCACCTACGGCGTGGACGCCCTGCGGCGGACCCTGCCCGGCGGCACCGGGCTGGCCGGTGCGGACGCGGGGCCCCAGTGGTGGGGGTGGACGCCGCCGGTGGCCCTGGAACTGTCGCTCATCGCGCTGCTCGCGCTGGGGGGACTGGCCGTGGCCGCGCGCCGTTTCGCGCGTACCGACTGACCCGGCGGTACCCGCTCGCGTACGACCGGCGGGACCGCTTCACCGAGAAATCTGGGGGAGAGCATGCGATTCCGCGTCCTCGGCCCGGTGCGCCTGTGTGGCGCCGAAGGCCGGGAAACCGCACTGGAGGGGACCAAACCACGGGCGCTGCTGGCCGCGCTGGTGCTGGCCCGCGGCACCGTCGTGCCGGACAGCCGGCTCATCGCGCTGCTGTGGGGCGACGACGCACCGGCGACCGTCGCCGCCCAGTTGTACACCTATGTGTCCCGGCTGCGCAGGGTGCTCGGCCCCGGGGCCGAGCTGGTGCGCCGGCGCCCCGGCTATCTGCTGCGCACCGGGGAGAGCCCCGTCGACCTGTACGAGTTCGAACGGCTGGGCCGGCTCGGCCAGGACGACCTCCGGGCTGGGCGGTACGCACCGGCGGCCGAGCGGCTGCGCTCCGCCCTCGCCCTGTGGAGCGGGTCGGCGCTCGCCGACACCACCAGGTTCCTGCGCGAGGCGGCCGAGCCCGGGCTGCACGAGGCGCGGATGGCTGCCCTGGAGTGCCGCGTCGAAGCGGACCTGGCACGGGGCGAGCATCTGGGTGTGGTGGCCGAACTGACCGATCTGGTGGCCCACTACCCGCTGCGGGAGCGCTTCCGCGCCCAGCTGATGACTGCCCTCTACCGCAGTGAGCGGCAGGGCGACGCGCTGGCCGTCTTCCACAGCGGCCGCCGGCTCCTCGACGAGGAGCTGGGAGTCCCACCCGGCCGTGCGCTCACCCTCACGCACCAGGCGGTGCTCAGCGGCGAGCTCGCGTTCCCGGGCGCGCCACCGCCCGCACTCCGGCCAGTTCCAGCAGCAGGTCCTTGACCTCGGTCGCCGCGATGGCCCGGCGCGCCGGGGCCGGATCGTCACACAGCAGCACCGGCCCGTCCCGGGGGTCGTCGGGCAGCCTCCCGTGGCTGCCCCGGACCCGGGACGGGTCGAGCGGGACCACCCTCAGGGCGTAGCGCAGTCCGGCCTTCTTCCGTGCCAGGGCGGCCGCCGCGCGGAGCTTGACCAGCCGGTCCGTGTGGTCGAAGAGGAGTTCCGCCGGGTCGTAGCCGGGCTTGCGGTGGATCTCGACCAGGCGCGCGAAGTCCGGGGCCCGTGCGTCGTCGAGCCAGTAGTAGTACGTGAACCACGCGTCGGCCTCGGCGACGGCGACCAGCTCCCCCGAGCGTTCGTGGTCGAGGCCGTGCGCCCGCTTCCCGTCGCCGTCCAGCACGGTGGCGACGCCGTCCAGCTCCCGCAGCAGCGCCCGCACCCGGGGGAGGTCGGCGGGATCGCGTACGTACACGTGCGCCAGCTGGTGGTCGGCGACCGCGAAGGCCCGGGAGGTCCACGGGTCCAGGTACTCCATACCGGCCTGTGTGTGGACGTGCAGGAGCCCTGCCCGGCGCAGCGCCCGGTTGACGTCCACCGGTCGGCTGACCTCGGTGATGCCGTACTCGCTCAGCACCACCACGGTGGTTCCGGCCGCCCTGGCGTCGGCCAGCAGCGGTCCGATGACGTGGTCCAGTTCACGGGCGGCACGGATGGCCTGCGGCCCGTTCGGGCCATGGCGCTGCAGGTCGTAGTCGAGGTGCGGCAGATAGACGAGACCGAGGTCGGGCCGGTACCGGCGGGCGATGTAACGGGCGGCTCCGGCGATCCACCGCGACGAGGTGAGCGAGGCGCCCGGCCCCCAGAAGGAGAACAGCGGGAAGCCACCGCCCCTGCTGGTGAGTTCGTCGTGCAGAGCGGGCGGGTGGGTGTAGCAGTCCGGTTCCTTGCGGCCGTCCGCGTAGTAGATCGGGCGAGGCGTCACCGTCCAGTCGACGTCCGCCCCCATCGCGTACCACCAGCAGATGTTCGCGACGGTGTAACCCGGGCTGGCCCTGCGGGCGGTGTCCCAGATCTTCTCGCCGCCGACCAGCCGGTTGTGCTGGCGCCACAGCAGGACCTCGCCCAGCTCGCGGAAGTACCAGCCGTTGCCGACAGCCCCGTGGACCGCGGGCGGTTCGCCGGTGAGGAAGGTGGACTGCACGGTGGCGGTCACGGCGGGCAGGACGGGGTCCAGCGTGGCGGCGAAGCCCCGGTCCTTCACCGCCGTCAGGTTCGGCATATGGGGGAGCAGCCGGGGGGTGAGCCCGACGACGTCCAGGACGAGCAGCGGGTGGGGCATGGAAGGGCGCTCCTGTTCAGATCGGCCGCAGTCCGAGCGCGGTCATCTCACGGCGGGTCCAGTCCAGTTCGGCGGCGAGGCCTTCGACGAGCCCGCTGTCCCCCTCGCGCGCGCCGGGCAGCACGGACCAGGTGTACGTCTCGACCTCGACGTGGTCGGTGACGGCGGTCGGGCCCCCGAGCAGAGCACGCAGTGCGTCGAGCAGCACGGGCCGGGTGGTCCCCAGCGGGGGCTGGGGCTGCTGGTGCACAGGTATGTGGAAGTGGACCCGCCAGGGGTCCCGGCCCGGGAGCTCTCCGGCCAGGGCCTGCGGCAGGTCGTCGACCGCCGCCGGCCGGCCGCCCGCTCCCCGCTCCCTGGTCTGGTGGAGGAATCGCTGCTCGGCGAAACGGCCCAGCGCGGCACGGGTGGCCGGGTCCGACGGGTCGGCCGCCTCCAGGGCGCAGGACGCCTGCGTCTTGACGACGTCCAGGCCGGCTCCGGACAGCCGCCGAAGCGCCTCGGTCGGCTGTTCGAAGCCCACCGCGAGATGGCAGGTGTCGAGGCAGATCCCGATCCGCTCCCGGTCGAGCCCCGCCAGCGACTCCGTCGCCTGGAGGGTCGACTCGATCAGGCAGCCCGGTTCGGGTTCCAGGCCGACCCTGACGGTGCGCCCGGTGCGCCGGGCGAGGTCTCCCAGACCGACGGCGAGCGACTCCAGGTACCGCCGGGCGATGTGGGGCGTCTGAGCCGAAGCGGGTTCCCGCCAGGCCATCGGCAGCGTGGAGATGCTTCCGCGCAGCGCGTCGCCGGGGAGCAGCGCGGCCAGGACCCTGGCGCAGTCGAGGGTGTAGGCGAGCCGCCGCGGGTCGGTCCAGTCGGGCCGGTAGACGTCCTTCTTGACGGACGGCGCGTGGAACCCGGCATAGGGGAAGGCGTTGAGGCTGACCACCTCAAGGCCCCGCAGGCCGAGCTCGCGGCGCAGTGTGCCGAGCGCCCGGGGGTCGGCGAGCAGTCGTGTGACGACGGGGCGGGCGAGCCACAGCCCCAGTCCCAGCCGGTCGGTGCCGAGCCGTTCGCGTACCGGTTCCGCGTAGCGGGTCAGTTGGGACAGGACCCCGTCGAAGTCCTCGGCGGCGTGGACGTTGGTGCAGTAGGAGAGGTGGACCACCGAACCGTCGGGATGAGTGAACCTCACAGGGCCGGCGCCTCGCCTCGGCGGATGGAGTTGCCGGCGAAGTCCGCGCCGGCGCCGGGCGCCGGGCACCGCGGGGGCTCCGGCCGGAGCCGTCCGCTCTGCCCGTAGAACGCGACCGGATTCTGCCAGAACACGGTGTCGACGGCGTCCGCGCCGAAGCCGGCCGCGCGCATCGCGTCAGCGGTCCTCCGGGTGCTCAGCGGGTCACTGCGCCCCCAGTCGGCCGCGGAGTTGACGAGCATCCGGGTGGTTCCGTACTCACCCAGCAGCCGGACCATCCGGTCCTCGCTCATCTTCGTTCCCGGGTAGATCGAGAAGCCCATCCAGCAGCCGGTGTCCGCGACCAACGGCACCGTGACCTCGTTGAGGTGGTCCACCAGGACCAGGGCGGGGTCGATGCCGGACTCCCTGATCACGTCGAGGGTCCTGCGGGTGCCCGCCGCCTTGTCCCGGTGCGGCGTGTGCACGAGGACCGGCAGGTCGTACGCGTCGGCGTAACCCAGCTGCCGGACGAGCGCCTCGTCCTCCTCCGGAGTGATCGAGTCGTAGCCGATCTCCCCGACGGCGACCACGCCGTCCTTGAGCAGGTACCGGGGCAGGAGGTCGAGCACACCCGTCAGGCGGGGGTCGTTGGCTTCCTTGGGGTTGAGCGCGATGGTGCAGTGGTGCCGGATGCCGAACTGCGAGGCGCGGTGCGGTTCCCAGCCCAGCAGGCTGTCGAAGTAGTCCACGAAGCTGGCGACGGAGGTGCGCGGCTGGCCCAGCCAGAAGGCCGGCTCGACCAGGGCCCGTACGCCCGCCGCCGCCATCGCCTGGTAGTCGTCGGTGGTCCGCGAAGTCATATGGACATGGGGGTCGAAGATGCGCATGGCGGTCGTCCCTGGGAGGTGTCGGCGGTACGGAGCAGGTCACCCGGAAGCCCGGCTGTGGCCGCGGCTTCGGGATGGGAGCGCAGCAGCGGCCGGATGTCGTCCGGGATGTCACGGCCCGCCGCCAGCCGCTCCCGGGCGAAGTCGGCGAGCATTCTCACGAGCTCGGGGTCGGTCCGTTCGCCGAGGCCTTCGACGCGGGCCGTCGGGATGCCGCTGAAGACGCACGTGAGCACGGCCTGCCGGTAGCCCGCGTCGTCGAGGCGGTCGGCCGCGTACCGGCCCAGCGCCGCCGTGATGAGGGCCGGGTCGTGGGTACGCAGTGCCCCGCGCACCAGCGGGAGGGCGAGATCGCCGACGCGCCCACCCCGATCGAGCAGCGGCAGGGCCCGCAGGACGGCTCGGCGTTCGGCGGTGTCCCCTTCCTGGTAGAGGCGGGAGAGCACCTCGTACAGCGGGGGTCCGCTCAGCGGCAGCGCGTCGATCAGCAGCGCCCTGACCGCGTCGTCGACCGTCCACTCGAACGGCGTCGGGTCCGTACCGGGCAGCGGACCGCGGCCGCAGCACCGGCTCACCGTGGGAAAGAGCATCGCCACCGTGCCGGGGTCCGCACGGACGTCGTCGCGGGCGTCGGCCAGCCACTGGGCCGCGAGGGCGGGCAACCGGGCGGCGAGGCCGGAGGCCGGCGGCGCCGCGGCCCGCAGGAAGTCCAGCGAGCGGCGGGCGCTGTAGGGGGCGGAGTGGCTGTGGCGCGGCAACTCGACGGAGACGAGCCCCTGGTACCCGACGTCATGCAGTTCGGACAGGACGGGAGGGAACGCGATCTCGCCCTCGCCGAACTCCAGGTGCTCATGGACGCCCCGCCGCATGTCCTCGATCTGGACGTGCACCAGCCGCGTGGCCGCCCGCCGTACACACGCCGGCACCGACTGCGGCTCCAGGCAACGGCAGTGCCCGATATCGAGAGTGAGGCCCAGCCCCTCAGGTGCGCCGAGCCCGGCGTGCAGCTTGTCGAAACGGTCCAGGGTGTCGATGAACATGCCCGGTTCCGGTTCGAAGCCCAGGGTGATCCCGTGGCGCCCGGCCTCCGCCAGGACGCGGTCGCATCCGTCCCTGAGCCGGTCCCACAGCACCGCGTCCGGTTCCCCTTCCGGCGCGGTACCGCTCCAGAGCGACACCACCGGCGCACCGAGTTCGGCGGCGATCCGCACGGCGCGGGACAGCAGGTCGACCCGGCGCTCCGCCCCCTCGGCCGACAGCAGCGTCGGATGGTGCTTGTGCCAGGGGTCGAGCAGGTACCGGCCGCCGGTCTCGATGACGACCTCCAGGCCCAGCCGGTCCAGCCGTCGCGCGAGCCGGGGGAGACGACGGGCCAGGTCGCCCGCGTACGGATCCAGATGGCGCCGGTCGAGCGTCAGCCCCACACCCTCGTATCCCAGGTCGGCGACCACCGCGAGTGCCTCGTCCAGCGAGTGGTCGCCGAAGCCGTTCGTGCCGTAGCCGAAGCGCGGTCCCGCCCCGGGGCCCGGGCCCGTCATGTCACCGCCGCCTTCCGGGCCAGCAGCCTGGCCAGGGGGTACCCGGCGGCCACGGTCAGCGCCGCCCTCCGCGATCCGGACCTGGCGATCAGGGCGCCCTGCAGGGGCAGCAGCGCGTGGATGCCCGCGCCGACGGCCCGCCGTACCGCGGCCGCCGTGGGGGAGCGGACCGCGTCGAGCTGCGCCGGCGCACAGCAGCAGACATAGGCCAGGGCGAGCAGTTCCGCGTCGGCGAGCCCGCTCCGGCGTCCGGCCAGTGCCGTCCCGGCGCCGATCGCGCCGCCCGCGGCGAGCGCGGCGGCCGGTGCCGATCGCGGGCCGCCTCCCACCTCATGACGGCTGAGCCGCGTCACCGCGTGGGTGTGCGCTCCGACGACCGCCGCGGCGGGCAGCGCCTGGAGCGCCCCGCCCCGCACGGCGCCGCGGAGCACGTTCAGCATCCGGGTGGCGGCCATGCCCGCGGGACCCCAGGCGGTGTCCTTCAGCATCAGGTCGTACGCCCAGATCGCACCGGTCAGCGGCAGTGCCGTCAGCAGGCCGCGCCGGCCCTCCGCCACCGCGGCGAGGCAGAGCCCCGCACAGGTGAGCCCGCAGGCGACGGTGAGCGCCGCCCGGGGGCTGATCTGCCCCGACGGGATGGGACGCTCGGGTCTCTCCCCGGCGTCGAGGTCCCGGTCCGCCCAGTCGTTGAGCGCCATGCCCGCCCAGTACAGGCACACCGAGGACGCGGCGGTGACCAGCGTCGCCGGGCACGCCGGCCGGCCCGAGGCGGCGGCCCCGGCCAGCACGTCTCCTGGCACCGTGAGCGCGGCCGGGGCCCTCACCAGGCGGACCACGGCACTCGGCCTCATCGGACGGTTCCCAGGCCTTGCGCCCAGTCCACCAGCGCGCCGAACTGCCGCTCCAGGGCGTGCTCTTCCGTGCCCAGCGGGTCCTTGAAGAAGAACGCCAACTCCGCCACGGGCCCGTGCACACCCTCGGCATGGGCCAGGGCCGTGAACCTGGCGAGGTCCAGTACCAGCGGAGCCGCCAGTGCGGAGTCGCAGCCCTGCCAGGTGAACTGCATGGTCATCCGGGTACCGAGGAAGCCGTCGAAGGTGATGTGGTCCCAGGCGGTCTTCCACTCGCCCAGCTGCGGCACATGGTGGATGTGCACCCCGCCGTCGACCGGGTGGCCGAGGGCCGCCCGAAGCACCCGCGCCTTGCTGCCGGACTTGCTGGCGGCGCGTTCCGGATCCGCCAGCGCGGCCCCGTCCCCACCACCGAGGAGATTGGTTCCCGACCAGCTGCTCACCCGCAGCGCCCGATGGGCGAACATCGGCGCCAGGGCCGACTTGACCAGTGTCTCGCCGGTCTTGCCGTCGTTTCCCGCGTACGGCAGTCGCCGCTCGACGGCCAGTTCCGCCAGGGCCGGCACCCGGACGCCCACCGAGGGCGTGAAATCCACGTAGGGGCAGCCCGCGAGCAGAGCGGCGCACGCGTACAGCGAACTGCTGGGCAGCACCTCCTCGCCGGGTGGTGTCTCGCGCCGCAACTGCCCGCGCAGCTCCCGCCACGACTCCCACGCCCGGTGCGCGCGCGGCCGGGCCTCGGTGGTCGCGACGTTGACCACGACGACGCGGTCCAGGCGGTTGCGGGCACGGAAGTCCACCAGATCCGCCGCCAGCGCGTCGACGGCGTCACCCGGCACCCGGTGGTCGGCGGCGTCCGCGCCGGGTCGGATCTCCGCGTCGGCCGCGAGCAGCTCCTCCCGCAGCAACTCGGGCAGTCCACCCGGGATGACGCCCGCCCGCGCGAGCTGGTCGGCCCGCTTCGGCAGGTCGGTCCCCGCCACGTCGTGCCCGCCGAACACCAGCGCGTCGAAGCGCGGGAGCGGCAGCCCGTCGAAGGCCGGCAGAGCGGACACACAGCCCGTCGGGGGAAGCAGCCCGGCGCGCAGCGCCGCCGCCCCCACCACCGTGGTGGTCGCCACCGAACCACGCGCCCCGACCAGCCACACTCCGGTTCGCGGAGTCACGCTCCCCACCCCCCGCTCCCGCTGTCTCCCGGACGATCCGGTCACCGGCACTGCCCGGGGTAGGGGAACGACTGGAAGTCCCCGTCGAGTCGGCGCGCGTCGCGCGGGAGCCAGGTGGCCGCCAGCCGCGCCACGGTGGCCTTCGGCAGCGGGGGATTGACCGCCCGCAGGGCCGGCTTCGCCACCGACTGGACGGCCCAGGCCAGGGCGTTGTACCGGGCGATGGACTCCCAGCGCCCCACGTCGACGCCCAGCAGCAGCATGGCGCGGATGTAGGCGTGCCAGACGTGGTAACCCCTCGGCGGGTTGCCGTCCATCGTGTGCACCTCGGACTCGACGTCCGCCCTGCGCGGATCGAACAGCACACCCTGGCCGAAGTCGACGAACGCCGAGGCGAGGCCCGCGCCCCGCCGTCGGTAGTACGCGTCGAAGACGTCGAGCTGCGCCCGGGACACCACCGCGAACGCCTCCTTCGCCGGAGCGACGAACCGGGCGAAGTTCGCCGGGTACTCCGGGGACGGGCTGAGCGCCTGCCACTTCGCCAGGACACTGCGCTCGATGTCGCCTTCGAAGAGTTTGCCGATGGCGATGTACGCATCGGTGAGTTCCCGGTCCGACTTGTACTTGGTCACCTCGTCGAACTGGTACCACATCTCGTTGGCGCGTCGGTCGCCATGCATTCCCGGAACGTCCGGAAACCTCGTGGCCGTGCTACGGTCCGCGGCCGCGGCAGGGGTCGCGAACGCCATTCCGGAGGCCGAAATGCCGACGCCGGCAGCAATTCCCAAGGACGAGCGGAGCGCGTCCCTTCTGCTGATCTCCGGTGCGATTTCGCGTGGCGGCATGGAGCGACTCCCTCTTCGGCCGGCGAATGAGCTGCACAAGAGAACGTAGAGGGACCTCCTTGAAGAATCCCTACACCTTTTCTATAGGTGACGCCCCTTCCACGGGAGCTTCCCCGGCGGCCGGCCCCAGCGCGGCCGCCACGTCGTAGCGGTAGATCCACGCCACCTCGCTGACCAGGCCGGACAGCGCGCGGCCGCCGTCCTTCACGGCTGAGCGCTCCGGCGGTGCCTGCGGCATCCGCAGGGAGCCACTGCCGCGCGAGCCCAGCTGTACCCGAGCGGTGTGCGCTCTGCGGACGGCCTCATACCGCGGCAGACCCGACGGCCCCCGGCGTAGAGCGTGCGCCAGGGCGACCGCGTCCTCCAGCGCCTGGCTGGCCCCCTGGCCGTGGTGCGGCAGCATCGGGTGCGCCGCGTCACCGAGCAGGGTCACCCGGCCCCGGGTCCACCGCCGCAGTGGCTCACGGTCGTACAGAGCCCAGCGACTGACCTCGGTCACCGCCGATACCACCTCCTTGACCTGCGGGTTCCATCCTCCGAAGAGCTTCTCTACGTCCTTTGGATCGCCGCCCGAAACCCAGGACCCGGCCTCATCGCCGACACCCTCGGGGCTCTGGAACACCCCGACGAACGTCCACTCCCGCCCCCCGCTGTCGGGGGACAGCAGCAGCCGTGCGGTCGGTCCGGGCCAGACGAGCAGCGTGCGGGGCGGCAGGCTCGGCACGGCCGAGGCCGGGACGGTGCCGCGCAGGGCGTGGTTCCCGGAGAACACCGGGGTGTCATCACCGGCCACCGCCTTGCGGACCACCGAGTGGATACCGTCGGCGCCGACCAGTACGTCGGCTCCGGCCCTGGTCCCGTCGGCGAACTCCAGCAGCACCTCACCGCCGCGGTCCTCGTAGCGGACCAGTCGGCGGTTCAGGTGCAGGTGCCGCCGCGGCACCCGGCCGGCGAGCATCCGATGCAGATCGGCACGGCGGATCGTGTAGTACGGCGCCCCGAACTCCCTTTCCCAGCAGGCACCCATGGGCTGCCTCACCAGGGTGCCCCCACCCGAGAAGTCGCGTATTTCGAGGCTGTCCGGACGCACGCCCTCCCGGGCCAGTGGGCCGGCCAGTCCCATCCGGTGCAGGATGCGGCTTCCATTGGGCCCCAGGTGAAGTCCGACGCCGACGTCGCATAACTCCGGTGACTGCTCGTACACCTCCACCCGGAATCCCGCCTTCAGTAGTTCAACGGCGGCGGCCAGACCGCCGATCCCTGCCCCCACGATGGCTATCCGAGGCATGGCGTACCTTTCCGAGGACATGTCGATCTCCATTCTCCGGCAGAGGTTTCTTGGTATCAGAATGACCCGTCCCGGAACAGTGCCCAGCGGAATCCGGCGGATCGAGGCCGGGTGGGTGGCATATGCATCTACCTTGACGTACGGGCCGTACGGGCATAGCGTCGCGAGGGCATGAGCAAGCGCTTAGGTCGGGCGCCGGGGTCACGACGCTCGGAGACACGAAGGAAAGGGCGACCCGCCGTGCCGCACAGCGATCCCGCCGAACCGCTCGCCGACCCGGTCGAACCGCTCGCCGACCACCTGCACCGCGGCACCGACCCCGCCGCGCTGCTCACCGCGCCCGGCGCGCCCTTCGCCACCACCACCGGGCCGGACGGCCGGCGGATCTACGCGGACGGGCCCCGCACCCTGCGCGAGTTCGCCGAGGTGACCTGGGCGTACGGCGAGCGGCCGTTCCTGGTGGCGGAGGAACGCACCTACACCTACGGGGAGTTCTTCGCCGCCGCCTGCGCGCTCGCACGGCACTTCACCGAGGTGTACGGGCTGCGCCGGGGCGACCGGGCCGTGGTGGCGATGCGCAACCACCCCGAGTGGCAGATCGCCTTCTGGGCCACCCAGTTGGCCGGACTCGTCGCCGTACCGCTCAACGGCTGGTGGACCGAGGAGGAGTTCCGGTACGCGCTGGACGACTGCCGGCCCCGGCTACTGCTGGTCGACGGCGAGCGGGTCGCCCGGGTACGGGGCTGGGCCGCCGAGCACGCGGCCCACCTGCTCGTCTTCCACGCGGAGGAGGGCCACAAGGAACAGCGGTACGAGGACCTGCCCGCCGCCGACCCCGCGCTCGGGCCGCCCGAGGTGGACGTACGGCCCGAGGACGACGCAACGATCATCTACACCTCCGGCACCACCGGCCGCCCCAAGGGCGCCGTCGCCACCCACCTCGCCCAGGCCGGGGCGGCCGCCAACCCGCGCTACCACGTGGCGCTCGCCGCCCTGGAGGCCGGGACCGTGCCCGGGCTCGGCCCCACCCCCGTCTCCCTCACCACCTTCCCCTTCTTCCATGTGGCCGCGTTCACCTCGGTGTACGCGGTGATGGCGGCGGGCGGCACGCTGGTGATGATGCGCAAGTGGGACGCCCGGCACGCCCTGGACCTCGTCCACGCGCACGGCGTCACCCACTACGCGGGCGTCCCCACCACCGCGCTCCAGCTGCTGGACGCCGCCGAGGCGGACCCGCGCGGACTCGGACCGCTCACCCTGCTCGGCACCGGCGGGGCCGCCGCGCCGCCCGGCATCGCCGCCCGCTGCACGGGCCCGGTCCAGCCGCGCAACGGCTACGGCCTGACCGAGACCAGCGGGGGAGTCCTCTCCCACTCCGGGGACGACTACCGGCTCCACCCGGGCGCGGTCGGACGGCCCACCCCGGCCACCGAGGTGCGCATCGCGGCGGCGGACGGGGAACCGGTGGCGGACGGCGAGGTGGGCGAGCTGTGGCTGCGCGGCCAGTCCCTGGTCCGCGGCTACTGGGAGGACCCGGAGGCGACCGCCGCCGCGTTCACCCCCGACGGCTGGTTCCGCACCGGCGACCTGGCGACCGTGGACGAGGGCGGCCGGGTCGCCATCGTGGACCGGCTCAAGGACATGGTGATCCGCGGCGGCGAGAACGTGTACTGCGTGGAGGTGGAGACCGCTCTGCACGGCCATCCCGACGTCCTGGACGCCGCCGTGCTCGGCGTACCGCACCCGCGCCTCGGCGAGGAGGTCGCCGCCGTGGTCCGGCTGCGCGAGGGCGCGGCGGCGGACGAGGAGGAGCTGCGGGCCCATGTCGCGGGCAGCCTCGCCCCGTTCAAGGTCCCGGCGCACATCCGCATCCAGCAGGCCCCGCTACCCCGCAACGCCACCGGCAAGGTCCTGAAGCGCGAGCTGCGGGCCGGGCTCGGCGGCGATCCGGACGCGTAGGGCCGCTACCGGCCGGCCCGCCACCGGCGCCGGGCTCGCCGGAGTGGGCCGGCGGGGCTCGCCGGGTCGCCGGATAGCTCGGGGGCGAGTAGCCGCCGCCTACCGACGACGACAGCGGCGGCGACCACCATCGCCACGGTGGTGCCGACGGCGGCCCAGAAGAAGAACCTGGCGTCCGGCCCGTTGACCGTCCGCAACTCCCCGTCCGCGTGGAGGCAGAAGGAGTCGGGCGGGAAGTACCGCGAGACGGGCATCATCTCCCTGCCGCAGGGCGATGTCTCGGGAAACAGGAAGGGCTGCGCACGCAGTGCGAGGGTCAAGCCGAGGATCACCGTCATCCACCCGGCCACCAGGAACATGGCCCGGATCCATCGGGGGACCCTCGCTCGCCGCCCCAGCCGCCACACCAGCATGTTCGGCAGGACGAGGGCGGTCAACGCGGTGGCCGACAGGACCAGAGTCTCCATGATCCACTGACCCTACCGGCCGCGGTTACGCCGGATTCCCTCCCCAGGACGGCTACGGGGCCGGGCGCCCCGCCGGCAGATCCAGCTCCGCCACGACCGTACGACCGTCTTGCCGCCCGACTTCCGTCCCCTGCGCCGGAACGGAGGGCCGCGGGTGGAAGGCTCCGCTCAGGACGCGCGGGTGACGCGGACGCGGTAGGCGCCGGTGCGGCGGTTCTCGCCCAGGACGGTGATCCGCAGGCCGGCCTCGTGGTCGGCGAAGGACTCACCGGGGCGGAACGGGGCGTCCGACAGCTCGGCGTGGACGTTGGGGCGGCGGGTGCAGCCGCCGCTCTCCTCGTCGCTGTCGGCGACGGTGATCGGGCCCTGGCCGGTGTCCACGTCGGCGCGTACGTGGTAGATCAGCACGCCCGGATCGCAGACCGCCTCGTCGTTGCCGGCCCGGGTGCGGACCTCGATGGCGTATCCGGACTCCGGGGTGAGCGGGACGAAGGCCAGCTTGGGGCCGCCCTTCCTGGCCAGCGGGGTGAGGGTGAAGTCCCGGCTGCCGGGCGCGGCGGCGCACTTGATCTGCTTGTCGTCCAGCCAGCCGAGCTTCCACTTGTGCCAGCCCAGCATGTCGTTGTCGGCCCCCCAGTCCTCGGACATGATGTCCCAGTGCCCGACCGCGCCGCCGCCCTCGGCGGTGTACAGGTCCGGCAGCCCGAAGACATGGCCGTTCTCGTGGGGGAGCACCCGGAAGCCGGTCTCGTGGTAGCTGCCCGAGCCGTCGTCCTGGCGGCTGTAGACGAAGGACGTGTTGGCGAGCGGGGTGCCGTCCGCCTGCGGGGCCTCCCCGTTGCCGGAGAAGGTCACGGAGAGGACGGTGTCCAGGGCGGACGGCCCGGCGTTCGGGGTGACCAGGATGTTGACCAGGTCGTAGGTGCTGAAGTCCACCTTGGGGTCGGCGGCGGCCACGATGTCCTGGACCAGCTGGCGGTACCCCGGCTCGTACGGCGAACCGCGCTCGATCCCGTACGCGGAGAAGGGCGCCGGCATCCGCAGCCAGTCCGGCAGCGGGGTCTCGGCACGGTAGCGCAGCCGCCCGTACGAGCTGGCGCGGAACCACCGCTCGGTCTGCGGGAAGAACTCGGAGAACCGCTTCATCGCCGGGCCGTCCCCGGGCGCGTCCGAGAAGTCGACCATCAGGTTGAGGGAGCGGACCTGGCCGGTGGAGCGGGTGTAGCCGGAGCCGGTCGGCACCCCTTCGGAGAGCTGCACGCCCAGCGGCGGCTCGATCCGGCAGGGGTCCAGCCCCCGGTCCTCGGCGGCCTCCCGGGCGGATATCGGCCCGGCGCCCGAGGCACTGGACGGGTCGGGCAGCGTGGCGCTGGCGGTGGCCAGCCCGGCGACCACCAGTGTGGTGGCCGCGCCCAGGGCGATCGGTCTGCGTATTCGCCGCAGTGGCGGCCGCAGCCGCAGTGCTTGCCGCATACCCACGCCCGCCTTCGCCCGTCCGGCAGCCGGCCGGATCCGGGCTGCGCTCCCTGCGCTCAGCGTCAGCCGGGTGGCGCACCGGCGCGCGCCGGGCTGATCCGATCGGTGGAATTCCCGGCGGCGGAGGCGTGGGCCGGGACCCCGCGCGCATGGCGGTGGAGGTCGGGGGCAGGAGATGCGGTCGGCCGGTAGCAGGGGGGCGGGAGGGGCCGAGGACGCGGTCGGCTGCCGGGCCGGGGGAGCGGCAGGGGGTGCGGTCGGGCGGTGGACCGGAAGGGGCAGGGGGTCGGGAGGGGGCGGGGGCCGGGAGAGGGCGGATTCCGTACCCCAATTTCCGCTTATGGTTCCGGGCCCCCTCTCCGCCCGTCCCTCTCGACCCGCCCGCCGTCGGCTTATGCTGCCCGGGTGTTCGATTCCCGGTACATCAGGACCTTCCAGGAAGTGGTCAGGACCGGTTCCTACACGGCGGCCGCCCGCGCGCTCGGCTACACCCAGCCCGCCGTCAGCCAGCAGATGAAGGCGCTGGAACGGGACGTCGGCACCGCGCTCTTCACCCGGATCGGACGCGGGCTGCGGCTGACCGAGGCGGGGCAGGCGCTCACCCGGCACACCGGTCCCATACTCGACAGCCTCGCGGTGGCCCAGCAGCAGATCGACGCCATCGCCCGGCTGCGGTCCGGACGGGTGCGGGTCTGCGCGTTCCCCAGCGCGGCGGCGACCATACTGCCGGGCGCGATGGCCCGGGTCCGGGACGAGCACCCGGGTGTGATGGTGGAGTTGAGCGAGAAGGAGCCGCCGGACTCGCTGCGGGCGCTGGCCAGGGGCGAGTGCGATATCGCGATCGCCTTCGACTACCCGGGCTTCCCGATCGACGCCCCGGAGGAGCTGGCCGGGGTCCGGCTGATGGAGGACCCGCTGACGGTGCTGCTGCCGGTGGGCCACCCGCTGGCCCGGCGGCGCTCCGTACGCCTCGCGGACCTGGCCGGGGAGCGCTGGATCGCCGGCTGCGCCCGCTGCCGCACCTACTTCGTGCACGCCTGCGCGGAGGAGGGCTTCACCCCGGAGATCGCCTGCACCACGGACGACAACCTGGTGCTGCAGAGCCTGGTCGCGGCGGGGGTGGGCATCGCCATGGTGCCGTCGCTGGTGCTGTCCTTCCTCTGCCACGGCCAGGTCACCGGGCGGATCCTGGAGCCGCACACCCGCCGCCAGGTCTACGCGTACGCGCTCCGCGACCATCTGCGGATCCCCGCCACCGCGCTGCTGCTGGAGGAGATCACCACGGCGGCGGAGGCCCGGGTGGGCTGCTGAGCCCCGTCCCGTACGAGAACGGCCGACCCATAAGCGGGCGTTGGGGTCCCGCCAACGGACCCTCCTTGGACGGCCCCGCCCGCGCGCGTCGACGCTGCCGTCATGACCCCCACTGCCAGCTCCACGACGGCCGACCGGACCACCCACCGGGCCACCGCCCGGACCAGCGACGGGACCACCGCCCGGACCACCGACCGGCTGCGGACGCTCGTCGGCGGTATCCGCGCGGCGGTGGACCGCGGGCTGCCGCCGGAGGCCACCGCCTGGCTGGTCGCCGACGCGCTGCGGCCGCACCTCACCGCGCCGGACCTGCTCACCCCCGCCCAGTGCGAGGGCGACCCGGACCACTACCGCCAGCATGTGCTGCACGCCGAGCCGGACGGGATGTTCTCGCTGGTCGCCCTGGTCTGGCTGCCCGGCCAGGAGACCTCGATCCACGACCATGTCTCCTGGTGCGTCACCGGGATCCACCGGGGCGAGGAGCACGAGCGCCGCTACCGGCTGGTCCCGGACCGCCCGGGCGGTCCGGGCGCACGGCTGGAGGCGGCCGGCGACCTGGTCAGCACGGCCGGTACGGTCACCGCCTTCGCCCCGCCCGGCGACATCCACCGGGTGTGCAACGGCGGTACGGACACGGCCATATCGCTCCATGTCTACGGTGCCGACATCACCCGGCTCGGCAGCAGCGTCCGCCGTGTGTACCGGCTCCCGGCCGACCGCTGATGGCCCTCCTGGATCGGACCACCACCCGGCCCCGTACTGCGGGCGCGGGCCCGGCCACCGGCCGGTGGTGGGCGAGTGGGCCGTGGCCCGGGCTGGCGGTGGCGGCGGCCGGGGTGGGCGCCGCCTGGCTGGTGCACCGGGCACTGCCGGCCGTCCCCTTCCTCACCGTGGCCGTGGTGCTGGGCATCGCCGCCGCGCACACCCCCCGGGTACGGGAGGGACTGCGCGGGCGCTGCCGGGCCGGGCTCACCCTGGCCGCCAAGCGGCTGATGCGGGTCGGGGTGGTGCTGCTCGGCCTGAAACTGAGCCTCTCGGACGTGGCCGGCCTCGGCTGGCGGACGGTCGCCATGGTGGTCGGCGTGGTCGGGCTGACCCTGGCCGGCACCTGGTGGCTGGGGCGGCGGCTCGGGCTGCCCGGGGACCAGCCGCTGCTGATCGCGGCCGGGTACGCCATCTGCGGGGCCTCCGCGATCGGCGCGGTCAGCGCGGTCCGGGACCGGGCGGAGAGCGAGGAGGACCGGGAGCAGGGCCGAGAGGACGCGGCGACGGCGGTCGCTCTGGTCACCCTCTGCGGCACCCTGGCGATCGCCGTGCTGCCGCTGCTGCACGGACCGCTCGGTCTGAGTGACGCCCAGTTCGGGCGGTGGGTCGGCGCGGGCGTCCACGATGTCGGCCAGGTGGTGGCCGCCGCGCAGACCGCGGGTCCGGCGGCGCTGGGCGAGGCCGTGCTGGTCAAGCTGATGCGGGTGGCGCTGCTCGCCCCGCTGGTCGCGATGCTGGTGCTGACCGCCCGGCGCCGGGCCGCCGGCGTGGGCGTACGGGAGGGAAGCGCGGGCGACCGGGGCGGAGACGCGGGCGTACGGGAAGGGGCCGCGGGCGCCGGCCGGGGCGGGGCCGGGCGGCGGCCGCCCCTGGTGCCGCTGTTCGTCGCCGGGTTCCTCGCCATGGTGGCGCTGCGCACCACCGGGGTGCTGCCCGAGCCGGTGCTCACCGGCGCCGGGCACGCCCAGGAACTGCTGCTGGCGGCGGCCCTGTTCGGACTGGGCAGCGCGGTGCATCTGCCCTCGCTGGCCCGGACCGGAGCCAAGGTGGCGGTGCTGGGGCTGACCTCCTGGGTGCTGATCGCGGCGGCCGCCTACGCGGGCGTGCTGCTCACCACCTGACCCAGTGAGGGTCACCGCAGCCAGGGCAGATCGGCCTTGGGGTCGGCGGGCTGGAGCCCCTCGGCCATCACCGTCATGATCTCCCCGAGCTGGCCGACCTGCTCCGGGGTGAGGCGGTCGAACATCGCCTGCCGTACGGCGTTCACATGCCCGGGCGCGCTGCGGCGCAGCACCGCGTACCCCTCCTCGGTCAGCACCGCGTTCTGGCCGCGCTTGTCCGAGGGGCAGTCCTCCCGCCGCACCCAGCCGCTCTTCTCCAGCCGGGCCACGGCGTGCGAGAGCCGGGAGCGGGTGATCTTGGCGTCCTTGGCCAGCTGGGTCATCCGCATCCGGCGGCGGGGCGCCTGGGAGAGGTGGACGAGTAGTCCGTAGTACACGTGCGGCATCCCGGCGTCCCGCTGGAGCTGCCGGTCGAGATGGTCCTCCAGCAGGGTGGTGGCGTGCAGATACGCCCGCCACACCCGCTGCTCCTCGTCGCTGAGCCAGCGCGGGGCCCGTGGGGCCCGTGGGGCCTGGGCGGAGTCGCCTTCGTCGTGAGGGTCGAGGTCGGAGGCGGTCGCAGCGTGAGGTGCCCGGTTCATATGTCCCACTCTATGACTTCTTGAATATTTGATTATATGGCGCTACGGTGCGAGGGAGGTTGAAAGTTCAAGTACAGCGTGAAACGCAGTTTCGGTAAGGAGCACCGCCATGGCCACCACCACGACCGGCAGCCTCGGCGGCGCCACCGAGCGCATGCCCGCGCTCTATCTCTCCCACGGGGCGCCCCCGCTCGCCGATGACCCGCTCTGGCCCGGACAGCTCGCCACCTGGTCGGCGGCCCTGCCGCGGCCGGCCGCGATCCTGGTGGTCTCCGCCCACTGGGAGGAGGCGCCGCTCGCCCTCGGCGCCGTCGACACCATCCCCCTGGTCTACGATTTCTGGGGCTTCCCTGAGCACTACTACCGCGTGCGCTACCCCGCGCCCGGCGCACCGGCGCTCGCCGACTCCGTACGCAAGCTGCTACGCGCCCCCGGGATGCCGGTGGCGGACGTCCCGGACCGGGGGCTGGACCACGGCGCGTACGTCCCGCTGGTCGAGATGTACCCCGGCGCCGACATCCCGGTGCTCCAGATCTCCCTGCCCACCCTGGACCCGGCCCGGCTGATGGAGGTGGGCCGCAGGCTCGCCCCGCTGCGCGACGAGGGCGTGCTGATCGTCGGCAGCGGCTTCTTCACCCACAACCTGGCCGCCCTGCGCTACGAGGGGACGCCCGGCTGGTCGGCCGAGTTCGACGACTGGGGGCGGGCGGCTCTGGAGGCCGGGGACGTGGACGCGCTGCTGGACTTCGCGCACGCCTCGCCCGCCGGGTCGCTGGCCCATCCCCGTACCGAGCACTTCGCCCCGCTCTTCGTCACCCTCGGCGCCGCCGACGCGGCCGGGGAGCTGGACGGCGGGCGCAGCGTCATCGACGGCTTCTGGATGGGGCTGGCCAAGCGCTCGGTGCAGTACGGCTGACCCCGCTGCCGGGGTCGCCGGGGCCGCGGGGCAACCCGGAGCCGGTGCGATCCGTCTTTCGAGTGGGAGCGTTCCGAGCGGGGCTTTCCAAAGGGGCGGGGCGCGAAAGGTGCCGTTCCGGGGTGACGGGCTCGGCGCCGAGGGTGACGGCGGTCTCAGTCACCCCGTGGCGGTAGAGGTTCCTGAGGGCCCTGAGGTCGGCCTTCGCATCCGTCTGACCTGCGCCTCTCCTTGATCGTTCATACCGCGCCCGTGCTGGCGGCCCGACAGGGTACTGCATGATCGCGAAAAACGAGGGGCGGCATGGGAATTCTGTCCGGATTCCAGTCGTTGTTTCCGTCGGATGCAGGGCACCCGGAAGGGTGTCGCGACCTACTCGGCTACTCAGCAAGGAGCTCGCATGGCAACCCGTGCCGTCGCCCGTCGTCAGTCCACCGCCGGTGAGACCTCCGACCGGGCACGCAGCGTTCGCGCCGTGGGCGAGATCGCCGACCGCGACCTGGTCGGCATGTACCTCGACGAAATCGCGCGTACGCCGCTGCTCGACGCCGCCAGGGAGGTGGAGCTCTCCCAGACGATCGAGGCCGGGGTGTTCGCCCGGCAGATCCTGGACGGCGAGACCGAGGCCGCGGAGGGCGGTGCCGCCGCCGGCGCCTCCCACGAGGAGCTGGCGCGCCTGGTCGCCGAGGGCGAGCGTGCCAAGGACGTCTTCATCCGCTCCAACCTGCGACTGGTCGTCGCGGTGGCCCGGCGCTACCCGCGCAGCGGGCTGCCCCTGCTCGACCTCATCCAGGAGGGGAACGCGGGCCTGGTCCGCGCCGTGGAGAAGTTCGACTACACCAAGGGCTTCAAGTTCTCCACGTACGCGACCTGGTGGATCCGCCAGGCCATCACCCGCTCCATCGCCGACCAGTCCCGCACCATCCGCCTCCCCGTCCACCTGGTCGAGGAGCTGGGCCGGATCCGCCGGGTGCAGCGCGAGTTCAACCGGGAGAACGGCCGCGACCCGGAGGCCGCGGAGATCGCCGGTGAGCTGGGCTCCACCCCGGAGCGGGTCACCGATGTGCTCGACTGGGCCCGCGACCCGGTCTCGCTGAACATGTCGGTGGACGACGCGGGCGAGACGCAGTTCGGGGACCTGCTGGAGGACACCTCCGCCGTCTCCCCGGAGCAGTCCGTGCTCACCCTGCTGCGCAGCGAGGAGCTGGAGGACCTGATCGGCCAGCTGGACCACCGTACGGCCTCGATCATCCGGATGCGGTACGGCATCGAGGACGGCCGCGAGCGCACCCTCACCGAGGTCGGCAAGGAGCACGGCCTCACCCGTGAGCGGATCCGGCAGATCGAGAAGCACGCGCTGCTGGAGCTGAAGCGGATGGCCCACGACACCGGCTTCGACGCGGCCGCCTGACCCCGGACTGCTGCCTGACCCCGGCCGTCTGATGCCGGCCGTCTGACCCCGGCCGCCTGACCCCGGCCGCCTGATGCCGGCGGGCATGCGGAGGAGACCCCGAGGCTCAGCCGGCCGCCGGGGCCTCCGGGTCCGGGCGGGGCTCCGGTGCCGAGGCCTCCGGCTTTGTGCGAGCGTCCAGCGTCGTGCGGGCCTACGGCGTTGTGCGGGCGTCCGGCACCGTGCGGGCGTCCGGCGCTGGGGCGTCCGGCTTTGTACGGGCCTACGACTCTTTGTGCGGGCCTACGGCTTTGTACGGGCCTCCGGCGCCGACCGGGCCTAGGGCGCCGACCGGGCCTAGGGCGCCGACCGGGCCTCGGGCGTCGTGCGGGCCTCGGGCCTCGTGTGGCCCTCCGGCTGGCCCTCCGGTCTCGTACCGGCCGCCGCGGTGAGGCGGGCGCCGAGGGCGGCGGTGCGGGCGACCAGTTCCGCCGGGCCGTGCACCGTGTACGGGTGGCCGACCCCCGCGAGCCGGAGCGCCAGCCACTCCACCGCGCCCGCCGACCCGGGCGCCGCCATCCGCACCCGGCAGCTCTCCGGGCCGGTCTCCTCGGGCTCCGGCCAGTCCGGCACCCGGGCCCGGACCCGGTCGGCCGGCGCCTGGAAGGTGACGTCCACCAGATTCTCCGGGCCCTCCCGGCCGTCCACCCGCTCCCGGTTCTCCGAGATGCCCAGCAGCCGCCGGTTGTCGCCCCGGGCCTCCACCGGCAGCTCGCGCGGGGTGAACCGCGCCCCCGTCGGGAACGGCTCGGTGATCCGGTCCACCCGGAAGGTCCGCCAGTCCGCCCGCTCCACGTCGTACGCCACCAGATACCAGCGCCAGCCCGCGGCGAGCAGCCGGTACGGCTCCACCAGCCGCCGGGTCTCCGTCCCGTCCGCCGCCCGGTAGCCGAACCGCAGCCGCTCGTGCCCGGTGACCGCCGAGGCCAGCGCCGTCAGCGTGGAGGGCGCCACGGTCGGCCCGTCACCGCGCACCAGCGGGGCGGTGGCGTGCTGGAGCGCGGACACCCGGTACCGCAGCCGGGACGGCAGCACCTGCTCCAGCTTGGCCAGCGCCCGTACGGAGGCCTCCTCCACCCCCTCCACCGCGTGCCCTGCCCCGGCGCGCAGCCCCACCGCGATGGCGACCGCCTCCTCGTCGTCCAGCAGCAGCGGCGGCATCGCCGCCCCGGCGACCAGCCGGTAGCCGCCGACCGCGCCGCGGGTCGCCTCCACGGGATAGCCCAGCTCACGGAGCCGGTCGATATCGCGGCGGATGGTACGGGCCGAGACGCCGAGGCGTCCGGCCAGCTCGCTGCCGGGCCATTCACGTGGCGTCTGGAGCAGGGACAGCAGAGTCAGCAGCCGTGCCGGGGTGTCCGTCATACCGTCCATCATGGCCCGCCTATTAGGACGCTTGCTGGCCTAAAGGCCACCTACGGTGTTCCCATGACCGACCACCCCACCAAGCTCAGCCATCCCGCTGGCCCCACCAGCACCACTGGCCACATCAGCCCCGCCGGACGCCCGGAGGCCGCCGCGCCCCCGGGCGACCGGCGCCGCTGGCTGGCGCTCGCCATCGTCATGACCGCGGCCTTTATGGACCTGGTCGACGTGACGATCGTCAACATCGCCATCCCCAGCATCGAGCGGGACCTGTCCGCCTCCTTCGGCGCCATCCAGTGGGTGACCGCGGGCTATGCGCTGGCGTTCGCCGCCGGACTGATCACCGGTGGACGGCTCGGCGACATCTACGGCCGCAAGCGGCTGTTCCTGGTCGGGATAGCCGGCTTCACCCTCGCCTCCGCGCTCTGCGGCTTCGCCGCCAACCCGGAGATGCTGGTGGCCTCCCGGCTGCTCCAGGGCGCGATGGCCGCGCTGATGGTGCCCCAGGTGCTCGCCATCGTCCATGTCACCTTCCCGGCGCATGAACGCGGCAAGGTCTTCGGCCTGTTCGGCGCGATCGTGGGGCTCGGCGCGGTGTCCGGCCCGCTGCTGGGCGCGCTGCTCACCCAGTGGAACCTCTTCGGCCTGGAGTGGCGGCCGATCTTCCTGATCAACCTGCCGGTCGGCATCGCCGGTCTGATCCTCGGCCGGAAGTACATCACCGAGTCCAAGGCGGGCCGGGCCCTCCGGCTGGACCTGGTCGGGGTCGCGCTGGTGACGCTGGGCCTGCTGATGCTGATCTACCCGCTCACCCGAGGCCGCGAGCTCGGCTGGCCGCTCTGGGGCCACCTCTGCATGCTGGCCAGCCCGTTGGTCTTCGCGGTCCTGGTGGCGTACGAGCGGTACAAGGCCCGCAAGGACGGCTCGCCGCTGATCGAGCTGTCGCTGTTCAAGGTCAAGAGCTTCGCCGCGGGTATCGCCGTACAGCTCACCTTCGGCGTCGTCCTGGGTGTGTTCTTCCTGGTCTGGACGCTGTACATGCAGATCGGACTGGGCTGGACCCCGCTGCGGGCCGGTCTGACCGGGGTGCCGTTCTCCATCGCGGTCTCGGTCGCGGCGGGCATCTCGGTGCAGAAGCTGGTACCGCGCTTCGGCCGCAAGGTGCTCCAGACCGGCGCGCTGACGATGGCGGCCGGACTGCTGCTCTACATCTGGGAGGCCGACCGGTACGGCACCGGCATCCACTCCTGGCAGATGATCCTGCCGCTGGTGGTCATGGGCGCGGGCATGGGCCTGATCGTCGCCCCGCTGACCGACGCGGTGCTCTCCGAGGTGCCGCGCGAGCACGCCGGCTCCGCCTCCGGGCTCATCAACACCACCCAGCAGATGGGTACCGCGCTCGGACTCGGCCTGGTGTCGGTGGTGTTCTTCGACACCGTGGACGACGCGGCACCGCGAACCCCGGCCGAGGTCGGCGGGGCGTTCACCGAGGCCTTCCAGGGCGCGCTGTGGGTGGTCGCGGCGGTGCTCGGCGCCATCTTCCTGGTGATGTTCGCCCTGCCGCGCCGGCCCAAGCAGCACCAGGAGACCGCCGGCCTGGAGCCGGACGCCTCCGCACCGGCGCCCGCCGGGAACGAAGGGGGCGCTGGCGCCACCGAGGCCACCAAGGTCGCCGATGCCCCCGAGGCCACCAAGGTCGCCCAAGCCGCCGAGGCCGACCGGGAGCCCGTCTCGGCGGGTCGGGGCGGCGGCCGCTGAGCCACGCTCCCCAGCGGGGCCGGGCAGGCCCCCGCCCGGTCGGTGTCCGGCCGGGGGCGCCCGGCCGCTGACCGGCCGCCGAGGGTCCCGGGTCACCCCCGGGGCCCTCGGCGGTTCACCGCATGCGGGACACCACCCGAGGGCCGTAGGCAGTCCCGCCGCAGGATCGGGCCCCGGGAGGGACTTGGCGCCGGGAGGGATTTGGCCCCCGGGAGGGGCTGGGCCCGAAGGACCGGGCCCCGCTGAAGAATCGGCTCCGTGGGCTCACCGCACCCGGGCGCGGTGCTCCATCGCCTCGCGGGCGGCGCGCTCGTGCTCGTACACCTCGCACATATGGCGGCCGTCGGGGGTCGCCGTGTGCTCTACCTCCCAGAGGCTGGTCTCGCTGCCGTCCAGCAGCAGGAAGGCGTGCTCGTACAGGGTGAAGCCGATGTACCGGTCGGCCGGCCCGCACTGGCGGCCGAAGACCTGCCGGATGTGGTACGCGAAGGCACCCCGCAGCCGGGCGGCCGTCCGCTCGCCCGGCCGGTCCGCGTTCTCCGCGCGGCGCAGCACCCGGCGGGCGTGGTCCGCCGCCCCGTCCGGCTCGCAGGTCCACGGGGCCACCGCCGGGCGCCCGTACACCGCCACCGTGTCCTGCGGCACCTCCAGGGTGTCCAGGTCGAGGGAGAGCCCGGCCGGGTGCGGCCAGGCACCGAACCCGTCCGGCAGCCGGGAGGCCGCCAGCCGCAACTCCGTCTCATCGGCATACAGCTCGTGCTGGTCGCGGCCGTCCCGCCCGGTGTTGTGCACCAGCTCCCACAGGGTCAACGAGGAGCCGTCCGCCAGCAGATAGGTGTGCCGGTGGGTCAGCCGGTGCCGGGGGCCGCTGTGCACGCAGGAGTGCAGCGAACTGGCGTGGGCCAGCGCCGAGTCCAGCCGGTCGACCAGGAAGTCCGGCAGGTCGAAGGAGTTCAGCGCCCGCCCCAGCAGGCGCTCGACATGCGTCTCGGTCGTCTCGTACTGCTCATCCGGAACGTTCAAGAGTGAATCTCCAGGCCGTCGCCGCGTGTCACACGATGCTTGCTCAAGGTAGTCCCTGGGTCTGACAACGTGTCCCGGCTTCCGCGAAACGAAGGGCGCGCATGGCGAGTTCCCGCGCCCCCCGAGCCCGCCCCGGGTACCCGTCCTGCCCTACCTCCGGTGCCACAGCTCCCGGTACGAGGGGAAGTCACCGCCGGGTCCGGATACCGGCTCCGCGGCCCGCACCGCCCGGACGATGGCCCTGGTCACGACCGTCGCGGCCGCCGACAGCAGGGAGTTGAGCGCCAGCGGACCGTCCGCCTCCGGCAGGGGCCGGGCGCCCGTCGCCAGGGTGAACACCGTGTCCCCGTCGTTGAGCAGATGCACCGGCCGTACGGCGCGCGCGATGCCGTCGTGCGCCGTGCCCGCGAGCTTCCGCGCCTGGGCGCGGGACAGTTCGGCGTCGGTGCCGACCACCGCCAGCGTGGTGTTGAGCGGCGGCGGGCCGCCCCGCTTCCCGGCCGCCTCCGCCAGCCGGCGCACCGCGGCGGCGTGAACGGCCGGATCGGGTACGGTCAACGGCCCGTCCCCGTAGGCCCCGTAGAGCACCCCGGTGTCCGGGTCCACCGCCGAGCCCACCGCGTTGGCCACCACCAGGGCGCCCACCGTGAGCCCGGAGGGCAGCACCATGGCTGCTGTGCCCACCCCGCCCTTGAGCCCGCCGATCACCGCGCCGGTGCCCGCGCCCACGTTCCCGCACTCCACCGGGGCGCCCTCGGCGGAGGCGGCCGCCGCCTCCACGGCGGCCCGGCCGGTCGCGGGGTCCGGGCGGGCCCGCCAGTCGCCGCCGCGGCCGAGGTCGAACACACAGGCCGCCGGGACCACCGGCACCACCTGCGCGGGGTCCGGCCCGACCCGCACCCCGCGGCCCCGTTCCTCCAGCCAGGCCATCACCCCGGCCGCGGACTCCAGCCCGTAGGCGCTGCCGCCGGTCAGCACCACGGCGTCGATGCGCTGGACGACGTTACGGGGATCCAGCGCGTCGGTCTCCCGGGTGCCGGGCCCACCACCGCGCACATCCACCGCCGCGACCGCGCCGCCCTCCGGGGCCAGCACCACCGTCGTCCCGCTCAACGCCCGCTCACCCGGCACCCGGGCATGCCCCACCCGCAGCCCAGGAACATCCGTCAGCCCATCGGCCCGGCCCCCGTCCTTCCGGACCCCGTCCCCCCGGCCCTCGTCCCCCCGGCCTCCGCCCATCCGGCCCTCGTCCTCCCGGCCCCCGTCCATCCGGGCTCCGTCCATCCCAGCGCTGCCATCAGCGTGTGTCATCCCTCCTGCGTACCACGCCCACCGTCCACCGCGCCCGGGTTTCCCCGCCCCTCCGCCTCCGCCTCCGCCTCCGCCTTGGCCTTGGCCGCCCGAGCCGCCCGCGCCGTGAGCGACACCCCGACCACCACCGCGCCCGCCGCCACCAGCCCCGCCGCGAACACCCCCCACTTCCCGGCGAGGGTGCAGAGCAGAATCCCCAGCGCCGCGCAGGGCAGCACCAGTTGCTGCGCCATCCCCGCCTTGAAGTACCGCGCGTGCAGCCCCCAGACCAGCAGCAGATACAGCGCCGCGGGTAGGGTGACCGCCGCCGCGGCGGCCGTCGCCGACAGATGGGCCACCCCGACCGCCTGCTCGACGGCGACCTCGATCCCGGCGCCGATCGCCGCGGCCGCGCCGAGGATGCCGTAGTGGCCGTAGCCCCAGATGAAGGCCTGGCGGCTGGAGAGCAGCCGCTGGTGCGCCGGGACCACGAAGTACACCCACCAGGCGGCGAAGACCAGCAGCAGCCCGCCCACCGCGATCGGCAGCAGCTCGGCCAGCTCGTCGCTCTCCGCGACCCCGGTCTTCACCGCCACGGTGGCCGCCGCGATCGTCTCGCCCAGCACGATGATGGTGAACAACCCGTACCGCTCGGCGATGTGGTGCGGGTGCCACTTGGAGGCGTGGTGCCGTTCGGCGAGCGGCGGTACCGCCAGCTCGGCCAGCGCCATCACCAGGAACACCCAGGGGCGGGCCCCTTCCGGCGCCAGCACCAGCGCCGTCCACCCGACCTGGCAGAGCAGCACCCCGCCCGCGTACCGCCGCGCCATGGTCCGCTCGGGCCCGGAGGCGTGATGGGCGGCGCGCAACCAGTGCGTGGCCATCGCCAGCCGCATCACCAGGTAGCCGAGCCAGACCACCAGGAAGTCGTGCTCCTCGAAGGCCCGGCTCACCCCGGCCGCCAGCACCAGCACGCCCGCGATCTGCACCAGGGTGACGACCCGGTAGAGCGCGTCGTCGTTGTCGTACGCCGAGGCGAACCAGGAGAAGTTCATCCAGGCCCACCAGATGGCGAAGAAGACCATGGCGTAGTTCGCCACGCCCTCGCCCGCGTGGCCCTCGGCCACGGCGTGCACCAGCCCCGCCCCGGCCTGCGCGACCGCCACGACGAAGCAGAGGTCGAAGAACAGCTCCAGCGGGGTGGCGGCCCGGTGGGCCTCCTGGCGGCTGCGCGCCACCAGCGGACGCAGCGGGTGCTCGGGTGGTGTGGATGTCATGCCCCCAGCACACCAGACACCTCCGCCCCTCGCCTACGGACCTCAGGGCGGCAGACCCCCGGCCGTCATGACCCGGGCGGCGTGCCCATGCGCCACCGGGCGGTCCTGCATAGCCTCTTGTGGAGACGGAAGGGAGCGCCGCATGACTCCGCAGCAGCCCGGGAGCCGGCAGCAGCCCGGGAGCCGGCCCGGCCAGCAGCCCAGGACCGAGCTCGACGCCCGCTACAGCGCCGCGCTCAACCCGCGTCCGGGAGCCGAGAGCGTCACCGCCACCGACTGGGCCGAGGCCCAGCGTCGCATGCGGGACGCCGAGGTCTTCTGGATCACCACGGTCCGGCCCGACGGCCGACTGCACGTCACCCCGCTGATCGCCGCCTGGCACGACGGGGCGCTGCACTTCAGCACCGGAACGGGGGAGCAGAAGGCGAGGAACCTGGCCGGCAACCCCCACTGCGCCCTCACCACGGGGCACGCCTCGCTCTCCGAAGGCCTCGACATCGTGGTCGAGGGCGTGGCGGAACGGGTGACGGATCCGGCGCGGCAGGACGAGGTCATCGCCGCGTTCGAGGAGCAGTACGGGGACCACATCACCTCGCCGGACGGCACCTTCCACGGCTTCGGCGACACCATCCGCACCGGCGACGACCTGCTGTTCGCCGTGGCCCCCGGAACCGCCTACGGCTTCGGGCACAACGGCCAGACCTTCAGCCACACCCGCTACACCTTCCCGTAGCGCCGGGCCCGCCGGACGGAGGCGGGCGCCCGGACCGGGGGCCTGCCTCCGCCCGTACGCTGGAGGCATGAGGAACACCCACGCTCCGAGCAGCAGCCGGAGCACCGACGAGAGCGAGCCGAGCGGTCCGCCCGCCGAGAGGCCGACCACACCGGCACTGGTCTTCGACGATCCGCTGGACCAGCAGTCCTCGGACGACACCGACCGCGGCTGGGGCGAGCGGCCCCAGTCCGGTGGCAGCGCCGCCGACCTGGCCCGCTTCCTGGACGAGAAGCCGCCCCACCACCTCTGACCGCCGCCCCACCACTTCCGGCAGCCGCTCCACCACTTCCGGCAGCCGCCGCACCACTTCTGACAGCCGCCCCACCACTTCCGGCAGCCGCTCCACCATCTCCGGCAGCCGCTCCACCATCTCCGGCGGCCGTCCCACAGTCTCCGACGGCGGCCCGCCCCACTGCTCAGCACACGACCACCGCCAGCCGGGAGCGCCCGCCCGCACCGGCCAGCGCCGCGGCGGTCATCCGTGGCACGGAGAGGACCACCAGGGCGCCACCGCCCTCGTCACCCCGGCCGTGCCGGTCGGCGCGCGGCACCTCGGCCACCCTCACCGCCCGGGCCAGCACCCGGGCCGTCGGCTCCTCCTCGGAAGCGCCGCCCCAGGGCCGCGCGGACGGCCCGAGCGGCGCGGCGATGACATCGACCCGGTCGCCGGGCCGCAGCAGCCGCACGGTCTCCGCGTCCGCGATCCGCACCGGTGCCGCGACCAGCTCCGCCGATCGCGCCGGGCGGCGCTCGGGCTGCGCTGCCGCCGCGATCCGCGGCCCGTCCCCCTCCCCGGGCCCGCGCTGCCCGGAGGCGGCCAGGGCGGCCGCGGTCACCGCCAGTCCGGCGGCCATCGCCCGCCGTCTCCTGCGGACCGCGCGCCGCAGCCGGTGGCGCCCACCGCGCACCCGCAGCGGGGTGAACCCCGGCACCCCATGGGCCCCGGGCACCGACGCGAAGGAAGACGACGCAGACGGCAAAGGGGACAGAGCCGAGGGAGAAGGAGGACCGGAGGCCGAGGGAGAAGGAGGACCGGAGGCCGAGGGAGAACGAGGAACCGAGGTCATGGGGCCACCACCAGCGGAGACGCGGAGCCGGGAGGACTCCGGACGACAGGAAAGGCGCGCCGGCAGTTCGCCGACGCGCCTCACGATCCCGTACGTCTTCCGATCCCGCTCGGGCCTGTGGACAACCCCGTCACGGCCCCGTCCCGAGCGGCCCGGTTGTGGACAACCCGCTCACCCAGGCGGGCGGTCAGGGCAGCTCGATGCCCAGGTCCCAGCCGTCGTGGACCCGGGTGCACAGGCAGGACCGGCTGCCGTTCTCGGGCAGGGCGGCGATTGCGTCGAACAGCACCTCGCGCAGCCGGCCCAGGTTCTCCCCGAAGACCCGCAGCACCTCGGCGTGCGAGACGCCCTCGCCGGTCTCCGCGCCCGCGTCCAGGTCCGTCACCAGGGCCAGTGAGGTGTAGCAGAGTCCCAGCTCACGGGCGAGGACCGCCTCCGGGTGCCCGGTCATGCCCACGACCGCCCCGCCCATCGCCGCGTGGAAGCGCGACTCCGCCCGGGTGGAGAAGCGCGGGCCCTCCACGACCACCAGGGTCCCGCCGTCCACCGCCGCCCAGTCGCGGCCGTGCGCCGCCGCCAGCGCCACCTTCCGCCCGATCGGGCAGTACGGGTCCGCGAACGTGGTGTGCACGACGTTGGGCACCGTGCCGTCCGGCAGCGGTTCGCCGTCGAAGTAGGTCTGGGCGCGGGCCTTGGTACGGTCCAGCAGCTGGTCCGGGGCCAGCAGCGTGCCCGGGCCGTACTCCGGGAGCAGCCCGCCCACCGCGCAGGGGCCGAGCACCTGGCGCACCCCGGCGGCCCGCAGCGCCCACAGGTTGGCCCGGTAGTTGATGCGGTGCGGCGGCAGATGGTGGCCGCGGCCGTGCCGGGGCAGGAAGGCCACCCGGCGCCCGGCCACCTCTCCGATGAACAGGGAGTCGCTGGGCGTCCCGTACGGGGTGGCGACCGTCACCTCGGTGACATCGTCGAGGAAGGAGTAGAGGCCCGAGCCGCCGATGACGCCGATCTCGGCCCGTGGGGCCGGGGCCAGGCCTTCGAACTCGGCCTCCGCGGCCGCCTCCGCCAGTGCCGCGTCCGCCGCGCGCTGGGCGGTGTCCACCGTGCCGGCCGGGACTCCCGCCCCCGCCTCGGCGGTGGCCGCCGGTGCCTCCGTGCTCGCTGCCTTCGCGTCGTTCCCCATAGCCGCGTCGTTCCCCATAGCGTTCGCCATGCCGTTCACCCTAACGGGGGGGGCGGACGGACGCGGTCGGGCAACGCGAACGGCCCCGCCGTACCCGTACGGCGGGGCCATGCGCGAAGCGCCAGGCGTCAGGCGGCGGAGCTGGAGGCCGCCGCCGACTTCGAGCCACCGGAGGAGCTGGAAGAACCAGACGAACCGGAGGAGGCCGAAGCCGAGGAGGACGAGGACGAGGAGTCCCCGGACGAGGAGGACGAAGACCCCGAGGGGGACTTCGACGCCGGCGAGCTGCTCGACGACGAGCCGCGGCTGTCGTTGCGGTAGAAGCCGGAGCCCTTGAACACGATGCCGACGGCCGAGAACACCTTCTTCAGGCGGCCCTGGCAGCTCGGGCACTCGGTCAGGGCGTCATCGGTGAACTTCTGCACCGCCTCAAGGCCCTCGCCGCACTCGGTGCACTGGTACTGGTAGGTCGGCACTTGTCTTCCTCCTGGCACTCTCACTCGATGAGTGCTAACGACGCTCCATAGTGACGTATTCCGCTCGATCAGTCCACCGTGACCGGCACGCGGTGACCGACGCCACGTGCGACCGTCCGGGCCACCGGCCGCGGAACGAGCCGGGAGCGCAGGCTCGCCAGGGTCAGCAGCGCCAGCGCCGTACCGCCCAACGGGACCAGGAAACCGGCGGTCGAGCCGTACCCGTCCGCGAGCTGCCCGGCCACCGTGACGGCCGACGCCTGGCCGAGCGCCACCGCGCCGGTGAGCCAGGTGAACGCCTCGGTACGGGCGGAGGCCGGCACCAGGTCGTCCACCAGGGTGTAGCCGCTGATCAGCGCGGGGGCGATGAAGACGCCCACCACCAGGCCGAGCGCGCCCAGCAGCGCCATGGAGGAGGTCGTCGTCCACAGCAGCGAGGCCGCGACGGCCAGCCCCGTGTAGCCGACGAGCAGCCGGCGGCGCGGGCCGTTCTTCCAGGCGATGGCGCCCACGGCGACACCGGCGAGCATGTTGCCGGCCGCGAACAGCCCGTACAGCAGCCCGTTGGCGCCCGGGTTGCCGATCTCCTCGGTGAACGCGGTCAGTGAGACCTGCATACCGCCGAAGACGGAGCCGATGCCGAGGAAGGCGACGGCCAGCACCCGCACCCCGGGCACCGAGAGCGCGGAGGCGTGCTCGGCCCGCTCCGAGGCGGTGACCAGGCCGTGCGCGGGCTGGGTGCGGCGCTGGGCGGCGAAGAGCAGTCCGCCCACCAGGGTCAGCGCCGCCTCGGCGACCAGACCGGCCGCCGGGTGGACGCCGGTGCACAGCGCGGTCGCCAGCACCGGGCCGACCACGAAGGTGAACTCGTCGGTCACCGACTCGAAGGCGGCGGCCGTCGACATCAGCGGGGACTTCTCCAGCGTGGCCGCCCAGCGGGCCCGCACCATGGGACCGACCTGCGGCACCGAGGCACCGGTCGGCACCGCCGCGGCGAACAGCGCCCACAGCGGCGCGCCCGTCAGGGCCAGCGCGACCAGCGCCGACACCGAGGCGGTGTGCACCAGCACGCCGGGGACGAGCACCGCGCGCTGGCCGTAGCGGTCGGCGAGCTTGCCGCTCTGCGGGGCGAACAGCGCCATCGAGACACCGGTCACCGCGGCGACGGCGCCGGCGCTGCCGTACGAACCGGTGGTGGCCTGCACCAGCAGCACGATGCCGATGGTGAGCATGGCGAACGGCTGCCGCGCGGCGAACCCGGGCAGCAGGAACGTCCAGGCGCCGGGGGTGCGCAGCAGGCGTCCGTAACCGGGACGCGCGGAAGCGCGAGAGGAGTCGGAGGCGACCGTGGATGCCACGGCGGCGGGCCTTTCTGCCGCCTGGTAGCGCGCCCCCCTGGGGTACCGGGGCGGCCGAGAGCTGTCCTCGTGCGCGGAACTGCGGTAGATACCGGCTCGCTCTGTACGTTCCGCACAGAGCGGCACCCTGGGGAGGGGATGTAGCGCCTCCCGGGCGTCACCGGCCGCCATACGGTCGCGCCAGCTCTGCGTCAGGCAGAGTTGGATCGATCAGTGTGCCTCTGATGGTACAGGGGAAGTGCAGGAAAAGCCTGGCATATGCCTGTGATCTCGCGGGTGATACGGCGGGCTGAGTGCCAGATCACGTCCGGGCCCTCCCCCCTGCCCTCACCCCTTCGTCCCCTTCTCCGTTCCTTTCTCTCCCTTCTCTCCCTTCTCCGGCTCGGAGTCCGGTTCGGGGCCCGGCCCGGAATCCGGGCTTGGGTCCGGCTCCGGAGCGCGGACGCTGCCCGACCTGCGGCGCATCCGGCCGAGCGCCCCGCCCGACACCCGGCGCACCGGCCCGTCCGCCACACCGCCGCCGCCCGCCCGGGACCGCGCCCCGCCGGCCGTACCGGCCCCCGCCCCCGTACCCAATTCCGTACCCGCACCGCTGGACCGACCCCCACCGGCGGCACCGGAAGCACCGGCGGCACCGGAAGCACCGGCGGCACCGGAAGCACCGGCGGCACCGAAAGCACCGGAAGCACCGGCGGCACCGACGGCATCAGAGGCACCCGACCAGCGCCCGCGCCCCGACCGCTTGCCGGCCGACCGCGCACTCCCCGTCCGCTTGGTGGCGGACCGCACCCCGCCGCCCGTACCGGCACGGCCGGAGGGACTACCGCCCGCACCCGTCCCCGTACCCAGCCAGTCGGCGAGCTTTCCGCCCTGGCCGACCGCCCGCAGCCGCCGCTCGGCCGCGTCCCGGACCGGGTCGGTGGCCACCACCAGCAGCTCGTCGCCGCGCCGCAGCACGGTCGAGGGCGCGGGCACGAAGCTCCGCTCGTCCCGTACCACCAGGGTCACCGCGGCCCCCGGGGGCAGCCGCAGCTCGGCGACCTCCACACCGTGCATCCGGGAGCCGTCCGGGATGGCCACCGAGAGCAGATGGCCGCGCAGCCGCTCCAGCGGGGCGGACTCGATGCCCAGGTCGGCCGCCTCGGCCGGGCGCCCGAGCCCCAGCGCCCGGGCGAGCCAGGGCAGGGTCGGCCCCTGGACCAGGGTGTAGACGACGACCAGCACGAAGACGACGTTGAAGATGTTCCGGCTGCCCTCGATCCCGGACACCATCGGGATGGTCGCCAGGATGATGGGCACCGCCCCGCGCAGCCCGGCCCAGGACATCAGCGCCTGCTCCTGCCAGGGGATGCGGAACGGCGCCAGGCTGAGCAGCACCGACAGCGGCCGGGCCACCATGGTGAGCACCAGCCCGACCATGATCGCCGGCCAGAAGTCGTCGCCCAGCTCATGCGGGGTGACCAGCAGCCCGAGCAGCACGAACATCCCGATCTGGGCGATCCAGCCCAGCCCCTCGGCGAAGCCGCGGGTGGCGGGGGCGTGCGGGAGCTTGGCGTTGCCCAGGATCACCGAGGCGACGTAGACCGCGAGGAAGCCGCTGCCGTGCAGCATGGCGCCGACCGCGTACGCCGCCACCGCGATCGCCATCACGGCGATCGGGTAGAGGCCGGAGGCGGGCAGCGCGATCCGGCGCAGTCCCAGGGAGCCGGCGGCGCCGACCACCAGCCCGACCACCGCGCCGATGGCCAGCTCCAGCACGATGGTGCCGAGCAGGGTGTACCAGGCGCCGACCGGGCCGACCGTGGAGAAGGCCACCACCAGGATCACCACGGGGGCGTCGTTGAAGCCGGACTCCGCCTCCAGCGCGCCGGTCACCCGGGACGGCAGCGGGAGCTTGCGCAGTACGGAGAAGACCGCCGCGGCGTCGGTAGAGGAGACCACCGCGCCGATGATCAGCGCCTGCCGCCAGTCCAGGCCCACCAGATAGTGCGCGGCCGCGGCCGTGACCCCCACGCTCACCGCGACGCCGACCGTCGACAGCACGGCCGCCGCGGGCAGCGCCGGCCGCATCTCCTTCCACTTGGTGCCCAGACCGCCCTCGGCCAGGATCACCACCAGGGCGGCGTAGCCGATCACCTGGGTCAGCTCGGCGTTGTCGAAGGCGACATTGCCGATCCCGTCCTGGCCCATGGCGACGCCGATCCCGAGATACAGCAGCAGGCTGGGCAGCCCGCTCCGGGACGAGACGCGCACCGCCGCCACCGCGACGAGCAGGACGAGGGCGCAGACGAAGAGGAGTTCGTTGAGCTGGTGGACAGTCAGTGGCCGATTCCTTTCCCGGCGGACCCTGGCGGACCCTTGCGGGCCTGAGGGCGGGCTGGTCGGTGGGTGCGCCGCCCGCCGCCGGATCGTCCCCCGGCGACCTTTCGGCGACGGCACAGCACTTCGTTACTTTACCTAATCATTAACGCTTCCTTGACGCGGGTCGGTGCCCGAGTGGTCACATCATCCCGCCCCCGGACGGTGCGGATCGGGATCAATGGGGCCTTACTGACACCGCGTCCGGACGGCTCAGGCGCTGCGCCTATGGTTGATCCAGCACTCCCGGACCAGCCTGCGCCTCGAAGGACAGCGATGCCCGCCAACACCACCGCCCCGGCCGCCAAGAAGAAGGGGCGACGCGCCCGACTGCTCGTGCTCGTGCTGGTGCTGGCCCTGGTCGGGGGCATCGGCTACGGCGCCTACTGGGGCGTCAGTACGGTACGCACGCCCTTCCCGCAGACCACCGGGACCCTGGAACTGGACGGCCTGTCGGAGCCGGTGGACGTCAAACGCGACGGCTACGGCGTCCCGCAGATCTACGCCTCCACCGACGAGGACCTGTTCCGGGCGCAGGGCTACGTCCAGGCGCAGGACCGGTTCTGGGAGATGGACGTCCGCCGCCATATGACCGCGGGCCGGCTCTCCGAGATGTTCGGCAAGGAGCAGGTCGAGACCGACGCCTTCCTGCGCACCCTGGGCTGGCGGCATGTCGCCCAGCAGGAGTACGACAAGCTGCTCTCGCCGGAGACCAAGAAGAACCTCCAGGCCTACGCGGACGGCGTCAACGCCTACCTCAAGGGCAAGGAGGGCGGCGACATCGCGGTCGAGTACACCGCCCTCTCCTTCGCCAACGACTACAAGATCGAGCCCTGGGCCCCGGTGGACTCGGTGGCCTGGCTCAAGGCGATGGCCTGGGACCTGCGCTCCAACCTCCAGGACGAGATCGACCGCTCGCTGATGACCAGCCGGCTCACCCCCCAGCAGATCAAGCAGCTGTACCCGCGGTACCCGTACAAGACGCACCGCCCGATCGTCGACCGAGGCGGCGTCGACCCCGCCACCGGCTCCTTCGACCCCTCCGCCGAGAACGAATCCGGAGCGGAATCCGATACGGGAACGGGAACGGGAACGGACAGCGGCACCGGTGACGGCTCCGGTACGGGTACGGGCCTGGGCTCCGGTACGGGGTCGGACTCCGGCACGGGTACGGGGACGGGCTCCGGTACGGGTACGAGCTCCGGCCTCGACACCGGCACCGGCACCGGCACGGGAACAGCCGGCACAGGCACCGACACAGGCACCGCCGGCACCGGCACAGGCACCGCCGACACCCCCCAGGGCGCGTCCGAGGGCTTCCGGACCCAGATGTCCTCCCTCGCCGGCTCCCTGGAGAAGATCCCCGCCCTCTTCGGCCCCAACGGCAACGGCATCGGCTCCAACTCCTGGGTGATCTCCGGCAAGTACACGACCACCGGCAAGCCGCTGCTCGCCAACGACCCGCACCTGGCGCCCCAGCTGCCCTCGCTCTGGTACCAGATGGGCCTGCACTGCCGGAAGGTGACCAACACCTGCGGCTACGACGTCTCCGGCTACACCTTCTCCGGGATGCCCGGTGTGGTCATCGGCCACAACCAGGACATCGCCTGGGGCATGACCAACCTCGGCGCCGACGTCAGCGACCTCTACCTGGAGAAGGTCACCGACAGCGGCTACCAGTACGGCGGCAAGGAGCTGCCGTTCACCACCCGCGACGAGACCATCAAGGTCGCCGGCGGGGGCAGCCGCACCATCACCGTGCGCACCACCAACAACGGCCCGCTCGTCTCCGACCGCAGCAAGGAGCTGGGCAAGGTCGGCGAGGAGGCCCCGGTGGACAACCTCGCCCCGGACCGCGGCGACGGCTACGCGGTGGCGCTGCGCTGGACCGCGCTGGAGCCCGGCAGGACCATGGACGCGGTCTTCAAGCTGAACCGGGCCAAGGACTTCCAGCAGTTCCGTGCCGCGGCCGCCGACTTCGCCGTACCGTCCCAGAACCTGATCTACGCCGACTCCAAGGGCGCCGAGGGCAACATCGGCTACCAGGCGCCGGGCCGTATCCCGGTCCGCCAGGAGGGCCACGACGGCACCCTGCCGGCGCCGGGCTGGGACCCCAAGTACACCTGGAAGAAGGAGTACATCCCCTTCGAGGAGCTGCCCTGGGAGCAGAACCCCTCCCGCGGCTACATCGTGACCGCCAACCAGGCCGTGATCGACGAGGACGAGTACCGCTACCCGCTGACCAAGGACTGGGGCTACGGCGCGCGCAGCCAGCGGATCAACGACCTGATCGAGGCGAAGACCAAGGACGGCGCCAAGGTGTCGACCGAGGACATGCGCGTGATGCAGACGGACTCCAGCAGCGAGATCGCCCGGCTGCTCACCCCGTATCTGCTGAAGATCGACTTCAGCGACCCGCACGTCCGCGAGGCGCAGAAGCTGCTGGAGGGATGGGACTACACCCAGGACTCCGACTCCGGGGCCGCCGCCTACTTCAACGCGGTCTGGCGCAACACCCTGAAGCTGGCCTTCGGCAACAAGCTGCCCAAGGAGCTGCGGCCCAAGGGCGAGTGCCTGACCGTGCCGCCGGCCGACTCCACCGGTCCGGCCGACGAGCAGGACCGGCTGGTGCGCGAGTGCGGCCAGCGGGACGCCGACACCGCCCAGCCGGACGGCGGCGACCGCTGGTACGAGGTGGTGCGCGGGCTGCTGAAGGACCAGGACAACGAGTGGTGGACCTCGGCCCGGAGCCGTACCCACGAGGCCACCAAGACCCGGGACGGGCTGCTGAAGCGGGCCATGGAGGACGCCCGCTGGGAGCTGACCGCCAAGCTCGGCAAGGACGTCTCCAGCTGGAGCTGGGGCCGGCTGCACCAGCTGAACCTGGAGAACCAGACCCTGGGCACCAGCGGCCCCGGGCTGCTGAAGACCCTGCTCAACCGAGGCCCGTGGAACCTCTCGGGCGGTGAGGCCGCGGTCAACGCCACCGGCTGGAACGCGGCCGGCGGGTACGGGGTGGTCTGGGTGCCGTCGATGCGGATGGTCGTCACCGTCGGCGACTGGGACAAGTCCCGCTGGATCAACCTGACCGGCGCCTCCGGGCACGCCTACAACGCCCACTACACCGACCAGACGGACAAGTGGGTCAAGGGCGAGCTGCTGGAGTGGGCCTACGGGCCGAAGGCGGTGGACGCGGCGACGGACGAGACCCTGGTCCTCACCCCGCCCGGCGGCAAGAACTCCTGACCGGCCCCCGTGCCTGTCGAACGGCCCCCGGCCCGGACCTCGCGTCCGTCCGCCGGGGGCCGCGCCCGTCTCCGCCGTGCCCTCCGAGCACCCCCCGTCCGGACCTCGCGTCCGTCCGCCGGGGGCCGCGCCGTCTCCCCCGTGCCCTCCGAGCACCCCCCCGTCCGGAACTCCCCCGGACGGGGGCCGTCCTCATGCCCTCCGAAGGCCCTCAGTCCCCGTAGCCGCCACCCGAGGCCCGGAACCGCAGGGTGACCTCGGGGGTGACCACGGTGTGCACCGGGTGGTCGTGCGGCTCCTCCGGGACGTGCTCCAGCACCTCGTCGGCGTACAGCAGCACCACCAGCGCCGGATCGACGCCGGCCCGGGCGATCCGGGCCAGCACCCGGTCGTACGAGCCGCCGCCCCGCCCCAGCCGCATCCCGCGCGCGTCCACCGCCAGCCCCGGCAGCAGCACCGCCCCCGCCCCGAGCACCGCCTCCGGGCCCAGCCGCGGTCCCGTCGGCTCCAGCAGCCCGCGCCGCGCCTTCGCCAGGGTGCCGGGGCCCTGGTACACCGCCCAGTCCAGGTCATTGTCTGCCAGCAGTACGGGCAGCAGTACGCGTACGCCCCGCTCACGCAGGGCGTCCAGCAGCGCCCGCGTCCCGGGTTCGCGCCCCACCGAGATATAGGCCGCCACCGTGCGGGCGCGGGTGAGCTCGGGCAGCGCCATCGCCGAACCGGTCAGAACCACGGCGGCCGTGTGGACGTCATCACTGGTCAGAAGGGCCCGTGCGGCGAGCAGTCGGCGGCGCAGCAGGGCCTTGTCGGACGGTACGGCCGCCGGCACGGCGTCGTCGGACGGAACGGTTCTCCCGGGCCCCGCGGCCTCGTCGGGCTGGTCGCCCACCATGATGACCTCACAAGCATGTCGTATGCAGAGCAATAGCGGAGCGCTCGTTGCTATGACGTGTCTATGTGTTTGTATGAGAGCAAGTAGGGCGAAAGGTGAAAATCATTAACCTTCCGCTCATAACGAACAGATATGGTTACCGCATGACTCAGTCGCACATCGGACTCAGCAAGGCTGTCATCCCCGCCGCAGGTCTCGGCACCCGGTTCCTGCCGGCGACGAAAGCCACTCCCAAGGAGATGCTGCCGGTCGTCGACAAGCCGGCCATCCAGTACGTCGTGGAGGAGGCCGTCGGCGCGGGCCTGTCCGATGTGCTGATGATCACCGGCCGCAACAAGCGCCCGCTGGAGGACCACTTCGACCGCAACTACGAGCTGGAGGAGGCCCTCAGCCGCAAGGGCGACACCGAACGGCTCGGCAGGGTCCAGGAGTCCAGCGACCTGGCCACCATGCACTACGTCCGCCAGGGCGATCCGCGCGGCCTCGGCCACGCCGTGCTCTGCGCCGCCCCGCACGTCGGCGACGAGCCGTTCGCCGTCCTGCTCGGCGACGACCTGATCGACCCGCGCGACCCGCTGCTCTCCCGGATGGTCGACGTCCGCGCGCGCGAGGGCGGCAGCGTGGTCGCCCTGATGGAGGTCGACCCGGCCCAGGTGCACCTGTACGGCTGCGCCGCCGTGGAGACCACCGCGGACAGCGACGTCGTCCGGGTCACCGGGCTGGTCGAGAAGCCCGACCCGGCCGAGGCGCCCAGCAACTACGCCGTCATCGGCCGCTATGTCCTCGACCCCGCCGTCTTCGGGATACTGCGCGAGACCCCGCCCGGCCGCGGCGGCGAGATCCAGCTCACCGACGCCCTGCAGAAGCTCGCCACCGACGAGAACGTGGGCGGGCCGGTGCACGGGGTGGTCTTCAAGGGCCGCCGCTACGACACCGGCGACCGCGCCGACTATCTGCGCGCCATTGTCAGGCTCGCGTGCGAACGTGAGGATCTGGGTCCGGAGTTCCGCACCTGGCTCCGCCGTTACGTCACCGAGGAGATGCAGAGCCTGTGAGCACGACCTGGTCGGTGGACGAGCACCTGGAGGACATCCTCCAGTCGGTCCACCCGCTCGACCCGATCGAGCTGCCGCTGCCCGAAGCCCAGGGCTGTGTCCTGGTCGAGGACGTCATGGTGCCCGTCGCCCTGCCGCCCTTCGACAACAGCTCCATGGACGGCTACGCGGTACGGGTCGCCGATGTCACCGGCGCCACCGAGGAGTACCCGGCGGTGCTGACCGTGATCGGCGACGTGGCGGCGGGCAGTGCGGGACTGCCCACCGTCGGCCCCGGCCAGGCCGCACGCATCATGACCGGCGCCCCGCTGCCGCCCGGCGCCGAGGCCGTCGTCCCGGTCGAGTGGACCGACGGCGGCACCGGCGAGGGCGCGGCCACCGGCATGCGCCCGGCCGGCGCCGCCCCCGAGGGGGCGAGCGGCGAGGTCCGCGTCCACCGCCCCGCCGAGGCCGGGGCGCACATCCGCCCCCGCGGCAGCGACGTACGCGCCGGTGACCTCGCCCTCTCCGCCGGCACCGTCCTCGGCCCCCCGCAGATCGGCCTGCTCGCCGCCATCGGCCACGGCACGGCCAAGGTGCGCCCCCGCCCCCGGGTGGTCGTCCTCTCCACCGGCAGCGAGCTGGTGCAGCCCGGCGAGGAGCTGGCCTCCGGCCGGATCTACGACTCCAACAGCTTCGCCCTGGCCGCCGCCGCCCGGGACGCCGGGGCCATCGCCTACCGGGTCGGCGCCGTCACCGACGAGCCCGACACCCTGCGCGCCACCATCGAGGACCAGCTGATCCGCGCCGATCTGCTGGTCACCACCGGCGGGGTCAGCGTCGGCGCCTACGACGTGGTCAAGGAGGCCCTCTCCACCGCCGGCTCCTTCGGCGATGAGGCGGAGCCGGACGAAGCGGCCCCCGGCGTCGACTTCCGCAAGCTGGACATGCAGCCCGGCAAGCCCCAGGGCTTCGGCGCCATCGGCCCCGACCGCACCCCGCTGCTCGCCCTCCCCGGGAACCCGGTCTCCTCCTACGTCTCCTTCGAGCTGTTCGTCCGGCCCGCGATCCGGGCCCTGCGCGGCCTGCGGGACGTCCCCGACGACGCCCGCCCCCGCCTGCGCGCCGCCGTCGCCGCCGACCGGGCCCTCACCTCCCCGCCCGGCAAGCGCCAGTTCCTGCGCGGGACCTACGATCCCGAGGCGGGCACCGTCACCCCGGTGGGCGGCGCCGGCTCCCACCTCATCGGCGCCCTCGCCCTCGCCGACGCCCTGATCGTCGTCCCCGAGGACACCGACTCCGTCGAACCGGGCCAGGAGCTGGAAGTCATCCTCATCGGCTGACCGGTACCGTATTGCGCGCCGTGCCTTCCCGGGGCGTCCCCGGGACCCCTGGGTCACACTGGTCGATACGGGGCAATGGCGCCGAACGCGAGGCGGAGTTCAGCAGTGAGTACGACGCAAGGCAGCGGACTGACCCATATCGACGAGTCCGGGGCCGCCCGCATGGTGGACGTCTCCGCCAAGGACGTCACCGCCCGCACCGCCCGCGCCACCGGCCGGGTGCGGGTCTCCCCGCGGGTGATCGAGCTGCTGCGCGGCGAGGGCGTCCCCAAGGGCGACGCCCTCGCCACCGCCCGGATCGCCGGGATCATGGGCGCCAAGCGCACCCCCGAGCTGATCCCCCTCTGCCACCCCCTCGCCCTCTCCGGCGTCACCCTCGACCTCTCCCTCGCCGACGACGCCGTCGAGATCGCCGCCACCGTGAAGACCACCGACCGCACCGGCGTCGAGATGGAGGCCCTCACCGCCGTCTCCGTCGCCGCCCTCACGGTGGTCGACATGGTCAAGGCCGTCGACAAGTCCGCCGTCATCAGCGACATCCAGGTGGAAGAGAAGACCGGCGGCAAATCCGGCCCCTACCACCGCACCTCCCCTGAAGTCCCCGAGGGACCGACCGGCGGCGTAGGCCCCACCGCTGCCCCCGCCCCCGCCCCCGAGCCCGGCGGCGCCACCGAGTGGGCCGCCGAACCGGCCGCCGAGGGCACCCGATGACCCCCCGAGCCGGCCACGTCACCGGCGCCCCCACCCCCCACCAACCGACCCCACCACCGCCATCCCACCAACCGACCACACCGCAGTCATCGCCCCCACCCCCGTCATCCCCCTCCGCCCCCCACCGCGCCCTCGTCATCACCGCCTCCAACCGGGCCGCCGCCGGGGTGTACGAGGACCGGGGCGGCCCGCTGCTCGCCGAGGGGCTGGCCCGGTTCGGCTTCACCGTCGACGGCCCCCAGGTCGTCCCCGACGGCGACCCGGTCGGCGCGGCCCTCCGCGCCGGGGTGGACGCCGGCTACGACGTCATCCTCACCACCGGCGGCACCGGTGTCTCGCCCACCGACCGCACCCCCGACGTCACCCGGGCCCTGCTCGACCACGAGGTGCCCGGCATCCCGGAGGCGATCCGGGCGTACGGCCGGGACAAGGTGCCCACCGCGGCGCTCTCCCGGGGCCTCGCCGGGGTCGCCGGCCGCACCCTGATCGTCAACCTGCCCGGCTCGCCCGGCGGGGTACGCGACGGACTGGCCGTCCTCGAACCGCTGCTCGGCCACGCGGTGGACCAGCTCCGCGGCGGCGACCACTCCAGGCCGTCATGACCCCCGGCTGGCCGGTGGTCCTGGTGGACGGACCGGTGACCCTGCGGCCGATAAAACACCGCGACCAGCGCGGCTGGCGGGAGGTCAACCGCCGCAACCGCGACTGGCTGCGGCCCTGGGAGGCGACCATCCCGCCGCCCGCCCCCGGTACCCCGTTCGCCCGCCGGCCCACCTACCGCCAGATGGTCCGCCATCTGCGCGTGGAGGCCGGCGCGGGCCGGATGCTCCCCTTCGTCGTGGAGTACGAGGGCCGGCTGGTCGGCCAGCTCACCGTCGCCGGGATCACCTGGGGCTCGATGTGCTCGGGGCACGTCGGCTACTGGGTGGACCGCGAGGTGGCCGGCCGCGGGGTGATGCCGACCGCGGTCGCCCTCGCCGTCGACCACTGCTTCCGCCGTGTGGGGCTGCACCGGGTCGAGGTCTGCATCCGCCCCGAGAACGCCCCCAGCCGCCGCGTGGTCGAGAAACTCGGCTTCCGCGAGGAGGGGCTGCGCCCCCGCTACCTCCATATCGACGGCGCCTGGCGCGACCACCTGGTCTTCGCCCTGACCGCCGAGGAGGTCCCCGAGGGTCTGCTGCGCCGCTGGCACCGGGCCGGCCGCACCGCCCACCCCACCAATTAATTCATACGTTCGAATTACTCCCCGCCTTTCCCCTCCCCCTCCCCTCCCTTCTCCCCCCTTTTCCTCCGACCGTCCGAAAAAATTTCGTTGATATCAGCCAGATCGTGCGACACACCGGCCCAATTGGGCGATGGCTTGATGCAAACCCCTCTACGGTGTGACACGTGAGCAGCAGCGGCCTCATCTACGCAGTCATCGTCGGGGCCTGGGCCGCCTACCTGGTGCCGATGTGGCTCCGCCGGCAGGACGAGTTGAACGAAGCCCGTCCGACGGAACGCTTCAGCACCGCCATCCGGCTCCTGTCCGGACGCGCCGGCATGGAACGCCGGTACGCCAAGGAGCTGGACCGGCGCAGTGCCGAGGGCCCGCCCGACGTGGACCCGGACGCCGAGACCGAGCATCTGGCCTCGGTCGACGTCCGGGCCTTCGCCGCGCCCCGGACCGAGGTACGCCCCGGCGCGCCGGACACCCCCGAGGCCCCGCCCGCGCGGCCCCCCGCCGACCGGCGCCCCCGCTCCGCCAACGGTGCCGCCGAACGCGCCCGCCGCACCAAGGCGCTGGCCCGCCGCCGCCGCACCACCGTGGTCCTCTTCGCCGCCTTCACCATCGGTGCCGTCGTCGCGGCCGTGGGCGGCCTCACCTTCCTCTGGGTGCCCGCCGTCCCCGCCATTCTCCTCAGCGCCTATATCGCCCATCTGCGCCGCCAGGAGCGCCGCCGGTTCGCCTACGTCATGGACCGCCGCCGCGCCGAGGCCGCCGCACAGCGGCTGCGCGAGAACCGGCCGCGCCGCCGCCCCGCGGCCCCCGAACCGCCCGCCGCCGACGCCGCCGAGCCGCAGCCCACCGCGCCGGAGCCCGCCGCCTCCCCCCTCACCCCCCAGGAGGCGGGCCGCCGCGCCCTGGTCGAGCAGACCGACCATGCCGAGTGGGTGGACCAGCAGCGCGACCAGGGCCCCTCCCGAGGCGACAGCTGGGACCCGGTCCCGGTCCCCCTCCCCACCTACGTCACCGCCCCGGTCGCCCCCCGGGCCACCAGCGGCGTGGACGTCACCGACCCCGACACCTGGTCCGCGGCCCGCTCCTCCGCCGCCGAGCCCACCCCGCCCCCGGCCACCCGCCGCAACCCCAACCCCAGCCCCCACCCCCCCCGCGCCCACGGCCGCACCCCGCTCTTCGACCAGTACGCCGACGACGACCGCCCCCGCGCCGCCAACGAGTAGCGGGCCGCCCTGGCCTGCGAGGACCGGATTTCGTCGTACCCCGATCGGGGTGCTAATGTTTCCCACGTCGCAAGGGCCTGTGGCGCAGTCTGGTAGCGCACCTCGTTCGCATCGAGGGGGTCTGGGGTTCAAATCCCCACAGGTCCACAGACGGGCCGTTCACGAGTCAGCTCGTAAGCGGTTCACGAGATCCCGCACGATCACTTCGATCGGGCGGGATCTCGTGGTTTCTGGGCTCGTCGGGAGGTCTGGGTGCTGGTGGCGGGGCGGTGTGGCGAGCGGGCTGCGCGTGCTTGCCTGTCCTTGGGCATGGGGAAGCACGCCGTTCGTGGTGATCAGCGTGCTTCTGCGATGTGGGGTTGTTCCGCGCGGGTTTGGTCAGCGGGTGTCGGGCGGTGGCGGGCGTCCCTTGGGCCGGGCATGCGGTACATCGGGATCAGCGAGTGGTGACAGGGTGCCGCTGGCGTCGAAGTCGGCCTCGATGAGTTCGTCGGGACCGTCGCGTTCTGTGAGCCAGGTCTCCAGGACGGTCAGGTTGGCGACCGTGAGCATGACGGCGAGGAGAAGGGCCTGGGTGACTTGCCCGGGGCCGGGCCGGTGCTTCGGGTTGCCGATGTCGAGCTTCCCGCTCTTGAAGCGCCCGTTGGCGCCTTCGTTGTGGCTGCGGATGGGCCGGTAGGTGTTGATCCACGGCGTATGCAGATAGTGGACGTCCTGGCGGTCGGTACTTGGCCATGCGCCAGTCGGCCGCTTCGGATGGGCGGGCCAGGGGAGCAGGCGGAGAGCAGAAGCGGGTACGCCCCCGAGGAGCGGACTCCCAGGGGCGTACCGTGCCGAAGACTCAGCTTTCGCCGTTCCACGACCGCCACAGATCCGAGTACGGCCCGCCCGCGCCGACCAACTCGTCGTGGGTACCCAGCTCGACGATGCGGCCGGACTCCATGACGGCGATGCGATCGGCGTCGTGTGCGGTCTGCAGCCGGTGGGCGATGGCGATGACGGTGCGGTCCGACCGGACGGCGGCCACTGCCCGCTCCGCCTGCCGGGCCGTCGTCGGGTCGAGCAGTGACGTGGCCTCGTCCAGGATCAGGGTGTGCGGGTCCGCCAGATGCACCCTGGCCAGGGTGAGCTGCTGTGCCTGGGCGGCCTCCAGTTCGACTCCGCCTGAGCCCAGCGGGGTGTCCAGGCCCTCCGGCAGTTCGGCCACCCAGTCCGCTTCCACTGACCTCAGGGCCGCGAGGACGGCCTCGTCGTCGGCTTCGGGCGCGGCCATGGTCATGTTGTCGCGAAGGGTGCCCATGAACACGTGGTGCTGTTGCGTGATGAGGACGATGCGGTTGCCCAGTTCGCCCGCCGCGGCCTGGTCCGCGACGGGTACGCCGCCGACCAGGACGTGGCCGGTGTCAGGGACGTCCACACCGGACAGCAACTTGCCGAGGGTGGACTTGCCGGCTCCTGACCGGCCGACCACCGCCAGCCGTTCACCGGGACGGACCAGCATCTCTACGTCCTTGAGGATCTCGTGCCCGGGGACGTAGGAATACCCCACGCCCTTGACCTCGATGAGGTCGTCCACAGGGGTCGGCACAGGAGCGTCAGCTGTGTGCGACACCAGCCCGACACCCTTGATGCGGGCGAACGAGGCGCCGCTGCGCTGCAGTTGTTCGACCCAGATGAGAATCTGGTTGAGCGGGTCGACCAGCTGCCACATGTACAGGCTGCCCGCCACCACGACTCCCAGGGAGATGGCGCCGTTGAGGTAGCCGAACCCGCCCACGAGCAGGATGAGCGCCATGGGCAGCGTGTGCGCGAACTCGGTGACCGGGAACAGCACCGTCCGTAGGGAGAGGGTGCGCATGCCGGCGCGGTAGGTGGTGTCGATGGCCTTGTCGAGGGTGCTGTTCCGCAGTTCGCGCAGCCCGTAGGCCTCGACGGTACGGGCGCCGCGCGCGGTGGAGTCGAGGATCTCGGAGACATCGCCGGCGGCCGCTCCCTCGGCGAGGTAGGCGTCGCGAGAGCGCGCGAGGTACCAGCGGCTCACGCCCCACACGATTGGCAGTCCCACGACCGAGCAGAGACCGAGCAGCGGGTCGAGGAGGAAGACCGCGGCGAAGATGAACACGACCTGGATGCCGGAGATGAACATGTCCGGAGCCGCATTGCGCAGCGTGGCCGCGACGGTCGAGACGTCCAGGGTGGTACGGGTGACCAGATCACCGGTGCTCACCTCGTCCGAGACACGCCCCGGCAGCGAGAGGGTGCGGTTGACGACCTCCTCGCGGAGCCTGGCGAGCGCGCGCTCGCCGAAGCGATGGGAGAGACCTCGCGCATAGCGCGACAACACCAATCGGGCCGCCGAGAAGCCCAGAACCGCCGCGGCCAGTCCGTCGGCTGCGGAGACGGACAGGTCACTGGACTCGACCCTGGTCACGATGCGGCCGAGGAGCCAGGGACCGGCCGCGCCGGCAAGCGCGGCAAGGCACGTCAGCAGCAGCATCGCGCAGACGGCGCCCGCGTCGTCCCTCAACATCTGCCAGCCGGCCTGGCGAACCGTCCTGGCATCGGCGATCGGCAGGCGGGGCGTCTTGTTGGACCTGCTCATCGGGACTGTCCTTCCATGGGCTGTGCCACGGCGGCTTCGCCAGGGATCTCGGTGCTGCCGCGGAACACCAGTGCCGCGTATCCCGGCTGGTCGGCGAGGAGCTCTCCGTGCGTACCGGTCGCCTGCACCTTTCCGTTCACGAGGTAGGCGACTTCGTCGGCCTGGCCGAGCACGAGCGGCGATGTGCTGACGACGAGGGTGGTCCGCCCATGCCGGTGCGCTGCCACCCGGGCGGCAACGGTTGCCTCCGTGTGCGCGTCCAGTGCCGACGTCGGTTCTACGAGCAGGAGCACTGCCGGATCCGCGAGCAGGGCCCGCGTCAGCTGCAGCCGCTGGCGCTGTCCTCCCGAGACGTTGCGGGCCTGATTCTCCAGGCGGGTGTCGAGCCTGTCGGGAAGCGCGTCGATGATGTCCTCCGCTGCGGCGGCGTGCAGCGCCCGCCGGATGTCCTCGTCGCAGCGGCCGGTGCTGCCGGAGACGACGGAACGCAGGGGGCCCGGGAACATATAGGCATCGTTGTCCGTGAGCAGAATGTGCCGCCTGAGAGCCGTGCGGTCCCAGTCGGACAGCTTGAGGTCCCCCCAGGAGGCCTCGGAGTCCGTGTAGCCGGCCAGCCGGTCCACCACGGCGCGCGGCTCGTCGGGACGGGCACCGACCAGAGCCGTCACTTTCCCTGGGGCCACCACCAGGCCCGATACAGGGTCGTGCAGCAGGCCGGGAGTGGCTGGGGGGTCGAGCCGGGTCCGGTGCTCCTCGGGAGCCGGCGCGAGCGCCAGGATGTCGACCACCCTCCGTGCGGAGACGAGCCCGCGCGGTAGGTCATCCGCCCCTTCGATCAAGGATGAGACGGGTACCAGCAGAGCGGCAACATATCCGTAGACCGCCACCAGCTCACCTACGGTGATGGCCCCACTGGCCGCCATCCGCGCGCTGATCCACGTCACCACGGCAAGGAAGACCATGGGCAGGCACGCGGTGAGTGCCTGGACCCAGCTGGTGATGGCAGCGACGCGGTATCCGAGGGGGACCAGAGCCTGGGAGCGTTCCCGCTACCGCCCGGCGAACAGGGGCTTGCCGCCGATCCCGTTGAGGACGCTCAGGCCGGCCACCATGTCGCTGGCGAGAGAGGTCAGAGCACCCTGGTCCTCCCGATAACGGCTTTCGGCGCCGTGCAGCTTTCCCAGCAGAGGGCCGACGGTCAGGGCCAGGGCCGGAACGCCGAGAAGGACCACCAAGGCGATGACGGCCGAGATCCGGACCAGCAGGACGGCAGTTGCGGCATACGCGATGACCGCACCTACGCCGGGTCCGGTGATGGTCAGTGTCTGGGCGATCCTGCTGATGTCGCCGGCTTGGAGGTGCGTGAGCTCACCCGCAGACACCTGTCGGGGCAGCGCCGACCCCAGCCGGGTGACGTGGCGGGTGACCACCTGGACCGTCCGGTAGGCCGCGTCCACACGGATGCGCGTCATGGTGCGGTGCCGCAGGATGCCGAGGATCGCTGTCCCGGCCCCGGTGACGACCACAGCTCCGATCCAGAGAAGCAGCATCCCGGTGTCCCGCGCCTTGAGCCCCTCGTCGATCGTCTTCGACAACAGGTACGGCGGAAGCATGAGCGCACACATCCACGTACTGCCCCACAGGGTGCCGAGCAGTACCCGCCTGTACTGACTTGTCGTCAGCCACCACAGGAACCGCAGCGGGCTCCGGTGATCCGGCAGGCCCGGGGACTCGTAAGGGACCCGGCGCGCGCCTTCGGGCAGGTCTGGTCCACGTATCATCTCGGCCGTCCTTGCGTGGGATCGAGGGGCGTCAGCGAATGCTCCGGCTGCGGTACTGCATGCGCCGTACGCAAGAAAATGCCATACGGCCGAAGGGCCGTACGGCGTGAGGTCGCAATGCGCCAACGAAAGTGACGACGTCGAGCCCTTCGCCTGGGCGTATCGCCATCCGCTCGGCCTCATCAGGTAAGCCGGAGCGAGCTTCCTGGCCGAGTGCGCCGGCTGACTGCATGTTTGTTGGGGAACGATCACTCGCCCCGCGGGAAAGGGTCTTCAAAGGGATGAGTAGCGCCTGATCAGAGACGCTCGTGAACACCCCACAGACGTCAAAGCCCCCAGCGGGTTCTCCCGGCGGGGGCTTTGTGCTGTTGCCGTACAACAGCGATGGACAGCCGACGACCGGCCGGGGTCGTGGTGATCACGGACTAAGCGGTCGCCTTCCGCAGCGTGATATCGGCCGCGCGTTCCCGCAGCTCCCGTGCGGCCGGGACGCGATGCGACCGCAGCCCCCGCGTCAGGACCTCGAAGTGCTCATCGGCACGAGACGACGACAGCCCCTCGTAGTCATCCAGGAAGCGCCCCCAGGTCTCAACGCCCGCGTCCATGTGACCCATCTCCATCTGCCGCTGAGCAAGGAGACCGGTGGCGTGCGCCCGGCCTTGCCGCTCGACGGGCGGGCGTACGCGATCGCTGTCCTGCATCGCCCGGACGGACGCGGGCACATCTCCCAGCGCGTAGGTCACGCTGGACACGTGGAAGTGGTACGCGGCCAGGTCGTAGCCGCCCAGGTGGTCGCGGCGGTCGTCCGCCCGGGACAGAGCCGCCTCGGTCTCTCGCAGCCGGGCGAACGCCTGCCGGCGGTCGCCGACCAGAGCCGCGCCGTGCGCCTGCTGTCCCGCGAGGAAGGCATGAAGCCGCGGCCCGCCGGCCGGTGCCGCCTCCGCGGCGCTGTCGGCCAGCTCCAGGGCCCGGCGGCCGTGCTTCAGGTTGGCCGCTTGCAGTGCCATCCCGCGTAGCGTCCGGCAGTACGTGACGTGGTCCTCGGCGGTGCCGGCCAGCTCCAGAGCCCGGAGGTAGTAGCGCTGCCCGAGCCCGTGGTCGCGCTCGTACATCGCCATCCAGCCCGTCAGATAGACCAGATCAGCCGCGGCGGCCAGCATGCCCCGCCGCACCGGCCCGCTCGCGCTCGCCCGAAGCCAGGGGCCGACGGTGTTCACCAGGAAGGCGGCGGCCATCGGTCGATCGTGGGCACCGCCCAACTCGTCCAGGATTCCGGCGATGCGCTCCGTCATGGTGCGAACCGTGGCCACCTCGCCCGGGCCGATGCGCGTCGTACGCCCGGTTGCCGCCGAGTCCGTCTGCTCGGCCAGATCGCGGAACAAGGGGACGGGTAAGGCCGCCGAGTACAGCGACGCGGCCAGCACCGTTCGTCGTGCGGGGTCCATGTCCGCCCTTCCGGTAGACACCAGTCCTTCGACAGTGTCCTCGGCACCCGGCGCCGCCGGTCCCGATCCGGCCACGGGCGAGGGCCATCCCACCTCCGCGTACGTCACCGGCCGCCCCAGACGACGCGCCAGCGCCTCCAGCGCCAGGGGCCGAACGCTCCTCCTCGGCACGGTGCCGCCCAGCCACGTGGACACATGGTGCTTGTCGCACCCGCCCGGTTGCCCCGCCTCCCTGGCCACGCGGTAGTACTCGCACCAACGACGGGGCCGTCGAAGCCGAGCCTCTCCGTCGGCGCACCGGTCACGGTCACGAGGACCAGGACGCCGCCGAGCGGTCAGGGCGCTGGGGTGAGGGCCTTGGCGAAGCAGCGGCTGCTGTCGTAGTGGCGGTAGTAGCCGAACTTGGCGCAGGGGGCGTAGCCGCTGGAGGTGTAGAGGGCGATGGCCTCGGGCTGCATGTCGCCGGTCTCCAGCACCATGCGGGTGCGGCCGGCGGCGCGGGCGTCGTCCTCCAGGGCGGCGAGGACGCGGCGGGCCAGGCCCAGGCCGCGCGCCTCGGGGATGACGTACATGCGCTTCAGCTCGGCGTCCCCGTCGGCGTACCCCTCGTCGTTGCGGTCCTGGGTGCGCCAGCCGCCGGTCGCCACGGGGCGGTCCAGGTGGTCGTAGGTGATGAGGAACAGGCCTTGGGGCGGGCGGAACATCATCGGGTCGAGGAAGGTGAGGTCGCCGCCGTCGCCGTAGCGCTCCATGTATTCGAGCTGGACCTCGTCGTTGAGCTTGCGGGCGTCGGGGTGGTCGAACGGCGTGGGGCGAACATGCATGCCCGCATGCTACGGGGGAGGGGAGGGCCTGGCCTGGGGCGAAGGTCCTGAGGTCGGGTGCCTGGTGGGGGCGGGTAGGGTGCCGGGATGCTCACCGTGACGACCGTGAATGTGAACGGGCTGCGCGCCGCCGCCAAGAAGGGGTACGTGGAGTGGCTGGCCGGCAGCTCCGCCGACGCCGTCTGCCTGCAGGAGGTACGGGCCGAGGAGGCCCAGCTCGCGGAGGAGGTGCGGGCGCCGGAGGGGTGGTATGTGACGTATGCGCCGAGTGCGGTGAAGGGGCGGGCGGGGGTGGCGCTGCTCACCCGGCGGGAGCCGGACGCGGTGCGGGTCGGCTTCGGGTCGGCGGAGTTCGACGCGAGCGGGCGCTATGTGGAGGCGGATCTGCCGGGGGTGACGGTGGCCAGTCTCTATCTGCCGTCGGGTGAGGTCGGGACCGAGCGGCAGGACGAGAAGATGCGGTTTATGGAGGAGTTTCTGCCGTATCTGGAGGAGTTGCGGGGGCGGGCTGCGGGGGAGGGGCGCGAGGTGGTGGTGTGCGGGGACTGGAACATCGCGCACCGGGAGGTGGATCTGAAGAATTGGCGGGGGAATCGGAAGAGCAGCGGATTCCTGCCGGAGGAGCGGGAGTGGCTGGGGCGGGTGTACGAGGACGCCGGGTATGTGGATGTGGTGCGGGCGCTGCATCCGGAGGGGGAGGGGCCGTACTCCTGGTGGTCGTACCGGGGGCGGGCCTTCGACAACGATTCGGGGTGGCGGATCGATCTCCAGGTGGCGACCCCGGGGCTGGCCGAGCGTGCGGTGAAGGCGTATGTGGAGCGGGCCGTCAGGCATGAGGACCGATGGTCAGATCACGCCCCTGTGACGTGCGTTTTCGACGTGTAGAACCCAGCCCCTCGGCCTTGTCGGCCGAGGGGCTGGGTCCTGGTCGAGCGACTGCTGCGGCCTGGCTTTACCCGACTACGCCAATATTGGCGTTGCCGCATGGACGCCCAACTCCTATGCCTCGTAACGTTCTTCTCGACCGGCCCGCACGGGTCCGGACCGAGGGGGTTTTCATCATGGCTCGTGAGGAACTGACCCGTCTCACCGGCAACGGAAGCGGCAACTGCGACAACAAGGATTGCCCGAACGTGTACCGGGCCGCTGACGGCTCGTTCGTCGTCCAGGGGACCGCGGACACCACGTTCCAGCCGCCGGGTGGCGAGGGGTTGGTGCGCATCCCGGAACGCGTGCTGAGGGAGGCCGTTCGTGCTCTTGGATGGTGACGAGTGGGGCCGGTACTTCGACTCCTTCACGCAGGACGCATGGCGGTTCGAAGCGCAGCCGACGTACACCATGCCGTCCGAGCAAGAGAACATCGCGCGATTCCTCCGGGGCGAGCCCAAGCCCGAGCAACACAATGCCGCCTGGCACGAGGACGTGCGCACCTACAAGGCGACGGGCCGGACCATCGGCCGTGTGAGGGTCGTTCGGCAGCCGTTGACGGAATACCAGCGATACCAGTTCGCCTGGGGAATTCCCGGCAATATTGCGGCGGGGGAGGACATTCGGATACTCGACGTGACACAGGAAGGCTTCGCTCTTCCGCTCACGGGCCAGGACTGGTGGATGTTCGATGACTCAAAGCTTGTGTATCTGAACTTCCGTCCGGACGGTACACAGATCAACCGCGAGACATTCGACGGCGACCTGACCCCGTACAGAAAGTGGCGGCGCATTGCGGTTGAGCGTTCGGTGCCTTTCGAGGAGTACGTGAAGGGCCTTGAGGCTTGAGCCTGAAAGGCTAGGTCAGTCCAGATCAGATCTGGCCGAAGCGCTGCGCGCGGAGCGACGGCGGGCCGGTCTCAGTCAGACCGCGCTCGCCAGGCGCTGCAACATGTCCCAAACCAAGATCAGTAACATTGAGAGTCGGAAGCTCACCCCGACCATCATTGATGTCGAGCTAATTCTTGAAGCGCTGGCCTCGGATGGCGGGCTGGCTCAAGAGATAATGGCTCTCGCCCGTTCGGCCAACATCGAATGGCAAGACGACTGGTCCTCACGGAAGCGCGGACTCGACAAGAAACAGAACGAGCTGGCGCGACTGGAAACGGTGACGACCGAGTTTCGCTTTTTTCTGCCGACTATGATTACTGGTCTGCTGGCCACGCCGGAGTACGTTCGTGCGAGTCTGTCCCGCAATGCCGGCGACATGAGTAAGACGGTGTCGAAGAAGCTGGAACGGCAAAGGGTCCTTCTGGAGCCCTCCAAGCGGTTCACGTTCATTCTCACGGAGCAGGCCCTCAAGTGGCCCATCCTCTCGCCCGTCGAAATGGCCATGCAGCTCGACCGGGTTGCGTCTGTGTCTCGCATCCCCACGGTCCGCATCGGAATCATTCCCAGTGGGTTGACTGGTCCGGTCGGGGTCAACCCCCTCAGCGTGTTCACGGTGTACGACCGTCGACTGGCCACCGTCGAGACCCCAACCGGTGCCCTCATGCTCCGTGATAACCGAGATATCTCGGAACTCCGCGAACACTTCGACCGATATGAAGAACTAGCCGTGTTCGGCGATACCTGTCGCGAACTCCTCGGCGAGTGGGCAATGATCTTTACCCGACGACACCAATAAGCCGTGACTGCTCCCGCCCGTCGGGGATTAGCTCGGTGTCGAGCAGCGGGAGGCGGTAGCTACCCGCTGGAACCAGGAGACTTCCGCCCTGCATCACCGGGGTGGTGGACGGCTCTGCTCTGGGCCGTTCTCACGACCAGGAAGGCACTTCAATGACCGACCTGTACGCAGTCCTCGTAGCCGAGACCGTCATGGTCAACAAGGCATGCGGCGGCAACACCCACCCCGACGGGGAGTCGTGCGTGACCCTCGCGCAGATCGGCCCGGACGCGTGGGCCCTCGGCGACAGCAAGCGTCCCGACATGACGCCGCTGCGCTTCACCAAGGCGGAGCTGGACGCGGCGGGTATCGACCCGGCCCGCTTCACGGTCACCGCCTGATCTGGCTCCAGTCGGCCCCGGCTCGTCCCTTCGGAGCGGTCCGGGTCCGGCTGGCTCCCCATCGCGCGACGCCAAAGACAGGAAGTCGAGTTGCACCACCACGGATACGTGTGGCTGGGGGACAAGTTGCAGTTCGACAACGAGGGGCACAGGCGACCGCCGCACCCTGCCCCGCCGCCCCCGCCAATGAGCGACGAGGACACAGACGGGATCAAACTCAACCAGCGGTACCGGACGGCTGCGGACGATTTTCGCACCGGCGCGTTGCCTCCGACGCAAACAGCGCATTGGTTGATGAAACCGCCTCGGCTCATCAGGGGTACGTGGGATGATCCGAAGCAAGCGGTCGAATGGCTGGGGCGGCAACTTACCGAGCACGCCCCACGGTTCCGATCAACGAGTGACCAGGACAGTACGTCGCTGGCATTCCATGTCTCGGAGGCGGCCGAGCGCCTGGCGTGGGGTGGTGACGTGTCCCTCGGCTTCTATACGGGGCAGACACAGTTCCTCAGCCTGGCATTGGTCAGTTGCCCCAACGCCGCGGATCCCTCATTGCGGTGTCCAGCCGGTCAAGGCGTATGTGGAGCGGGCCGCGAGTCATGGGGAGCGGTGGAGTGATCATGCGCCGGTGACGGCGGTGTACGGGGACTGACCGGGACCGGGGCTGGTCAGTGGCGGTGCCCGGGGCTGAGCAGGGCTGGTCAGCGGCGGTGTACGGGGACTGAGTCGGAAGGGTCGGTCAGCCCTCGCGGAGGCGGCGGTCGAGGGCCATGGAGAGTTCGGCGTCGACCACACTCTTGGCGAGGGGGCGGAGGCGGTCGGCGTCGGTGCCGGTGCCCTTGTGCTCGTGGAGGAGGTCGGTGAAGAGGCTGGCAAGGGCGTCGGCGTGTTCGCGGACGCGGCCGGCGGCGGCGAGCACGGCGGCGAGCGGCACCCCTTCGCGTACGAGGGCGGAGGAGACGTCCAGCAGGCGACGGCTGACGTGCACGATCTCCTCGCCGTCGGTGGCGAGGTAGCCGAGGTCCAGGGCGGCGGCCAGGTTCTCCGGGGTGACCTGGTCGCCGAAGTGGTCGGCCAGTTCCTCGGGGGTGAGGCGGACGGGTTCCTCCTCGGTCGGCTCGCCGAGACCCAGTACCTCGCCTACGTCGCGGCCGCTCTCGAAGGCGGTGGCGAGGTCGGCGATGCCGTTGAGGGTGTGGCCGCGCTCCAGCAGGGCCGCGATGGTGCGCAGCCGGGCCAGATGGTGGTCGTCGTACCAGGCGATCCGGCCCTCCCGGCGGGGCGGCGGGATCAGTCCGCGCTCGCGGTAGAAGCGCAGCGTACGGGCGGTGATGCCAGCGGCCTCCGCCAGCTCCTCGGCCCGGTACTCACGCCCGGGGGGCTTGGAGGCTGGGCTTGCGTCCCCGGTTTCCTCCTTGGGCCGTCCGTCGTGGGCCCTGGTTCTCGTCCGCTCGTTCGCCACGCCGACAACCCTATGTTGTACCGCCGGTAACTTTGTCGGTCGCACCCCTACCGCTCGGTATGTGACTGCTCTACGCTCCCGACCAGAGACCTTGCCAGTGATTGCTGGCAAGGTCGTGTGCGCCGATGGCGGCGAGGTCGGTGTGGACGGTCGATGCGGTCGATGCGGATGTGGAGGCGGTGGCGATGAGCCAGCACGAGCACGTACGAGTGGCGGTGATCGGGTCGGGGTTCGGCGGGCTGGGCGCCGCCGTCCGGATGCGCCGCGAGGGGATCACCGACTTCGTCGTCCTGGAACGGGCCGACTCGGTGGGCGGCACCTGGCGGGACAACAGCTATCCGGGCTGCGCCTGCGACGTCCCCTCCCACCTCTACTCCTTCTCCTTCGCGCCCAACCCTGACTGGCCGCGCACCTTCTCCGGGCAGCGGCACATCCGCGCGTATCTGGAGCATGTCACCGACACCTTCGGGCTCCGGCCCCATCTGCGGCTCGGGCACGAGGTGCTGGGGATGCGCTGGGACCGCGAGGAGCTGCGCTGGGAGATCGAGACCTCGCGCGGGCGGTTCACCGCGCAGGCGGTCGTCTCCGCCACCGGGCCGCTGTCGGACCCGAAGATCCCGGACGTGCCGGGGCTGGACGGCTTCCGCGAGGCGGGCGGACGGGTGTTCCACTCGGCGCGCTGGGACCATGACTACGACCTCGCGGGCAAGCGGGTCGCCATGATCGGGACCGGCGCCTCGGCGATTCAGATCGTGCCGGCGGTGCAGCCGGCGGTGCGGAAGCTGACGCTGTTCCAGCGCACCCCGGCCTGGGTGATGCCGCGCATGGACCGGGCCATCAGCGGCCCCGAGCGCTGGCTGCACCGCCGGCTCCCGCTCACCGCCACCGCCCGGCGCGGGCTGCTCTGGGGCATCCGCGAACTCCAGGTCAGCGCCTTCACCAAGCGGCCCGAGCGGCTCGGCCTGGTCGAGTCGCTGGCCAAGGCGAACATGGCCAAGGCGATCAAGGACCCGGAGCTGCGGGCCAAGCTGACCCCGTCCTACCGCATCGGCTGCAAGCGGATCCTGCTGTCGAGCGAGTTCTACCCGGCCCTCGCCCAGCCCAATGTGGACGTGGTGGCCTCCGGGCTGTCGGAGATCCGTGGGCGTACGGCGGTGGCCGCCGACGGCACCGAGGCCGAGGTGGACGCGATCGTCTTTGGCACCGGCTTCCATGTGACGGACATGCCGATCGCGGCCCGGGTCACCGGGGCGGACGGGATCACGCTCGCCGAGGCGTGGAAGGACAGTATGGAGGCGCTACGCGGCGCTACCGCGGCCGGCTTCCCCAACTGGATGACGATCATCGGCCCGAACACCGGGCTGGGGAACTCGTCGATGATTCTGATGATCGAGTCGCAGCTGAACTACATGGCCGACTATCTGCGGCAGCTCGGGCTGCTGGGGGAGCGGGCGGCGCTGGATCCGCGCCCGTCGGCCGTCTCCGCCTGGAACCGGCGGGTGCAGTCCCGGATGGAGCGCACGGTGTGGAAGGCCGGCGGCTGCGACTCCTGGTACCTGGACGCCAACGGGCGCAACACGACCCTGTGGCCGGGGACGACGAGTGAGTTCCGGCGGGCGACCAAGGCGGTGGACCTGGCGGAGTACGAGATCGTGCGCCCGCCCCGGGCCGTAGCGCAGCGGATCGACAAGACGGCGAAGACGGCGAAGGAGGCGGTGTGATGCGGGTGGTGTCGGCGGACGGGACGGAGCTGTACGCCCGGGTGCACGGGCCCGAGGGGGCCCCGGCCGTCGTGCTCGCGCACGGCTGGACCTGCTCCACGGAGTTCTGGAACGCGCAGGTACGGGAGCTGGCCGCCGATCACCGGGTGGTCCTCTACGACCAGCGCGGCCACGGCCGCAGCCCGGCCGCGGGGCCCGGCGGCTACTCCACCGAGGCGCTCGCCGACGACCTGGAGGCGGTGCTCGCCGCCACCCTCGCCCCCGGCGAGAAGGCGGTGCTGGCCGGGCACTCCATGGGCGGGATGACCATCATGGCGGCGGCCACCCGGCCCCGGGTGCGCGAGCACGCCGCCGCCGTACTGCTGTGCAGCACCGGGGCGTCGAAGCTGGTGGACGAGTCGCTGGTGCTGCCGCTGCGGGCCGGGGCGCTGCGCACCCGGCTGACCGCCGCCGTACTGGGCGCCAGCGCCCCGCTCGGCCCGGTCACACCGGTGTCCCGCGCCATCCTCAAGTACGCGACCATGGGCCCCGCTTCGGCGCGGGACCGGGTCATCGAGTGCGCCAGGATCGTGCACGCCTGCCCGCGCGGCGCCCGGGTCGCCTGGTCGCATGTGCTGTCCGGGCTGGATGTGGAGGCGAACGTACGGGAGTTGGCGGTGCCCACGGCCGTGATCGCCGGTACGGCCGACCGGTTGACCCCACCCGTACACGCCCGGGCCATCGCCGCCGCGCTGCCGCAGTGCGTCGGGCTGGAGGAGTTGGCCGGGATCGGCCATATGACCCCGATCGAGGCGCCGGACGCGGTGACCGGCCGCATCCGGGAACTGGCCGGCACCTACCTGACGGAGACGGTGAACGTGAAGGAGGGGGCGGCATGAGCTCGCAGCGGAGGGTCGGTCGTCTGGAAGGCCAGGTCGCCGTCGTCACCGGCGGTGCCCGGGGCGTGGGTGAGCTGCTGGCCCGCAAGCTGTCGGCGCGTGGGGCGAAGGTCGCTCTGGTCGGGCTGGAGCCGGACGAGCTGAAGCGGGTCTCCGGGCGGCTGCACAGCGAGAGCGACTGGTGGCACGCCGATGTCACCGACCACGAGGCCATGAGCCGGGTCGCCGCCGAGGTCAAGGAACGCTTCGGCCGGGTGGACATCGTGGTCGCCAACGCGGGCGTGGCGACCGGCGGTCCGCTCACCGAGTCCGACCCGGTCGCCTGGCGCCGGGTCATCGAGGTCAACCTGATCGGCGGCGCCGTGACCGGCCGCGCCTTCCTGCCGGTGCTGCTGGAGAGCCGGGGCTACTTCCTCCAGATCGCCTCGCTCGCCGCGATGACCCCGGCGCCGATGATGACCGCGTACTGCGCCTCCAAGTCGGGCGTGGAGGCGTTCGCGCACAGCCTGCGCGCCGAGGTGGGCTACCGGGGCGTGAAGGTCGGCGTCGGCTATCTGTCCTGGACCGACACCGACATGGTGCGCGGAGCCGACCAGGACGATGTGATGCGGGAGTTGCGGCAGCGGCTGCCCTGGCCGTGCAACCGCACCTACCCGCTGGGCCCGGCCGTGGACCGGATCGTCGCCGGTATCGAACGGCGCTCCGCGCATGTCTACGCCCAGTGGTGGCTGCGCGGGATGCAGTCGGTGCGCGGCTATCTGCCGAGCCTCATCGGCACGGTCGGCGCCCGCGAGGTCCGGCGCTTCGAGGGCCGGCTCTCCGGGATCGGCAAGGGCCTGGTCGGGGCGGGCGGCGAGGCCGACGAGCTGGCGCGTGCGGAGCGTGACGAACCGGTCACCTCTTGATCGAAATGCGCGGTATGCCCGGGCGTGTCAGTCTGATCGAGGCCGGGGACCGGAAGCGGTCCCCGAAGTCCCCACTTCCCTTACAGGAGAGCCTCGATGGGCATCGCAGACCAGTTCAAGGACAAGGCGCAGGACATGAAGGACCAGGCCAAGCGCCAGGGCCAGGACGCCAAGCGGAACGCGCAGCAGCGCCCCGCCAAGGGCGACCGCCCGCAGCGTGACGAGGCCGCGCGCCGGCAGGACCGTCCGATGGACGAGCGCCGGCAGCCGACCGCCATGGCCGCCGACGAGCGCCGCGACCGCCGCGCTTGAGCCGCGCCCGGGCGGGCTTGAGCGCGCCGCCTGAGTGGGGCGCCTTCGGCGCCTGGCTGGGCGACTGCTGACAGCCGCTGAGGGAGGCGCACCCGGGACGCCGGGTGCGCCTTTCGTGTGCGTGTGGTGGGTGGCAGGCTGAGCCGACCAGGGGACGGGGCGGGGGATGGGGATGGGGATGGGGACGGGGGAGATGGGGATGGGGACGGGGGGATGCATGGCGGACGGAACGCTCGCGGTGGTGGACGAGGTGCCTTGGGAGCGGGTGGTGTCCGAGGTGGGGCGGGGTCCGGCTGGGGAGCTGCGGCGCGGCCTGAGGCGGCTGGTGCGCAAGGGGCGGGAGGCCACCGAGGAGGACGCCTGCGAGCCGTTCGACCGGATGTCGTACGGCTACACCGTGCGGGCGACCGGAGAGGGGGCGGCGATGGCGACCATCCTGCTGCCCGTCCTTGTCGCTCTCGCCGGTGACCCGGACCTGGGCTGCCGGACCAGCTTCGTCGACGACTTGGTGGGCCTGTACGAGGAGGTGGCGGAGGCCCGGCCGGAGGACGTGGACGCCGGGTGGCGCGAGGCGTGGGAGCGCCATGCCCCGGCGATCGGGGCGCTGCTCGTGGACCCCGATCCCGCGGCGCGGAGGGCGGCCCTGGGGCTGGCCGGGGGGATCGGCGGGCTGCTGGAGCGGTGGCGGGGGGAGAAGGACCCGGCGGTGCGGCTGACCGTACTGCTCGCCCTCGGGACCGCCGCCGCGGAATCGGAGGACGCCGGGGCGGTGGAGCGGGTACGGGCGGTGGTGGAGGAGGTGCTGCGGACCGGCGCCCCGGTGATGCGGGTCGCGGCCGTGCACGCCTGGGCGGCCTTCGAGCCCCGGGTGGCCGTGGACCGGTCGGATCTGCTGGTGGAGGTGGTCTGCGACCCGGACGTGTGCTTCGGGGACGTCTGGTACGTGCCCGGTGTGGAGGGGGCCTTCACCCGCGAGGATGTGGCCCGCTGGGCGGCGCGGCTCTTCGAGGACGAGCCCCGGACGGAGCTGGCCTTCGCCCTGGGGCTCCTCGCGGAGGCGCGGCGCACCGGGAACGCCCCGGTGTGTCGGGAGGCGCTGGACGCGGTGTGGCAGGTGCTGGTGGTCCTGCCGTCGGCGGCCGCCGCGGTGCTGCCGCTCGCCGGTGAGCTGCTCGCCGACCCGGACGACGGCGTACGGTACCGGGCGGTCCATCTGCTGGCGGTGCTGGGCGCCCAGGCGGCCCCGTATGCCGAGGAGTTGGCCGCGCTGGTGGATGACCCGGGGGAGGCCTGGCTCCTGGAGGGGACCGTCGGTGACCACGCCCGCTGGGCGCTGACCCGCATCGGTGACGAACGGGGGCTGCCGGGGCTGGTGGAGCGGCTGTGCGCGCCGTACCAGGGGCTCTGGTCCCGGGGGTACGTGATGAGCGACCCCCGGCTGCCGGAGGTCGAGGAGGTGCTGGCCCCGTTGGGGAGGTACGCGGAGGTCCTGGCCCCGGCGGTGCGCGCGGCGCTCGTGGAGGGCGGGCCGCTGACCGGTGTGTTCCTCCGCATCCTGGCCGCCTGGGGACCCGCCGCCGCGCCCGCGCTGCCCGAGGTGGTGGCCCTGCTGGGTGACCCTCGGTACGCCTTGCAGGCGGTGGACGCGCTGGTGGCGATGGGGCCGGAAGTGGCGGCGTCCGCCGAGTCGGCCGTACGCGACTGTGCGGTGCTGGACGGGTCTGCCCACCACCACCGGGTGGCCTGGGCCTGCTGGCGGCTGGGGGGTGACCGGGAGACGGCGCTGCGGCTGATCGGTGCGGCGATGTCGGACGCGGAGGAGCCGTACCACGGCCCGTTCCACCTGCTCGGGGACTTCGGGCCGGCGGCCGCGCCGTACGCCGAGCGGGTGCGCCGGGCCATGGAGCACGGCGGCGACTGGGCGCGGCCCAAGGCGGCGGTCGCCCTCTGGTCGATCACCGGTGAGGCGGAGCCCAGCGCGTCCGTCCTGGAGGGGTGCCTCGCCGACGTGGCCGAGGGCGGGGACTTCTACGGCCTCTTCCGCGAGGCGCTGCGGGCCCTGGCCCGGATGGGCACGGTCTCTCCGGAGGCGCGGGAACTGCTGCGTACGGTGCGGGACTCCGACCGCCGGCTGTCCACGTACCGGGACTACCGGGCCTTCCTGGACGACGAGTTGATCCGATCGGCGATCGAAGAGGTGCTGGCGCTGCCGTGAGAGGCGCGCCCGGGATGTGCCGGGCGCGCCTCTCCCTGCCGTGCGGTGTGTACGGGTCAGGCCTGGGCCGCGTAGGCGATGAAGGCCGCCCAGGCGGTGGGGGCCAGGCCGAGCTGCGGTCCGGGGATGTTCTTGGAGTCCCGGACGTGGACGGTGGCGGTGCAGGCGGCGATCTCGACGCAGTCCTCGCCGTCACTGCTGTCGCTGTAACTGCTCTTGAACCAGGCCCGGGGGGCCACCTCGACGCAGTCCTCGCCGTCACTGCTGCTGCTGTAGCTGCTCTTGAACCAGGCGGCGGAGGGAAGATCCGTGGAGGTTTCGCTGCTCATGTCTCTCCCAGCAGTTGCTTGATGAAGGCCACCGACTCTCCCGGAGTGAGAGCCTGGGCCCGGATGATGCCATAGCGCAGTTCGAGGATACGGAGCTGCTTCGGGTCTGACACCGGCCTGCCGTTGGCCCAGCCGTCGGAACGTCCGATGGCCGTGCCGTCCGGGAACTTCAGCACCCCGATGCGCCCGCCCGTCCCCGGATGGTTCGCCCGGTCGGTGGGCATCACCTGGATCTCCACATGGGGCAACTCCGTGAGCACCAGGAGGTGCTGGAGTTGGCGGCGGAGTACGTCGCGATCGCCCACCGGTCGCTCCAGGGTGACCTGCTCCTGGACGAAGCTCAGCTCCGGGGCGGGGGAGCGGGTGAAGATGGACTGGCGGGCGACCCGCGCCGACAGCATCCGCTCCAACTGGTTGGGCGAGTAGGCGGGGCGCCAGGTCTTCAGCAGCGCTCGGGCGTACTCCTCGGTCTGGAGCGCCCCGTACAGGTTGTGGCTCCCGTACGACAGCAGTTCGACCGCCTTGGACTCCAGCTTGGCGAGCTCGCGGACCTTCTTCGGGTACCGCGCCTGCGCCACGTCCTCCTTCATGACGATGATGAGTCCCTGCGCCTTCAGCACCCGGTCGGCCTTGTCGAGGTAGTCGGGGCGCGGGATGCGCGTACCGGCCTCCACCTTGTAGACGTGGTCCTCGCCGTACCCGATGGCCCGGCCGAACTGGATCGCGCTGAACCCGGCCCGCTTGCGGCGCATCCGCAACTGCTTGCCCAGGGCGGCGACCACCGCCACACCCCGTTCGTCCTCCGGGTCGACCTCCCAACCCGGCTCGTCCACCTCCTCGCCCGGCCGTCCCTCCGGCCGCTGCTCCTCCGGCTGCCCGGACCTGTTCGCTTCCTCGGTCATGCGTGCCACCTCCCTGGCGTACCGCCGTTGTCGTCTGCGCCTCGCCCTTCCCGTTCAACGGACCCGGCAGACCGGACGGCACTGGACAAACTCCGGACAACCAATTGGCGCTGGTCGAAGGGGTGTTGAGGAAACGATTCCGTGAATGTCAGGGGGCGGGGTGAGTCGACTCGTCCAGGCGGCGGCGCTGGTCCTCGGTGAGGTGGAGGGCGGCCGCCGCCACGTTCTGCTCCAGGTGGGGGAGGGAGGCGGTGCCGGGGATGGGGAGGATGACGGGGGAGCGGGCGAGCAGCCAGGCGAGGAGGACCTGGGGGGTGGAGGCGCCGAGTTCGGTGGCGATGGCGGCCGCGGTGTCGAGGGCGGCGCTCTGAGCGGGGGTCTCGGCCGTCGCGGCGACCGGGCGCCAGGGGAGGAAGGCGATGCCGGCCGCCTCGCAGGCTTGCAGGACGGGCTCGTGGGCCCGGTCGATGAGGTTGTAGCGGTTCTGGACGCTGGCGATCGGGGCCGTGCGGCGGGCCTCGGCCAGCTCCTCGGCGGTGACCTCGGAGAGGCCGATGTGCCCGATCTTGCCCTGCCGCCGGAGGTCGTCCAGGGCGCCGACCTGCTCGGCGATCGGCACCTTCGGGTCGAGGCGGTGCAGTTGGAGCAGGCCGACGCGCTCGATACGGAGCCTGCGCAGGCCCTCGTCCACCTGCACGCGCAGGCTCTCGGGGCGGGCGTCGTACTCCCCGCCGTCGGGGGTGTGGACGACCCCGACCTTGGTGGTGACCAGCAGGTCGTCGGGGTACGGGTGCAGGGCCTCGGCGAGCAGTTCCTCGTTGGCGCCCCAGCCGTAGAGGTGGGCCGTGTCGATCAGGGTGACGCCCAGTTCGACGGCGCGGCGGGCGACGGCGATGGCTGCCCGCCGGTCGGCCTGCTCCGGCCCGGTCGGCAGGCGCATCGCGCCGAAGCCGAGCCGGTGGACCGGGAGTTCGCCGCCGATGAGGAAGGGCGGGGCGGTGGCGGGGGTGGGGTTCTGCTGGTCTGCGGGCATCGGTTGGTCCTCCGAAGGGTGAGCTGGCGACCCTATGCGATGGCCTCGGTAAATAAGGCCAGGCTGGCCTAAGTTGGGATCTAGGATCATGGTCATGAGGAGATCGATCCGCGCCTTGGCGCTGACGCTGGCCGCACTGACCTTGGCGGCCGCCCCGACCACCCTGTCCGGTACGGCGGTTGCCGCGAGCCCCGGGCCCTCGCCTGCCGGCTCCGGCACCGCCGCGCCCCGGCTCGCCCTGCCGAAGCCGACCGGCGGGTCCGCCGTGGGCCGGGACACGCTGCATCTGGTCGACAAGGGCCGCAAGGACCCCTGGGTGCCCACGGCCGACCGGGAGTTGCTGTTGTCGCTGTACTACCCGGCCAGGGCGGGCACCGGCCGCCCGGCCTCGTATATGACGGTGCCGGAGGCCACGGCGTTGCTCACCGACCGGGGCACGCTGGGGCAGCACGTCACGGCGGAGCAGGTGAGCCGGACCCGTACATACGCCCGGGAGGGCGCCCGGCCGTTGGCGGGCCGCCATCCGCTGGTGGTGCTCTCGCCCGGCTTCACCGTGCCGCGCACCACGCTGACCTCGCTCGCCGAGGAGCTGGCCAGCCGGGGCTATGTGGTCGCGGCCGTGGACCACGCGTACGAGACGGACGGCACCAGCTTCCCGGGCGGGCGGCTGCTGGGCTGCGCCGCCTGCGAGCAGATCTCCTCGATGGAGGAGATGGGCCGGGTGTCGGACGGGCGGGCCAAGGACATCTCGTTCGTGCTGGACCGGCTGACCGGGCCCCGGGCGGTGTGGCGGTACGCGGGGCTGATCGACCCGCGCCGGATCGGTGCCGCCGGGCACTCCATCGGCGGGGCGAGCACGGCGGCGGTGATGGCGGCCGACCGCCGGGTGAAGGCGGGGGTCAACCTCGACGGCACCTTCTTCACCCCGGTGCCGGAGCAGGGGCTCGACGGCCGGCCCTATCTGATGCTCGGCGGCGACCCGGCGCTGCTGCCCCCGGACATCGAGGACCACAGCTGGGAGCAGGCCTGGCAGCGGCTGGACGGCTGGAAGCGGTGGCTGACGGTTACCGGCGCCGGGCACTTCGCCTTCACCGACTGGCCGGTGCTGGGCGAGCAAGCCGGAGACACCGACCCGGACTCCCCGCTCTCCGGCACCCGCTCGCAGCAGATCACCCGCGCCTATGTGGGCGCCTTCTTCGACCACCAGCTGCGCGGCCGCCCGGCCCCGCTCTTCGACGGGCCGAGCGCCGCGAACCCGGAGGTGGTGTTCCAGCCCTGAGGGCCGTTGCCTCAGTCAGGCAAGTTCCTTCCCGCCTTTCGCCATATCGAGATATGGTGTTTGTATGGCTACTAAGAAGGTGACTGTCACTCTCGACGAGTCCCTGGTCGAAGCACTGGCGGACGCGGCCGAGCAGGAAGGAGTGCCGCTCTCCCGGCTTGTCGCAGGGGCGGCTGAGCGGGAACTGCGCCGGCGGGCCGGCCGGGCGGTGGTGCAGGAGTGGCAGGCGGAGCGTGGCGCGTTCACGCCGGATGAGCTCGCCGCCGCCCGCGCGGAGATGGCCGCCGCCGACGCCGAGTATCTGAGTAGTGTGGGGACCTCGGCCGCGTGAGCATCCCCTACCTCTACGACGCCGGTGTGCTGATCGCCATCGACAACGACGACCGGAACATGTGGGCTCGCCACCACCTGGCCCTGGAGGAAGGCCGTGACATCCACGTCCCGTCCGTGGTCGTCAGCCAAGCCTGGCGGAACTCCCGTCGCCAGGTCAGGCTCGGCAAGTTCCTCGCCGGGTGCACGGTCATGCCGGTCGGCCTGGAGACAGCCAAGGCCGCCGGAGTTCTCTGCGGCGAGGCCGGAACCAGTGACGTAGTCGATGCCGCGGTCGTCGTCATGGCGGCCAACTACGGTGCCATCATCTGGACGTCCGATCCGTCGGACATCCGCGTTCTCATCGGCGCCCTGGACATCAAACCCGCCCCCGTCGTCCGCACGGTCTGACCGTCCGGCCTCTGCGTCAGACGGGGGCCTTTCACGCCTGAGGGACTGCGTGATCAGAGACCTGCTCTTCACTCCTGACGCTCGTGGCCAGTTCGAAGTCTTGCCAAAGAGGCAGAAGAAGATCGTCGGGAAGGCCCTGCTGAAGATCGCCCAGGAGACCGACCCGTGCGGGGGGTGGTGGTCGAAGGATGAACACCGGCTGTCCATCACCTATGTGCTTCATCGTGGTCACATCCCGGTGACCGCCATAGCCGCGGGAGCAGCTGAGCCAGCCGGCCGTCGCCAGCCTTACCAGGGCGCGGAGATGCGATACGTTCCTGGGAACGGCTGGATTCACCTGAACCCGCACCAGGAGTAACGCCACCGACAGCCGCCTCACCCCCGCGGGGGGAGCTTGGGGCGGCGTAGGTCGGGGACCTGGGAGTAGTCGGGTGGGCGGGCCGCGGGGTGTTCGGTGAGCAGCTGCATCGCCAGTTCGACCGCGTCGGAGAGCTGGCGGTGGCGGCCCTCGGCCCAGTCCAGGGGGGTGCGCTGGATCTCGATGTCGGGCTCCACACCCCGGTTCTCCACGGTCCAGCCGTACTCGTCGAACCAGGCCGCGTTCATGGGGACGGTGATGATGGTGCCGTCGCCCAGGCGGTGGCGGCCGGTCATGCCGACCACACCGCCCCAGGTGCGCAACCCGACGACCGGGCCGAGCTTCAGCAGCCGGAACGCGGCGGTGATCATGTCGCCGTCGGAGGCGGTGGCCTCGTCGGCCAGGGCGACCACCGGGCCGCGCGGGGCGTTGGAGGAGTACGAGACGGGCTGCGCGTTGCGGGTGAGGTCCCAGCCCAGGATCTTGCGGGTCAGGGTCTCCACCACCAGCTCGCTGATATGGCCGCCGGCGTTGCCGCGGACGTCCACGATCAGCGCGGGCCGGGACACCTCCATCCGCAGGTCGCGGTTGAACTGCGCCCAGCCCGAGCCGCCCATGTCGGGGATGTGCAGATAGCCGCACATGCCGTTGCTCAACTCGCGCACCACGTCGCGCCGTTTGGCCACCCAGTCCTGGTAGCGCAGCGGCCGCTCGTCGACCAGGGGCACGATGGCGATCCGCCGCGCCCGCCCCGGCTCCCCCTCGGGCGGCTCGAAGGTCAGCTCCACGGAGGTGCCGCCGGCGCCCGCGAGCAGGGGGAAGGGGCCGGCCACCGGGTCCACCGGGCGGCCGTCCACATGGGTGAGCGCGGCGCCCTCGCGGATGCCCGTACCGGCCAGTGGGGAGCGGGCCTTGGAGTCGGAGGACTCACCGGGCAGGATCCGCTTGACCAGCCAGCGGCCGTCCCGGACGGTGAAGTTGGTGCCGAGGAGGCCTTGGGAGCGCTGGTAGTGCGGGGGCCCCTCGTTGCGGCGCGCGGGGGTGACGTAGGCATGCGAGGTGCCCAGCTCGCCCAGCACCTCGCGGACCAGATCGGCGAACTCGTCGGGTGAGGCCACCCGTTCGAGGAGAGGGCGGTACTGCTCCAGGATCTGGTCCCAGTCGATACCGCTCATCCCCGGGTCCCAGAAGTAGGACCGGATGATCCGCCCCGCCTCGTCGTACGCCTGCCGCCACTCGGCACACGGGTCCACCTCGTGCAGGATCCGGCGGGTGTCCAGGTAGACCGTGCTGTCGCCGTCCCCTGGCTCGGTCGCCGGGACGGCCCGCAGCTCGCCCTCGTCCAGCACGACCAGCCGGGTGCCGTCCCCGCTCACCGCGAACGAGTCCAGCCCGCTGACCAGTTCGGTGCGGCGGGCCTTGGCCAGGCTGAAGTGCTCCAGGGTGGGCCGCCCCGAGGTGTCGGCCGGGTTGGCGAAGGTCTCGCCCAGCGCGCCGGAGATCGGCCAGCGCATCCAGACCAGTCCGCCGCCCGCGACCGGCCGCAGCGAGGAGTACTTGGAGGCGGAGACCGGGAAGGCGGTCACCCTGCTCTCCAGCCCCTCGAACTCCACCACCACGGTGCCGTCGCCGGTCCCGGCCTCGCCCGGGTCCAGCCCGCCCGCCGCCGGGCGCCCCTCGGGGGAGAGGGCGAAGGGGGAGGGGGTGGCGGAGGCCAGCGGTACGAGATGGGGGCGGCAGCCCAGCGGGAAGGAGAGGTCGCCGGTGTGCACGTCGTACACCGGGTCGAAGCCCCGCCAGGAGAGGAAGGCGAGATAGCGGCCGTCCCGGGTGAAGACCGGGTTCTCGTCCTCGAAGCGGCCGTTGGTGACGTCCACGATGGTGCGGTCGGCGATGCGCGCGATCTTGATCTGGCGGAGGGAGCGGCCGATGCCGGGATGCGACCAGGTCAACCAGGCCCCGTCAGGGGAGAAGGCCAGGTCGCGGACGGGGCCGTTGATGGAGCGGGTCAGTTCGAGGGTGGGGGAGGGGGAGGCTGAAGCCTCCGGGGAGGGGGAAGTCGGTGCCCCGGAGGCCTCCTGGGCGCCCGCGCCCGTACGGTCGTCGGCACCCGTACCGGCACCAGCACCCGTACCTGTACCCGTACGACTGCCAGTGTCCGTACCCGTACCCGTACGACTGCCAATGTCCGTACCCGTATCCGTACCGTCCTCGGTGCCCGCACCCGTATCCGTACCGGATTCCGCACCCGACCCCGGGGCCCCCTCCGCGCCGATCGGCCTGGCGCGCACCAGACGGGTGCCGCCCTCCGACCCAACCGCCGATACCGCCTCGGGCACCGCCGCCGCGTCCTCGGCGGAGACGTCCAGGAGGAGCAGCCGTCCGTCGTGGCAGGCGACCGCCAGCCGGTCGCCGTCCGGGTCGGCGGCCAGCTCGTGGACGCGGCCCAGTTCGCCGGCGGCCAGTCGGCGGATCGGGCGGTCGCCGCTGGCCCGGGGGAGATGGGCGATCTCGATGGCGTCCTCGCCCTCGGCGTCGGTGACGTAGGCGACCCGGCCGCCGTCGCCCAGCATCACCGGCAGCCGCACCCGTACGCCGGGGGTGTCCGCGATGGTGCGGGCCGGGCCGTCCCGGTGGGTGAGCCAGTAGAGGCTGCCGCGCACGCCCACCGCGCTGGCCCGGCCGGTGTCGTCCACCGCGACGGCGTTGACGTGGTGGGAGGCCGGGACCTGGTAGGTGCGGCGGCCGGGGCGGGGGCCGCCGAGCCGGATGTCCAGCCGGCGCGGCCGCGAGTCGGGGGTGAGCGCGTCCACCATCCACAGCTCGCCGGCGCACTGGTAGACCACCCGCCGCCCGTCGGTGGAGGCGTGCCGGGCGTAGAACTCGTCGTGGTCGGTGTGCCGGGTCAGCCCGGTGCCGTCGGGGCGGCAGGAGTAGAGGTTGCCGACGCCCTCGTGGTCGGAGAGGAAGGCGATCCGGTCGCCGACGAACATCGCGCAGTCCAGGTGGCCCCGCCCGTCCAGCTCGGGCAGCAGCTGCTCGCCGTGCAGCCAGAGCCGACCGGTCGCACCGCCCCGGTACCGCTTCCAGGCGGCCGGCTCATGCGGTGGCTTCCCGGTCAGCAGCAGGGTGAGGTGGCGGCCGCCCACGTCGGCGACGGCGATGTCCGAGACCGGGCCCCAGGGCAGCCTGCCCCCGGGGGAGCCGTCCACCGGCACCTTGTACGCCCAGGAGAAGTGCGAGAACGGCTGGCCGTGCGAGGCGACGGCCAGGATCTCGCCGTCCGGCGTCCAGCCGCACACCCGGGTGTCCAGCGCGCCCCAGTAGGTCAGCCGCCGGGCCGGGCCGCCGTCCACCGGGGCGAGGTGGATCTCCGGGTCCAGGCTCCGCCAGGTCGTGTACGCGATATGGCGGCCGTCCGGCGAGAAGCGCGGCTGGTCCACCCGGGTGCGGTCCACCGTCAACCGCCAGGCCCGCCCGGGCGGATCGCCGTCCGCCGCGAGCGGGGCGATCCACAGGTCGTCCTCGGCCGTGAAGCACAGCAGGTCGTCGTGGAGGTGCGGGTGACGGAGGTAGGCGGCTTCGCTGCTCACAGGTTCATGTTTTCCGCGCGGAAGGGGCGCGGCAACCCGGCTGGGGAGACTTCCACGATCTCCCCGCGACATGACGTGGGGAGGGACGTGATCGGGGACGTGATGGGGGACGTGATGGGGGACACGTACGAAACCGTTTCGTTTCGCTGAGGGGCGGACATACGATGCCGGTGTACGAAACCGTTTCGTATCGCGAGTGGGTGCGTGTCCGGGCGGCCTGGTGCCGGTGGGCGCGGATCGCTCGCGGCCGATCGACGACAACACCACGCAGGACGGTCCCATGGCACGCGGCAGGCTCACCCCCGAGCGCGAGGCGGAGTTGTACGAGGCCGTCCTCGACCTGCTCCGGGAGGTCGGGTACGACGCGCTGACCATGGACGCGGTCGCCGCGCGGACGCGCTCCAGCAAGGCCACCCTCTACCGCCAGTGGGGGAGCAAGCCCGAACTGGTCGCACACGCGCTGCGGAACGACAAGCCGGTGGACATCGCCGCGATCGACACCGGTTCGCTCCGCGGCGACTTCCTGGCACTGCTGGCGCACACCGACGAATGCCAGATCGAGAAGGACTCCGCGCTGATGCGGGGTCTGGTCCACGCCGTCCACGACCATCCCGACCTGCTCCAGGCGCTGCGCGAGCTCCTGGTGGAGCCGGAGGTCACCGGCCTCGGCGAGGTGCTGGCCCGCGCGGTGCGGCGGGGTGAGGTGGCGGCCGACAACCCGGCCCTCCAGCTCGTCCCGCACATGGTGCTCGGGCTCTTCGTCGTCCGTCCGCTGATCGACGCCCGGGACGTGGACCGGGCCTTTCTGACCGAGTACATCGACGCGGTGGTCCTCCCCGCCCTCCTCGTCCGAACCCCCCGCAGCCAGCCGTAACCCGCACCACCCAGAGCTCGATCCGCACCACCCGCAGCTCAACTGACGCGTGACCGCTCGCGCCGTCGGCCGACTCCCCATGTCCTGTCCCTCTCGAACCGGGAGACGCCCTCGTGGCCACGTTCCTGTACCGACTCGGCCGTGCCGCCTTCCGGCGCCGGCATCTGGTGGCCCTGCTCTGGGTCGCCCTGCTGGCGCTGGCCGGAACCGGCGCCGCACTCGCGCCCGCCGCCACCTCCAGCTCCTTCTCCATACCCGGCACGGAGGCCCAGCGGGCCTTCGACCTGCTCGACGAGCGCTTCCCCGGCGCCGGCGCGGACGGCGCCACCGCCCGGGTCGTCTTCAAGGCCCCGGGCGGGCAGAAGATGACCGACGAGGCCAATAAGGCCGTCGTCACCAAGGCCGTCGGCGAGCTGCGCTCCGGCTCCGACAAGGTCGCCGACGTCAGCGACCCGTACCAGTCGAAGGCCGTCTCGCGGGACGGCACCACCGCCTACGCCCAGGTGTCGTACAAGGTCAACGGCATGGAGCTGACCGACGCCGACCGCGAGGCGCTCACCGAGGCCGGCGACCAGGCCCGCAAGTCCGGGCTCACCGTGGAGATCGGCGGTGACGCCCTCCAGGCGGTGCCCGAGACCGGCTCCGGCGAGATCGTCGGCGTGGTCATCGCCGCCCTGGTCCTGGTCATCACCTTCGGCTCGCTGATCGCCGCCGGGATGCCGCTGGTCACCGCCCTGATCGGGGTCGGCATCGGCTCCTCGGCCATCACCGCGCTGGCCAGCGCCCTCGACCTGGGCTCCACCACCGGCATCCTGGCCACCATGATCGGCCTGGCGGTCGGCATCGACTACGCGCTGTTCATCGTCTCCCGCTACCGCGCCGAACTCGCCGAGGGCCGGGAGAAGGAGGAGGCCGCCGGGCGCGCCGTCGGCACCGCCGGCTCCGCCGTCGTCTTCGCCGGTCTCACCGTGGTCATCGCGCTGACCGGCCTCGCCGTCGTCAACATCCCGATGCTGACGAAGATGGGCTTCGCCGCGGCCGGCACGGTCGCCATCGCCGTACTCATCGCCCTCACCCTCATCCCCGCGCTGCTCGGCTACGCCGGCACCCGGGTGCACGGCCGCAAGGCCCGCGCCAAGCTCGCCGAGGGCGGCTCGGGCGCCGACGCCAAGCCGAACATGGGCACCCGCTGGGCCCGGACGGTGCTGCGCCACCCGGTCGCCGTGCTGCTCGCCGGTGTGATCGGCCTCGGGGTGATCGCCGTCCCGGCCGCCTCGCTGGAGGTCGGCCTGCCGGACGACGGCGCCCAGCCCACCTCCACCACCCAGCGCCGCGCCTACGACCTGATCTCCGAGGGCTTCGGCCCCGGCGCCAACGGACCGCTGATGATCGTGGTCGAGGGCGGCAAGGAGTCCGCGGAGAAGGCCACCGGGCAGATCAAGAAGGTCGACGGGGTCGCCGCGGTCACCCCGGCGATGTTCAACAAGGCCGGCGACACCGCGATCGTCACCGTGGTGCCCGAGGACCGCCCCTCCTCCACCGAGACCGAGGAGCTGGTCCACTCCATCCGGGACACCACCGGGGACGAGGTCCATGTCACCGGCGCCACCGCGATGAACATCGACTTCTCGCAGAAGATGAACGACGCCCTGGTGCCGTATCTGGCACTGGTGGTGGGCCTGGCGTTTCTCCTGCTGATGGTGGTCTTCCGCTCGGTGCTCGTCCCGCTGAAGGCGGCGCTCGGCTTCCTGCTCTCGGTCGTCGCCGCGCTCGGCGCGGTGGTCGCGGTCTTCCAGTGGGGCTGGCTGGGTTCGGTCTTCGGCGTCGAGCAGACCGGCCCGATCATGAGCATGATGCCGATCTTCATGATCGGTGTGGTCTTCGGCCTGGCGATGGACTACGAGGTCTTCCTGGTCACCCGGATGCGGGAGGCGTTCGTCCACGGTGAGGCGGCGGACGAGGCGGTCGTCACCGGGTTCCGGCACGGGGCCCGGGTGGTCACCGCCGCCGCGATCATCATGATCGCCGTCTTCGCCGGGTTCATCGGTTCCAGCGACCAGATGGTCAAGATGATCGGCTTCGGGCTCGCCGTCGCCGTCTTCTTCGACGCCTTCGTGGTCCGGATGGCGATCGTCCCGGCGGTGCTGGCCCTGCTCGGCCGCGCCGCCTGGTGGCTGCCGCGCTGGCTGGACCGCGCCCTGCCCAATGTGGACGTCGAGGGCGACTCGCTGCGCAAGCACATCGAGAGTCAGCGTGGCGAGGACGAGCGGGAGCTGGTCACCGCGGGCGGCGGCACCACCGGCCGCTGACGGCACCCCTCTTCGTACTCGTACCGCCGGCGGTCGGACCCCCTGGACGGGGTCCGGCCGCCGAGGCGTGCCCGGGGGCGGACTCAGCTGGTGACAGAAGGGCGGCTGGACGCCGCCGAGGCCGCGTAGCTGCGGCGGACACAGCGCAGCAGTGCCGAGGAGTCGAACTGGACGACCGCGACCGCCTCCGGCGCGTGGAACTCCACGATCACCTGCACCCGGCCGCAGGGCCAGATCTCGATGTCACCGCCCCGGGCCGGGCCACGCAGGCCCTTCTCCAGCAGCGCCCGGGGCACCGGCCACTCGGTGCCGCCGGGGAAGCAGAAGCGCACGGACGGCTCGGCCGCCTCTTCGTCGGCGCTATCGGGCTCGGGCTCGGTCGGATCGATGCGCAGGGCGACCGGTACGGGGCGGGAGAGCGGGCCGTCGGTCACGATCAGCGCCTTGGTGTGGACGACGTTGCCCTGGGCGGGGCCTTCCTCGGCGGGATACATCGACCCGACTCCTCACGCTTGCGTTGTTTGTCTCCAATGTCCCACTTCTCAGTGGAAAACGCCCGCCCCCTACGGCACCCTTGTGACGATGGACTGGCTCTTGCGACCGGCTCGCAACAAGCCCCATCATGCGGAAGCCCTCTCCGTATCGCCTGTCCGAAAGCGGGCCCACCATGCATGTCCCTGACGGATTCATCAACGCACCCGTCTCCGTCGCCGCCGGTGTCGCCGCCGCCGGAGCGGTGGCCGTCGCCCTGCGCGGGGCCCGTAAGGAGCTGGACGAGAAGACCGCGCCATTGGCCGGACTGGTCGCCGCCTTCGTCTTCGCCGTGCAGATGCTGAACTTCCCGGTGGCCGCCGGGACCAGCGGCCATCTGCTCGGCGGGGCGCTCGCCGCGATCCTGGTCGGGCCGTACACCGGGATCCTGGTCGTCTCCATGGTGCTGCTGATGCAGGCGCTGCTCTTCGCCGACGGCGGGCTCACCGCGCTGGGGGTCAACATCCTGCTGATGGGCGTGGTCACGGTCGTCGTCGCCTACGCACTCTTCCGCACCCTGGTGAAGGTGCTGCCCCGCCGGCGCTCCTCGGTGACCGCCGCCTCCTTTGTCGCCGCGCTGGTCTCCGTACCGGCCGCCGCGGCCGCCTTCACCCTGCTGTACGCCATCGGCGGGACCACCAACGTCCCGGTCGGCACCGTGCTCGCCGCCATGCTCGGCGTCCATGTCCTGATCGGCATCGGCGAGGCCCTGATCACCGCGGTGACTGTCGGCGCCGTGCTCGCCGTCCGCCCCGACCTGGTGTACGGGGCCCGGGACCTGGCCGCACCGCTGAAGCTGCGGGTCGGCGGCGAACTGGTGGACGCCCCCGCGCGCGAGCCGAAGCCCGCCCCTGCCCCCGTACACCGCCACTCCACCCGCCGGGTGTGGGGCATCGGAGCGGCCGCCGCCCTCGTCCTGGCCGCGTTCTTCTCCTTCTACGCCTCCGCCAGCCCCGACGGCCTGGAGCGGGTCGCCGCCGACAAGGGCATCGACCGGGAGGTCCGGGACCACGGGCTGGCCGACTCCCCGCTCGCCGACTACGGCGTGGCCGGTATCGACGACCCCCGGCTCTCGGTCGGTCTGGCCGGGGCCATCGGGGTGGCAGGGACGATCGCCGTCGGCACCGGGGTCTTCACCGTCGTCCGCCGCCGCCGGGAGACATCCGACCACCGCGAGCAGAGCGACCGGGAGACCGTCTGAGATGGATGCCGTCATGGACGTCGCCGCTGGCCGGGAGGCCGTCTGATGGGTGCGGGCCATGCCCAGCGGCTCTACCGCCGGGGGGACTCCGCCGTCCACCGGCTCCCGCCGCACTGCAAGCTGGCGGCCGTCTTCTGCTTTGTGCTGGTCGTGGTCTGCACCCCGCGCACCGCGCTCTGGGCCTTCGGCGCGTACGCCCTGCTGCTCGCCGCCGTCGCCGTGACGGCCAGGGTCCCGATCGGCTTCCTGCTGCGGCGGATGCTCATCGAGGTGCCGTTCGTCGCCTTCGCCTTCCTGATGCCGTTCGTGGTGCCCGGCGAGCAGATCCAGCCGCTCGGCTTCCTGCCCGTCTCCGTCTCCGTCCCCGGACTGTGGGACGCCTGGAACGTGCTGGCCAAGGCCACCCTCGGGGTCGCCGCGTCGGTGCTGCTCGCCGCCACCACCGAGCTGCGTGCCCTGCTGCTCGGGCTGGAGCGGCTGAGGCTGCCGCCGCTGCTGGTGCAGATCGCGACCTTCATGATCCGCTACGGGGACGTGGTCACCGACGAGATGCGGCGGATGTCCGTCGCCCGCCGCTCCCGGGGCTTCGAGGCCAGTGGCCCGCGCCACTGGGCGGTGCTGGCCAAGTCGGCCGGCGCCCTGTTCATCCGCTCCTACGAGCGCGGCGAACGCGTCCATCTGGCGATGCTCAGCCGCGGCTACGCCGGGACCATGCCGGTGATCGACCGGGTCACCGCCTCCCGTGCCCAGTGGACCGCCGCGGCCGCCCTGCCGCTGGCCGCGCTGCTGGTCTGCCTGCTGGGGTGGGCCCTGTGACCCCCGTACGCCCGCTCTGTCGCCGTCTGCTGGGATGGACGCCATGAGCGGCACCCTGGCTTTCGTTCCCTCCCTGGACGTGCGCGGCCTCGCCTACGCGTATCCCGACGGCCACCAGGCCCTGTTCGGCGTCGACCTGACCGTGGAGCGCGGTGAGCGGGTCGCCCTGCTCGGGCCCAACGGGGCGGGCAAGACCACCCTGGTCCTCCACCTCAACGGCATCCTCACCGCGGGCGCCGGGACGGTCGCCGTGGCCGGGCTGCCGGTGGCCCAGGCCAATCTGGCGGAGATCCGGCGCCGGGTCGGGATCGTCTTCCAGGACCCGGACGACCAGCTCTTCATGCCCACCGTCCGGGAGGACGTGGCCTTCGGCCCGGCCGCCGCCGGGATGCGCGGCCCGGAGCTGGAGGCGGCGGTGCGCACCGCGCTGGAACGGGTCGGGATGGCCGATTTCGCCGACCGGCCGCCGCACCACCTCTCCTTCGGGCAGCGCCGCCGGGTGGCCGTCGCCACCGTGCTGGTCATGGAGCCGGAGATCCTCGTCCTGGACGAGCCCTCCTCCAACCTGGACCCCGCCTCGCGCCGCGAACTGGCCGACATCGTCCGCTCGTTGGACGTCACCGTGCTGATGGTCACCCATGACCTCCCGTACGCGCTGGAGCTGTGCCCGCGGTCGGTGGTGCTCAGCGAGGGCGTGATCGCCGCCGACGCCCCGACCGGCCAACTCCTCGCCGACCGGGAGCTGATGCGCCGCCACCGGCTGGAGCTGCCGTTCGGCTTCGACCCGGCGGCGGCCCCGGTCACACCCGTGACCACGACCCGGAAGCCGGGCGACCGGTAGCCCGTTGCACCATGGGACGGGGCCGGGTGGGCAACACCGCCCCGTACGGCGATGGCGGACAAGGCGCGAGGAGTACGAGACGGTGGACGTCCAGGGAAGTGCGGCAACGGGCTGGGAACCCGTCCGGGAGGCGTTCGTCCGCAACTTCGAGCAGCGCGGGGAGCGGGGCGCCGCGGTCGCCGTCTACCGCGACGGGCGCAAGGTGGTGGACCTCTGGGCCGGCACCCGGGACGTGGACGGGGAGGCGCCCTGGGCGGTGGACACCGCGCAGGTGGTCCGCTCGGTCACCAAGGGCGTCGCCGCCGCCGTACCGCTGCTGCTGCACCAGCGCGGCCAGCTCGACCTGGACGCGCCGGTGGGCACCTACTGGCCCGAGTTCAAGGCGAACGGCAAGGAGCGGGCGCTCGTCCGCCATCTGCTCGCCCACCAGACGGGCGTCCCGGTGCTGGACCGCCCGCTGACCCTCGCCGAGGCCGCCGACCCTGCCCTCTCCTCGGCCGCCGTCGCCGCCCAGGCCCCGCTGTGGCGGCCCGGCACCGACCACGGCTACCACCCCCACACGTACAGCTGGCTGCTCGGCGGCCTGGTCCGGCGGGTCACCGGGCGCTCCCTGGGGCGCTGGGTCGCCGAGGAGATCGCCCGCCCGCTCGGGCTGGACCTGTGGATCGGGCTGCCGGCGGACGAGGCCCACCGGGTGGGCCGGGTCGGCCCGGTCGCCGAACCGGAGCCGGCCGCCGGCGGTGGGCTGCGGCTGCGCCCCAAGCGCTCGGTCGCCGACGCCTACGCCGACCCCGAGTCGCTCACCCGCCGCGCCTTCGCGGCCATCACCCCCGTACCCGACGAGAACGACCCCGCCTACCGGGCCGCCGAACTGCCCGGCTCCACCGGCGTCTCCACCGCCCGGGCGCTGGCCCGCTTCTACGCCGCCACCCTCGGGCCGGTGGACGGCCACCGGCTCTTCGCCCCGGCCACCCTGGCCATGGCCCGCACCCAGGAGTCCGCCGGGCCGGATCGGGTGCTGGTGGTCTCCACCCGCTTCGGCCTCGGCTACATGCTGCACTGCCCGGCCTCCCCGCTGCTCGGCCCCGGCTCCTTCGGCCACCCCGGCCGCGGCGGCTCCCTCGGCTTCGCCGACCCGGAGTCCGGCATCGCCCTCGGCTATGTCACCAACGGCATGCGCAGGACCGTCACCGCCGACCCGCGCGCCCAGGCGCTGATCCGCGCCGTGAAGACCGTCATCGGCTGACCGCCATCCGCCGATCCCTATCCGCCGATCCCTATCGGCTGATCTCTATGCATACGGCTGGACCCAGTACCGCACCGAGGCCTCCCCGTCCTCGATCCGGAGCGCGCACTCCTGGTGCACCCTCAGCGTCCGCCCGCCGTCCGGGTGCTCCAGGGTCAGCCCCAGCGCCACGATGGCGGCGATGGCCCGCTCCAGCAGCCGTTCCTCCGAGTCATGCGGGCCGACCGCGTTCAGCGCCTCGAAGTACGGGCCGACCTCCGCCCAGCCCGGTCCGGGCAGGAAGTCGTGCAGCAGCAGCGGCATGTCCATCCCGCTGGGACGCAGCTCGCCCACCAGCGCCCCGCCCCGCATCAGCCGCGGATTCCCGGTCATCGCCCCCGCCTCCCCCTCGTCCTCTCCTGGTCTTCCCCGGCCTCCCTCAGCTCCCCGCCGCCGCGGCGACCGTCACCGGGTCGAGGCCGGTCAGCTCGGCGATCCGGTGGGCGGGCAGCCCGGAGGCGACGGCCCGGCGCAGCAGCTCGTCGCGGTCGCCGGCGCAGTTCTGGTACGCCATGAGCTCGGCCTCCACCGAGGAGCGCACCCCCGAGGCGGCCGCCTGCCGGACCCGGGCCAGCTCCTCCTCGTTCAGGGGTACGGGCAGCCGCTCGGCGTCCTCGGGGATGGCGACCGCCTCCTCCGGCACCGTCAGCCGTACGGCCTGGGAGTCCGGCGAGACGCCCTGGGCGCCGAACCAGGCCTGTACCGCCGAGGTCTCCAGGCACTCCAGACCGCCCACGGCGACCAGCGGGACACCCGGTGCACCGGTGGTGATGCCGTTCTGCGCGAGGTAGAGGTAGGCGTCGTCGGTCATCGTCAGCTCACTTCCGTCGGGTACCGGGCGGCCAAGTCCCCCGGACGTCTCGTCTCCCTTCCCGGCCTACCCCGGAATCCCACGCCTGCGCCCCTGCTGCGTGGATCCTCACCCGCCGTGCAGCATCAAGCCGATGCCGACGACCATCAACCCGGCGGCCGCGATCCTGGGCGCGCCGAACCGCTCCTTGAAGAACAGCGCCCCGATCGCGGCCCCGACGATGATCGAGGACTCGCGCAGCGCGGCGACCGGGGCGAGCGGAGCCCGGGTCTGCGCCCAGAGCACCAGCCCGTACGCGGCCACCGACAGCGCCGCGCCGAGCAGCCCGCGTGCCGCGTACGGCCGCAGCTGGGCCGCCAGCTCCGAGCGGCGCCGGTAGAGCGCGTAGACCGGGATGGCGACGCCCTCGGCGACCATCAGCCAGGCGGTGTAGCCGAGCGGGGTGTCCGCGGCCCGTACCCCCATGCCGTCCACCACGGTGTACCCGGCGATGGCGACCCCGGTGGCCACCGCCGCCAGCAGCGCGGGCCAGTGCGGGGAGCGCCCGGTGCCCCGGATGCCCCAGACGGCGAGGCCGACCAGCCCCGCGCAGGCCACCGCCACGCCCATCAGCTGCTGCCCGTCGGGGATCTCGTGCACCAGGAAGGCCGCGAGCACGGTCACCACCAGCGGCGCGGTGCCGCGGGCGATCGGGTACATCTGGCCGAAGTCGCCCAGCGTGAACGAACGCATCAGCAGCAGCATGTATGCCACGTGCAGCACCGCCGACAGCCCCAGATACGGCCAGGCCGCCGGGTCCGGCAGCGGGGCGAAGCAGGCCAGCACGGCGCCGATCAGCAGCCCGCCCCCCGCGATCAGGGTGAACGAGACCAGCTTGTCGCGGATGTGGTGGGCGATCGCGTTCCAGCCGGCGTGCGTCACCGCCGCGGTGAGTACGGCGGCCACCACCAGCGGCGTCACGCCGCCCGCTCGCGTATCTCGGCGACGGTGGCGCCGGCGTGGCCGACGAACACCCCGGAATCGGGGACGGAATCGCTCATGGCCCGCACGCTAACGGTAGGTGTACGAGCCACGCGAACCGTTTCGCCCAGTGGACGGGCTCCCGCCGGATTCCCCTGCTGCGTTTACCGGGCGTTGAGCACGTCCGCGACCACCTTGCCGGCCGAGTCGCCGCCGTGGCCGCCGGACTGGACCACCGAGGCGGCGGCCAGGTCGTCGGCGTAGCCGGTGAACCAGCTGTTGGACGAGGACTGCCCGTCCACCTCCGCCGAGCCGGTCTTGGCGCCCTTGTCCCCGCTCACCGAGGCCATCGCCTGGGCGCCGGTGCCGGTGGTCGCCGTGGCGTTCATCATGGTCCGCAGGGCGGAGGCGATGTTCCCGGGCAGCGGCTGCGCGGTGGTGATCTCGCCCTTGATCAGCTCCTTGGGCACGAGCACCGGCTGGTGGAAGGCCCCGCTCTTCGCGGTCGCCGCGATGGAGGCCACGCTGAGCGCGTTCATGGTGACCTTGCCCTGACCGATATAGGAGGCGGCCGTCTCCGAGCCCTCCGAGGCGGGCACACTGGCGTCGGTGGAGGGGATCCCGGTGGACCACACCCCACCGAGGCCGAAGTACTTCCGCGCCGTCTCACCCAGCGCGGTGTCCTCCACGTCCTTCTCGCTCAGCGGGCCCACCGCCTTGATGAACGCGGTGTTGCAGGAGCGCCGGAAGCTCTCGGTGAGGCTGCCGCCGTCCGGTATGGAGAAGTGGTCGAGGTTGTGGAAGGTGCCGCCCTTCCACTGCACCTCCTCCGGGCACTCGACCGGTGAGGACGGCCCGTCCACCACACCCCGGTCCAGCATCATCGCCGCGGTGACGATCTTCATCGTGGAGCCGGGGGCCTGGGCGCCCTGCATCGCGGTGTCGAACCCGCCGGCCGGGTTGTTGGCGACCGCGCTGATCTCGCCGGTGCTGGGCCGGATCGCCACCACCGAGGCCTGCCCGAACCTCTTCACCGCCCGCTCGGCGGCCGCCTGCACCTCGGCGTCCAGCGTGGTCCGCAGCTTGCCGGGCACCCCCTTGGTGAGGGTCAGCAGGGTCTGGTTCGGCGCCTCGGCGGAGGCCGGCTCGATCCAGGTCTCGATGCCCGGCTCGCCCTCGACCTGGTCCGCGTACCGGGTGCGCAGGGTGTCCAGGACGGTGGCGAGGGACGGGTACTTCTCCCGGGTCAGCTTCCGCCCCTGGCGGTCCACCGCCTCGATCGCGGCGGTCTCCGCCTCACCGGTACGCAGCGACGCACCCTTGGTCAGCTTGGGGTGCAGCACCGCCGGCGCCCAGTCGACCAGGGGCCGGCCGGTGGTGGCCCCGCGCACCACGGTCAGCTTCGAGGAGTACGACAGCACCTTGCTGTGCCCCTGGTGGCTGACGGTCGCCTTCACCGTGTACGGCACGCTGGCGCCGTTCGCCGTCCCGGGGGTGATCACCGCCTTGGTCACATGGGCCGCCTCCCGGAAGCTCCCCACCACCGGGGTGGCGTTCGCCGGGTCGTTGGTCAGCTGCCCGGCCGCCTCCGCGTCCCCCTTGGCCCAGGCGGCCAGGAAGTCCCGCGAGGTCCGCTCGGTCTCCTCCGCGGTGATCGGCCCGGAGGCCTTCAGCGGTCGCGCCTCGCCAACGTTGTCCACCCCGCCCGTGATGCCGTTCCACAGGTTGAACCCCGCATAGCCGACGCCGCCCGCCACCAGGACGAACGCGCCGCCGACGATGGCGACCTTCGCTCCGCTGCGCATGGTGCAGTCCCCTCCCCAGGAGCCCCCGTGAGCCTGAAACCGTGCTTGAACACGTTCAAGCGTGATACCTCGGGCACTCTACGCGACCCCTCTGACAACAGTTCGGATCGTTACCCGACCGGAACGCGCCCTGGGAGCCGACTGGAACGCCCCTGGGGGCCGACTGGAACGCGCCCCGGGTGCCCGACTGGAACGCGCCTCGGGCGCCTGTCCGGAACGCGCCCCGGGCGCCTGTCCGGAACGCCCCGGGCCCCTGTCCGGAACGCGCCTCGGGCGCCCGCCCGTCGGCGCCCTACCCCACCGGCGGGCCCAGCCGGACGCGGGTGGCGCAGCTCAGCGTCTGTTCGTACTCCACGCCGCCGTGGCGGTAGCGGTAGCGGCAGCCGGAGAGGTCGCCGGTGATCCTTCCCACCACCTGGAACCGGGCCGCCCAGAACACCTCCCCCGGCCGGTGCGGCGCGATGGGCGACGGGCGGGCGGAGTGGGCCCGCAGGGGGATGGGATCGGGCAGGCCGGTTCCGCGCCTGACGGGGGAGACCCCCAGCGGGTGCCCGTCCGTGTCCCGGTGGCTGAGGGCCCGGTACTCGACCAGCTTCAGGCCGCGCGGGACGTCCGTGAACTCGCCCGCCAGCAGCGTCACCGGCTCGTCGGAGACGTTCTCCGCCGGGGGCAGGGCCACCCAGTACTCCCCGCCCACCTCGGCGTGCGCGTAGGTCGCCGTCCCGCCCGCCCCGGCCTTCCCGTCCAGCGCGGTGCCCACCGGGTGCCCCGGCGTCCCACCGCCCAGCAGTGGCCGGCCGAGCAGGGCGAGGGCCGTGGCGGCCAGGGCGGCGGCGCAGCCCCGCACAAGCGGGGCCGCTATACCCACGTATCCAGCCACATCCGCCCCCGCCAGTCGTCCAGCGGGATCGGCTCGGCGGTGAACAGCGGCCAGAAGTAGATGAAGTTCCAGATGATCAGCAGCACCAGCACCCCCGCGCCGATCGCGCCGACGGTGCGGCGCCGCTCGGCGGCCGGGCCGGTGCCGGGTGGGCCGAGGATGGCGCCGATCATCATGGCGACAGCCAGGCAGAGGAACGGCACGAACACCACCGCGTAGAACAGGAAGATCGTCCGCTCCTGGTAGTGGAACCAGGGCAGCCACCCCGCCGCGATGGCGCAGGCGATGGCCCCGGCCCGCCAGTCCCGGCGGAACAGCCAGCGCCACAGCACGTACAGCACGGCGAAGCAGGCCGCCCACCACAGCAGCGGGGTGCCGATGGCCAGCACCTCGCTGGCGCACTTCTCCGCGGTGCCGGCCGGGCAGCCGCCGGTGCCGGGGGCCGGGTCCTCGTAGAAGTACGAGACCGGGCGGCCCAGCACGATCCAGCTCCACGGGTTCGACTGGTACGTATGGCCCGAGGTCAGCTCCACATGGAAGTCGTAGACCTGGGTCTCGTAGTGCCACAGGCTGCGCAGCCAGTCCGGCGCCAGCCATGACCAGGAGCTGTCCTTGCCCTCGGTGGCCGCCCAGTTCCGGAAGTAGCCCCGGTCGGTCGCGATCCACCCCGTCCAGGAGGCCAGATAGGTGGCGATGGCCACCGGGACGGTGGAGAGGAAGGCGGGCACCAGATCCCGCCGCAGCACCGCCGCGTACGGGCGGACCGCGCCCGCCGTCCGCCGCGCGCCCACGTCCCAGAGCACCGTCAGCAGCCCGAAGGCCGCCAGCACGAACAGCCCGTTCCACTTGGTGGCCGCCGCCATGCCGAGCATCACCCCGGCCGCCAGCCGCCACGGCCGCCAGCCCAGCCCCAGCCGTTCCGCGATATCGGCGTCCGGCCGGAGCACGCCCCCGTCCTCGCTCATCGGCAGCGCCGCCGCCAGCCGGGCCCGCGCCCGGTCCCGGTCCACCAGCAGGCAACCGAACGCCGCCAGTACGAAGAACATCACCACCAGGTCCAGCAGCGCGGTGCGGCTCATCACGAAGTGCAGCCCGTCCACCGCGAGCAGCGCGCCCGCCAGGCAGCCCAGGAACGTCGAGCGGAACAGCCGCCGCCCGATCCGGCAGAGCATCAGCACCGACAGCGTGCCGAGCACCGCCATCATGAACCGCCAGCCGAACGGGTCGAACCCGAACATCGCCTCGCCGAGCCCGATCACCCACTTCCCCAGCGGCGGGTGCACCACATAGCCGGGGTCGACCGGTACCGCCACCGCGTCCGGGTTCGCCAGGATCGACTTGTCGACGTCTTTCGGCCACGACCCCTCGTAGCCCTGGTGGATCAGCGCCCAGGCGTCCTTGGCGTAGTACGTCTCGTCGAATATCACCGCCTTGGGCTCGCCCAGCCGCCAGAACCGCAGCACCCCGGCGACCAGCGCCACCAGCAGCGGCCCGCCCCACGCCCACCGCCGCCAGACCCGGTCCGCCGCGTCCGGCGGTACCCCGAACAGCGCCCACACCCGCTCGGAGGGCCGGGCGTACGGCGGCACCAGCCGCTCCCGCAGCCCGGCGGCCGAGGGCGGCGGGGCGTAGCCGAAGCGGCGCAGGCGGTGCCGCCACGACGGCGGTTCTTCCCCGGCGTCCCGGCCGGGCACGGCCTCGGCAGCCTCAGGCGCAGTCTTGGTCACCGCGCCATCGTAGGGAACAGGCCTGTGCGCGTCGTGCGTCCGGGCTGCGAGGATGGCCCGTGTGACAGGAACGGACAGCGACACGGGCTCGGAGACGGGCACGGAGACGAGTACGGACGTGCGAGACGATATGTCCGCCGACACGGGCATCGAGGCGAGTCGGCGGGGAGGCATCCGAGACTCCGCCGCCGGGACGCTGGTCCTCGCCGGCACCCCGATCGGCGACACCGCCGACGCCCCGCCCCGGCTCGCCGCCGAACTGGCCGCCGCCGATGTGGTCGCCGCCGAGGACACCCGGCGGCTGCGCCGGCTGACCGCCGCCCTGAACGTCCAGCCCACCGGCCGGGTCGTCTCCTATTTCGAGGGCAACGAGTCCGCCCGCACCCCCGAGCTGGTCGAGGCGCTGGCCGGCGGCGCCCGGGTGCTGCTGGTCACCGACGCGGGCATGCCCTCCGTCTCCGACCCCGGCTACCGGCTGGTCGCCGCCGCCGTGGAGCGGGACATCCGGGTCACCGCCGTACCCGGCCCGTCCGCCGTGCTCACCGCGCTGGCGCTGTCCGGGCTGCCGGTGGACCGCTTCTGCTTCGAGGGGTTCCTGCCCCGCAAGGCGGGCGAGCGGCTGGGCCGGCTGCGCGAGGTGGCCGGCGAGCGGCGCACCCTGGTCTACTTCGAGGCCCCGCACCGGCTGGACGACACCCTGGCCGCGATGGCGGAGGTGTTCGGCGCCGACCGGCGCGCCGCCGTCTGCCGGGAGCTGACCAAGACCTACGAGGAGGTCCGGCGCGGCCCGCTGGCCGAACTGGCCCGCTGGGCGGCCGAGGGCGTACGGGGTGAGATCACCGTCGTGGTGGAGGGCGCGCCCGAGCCAGGACCGGCCGATCTCGACCCCGCCGAGCTGGTACGCAGGGTGCGGGTGCGCGAGGAGGCGGGGGAGCGGCGCAAAGAGGCCATCGCGGCGGTCGCCGTCGAGGCCGGGCTACCCAAGCGCGAGGTCTTCGATGCCGTCGTGGCGGCAAAGAACGCCTCTCCGGAAGGCTCAGCGCACGGTAAAGGCCTATCGTGAAAGGCAAAGAAAAGACCGCAGACCGGGCCTCCCGGTATGCGGCGTCCCAAATCGGTTCGATGGTTCGGCAGATGCCTTAGCGCTCCTGCCGGTGAAGGCGTCCACTGGCTTCAGTGACCCGCTCGACGGCCGAATTCGGCGGCCAGAGCACTCCTCGGCGGCATGCGTCCGCATGCGTGCGCGCTGAGGTGCCCCCCAACGGGTCCTGAGCAGTCCCGAGTGGGAAGGAGCCGGCATGACCGAGATAGTGAGCACCCCGGTCGGACATGAGGCCTACGCCTTCGCCTGCATGAGGTGCGGGCACGGCTGGGAGCAGGCCTACGAGATAGAGCACCACACCGACGTCGACGGCCACGCCTTCGTGGTCTACCGCGCCGACGGCGGGCGCCGGGTGGCCTCCCCGCTCTCCAAGCCCACCTGCGAGAACTGCGACAGCCATGTGGTGCGCATCATGCGCTCCGGCCAGGTCTCCTCGGTGCTGGACCTGCTCGCCCGGCAGTCCGTCCCGGCCCGGGGCGCCCTCGGACCGCTCGGCCCCACCGACCTGGACGAGCGGGAGCGCGAGGCCGCCGCGGCCGCCGCCGCGAGCCCGGTCCCCGCCGTCCCGATCGACCCCTCCGCGCCCGCCTCCGCCGTGCCGGCCCAGCCCGCCGCCGCCCCGGACGCCGACCTGCGCAAGGAGCCGCACCACTGGCATCTGTCGGACCTGCTGCACCCCTTCCGGGGCAGGTAGCCCGCACTGGGTCCGGGCGAACGGGTCCGGGCGAACGGGTCCGGGCGGCGGCTTCCGTACGATCGGGGCATGAGTGCCAAGGACGCCCCGCCGCCGCTGCCCGAACCCCTCGGCGTACCGGTCGCCGATTCGCACACCCACCTGGACATGCAGTCCGGCACCGTGGACGAGGCGCTCGCCAAGGCCGCCGCGGTCGGTGTCGAGACGGTCGTCCAGGTGGGCTGCGACCTGAAGGGCTCCCGCTGGGCGGCGGAGACGGCCGCCGCCCACGCCAACGTGCATGCCGCCGTCGCCCTGCACCCCAACGAGGCGCCTCGGATCGTCCTGGGGGATGGTGGGGGCACCTCCCAGCCCCCTGGGGCTGGGGGAGGCTGGTCCCGTCAGGGGGCCCGAGAAGCCGGCGGCGACGGCGCCCTGGACGACGCCCTCGCCGAGATCGACCGGCTGGCCGCGCTGCCCCAGGTGCGGGCCGTCGGCGAGACCGGGCTCGACTACTTCCGTACCGGCCCCGAGGGCATGGCCGCCCAGGAGCGCTCGTTCCGCGCCCATATCGAGATCGCCAAGCGACACGGCAAGGCGCTGGTCATCCACGACCGCGAGGCCCACGCCGATGTGCTGCGGATCCTCGCCGAGGAGGGCGCGCCCGAACGGACCGTCTTCCACTGCTACTCGGGCGACGCCGAGATGGCCCGCATCTGCGCCCAGGCCGGCTACTTCATGTCCTTCGCCGGAAACGTCACCTTCAAGAACGCTCAGCCCCTCCGGGACGCCCTCGCGGTCGCCCCCCTGGACCTGGTCCTGGTGGAGACCGACGCCCCCTTCCTCACCCCCGCCCCCTACCGCGGGCGGCCCAACGCGCCCTATCTGATCCCGCTCACGGTGCGGGCGATGGCCGAGGTGCGGGGGGTGGACGAGGAGGCCATGGCCACCGCGATCGCCGTCAACACGGCCCGCGCCTTCGACTACTGAGCAGCACCTGGTCACCACCGCCGAGCGCGACACCGCGTAACCGGGCTGTTTGGGAGAGTGACCGAGACTCCGCTAGGGTCCCGGCCTCGTGAGCACCTCCGCCACATACGAGTACGAGCCGGCCCCCGGCTACGGCCCCCCGCCGGTCGCCTACGGCCCGCCGGCGGCTGCCGAGGGCTACGGTCCGCCGGTGGTCGCCGCCGGGTTCGGTCCGCCGCCGGTCGCCGAGGGGTACGGTCCGCCGCCCCTCGCGGACGGTTACGGCGCGCCGTCGATGGCTGATGGGTACGGTCCACCGTCCACCGTCGAGGGGTACAGGGCGCCGTCGATTGCTGATGGGTACGGCCCGCCGCCCGTCACCGCGTACGGCCCGGGCCCCGCCCCCGTACCCCCGGCCGCCCCCTGGCCCCAGACCCCCTGGCCGCCGGAGCCGCCGAGCCCGTACGACCCGGCTCCGTACGGCAGCCACCCGGCGTACACCTCCCCCGCGCCGCCCCCGCCGCCGACCGATGGGCCGCCGACCGGTGGGCCGCCGACCGATGGCCGGGGCGAGGCGCGTCGGGCGGCAGCCGCCCGCCGACGCCGTACCCCCGACCCGGCAGTCCCCCTCCCCACCCCCCTCCCCGCCCCCGAATCGTCCAGTGGGCCGGACACGCTGCGGCGGCTCGTCCCCCAGGCGCTCGTCGTCGCGGTCCTCGCCGGCGGCACCACCGCCTTCGTCGCCCAGGACAAGGCGGTGGAGCTCAGCGTCGACGGCGGCCCGGCCCGCACCCTGCACACCTTCGCCGACGACGTACGGGAACTGCTCGCCGAGGAGGACCTGGCCCCCGGCCCGCACGACACCGTCACCCCCGGCGGCCCGGACGGCACCCTCTCCGACGGCGACCGGGTCCAGCTGCGCTACGGACGTCCCGTCGCCCTCACCCTGGACGGCCAACGCCGACAGCTGTGGACGACGGTGGGCACCGTTGACGAGGCCCTGCGCGAGATCGGCGTCCGGTCCTCGGGCGCGTACCTCTCCACCGCTCCCACCACCCCGATCCCGCGCTCCGGCCTCACCCTCGACGTACGCACCGAGCGGGCGGTGACCTTCATGGCCGACGGGCGCGAGCGCACCATCCGCACCAACGCCGCCACCGTCGGCGAGGCGCTCGCCCAGGCCGGGATCACGCTCGCCGGGCAGGACACCACCTCCGTACCCGCCGGCACGTTCCCCCGCGACGGCCAGACGGTCACCGTCATGCGGATCACCGACGGCCGCGAGGTCCGCGAGGAACCGCTGCCGTACACGGTCGTCCGCACCTCCGATCCCGAGCTGTACACCGGTACGGAGGTGGTGGAGCGCCAGGGCCGGGCAGGCGTGCGCCGCCTCACCTACGCCCTGCGCACGGTCAACGGCGTCCGGCAGCGGCCCCGGCTGCTGGCCGACGAGATCGCCCGCGAGCCGGTCAGCCGCCAGGTCCGGGTCGGCACCCGGCCCCGGCCCGCCACCGTCGCGGTCTCCGGCGCCGACGGCCTGGACTGGGCCGCGCTGGCCGCCTGCGAGTCCGGCGGCCGGGCGGACGCGGTCGACCCGTCCGGCACCTACGGAGGCCTGTACCAGTTCGACCCCTCCACCTGGCAGGCCCTCGGCGGCAGCGGCACCGCCCAGCAGGCGCCCGCCGCCGAGCAGACCTTCCGGGCGAAGAAGCTCTATGTGCAGCGCGGCGCCAGCCCCTGGCCGCACTGCGGCGCCAGGCTGCACGGATGAGGCGCCGGGGAGGTTCAATTACTGAGCATTGGTGCCCGTAGGCTGTATCGGTGAGCACCACTGAGCCCGACGCCCTCCTCGGCCCCGCCGACATCCGCGAGCTGGCCGCCGCGCTGGGCGTGCGCCCGACCAAGCAGCGCGGCCAGAACTTCGTCATCGACGCCAACACCGTGCGCCGGATCGTCCGCACGGCCGAGGTGCGTCCGGAGGACGTCGTGGTCGAGGTCGGCCCCGGCCTCGGCTCCCTCACCCTGGCCCTCCTGGAGGCCGCCGACCGGGTCACCGCCGTGGAGATCGACGACGTCCTCGCCGCCGCCCTCCCCTCCACCGTCGCCGCCCGCATGCCCGCCCGCGCCGACCGCTTCTCGCTCGTCCACTCCGACGCGATGCTGGTCGACGAGCTCCCCGGCCCGCCCCCCACCGCCCTGGTGGCGAACCTCCCCTACAACGTCGCCGTCCCCGTCCTCCTCCACATGCTGGACCGCTTCCCGACCATCGAGCGCACCCTCGTCATGGTCCAGGCGGAGGTCGCCGACCGGCTGGCCGCGGGCCCCGGCAACAAGGTGTACGGAGTGCCCTCGGTCAAGGCCAACTGGTACGCGGAGGTCAAGCGGGCCGGGTCCATCGGCCGCAACGTCTTCTGGCCGGCCCCCAACGTCGACTCCGGCCTGGTCTCCCTGGTCCGCCGCGCCAGCCCCGTCGCCACCACCGCCACCAAGCGCGAGGTCTTCTCCGTCATCGACGCGGCCTTCGCCCAGCGCCGCAAGACCCTGCGCGCCGCGCTCGCCGGGTGGGCCGGCTCCCCGGCCGCCGCCGAGCGCGCCCTCACCACCGCCGGGGTCTCCCCGCAGGCTCGTGGCGAGTCCCTCACCGTCGAAGAGTTCGCCCGGATCGCGGAGGCCAAGGAAGCGTGAGCAGCACCGGTACGCGTACGGGGGTGACCGTCCGGGTCCCCGCCAAGGTCAACGTCCAACTGGCGGTGGGCGGCGCCCGCCCCGACGGCTACCACGACCTGGCCAACGTCTTCCTCGCCGTCTCCCTCTACGACGAGGTGACGGCCACTCCCTCCTCCGGTGGTGTCGTCGTCACCTGCTCCGGCCCCGACGCCCCCCAGGTCCCCCTGGACTCCACCAACCTGGCCGCCCGCGCCGCCGAGGCCCTGGCGGCCCACCACGGCATCGCCCCCGACGTCCACCTGCACATCGCCAAGGACATCCCGGTCGCCGGGGGGATGGCGGGCGGCAGCGCCGACGGGGCCGCCGCCCTCCTCGCCTGCGACATCCTCTGGGGCCTGTCCACCCCCCGCGACGAACTCCTCGCCCTCTGCGCCGAGTTGGGCAGCGACGTCCCGTTCTCCCTGCTGGGCGGCGCCGCCCTCGGCACCGGCCGCGGCGAGCACCTCACCCCGCTCCCGGTGGGCGGCGACTTCCACTGGGTCTTCGCGGTGGCCGACGGCGGCCTCTCCACCCCCGCCGTCTACGCCGAGTTCGACCGCCTCACCGCCGACACCGCCGTCCCGCCCCCCGTCGCCACCCCCGCCCTCCTCGAAGCCCTCCGCACCGGCGACCCCACCGCCCTCGCCGCCACCCTCGCCAACGACCTCCAACCCGCCGCCCTCTCCCTCCGCCCCTCCCTCGCCGCCACCCTCACCACCGGCACCACCGCCGGCGCCCTCGCCGCCCTCGTCTCCGGCTCCGGCCCGACCACCGCCTTCCTGGTCAAGGACGTCGACGCGGCCGCGCATGTGGCCGCCGCCCTGCTGGAGTCGGGCACCTGCCGCACGGCCCGGGTGGCGACCTCTCCGGCGGACGGGGCTGTGGTGGTGCAGCCGACCCGGTCCTCGCGGACTACGTAGTCCTCCCCCTCCCAGGGTTCAGACCGCCACAAGCTCCTCGGCCACGAACCGATCCACGAACCCCTCTGCACGACGGTCGAAGGCCGCGTACCGCGCCTCCCGCTCGGAGCCCGCGACCGCCGCGCCGACCAAGAGGGTGCCTTCGGCGTCGACACGCTGCGGACGCTCCTCCGCGTCGGTGAGCAGGCCGACGGTGGAGCGGGAGAAGCCGCAGTAGTAGGCGATGCCGTCGTTCAGACCGCTCTCCAGGACGGTCTGCATCCCCTCCACGAGAGGATCGTCGGCGGTGGCACCGGCCAGGCCCAGCCACAGGATGCGCTTGCCGGCGAGGCGGGGCTTGCTGCGGCCGTATGCGAAGCCGTAGTTCCATACGCGGTCGATCCAGCCCTTGAGGACGGCGGGCACGCTCATCCAGTACACCGGGAAGACGACGACGAGGACATCGGCGTCGAGGATGCGCCGCATATGGGTCCGCACCTCGTCCGAGTACGCCTTCTCCCGGTTGCCCCAGTCCGGCTGGTCCGACTCGTTCATCCGCGGGTCGAACCCCTCGGCGTGCAGGTCGAGCAGGTCGACGCGGTATCCGGCGGCTTCGAGCCGGGTGGCGGCACGGCGGGCCGTGTGCGCGGTGAGGGAATCGGTGCGGTGGTGTGCCACGACGACGAGGGCGGTCCTGGTGCGGTTGTCGTGCTGCGTCACGGTGTCTCCCGGCTGCGGCTGGTCTCGGTCGGTTCGGTGAGTCCAGTACAGCCGGGCTGACATGGACGATCTATAGCAGAAACGCTCCGAGACATAGGAGATCGTCTACCCTATCCGCCATGGACCCTCTGAGTTCGCTGCTGAGCGGCATCCGGGCCGAAGGGTCGATCGTCAGCCATGCCGTACTGACGGCGCCCTGGGCCATCCGCTTCGTCGACGACGCGCCGCTCACCATGATCAACGTGCTGCGTGGTGGCGGCACCCTGCTGCTGGCCGACGGAACCGAGCGGGCGGTCGGCCCGGGCGACACGGTCCTCGTGCGCGCTTCCGCGCCGTTCAATCTCGTGGACCGTCCCGCCACCCTCCGCGGCGCCCACGCCGCGTACGAGATCGCCTGCTTCACCGCGAACACCGACTGCGCCGCCCAGGAACTCGGCGGCATCCACTGGGGCGCCGACTCCCAGGAGACGACCGCGTTGATCGTGGGCGCCTACCGCGCCTCGGGCATGCGCCACGAACGGCTCCTGCGCACCCTGCCGCCGGTCCTGGTGGTCACGGAGGACGCCGAGGTCTGCACCTGGCTGGAGGCGGCCGCCATCGACGCCGCCCGGCACTCGGCCGGTTCGCAGGCGCTGATGGACCGGCTCCTCGACTGGGCCCTGGTCTGCACCTTGCGCACCTGGTTCGACCGGGCGGGCGCCGACGCGCCCGGCTGGTACCGGGGCCTCGCCGACCCGGTGCTCGCCCCCGCCCTGGAGTCCTTCAACGAACGACCCGCCGAGGCCTGGACGGTGGCGTCCCTGGCCGCCCGGGCCGGCGTCTCGCGCGCCCTGTTCGCCAAGCGCTTCACCGAACTGATGGGCCGCCCGCCTCTCGCCTACCTCACCGAGTGCCGCATGGACGAGGCCGAGGCGCTGCTGTCCGAGACCGACCTCGGCATCGCCCGGATCGCCAAGTCCGTCGGCTACGCCGACGCCTTCGGCTTCAGCACCGCGTTCAAACGCCACAAGGGCCTAAGCCCAAGCGCCTTCCGCGCCGCGTCCGCTGCGCCGAAGAAACCTGCGGCCGGTTAGCCGGGAAACCCCCGTGACGGGCCCCTCGGGACGGGGCGCGGGCGACGCGCCCTGCTCCGGCCCCGACCGAGCCGTACGGCACCGGGTGGCGACTTCGCTGACGGGGGCGGCTGTCATGGGTGACAGAGGGTCGCGAAGTGCCCGGGTTGTCTGATCCTCCGGAAGTGCAAGCGGAGTTGCCGGACCAGCAGTAGCGTCGCAGGTGAGTGAGAGTGCTCCCCGTGAACGCGGGGATGGCCCCCATCTGTCTCGGTGGTGGGGAGCACCAATAGCGTGTTCCCCGCGCATGCGGGGATGGCCCCGGGGCGATCGACGCCAACGTGCGTGCCCAGGCGTGCTCTCCGCGTACGCGGGGACGGCCCCGGCCGCCCATGCGTTTCCTGGCCTGGACATGCCGGGACGCCGTCGTCACATCGCGGCTTCCGCCGGAGCCGCCCTCTCCCGCAGCGTCTGCGCCTCCACTAGGCATCCACACCGGCCAGCAGCGGCGGGTAGCCACTCCAGCGAGAGGCCGATCGTCCTGATCCCGAAACCCAAGCCAAAGGGCTGAGTACGCTGGGCGGGCCGACAACGAGGAGGACCGGATGAGCGAGTGGATCGACCCGCGATACGCCGAGCTGGTCGCCGCCTGGAAGCAAGCTCAGGAGCCGGATTCTCGGGACCCGGAGCCCCGGCCCATGCGCGGCTTCGCCGTCCCGGACCGCCAGAAGTAGGGCCACCCGTACGGCCACGGCCGACCGCGTCTCCCGTCACGGCTGGCCGGGCTCCAACTGCTCGACCGGGCCCTGAATCCTCGGGGCCGGTCGTGATGCGAGCAATGCCGCAGGTCGCGAAGTACACGCCCCGCCTGTGCGGGGATGGTCCCCCGATCATGGCGACGGAAACGCCGATCATGACACGCGCCCCGCCGGCGCGGGGATGGATGGCGCTGAGCACAAGGGTCACAGAGCCTCCACCGCATCCAACGCCGCGTCCCAGGGATACGGCCACTTCTCGCCGGGCGGGTTGGGCTGGAAGCCACCCGGGCCGTACAGCACACGAATCCCGGCTGCGCTCAGCGTCGCCAGGGACAGGGGTAGTTGAGGATGCTCGGCATAGGCCGCGTTGACGCATGGCATCAGCGCCATCGGAATGCGCTTGCCGATGCCTTCGGCGACGAACCCGGCCACCCAGGTGTCCGTCAGCCCGAGGGCGATCCGGTTGATCGTATTGGTGGTGGCCGGAGCGACAAGGACCGCGTCGGCTTGAGGCCAGACGTCCGGTTCTCCCGGCCGTCGGTATCGGTGACGGATCGGGTGCCGGGTCAGGGTCCTCAGGTCTTCCAGATCCTGGTCCAGCCACTCGGCCGTCGTCGGTGTCAGCCCGAGGCACACATCCCAGCCGCAAGCCTGAGCGTTCTCGACGACGGGAGCGACATCCAAGGCGGGCGGTGCCGCGCAGCAGAGTAGGTATCAGGGTGCGGGTCCTCGACATGAACTGACGGTATGCGAGGAGCCGTGCCGACTCGCTCGCGTGTGAATGCCGGTGATGCGCGATCCTCGGCATGCCATGCGCGTGTCCTCGGGTGGTCGCGGATCGTGGCGTGTCCTCCCCGCGCCCGGGGGTTGTCCCCCGACGACAGACGATCCCTCGTCGTGGGCCAAGTGCTCCGTACTGCCCATGCGCTCCCTGGATGTGCCAGCATGCCATCGTCACATCGGGGCTTCCGCCTGCGCCGCCCTCTCGCGTAGCGCCTGCGCCTCTGCCGACCCCGGGTACCGGCGGAGCCGTACGCGCATGTCTCGCAGGGCTGCCCGCACCTTCACCGAGCGGACGCCGTCCGCACAGTCGGCGAACTCGCTCCAGGTGGCGAGCGCGCCGTCCAGGTCGCCCTGCCGCAGCCGTACAGTGCCCAGGTCGGCCAGGACGATCGCGCGGGTGCGACGGCGATCCAGGCCGTGGATGTCCAGCGCGAGGCGCAACTGCTCTTCCGCCGCGTCCAGGTCGCCCAGGCGGTTGAGGATCATCCCGCTGTCGTGGGCCCAGCGGCCGGGGGAGTAGTGGGCGGCCCAGGACTCGCCACCGACGGCGGAGGGGCGGCCGATGGCTGCTTCGGAGGCGGCCAGGTGTCTAGTGGCCGTACGCCGGTCGTCGTCCTGTGCGGCCGCGTTGGCGAGCGTCGCCTCGTAGTAGGCAATTGCACGGGAGTTACCGACATGACGGCCCTGCTCCACACAGGCCTCACCAAGCTGTACGGCCTCCGCTCGGAATCCCAGGTCGATGCACTGGACGGTGAGGCCGCGCAATGCAGTGGCGGACAGTTCCGCATCACCGGCCTCGGCTGCCAGCCGGAACGCATGGGCGTAGTAGCCCTGTGCCAGGCCCCGCAGTTCCGGGGTGTCGCCTTCATCCTGGGCCATCCAACCGGCCAAGTGGACAAGCTGACTGGTCGCCCCGAACAGCTCGCGACCGACGACTTCGGTGAAGCGTCCCTTCAACCAGGGCGCGACATCCTGGGTGAGGTAGCGCACAGCCAAGTGCCGTGCGTGGCCGCCGCCGAGTTCCGAGGCCGAGTCGCCGAGCGACTTCACCATCTGCCGGACGGCCGCGACCTCGCCCACACCGACTCGTACCGAGCCCGAACCGGCCTGCGTACGCCGGGTGATGCTGTCGAGGTCCGGCAGCCCGAGCGCAGCCAGGGCGTACCCACTGGTGGCGGTGATGAAGTTCCGGCGGTCCACGTCACTCCTTGCCAGCTCCAGGGCCGAGGCCACGGTGTCCATGCCGGACGGTGCCGCCTCCGAGGGCGGAGCGGCATTGATGGCGTCCGGGTCAAGGTTCAACACCGTCGCCACATGGGGCCACCAGTAATCCGGCGCCCGCTCACCTGCCATCCACTTGTAGGCGTACTGCCGGGATAACCGCCCGGGGTCGCCGCTCTCCGCTTTCGACACGGCCCTCGCCAACTCGCTGGGGCCCCACCCCCGTGCCTCACATGCCTGAGCGATCAGAGCACCGACATGCCGCCTGTTCGTCATCCTGTCACCCCGCCTTCTCCGGACTACACGGGAGTACGCAGGACTACATCCTGGGCCCTCTCCAAGTGCCGTGTGGAGAAGTTGACTAAGCATCACCCGATCACTGCGGGCGACCGGAGTACTCCGATCCACCGGCGCCCGGCGCCCGGCGCCCGGCGCACGCACGAGCAAGAGGAAGCGCAGCGATGGCCCACCCCCGACAACTGCACCGTGGCCGGGTCGTGGTCCGCGTGGCAGGATTCCCGCCTGGTGTAGTGGACCGCCGGTCGGTGCTCTGGACGTCTGGCGAGATGATCCCCGCGCAGGCTGGCGTGGTTGCCAGTCCAGAGAAGCGCCGTGAGACGTTACGAAGGATCCCTCGCGCACGCGGGGATTCGTGCCCGCATCGGACGCGGCACCCCTTCGGGACGATGCGCTTCCCACCGATGCGGGGCCGTTCTCCCGTACACGGTCATGCCGTAGCCGTCCTTGGCCTGCTCCTCGCCCATGCGGGGATGGGTTGAAGGAGGACGGCAGGTATGAATAGCTCGACGAGGGTTGCTCGCTGGTCGGCGCTACCGCCACGGGCCAGCGCGTCAGACCCGTGGGACGCCGATCTCGTAGGCGATCTCCCACCGCACATCCGCGACGGTGATGTCGGCCGTCTCGACGGGGCGTCCGTCGGTGTCGTAGTAGGTGCGCTCGATCTCGGTCACCAGGTCGCCGATGCTGATGCCGAGCAGGTTCGCCGTCCGCTGACTGGCGCGGGCGGGGCGCGGCACTTCCACGGCCAGGTCGATGGTGATCCCGATGGACCGCATCCGCTCGACCACGCCGGCCCCGGCGAGCGGGCCCATCTCGGGCAGTACGACGGGTGTCTCGCCGGTGATGGCCATGGGCTCCCAGGACTCGGAGAGCTGAACGGGCTGCCCGTCGGCCAGGAACTCGTACCGAGTGAACACCGTCGGATCACCGGGCGAGATGGCCAGGCGCTCGGCGATGTGGTCGGGAGCGGGGACCCGGGCGGTGCTATGGCACTCCCATGTGCCGGTCTTGCCCTGTTCGTGCATGTCCGAGCGGAACGGGCTGCCGCCGCGGTGCTCGCGATGCCGGGAGCGGACCATACGCAGTCGCTCGCGTGGGCGCCGGACATAGGTACCCGACCCGGCTCGCCCCTCCAACAGGCCCTCGATGATGAGGCGTTCCATCGCGCGCTGCGCCACGGACTGCCCGACGCCGTACTCAGCGGCGATACGGGCCCGGCTGGGCAGCTTGTCGCCGATCGCCCACTCGCCGGACTTGATGCGGGCGCGCAGCTGGTCGGCCACCTGCAGGTACGGGGTCTCGCGTGGCATCTGCGTTGCTCCGGTGGGTCGGGTTCGACGTTGACAAAGCTAACCCATCAGGTGAAGCTAAGTACTCAGCATCACTAAAAGTGACGCGCAGATCACAGGGGAGAGCTGTGCCCGGTATCGAGACGCGCGCGACCGCCGTCGCCAGCATGCTTCAGGCCGCTACCGACGCCGAGCCTGTGGTCACCATCGGACCTCGCCTCGCCCGTATCGAGGTGGCTCTCCCCGACGATCTCGGCCCTGCTCGGCGCCAGGCCGTTCTGTTCGCCCTCGATCAGTGCGACCGCTACGGACATGACCGCATTGCCGAACGCGCCACCGTCTGGGCCGAGATCGATATCGACAGTAGGGAGTGAAACGCACCATGAAGACCTGTCACTGGTGTGGCAAGAGCGACGACCAAGCCGTCTGCGTCGGAGTCGTCCACGCCGCGTCCGGACCCGGCAGCGTTCTCCACGCCTGCTTGCACTGCCTGTCGCTGCACGGCTTCGTGCCCCTGGACGAGCACCCGCCCGACAGCCTCGGCGAGGTGCGCTCCACCAAGCCGACCCGCTCGTGAACGGCGCGAGCCGCCGTTCCGCCCCCGCCTTCAGGGGGCCCCGCAGCAGAACCTCAGAGAGGACGCCCATGGAATCCAGCCCGCGTCAGCGGACCCAGCCGCCGGCACGCGCCGCAGCGTCGTGGCCCTTCATCAGCCGGGTCGTCCCGCTCAAGCAGGACTTGCGCTACGACCGGCTGACCGGCCGCGCCCATCTGCCCGTCGAGGTGTGCCTGCGCGACGGGACGGCGGTCTCCAGCACGCTTGACCTGGATCCCGGTCAGGTAGAGCTCATCCGTATCCAGCTGGAGCGCGGCATCGAACTCCGTGAAGAGGCCCTGCAGCAGGACTGAGCGACGGCACAGGAGCCGGTGGATCGACGTCGAGAGAGGCAGGCGCCATCGCCCCGCCGCGTTCGAAGTCACTGGCGCGCCAGCGACTGCCGCCTGCTGATCCTGGCGCAGGTCGCGGACGGTGCTTCCGTCGTCCGTGGCCTGCGCCATCTGCCCGGCGGCTGCGGTTGGTTGCCGGTCACCGACCGAGGAAGTGCCCGGATGATGGGCTGGTACCCCTGATGTCGGATTCCGTAGAAGTCATGCGGGAGCGGCAGCGGTCCGAGTAACGTCCCAGGTCGCGAAGAGTGCTCCCCGCCTGCGCGGGGATGGCCCCGGCCCCTGCGTGCCCAAGCTGCGCGGCCGCCGGTGCTCCCCGCCTGCGCGGGGATGGCCCCGGAACCGTGATCCCCAAATATGGCCAGGGCTGGTGCTCCCCGCCCACGCGGGGATGGCCCCGCCGGGGTGGCCAGGCCGGTGCCGCCGACCTTGTGCTCCCCGCCCGCGCGGGGATGGCCCCCACCACGACGAGCACTACCCTCGCGACACGACGTGTTCCTCGCCCGCGCGGGGCTGGCCCCATGCAGCGATCGCCCATCACCGAGGTGACGTCCACCTCCCGGGTGATAGCCAGTCACATGCGCTGGTCCTCATCGATCGACTGAAGCTGCTGCCTATGGCAGTCCGTACGTCCACCACCCTTACCGACCACTTCTGAGAGAAGGACCCGTGAAGCACGAGTACGAGGCGAAGTTCCTGGCCGTCGATGCCGCCGGCCTCCAGGCCAAGCTGACTGCTCTCGGCGCCGTCCAGGCGTTCCCCCGCACACTCCTCACCCGCAAGATCTTCGAGAACGACTCCCTGGAAGGCGGGGCCTGGGTTCGGCTGCGTGATGAGGGCACCCGGTCGACGCTCACGCTCAAGCAGGTCACCGATGCCACGACGATCGACGGCACGAAGGAGATCGAGACCGAGGTCACCGATCTGCACGCCATGGCCGACATCCTGCGTCGAGTCGGCCTTACCGAGGTCCGCTACCAGGAGAACTACCGCGAGGAGTGGCGCTTGGGCGAGGTCGCCTTCGACTTCGACACCTGGCCCGACCTTCCCACCTTCCTGGAGATCGAGGGACCCGACGAGGCATCGGTGCGGCAGGCCGCCGTGATGCTGGACCTCGACTACTCCGAGGCCCGGTTCGGCAGCGTCGACGAGATCTACAAGAGCGAGTCCGGCCGCGACATCCTCGCCGAACCCACCCTTCTGTTCTCCGACGCCGAGAAGCAGAAGGACGTTCTTCCTACGGCCGAGGGCCTCTGATCGCGGAGGCAGCCGAGCAAAACTGGTGGAAGGCGCCTCGCAGCACAGGTGATCGCCATGTTCGCGTGCGGAGGACTGTCTGCACCGGCGGCCGCACGGAGCCTCCACGAACGGGCTGACGGGCTCTGCCGGCTCTACTGCGGGCATCGGTGGATGCGTGTCCGGTGGGTCGGCTTCGCCAAAGTCGCCGTCGTCCAGGCGCTGATGTACGCGTGCGGCCTGTACCCGCGTACCGGAGACGGGTGCGGTTGTCCCTCCCCGGGAAGGACGGCCCGGCCGCGCGAAGCCACAGCATCGGCACACCAAACCGGAGACATCGTGATGCCCACCCCGTACAGCCAGGCTGACCACAGGGCTCTGCACGAAGCCCTCCGAGCCGTCATCGCGGACGGGGCCACCCCGGGCGGTGTCATCCTCACCGGTGCGGCCGACGGCTCCCGTACGGTCCTTGCCGCTGGTGCCGTAGCTCCCGAGCACGGCCCCGAACGCCCCGACGAGCACACGCTCTACGACCTCGCCTCGCTCACCAAGGTCGTCGCCACCTGGCCCCTCATCGGCCGCGCCGTGGAAATGGGCCTGCTCGACATCGACACCCCACTCCGCGAGGCCCTCCCCGCCATGTCCGACAGCACCCCCAGCGCCGAACCCACCGTCCGGCAGATCCTCACTCACACCAGCGGCATGCGGGCCACCACCCGGCTCGATCACTACCGGGGCGCGGAGCTACCGCTGTACGAGCTGATGTGCCGCGAACCGCTGGACGACGAGCCTGGCCGTGCCCACCGGTACATCAACCGCGGCTTCGTCCTCCTCGGCCTGGCACTCACCCATGTCCACGGGCGAGACCTCGACCAACTCGCCCGGGAGCTCTTCGACGACCTCGGCATGCCCGCGACCACCTACGGGCCGCTGGCCCGCTCATCGCGGGTCGCTCCCACCGAGTCGCGCTTCCCCGGCGCACCTCAGCTCTGGGGCACCGCCCATGACGACAACGCCGCCCTGCTCGGCGGCGTCGCCGGACACGCGGGCATCTTCGCCAGCGCACACGACCTGGCCACCTACGCGGAACGCCTCCTCGGTGCGTACGCGAATGCCGACGATCCGCTGGGCGCCTGGTTCCGGGCCGGCCTGGTCCCCCAGGCGGAGATCGAGCCGGGCCTGCATCGGGGGCTGGCCTGGGTCACCACCCACGGTGGGCATACCGCCTACCACCACGGCTTCACCGGCACGAGCCTCTACCTCGCTCCGGCGGCAGGCCGCTACCTGGTGATCACCACGAACGCCATCCACAACGGCCCCGCGCGGACACGCCTGGCGCCCCTACGGGCCTTGGACTCAAGGTGCTCGCCGCTGGATGAGAGGGGGCCCGGTGGGTGGGCTCGGGGTCCATGCGCAAGTGCCACCGGGTGCATCAGGCAGCCAGGGAAGCGAGCCAATCGGTCAGGATCCGGTTGATCTCCGTGGGGCGTTCCTGCTGGATCCAGTGACCGCAGCCGTCAAGGATGTGCGACGAGACCAGGCCCGGCAGAGTGGTGGGGTACGCCTCGATCGCGTCTGCCAGCCAGATGGTGGAGGCATCCAGGGCCCCGCCCGCGAACAGCGACGGCTGGGTGAGGGGGGCGCCGTTGTACTCGGCTAGGTCTTCCCAGTCCCGGTCCATGTTCCGATAGCGGGCCAGAGCCCCGGTCAGGCCGGTCCGTTCGAACTCCGCGGCGTAGACGTCGAGGTCGTGCTCGCCCAACCAGGACGGCAGCCGATCGGCGGGGAACCGGTCACACAGCCTTCCGCCGCGGTTGACGAAGTGGGGGTCGGGCGCGCCCGGCGCGGGCATGGTGTCGGCGGACAGGGCGGCGTAGAAGCCCGCCAGCCAGCGGCGCACATCGGGTTCGATCTCCACCTCGGCGCGGCCCGGCTGCTGAAAGTAGGAGACGTAGAACTCCTCCTCCCCGCCCAACTGCGCGAAGACCTCACCGGGCCTGGGGCCGCCGGGCGGTGTGTAGGGCACGCTGAGCAGTCCGACCGCGCGGAAGACATCGGGCCGGACCAATGCGGAGGTCGCGGCTATGGTCGCTCCCCAGTCGTGCCCGACGATCACTGCGGTCTGCTCGCCCAACGCCTCCACCACCGCGGCGTTGTCCTCCACCAAATCGAGTACCCGGTACGCATCGACCGCCTCGGGCCTGGAGGAGCGGCCATAACCACGGACATCGACAGCCACCGCGCGGTAGCCGGCCGCGGCCAGTGCGGGCATCTGGTGGCGCCATGAGTACCAGGACTCCGGGAACCCGTGCACGAGCAACACCAGCGGCCCGCTGCCCTGCTCCACCAGGTGGATCCGGCCGGCGGGTGAAGGCACCAGACGGTGGGTGAGGCCGGCGGCGGTCGGCTGCGGCATGGATCCTCCTGGCAATAGTGCGGATGACCGGTGCCCACGACCAGACCGGAACCAGCTGCCGCGCTCCGGCCGAGGACACAGCAGCAATCGTTCAGCGGCCGGCGCACCAGGCGTGAATCCCGTTGCCGGTTCAGCAAAACCGGCCGCTCACCAGCGGCGCCTCTCAGTGATCCGGGAAGACGATCAAGCGGCGGCTGTCCGGCGGTGGCGATTCAACTCCTCCGCGCCTGCGCTCTCATACGATCGTGCTTGCCACGGAATCCGCCCGGACCCGCGCCCCGACCTGAACGAGGCGAAGAGGATCGACCGCTTTGTCAGAACCCACGCGCACTAGGGAGGTATGAAGTGGAGTGGAGTTTCAGCATCCTCCTCGCGAAGCCGCTCACCTCCGAACAGGCTGATGCGTTCGACCACTGCGACGCCCTCGCGGACGGAGCGATTTCCTACACGCTTCCCCCGGAAGATCCGGCCGCTCACCCGAAGTCTCCGGACGCATCCCTGCTGCGGGAGCTGGCCTGCGATATCGAGGCTCCGACCCTTCTGGACGCTGTCGCCCAAGCGGTACAGCGCATTCGGCTGATCGGCGGGCTACAGGCTGTCGGTGTCGCCCTGCCCGAGACCGTGACTCTCGATGAAGCCGCTCAGCGCAGCGGGCTAGGCGCTCAGTCGCTGGCACAGTCGTCCCAGGACCGGCACTTCCCCGCACCCGTATCCCGCGAGGGAACTGTGCTTTATGCCTGGGACCAGGTTCTCGCGTATCTGCGGGAGGTCGGTCATCCGGTCCCCGACGTTCCGCAGGACCTGGCGATCGCGGAACAGGCGCTTCGCCTTGTCGCCGCTCTCGATGGCGCCGACATCTCCCTGGGCACACTCAGGGCCCTGGGTCTGTCGATCGACTGAGGGGTTTCACGACAGGGCGAAGGTTGCCGCCGCTTGGGTCCGACTTCCCGGAAGTCATGCGGAAGCGATGGCGGCCCGAGTAACGTCGCAGGTTGCGAAGTGTGCTCCTCGCCCGCACGGGGATGGCCCGATCCCGGGGCCGATCGCTGAGGCACTGGGCATGTGCTCCCCGCCCGCGTGGGGATGGTCCCGTCATCCTGCGGTACTGCGAACTCCACGACCGGTGCTCCCCGCCCGCGCGGGGATGATCCTGCGACGATGCCGTTCACGGCGCCGAGGCCGAGGTGCGCCCCGCTCACTGCGGGGATCGCCCCTGGCCCCAGGCCCCCACCCCTCCACCCGGGGTCGCGCCCTCCTCGTCGGCGAGGAAGGCGGATAGGGCTGCGCGAGGGCTGAGGTCGTCGGGGGTGTCGGGGCCTGGGACGTAGACGCGGAGGAAGCCGGTGTGGCCGGCCGGTTTGGCGTCCAGCTCGCAGCGGACGTTCAGGGTGCCTTGGCGGACCTCGGGGGAGGGGGACGGGGAGGGGGCGTCGGCGGTGCAGCCGGTGGGGGCGAGGGATAGGGCGGTGAGGGGTGCCGTTGTCATGATCGTCCGCTGTATGGCCCGTACGAGGATCCCCGCCCCTGGTCGTGGGAGAACGCGGCACGGTAGCGCACCGCGGGTCCGGCTACTCTGGTAGGTCGCCCCCCGCCCGCGTACAGGAGTGTTCATGGCCGTCAACCTGGTCAATGTCGAGGCAGTCAGCAAGGTGTACGGCACCCGTGCGCTGCTCGACGGGGTGTCCCTCGGGGTCTCGGAGGGCGATCGCATCGGTGTGGTCGGGCGGAACGGGGACGGTAAGACGACCCTGATCCGGATGATCGCGAAGTTGGAGGAGGCCGACGGAGGGCGGGTTACGCACAGTGGGGGGTTGCGGCTGGGGGTGCTGACGCAGCACGACTCGCTGGACCCGGCCGCCACCGTGCGCCACGAGGTCATCGGCGACCGGGCCGATCATGAGTGGGCCGGGGACGCCAAGGTGCGGGATGTGCTGACCGGGCTGTTCGGGGGGTTGGACCTGCCGGGCTTCCCGCAGGGGCTGGACACCGTGATCGGGCCGCTGTCGGGTGGTGAGCGGCGGCGGATCGCGCTGGCGCAGCTGCTGATCGCCGAGCAGGATCTGTTGGTGCTGGACGAGCCGACCAACCACCTGGATGTGGAGGGGATCGCCTGGCTGGCGCGGCATTTGCAGGCTCGGCGGTCGGCGCTGGTGTGCGTCACCCACGACCGGTGGTTCCTGGACCAGGTCTGCACCCGGATGTGGGATGTGCAACGGGGCTCGGTCCATGAGTACGAGGGCGGGTACTCGGACTATGTGTTCGCGCGGGCCGAGCGGGAGCGGATCGCCGCGACCGAGGAGGCCAAGCGGCAGAATCTGATGCGCAAGGAGCTGGCCTGGCTGCGCCGTGGCGCCCCGGCCCGTACCTCCAAGCCGCGCTACCGCATCGAGGCGGCCAACGCGCTGATCGCGGATGTGCCGCCGGTGCGGGATTCGAGCGAGCTGATGAAGTTCGCCAACGCGCGGCTGGGGAAGACCGTGCTGGAGATGGAGGATGCGACGGTCACGGCGGGGCCGAAGACGCTGATCAAGCATCTGACCTGGCAGCTCGGGCCGGGGGACCGGATCGGGCTGGTCGGTGTCAACGGCGCGGGCAAGACCTCGCTGCTGCGGGCGCTGGCGGATGCCGCGTACAGCGGTGGGGAGAAGCAGCCGGCGGCGGGGAAGATCGTGGTCGGGAAGACGGTGCGGCTGGCTTATCTGTCGCAGGATGTGACGGAACTGCCGCCTCAGCTGAGGGTGTTGGAGGCGGTGCAGCAGGTCCGGGACCGGGTGGACCTCGGCAAGGGGCGGGAGATGACCGCCGGCCAGCTGTGCGAGCAGTTCGGCTTCGGGAAGGAGAAGCAGTGGACGCCGGTCGGTGATCTCTCGGGCGGCGAGCGGCGGCGGTTGCAGCTGCTGCGGCTGCTGATGGACGAGCCGAATGTGCTGTTCCTGGATGAGCCGACGAATGACTTGGATATTGAGACGCTGACGCAGCTGGAGGACTTGCTGGACGGGTGGCCGGGCTCGATGGTGGTCATCTCGCACGACCGCTTCTTCATCGAGCGCACCACCGACCGCACCTTCGCCCTGCTCGGCGACGCCACCCTGCGGATGCTGCCGCGAGGGATCGAGGAGTACTTGGAGCGGCGGGAGCGGATGGTGGAGGCCGCGGCGCCCGCACCGGTGGCCACTCCGGTGCGGGAGAAGTCGGCGGGGGACGCCCGGGCCGCCAAGAAGGAGCTGCAGAAGGTGGAGCGGCAGCTCGACAAGGTGGCGGAGCGGGAAGGGAAGCTGCACGCGTCGATCGCGGAGAACGCCACCGACTTCGCGAAGGTCGCCGAGCTCGACGCCGAGCTTCGCGCACTGGCCGCGCAGCGCGAGGAGTTGGAGACGCGGTGGCTGGAACTCGCCGAGGACGCGTAGCGGGGATGGCGGGACAGCCCGCCGCCCGGCGGCGTGGAGTCGGCGTGGAGAGGCGATAACAGAGGCATCACAGGCCGGTCCTCCCTTGGGTACAGGGGCGGGACCGGACCTTTTTGTGTCCTCGCCGGGTGATAGAAAGAAGCCCCGCTCGACTCACGCAACACTGCGGATTCCATGTCCGATTCACTCCATTCCGGCGGTACGTGCGCGCCGGAATCGCGGGGGAGGCCGGTCGGGCAGCGGGCCGCGCGAAGGGGGATGCGCTGATGAGTCAGCCGCCCAGCCAGCAACCGCCGCAGGGGGGCTTCGGGCCTCCGGAGGAGCCCGACCCGCGGGCCGGTCAGGACGGCCAGTCGGGTCGGTCGGATCGGGCCAACCCGTCGGATCAGGCCGGGAAGGCCGGGACGGCCGGGAAGGGCGGGAAGGCCGGCCAGCAGTCGCCGGGTGGTGCGGTTCCGCAGCCGCCGGCCCAGCCTCCGGCCGGGGCTCCGCAGCCGCCCGCCCAGCCTCCGGCGGGAGCACCGCAGCCGCCCGCCGGGCCGCCGCCGATGCCGCCGCAGGCCCCCGGCCAGGCGCCGGGCCAGGTGCCCGGGCAGCCCGGCGGGTACGGGGCCGGGGCTCCGCAGCCCGGCTACGGCACCCCCCAGCCCGGCTACGGCTACCCGCAGACCCCGCCCGGCCAGGCCCCCGGCCCGTACGGTGCCCCGACGCCCCCCGGCCAGGCCCCCGGCCCATACGGTGCCCCGACGCCCCCCGGTCAGGCCCCCGGCCCATACGGTGCCCAGACCCCGCCCGCCCAGGCCCCCGGCCCGTACGGCGGGCAGCCGAACCCCTACGGCGGGCAGCCCGGCAGCCCGTACGCGGCGGCCCCGCACCCCGGCGGGCCCGGCCAGCAGGCCCCGTACCCCGGCCAGCCCGGGAGCCCGTACGCCCAGCAGGCCCCCTACCCCGGCGGGCCCGGTCAACAGCCCCCGTACCCCGGTGGGCCCCAGCAGGGGTCTCCCGGGGGCAAGGGGCCCTTCAAGGGCAAGCCGCTGGCCATCGTGGCGGCGGCGGTGGCCGCGCTGCTGGTGGTCGGCGGCGGCGTCTGGTTCGCCACCGCCGGTGACGACGACCCGGCCAAGCCGGACGCCAAGGGCAGCAGCGCCCCGGTGAAGCCCAGCGGCTCCCCGACGGTGGACAAGGGCGACGGGACCGGCACCGGCGGCGGCCGCGATGTCGGCGACGACTTCAACGCCGACCGCCAGCCCGGCGAGGCGAAGGTCGCCTTCACCGTCAAGAATGACGTGGACCTGCCGCGCAACGGCGCCGATGTGTACGGCCCGTGGGTGGTCGGCGACACCGTCGTCAAGGCGATGTACAAGAGCGTCGTCGGCTACTCCGCCGCGGACGGCACCAAGAAGTGGGAGATCCCCTTCGCCACCGAGGTCTGCACGGCCCCGGCGGCGCCCACCGCCGACGGCAGGATCGTGATCGGTCTCAAGGACGGCGTCACCGAGAAGGCCGACTGCAACGACCTCCAGCTGATCGACCTCAACACCGGCAAGGCGGGCTGGAAGAAGCCCGTGCCGCGCGGCGACGGCTTCGGCTCGCTCTTCGAGATCACCCTCGCGATGAGCGGTGACACGGTGACCGCGGCCGGCACCGGCAACTCCTTCGCGTTCTCGATGGCCGACGGCAAGCAGCTGTGGGGCAAGGACCCGGACGCCGAGTGCAAGCGGTACGCCTTCGCCGGTGGCCCCAGGCTGATCGCCGCGGCCGACTGCGGCGGTGCCGCCAAGACGCAGCACGAGGTCAGCGAGGTCGACGCCAAGACCGGCAAGGCGAAGTGGAGTTACCGGCTGCCGGAGGGCTGGGAGGTCGACAAGGTCTACTCGGTCAGCCCGCTGGTGGTCTCCGCGATCAAGCGGGACAAGAAGGAGTGGAGCGTCTTCGCCCTCACCGACGGCGGCAAGCTGCGCTCCACCATCCAGGGCGGCAAGGACAAGTTCCGCCCCCAGTGCGGCGGCAGCTTCATCATTCTGGGTGAGTACCTCCAGGGCTGCATCGGGGTCGCGGCGGACGCCTCCACCTTCTATATGGCGACCGAGCCGACCCAGCTGACCCGGGGCACCAACGAGGTCGTCGCCTTCGACCTCGACACCGGCAAGCCCAAGTGGCGGGCCAAGGCGGGCCCGGAGCGGACGATGACCCCGCTGCGGATGGAGGGCTCCGAGGTGCTGGTGTACCTGCAGGGCTCCTACGACCGGGGCGGCGGCGTCGCCACGCTCGCCCCCACCGGCGGCGCACCGAAGATGCTGCTCCAGCACCCGGTCTCCACCGCCCAGCTGGAGAGCAGCGTGTACAACCCCCGGTACGCCTACGCCGACGGGCGGTTCTTCATCGCCGACGGCCGGGTCAGCGCCGGCAACGACGAGGAGGAGAAGAAGTTCATCACCATCCTCGCGTACGAGAAGTGAGTCGGGGCCGGGGGCGGGGCCGAAACCACATCCGGTGCCGGGACCGGTTGTCGGTCCTGGGCTGAGTCCGGCGTACGGCCCGGGGCGGGGTACTTCGACCGCCTCGGGCCGTACGCCCGCCCGTCTCCCCGCCTCCGTACGCCGTCCTTCGTCCTTCGCCTCCGCCTTCCGCTGCTCCTCACTTCTTCTCCCCGTCCCCCAGGCCGACCGCCGGCCACTCCCGAGGTATCCACGCCATGACCCAGCCCCCTCCGCCGCCACCGAACCAGCCTCCGGGCCAGCCGCCCCACCAGCCCCCCGGCCACCACCCGGGGCCGCCGCCCAGCCAGCCGCCGGGCACCCCGCCCGCCCCGGCCGCACCGCCCGCCGGGGGCTACGGCTATCCCCAGGCGCCCCAGGCGCAGCCGCAGACGCCTCCGCCGAGCGGGCCTCCGCAGGGTGGCGGGTACGGCTATCCGCAGACGCCGCCGGCGGCCGCGTACCCGCAGCAGCCCGAGTACGGGCAGCCGCCGGCGCCCGGGCAGCCACCCGCCTACGGCTATCCGCAGCCGGCCGGGTACGGCTATCCGCAGGCGCCCGGGCAGCCGGTGCCGGCGACCCAGCCCGTACCGGCCGCCGGCCAGTCCCCGTCCACCGGGCGGAAGAAGCTCTCGGCGCAGGCGAAGATCATCATCGCCGCCGCGGTCGCGATCGTGCTGATCATCGGGGCCGGGGTGGTGTACTCGCAGACCCGTGGCTCGGACGGTACGGACGAGGCCAGGGGCGGGAGTTCGGCCGGGACGGACGGCGGCAAGGACGGCAAGGACGGAGGGAAGAGCGCGCCGGACGGGGACGGCAAGGAGAAGGTGCCGGGCAACACCGCGTCCAAGGTGGCCTTCCAGGTGCCCACCCCGGTCGTCCCCGATCTCACGACCGTCTCCGGGGCCTGGGTGACCGACACGGCGTTCGTCAAGGTCGGCGTCGGGTCGGTCGCGGCCTACGACCCGGACAAGGGCACCCAGCTGTGGAAGCTCGACCTGCCCGGTGACGTCTGCGCGGCCTCCCGGCACGCCCAGGACGGCAAGACCGCGATCGCCTTCGCCGCCAAGAAGGGCACCGCGCCCAACTACTACGAGCCGTGCACCGAGGTCGGCGCCGTCGACCTGAAGGGCGGCAAGCTGCTGTGGACCAAGTCCGTCACCGGCGGTGACGCGGGTGACGGCAAGGTGCGCTACGACGAGATCACCGTCGGCGGCGGCACCGTCGCCGCGGGCGGCACCGACGGCGGCGCCGCCTGGGACCTGGCCACCGGCAAGGAGCTGTGGAAGCCCGAGGTCAACGCCGAGTCCTGCAAGGACCGGGGCTACGCCGGCGGCGAGGGGCTGGCCGCGGCCCGGGTCTGCGGGCCCTCGGACCAGCAGTACGTGCTGATCCAGAGCCTCAACCCGAAGACCGGTGCGCCGATCTCCGAGTTCAAGATGCCGGACGGGGTGGACACCGCCGGCATCATCTCCACCAAGCCGCTGGTGGCGGCGGCCGACGTGGGTGACACCGCGGGCGACGGCTCGTCCATCTCGGACTTCTTCTCCATCGACGAGAAGACCGGGAAGCTCAAGGCCAAGATCACCGCCAACGCCGACAAGTACGCCGCCGAGTGCGGGTCCACCGAGGTGGAGCAGTGCGAGAAGGCGGTCGTCGGCAACAACCGCCTCTACATCCCCACCGAGCCGTACGAGAGCGAGGACGGGATCACCCAGACCAACGACATCGTCTCCTTCGACCTGGACACCGGGAAGCCCACCTCCGACCGCGCCGTGGCCGGTCCCAAGCACTCCATGGTGCCGCTGCGCATGGACGGCGGGAACCTGATCGCCTACAAGCCCGCGACGTACCACGGCGGCGGGGTGGTCGTCAGCCTCCACGGCGGCACCATGAAGGAGACCGTGCTGATGCGGAACCCGGCCGAGGACTCGGTGTCCGAGGCGGAATCCGCGTTCAGCGACGAGTGGCTGGAGATGCGGTACGCGGACGGCCGCTTCTTCCTGTCCACCGACTTCGTGAACGAGCCGCGCAACCCGGAGACGGACCGCAAGTACATGGCGATGGTGCTCACCACCCACTGAGCCGTCGGACCACCCACTGAGCCGTCGGAACCCTCGGATGACACGATCCGGCCCCCTTCGCCGCGCAGCCGCGCACACGCGGAGGGGGCCGTTTTCGCGATTACGGGGGGCTTTGGCCCCGTAGGGGCAGCGCGGCGTCGAACAAGCGTGTAGCTTGCCGGGTCAACACAGCCGGGCGCGCTGGGGCGGTGGGGCCCCTCCCGGTGAGGGGGAGGCTCGATGGGCGTGCGGGTGATGGTGGTCGACGACCACCGGCTGCTCGCCGAGGCGCTCGCCTCGGCGCTGAAGCTGCGCGGGCACCGGGTGCTGGCCGCGGCCGCGCCCGCCGCGGGCGCGGCCGAACTGGTGGTGAGCCGCGCACCGGAGGTGTGTCTGCTGGGCACCTCGGCGCCGGCCGAGCCCGGTGCCTTCGACCTGGTGGCGGCGATCAAACGGGACCGTCCGCAGATCGCGGTGGTGGTGCTCGGCCCGGTGCCGAGCCCGCTGGGGATCGCGGCCGCCTTCGCCGCCGGGGCCTCCGGCTATGTCCGCCAGGACGAGCGGATCGAGGGCGTCGAGCGGGCCATGCTGAAGGCCCGGGCCGGGGAGGCGGCGGTGGCGCCGCAGCTGCTGCGCGGGGCGTTCACCGAGCTGCTCAACCCGGTGGCGCAGCCGGACGACGAGGCCCAGCGGCTGCTGCGGCTGCTCACCCCGCGCGAGGTGGAGGTGCTGGTACGGGTCGCCGAGGGCGAGGACACCCGGCGGATCGCGGCCGGGATGGGCATCGCCCCCAGCACGGCCCGTACCCATGTCCAGCGGGTGCTGATGAAGCTGGACGTCGGTTCGCGGCTGGAGGCCGCCGCCCTGGCGGCCCGTACCGGGCTGCTGGACCGGGCGGCGGCGCCCCTTGAGCGGCCCTAGGACCGCTGGCCGTCCTCGTCGGATACGGGGGGCGGGGGAGCGGTGGGGCGGAGCTTCAGCCAGACCAGGAAGAAGATCCCGAGGGCGAGCATGCCGAGCCCCGTCCACAGGTTGACGTTGACGCCGACCGCCTTGTCCAGGTCGGCGTCGGACGCGGTGATCCCGGCGATCGTCACGATGATCCCGTAGACCGTGAACAGGCCCCCGATGATCCGCCGGATGTCGAACAGCCGGGCGGCGGTGGCGGACTTGCGCTCCAGCTCGGAGACTTCGCGCTGCACATCGGACATGTCTGAATGCCTCCGGGGCGGGATCAGAGGGAGTACGGGAGGTAGAGGGCGGCGGCCAGGATGATCGCGCCCCAGCCGAGCAGCGCCGGGCGGCGGTACCAGGCGTCGTCCCCCTCGGCGGGCGGCTCCTCCATGCCCGGCGAGCGCGTCCCGTAGACCAGCCCGGCCAACTGCTCCTCGGGCTTGGGGGCGGTGAAGAGGGTGACGGCCACCATCACGACCGCGCCGGCCACGAAGCCGACGATGGCGGAGACGAAGTTGGCGCCCTGGTCGGTGGGGATGGCGATGACGCCCTGCTTGTAGACGATGAAGTAGTTGGCCATCGCGGCCGTGGTGCCGGCCAGCAGCCCGTAGAAGCCGGACTTGACCGAGGCCCGCTTCCAGAACATGCCGATGATGAAGACCACGAACAGCGGGACGTTGAAGAAGGAGAACAGGGTCTGGAGGTAGCCCATGATGTTGGAGAAGCTGGCCGCCAGGAAGGCGGTGCCGATGGAGGCGACGACGCCGATCGCGGTGATCAGCCGGCCGAACTTCAGGTAGTAGGCGTCGGGGCGGTCCTTTACCACGTACTTCTGCCAGATGTCGGTGGTGAAGACGGTGTTGAAGGAGGAGACGTTGGCCGCCATGCCCGCCATGAAGGCGGCGAGCAGTCCGGTGACCGCGATACCGAGGACGCCGTTGGGCAGCAGCTCCGACATCAGCAGCGGGATGGCGTCGTTGTAGGTCAGCCCGGAGCCCTCCAGGCCGATCTTGGGGACGAGGGCGGCGGCGACCAGGCCCGGGATCATCACGAGGAAGACGATGAACATCTTGGGGAACGCGGCGATCAGAGGGGTGCGCTTGGCGGCCGAGAGGTTCTTGGCGGAGAGCGCCCGCTGCACCTCGGCGAAGTTGGTGGTCCAGTAGCCGAAGGAGAGCACGAAGCCGAGGCCGAGGACGATGGTCAGCCAGTTGGCGCCCAGCGGGTTGGCGTCGCCGATGCCGGTGCCGCCCCAGGCGGAGAGGAAGTCGCCGCCGTGCTGCTTGGTGAGGGTGTCGGTCAGTCCGTCCCAGCCGCCGACCCTCTTCAGTCCGAGGACGGTGAGCGGGATGAGGGCGGCGAGGATGACGAAGAACTGCAGCACCTCGTTGTAGATCGCCGAGGAGAGGCCGCCGACGGTGATGTAGGCGAGCACGAAGAAGCCGGCGACCACGATGGACACCCACTGCGGCCAGCCGAGCAGCGCCTCCACGACGATCGACAGGGCGTAGAGGTTGACGCCCGAGATGAGGATCGAGGCGAACGCGAACAGCCCGGAGCTGAGCAGGTGGGCCGGCTTGTCGAAGCGGTGCAGCAGGAACTCCGGCACCGAGCGGACCTTGGAGCCGTAGTAGAACGGCATCATCACCAGGCCCAGGAAGACCATGGCCGGGATGGCGCCCACCCAGTACCAGTGGACGACGGCCACGCCGTACTGGGCGCCGGTCGCCGCCATGCCGAGGATCTCGGTGGCGCCGAGGTTGGCGGCGACGAAGGCGAGGCCGGTCACCCAGGCGGGCAGTGAGCGCCCGGAGAGGAAGAAGTCGAGGCTCGTCTTGACGCTCGCCCGGGCGGCGAAGCCGATGCCGAGGACCACGGCGAAGTAGATCGCCAGGATCAGGTAGTCGAGCCAGTTGGTGGGGAGCCGTAGCTCGGCGGCCAGCACATGCATGGGTACTCGCTTCGTCGCGGGTGCGGGACGGGATGGAGGCGGAGTCGGTGGTTGGTGGTTGGTGGTCGGTGTCCGGAGCGGGCCCGGAACAGCCACGGAACCTACGCCTTGGCTCACCGAAAATGAACAGACCGGTTGGTCATCTTTGTTTGATTGTGATGATGGCGGGCGAGGGGTGGGGTAAATGTCGGATGGAAGCGCTTACCTGAGGGAGGCTGATGGCGGCCGGAGGTTCGTCGCGCCCCATCCGTTGACGGACATGGCTCGCCGATGGTTGGTTATGTTTGATCGTGTTGGAATGGTCGTGTGGTGAGGAGTCCAGGAGTGAAGAAGACGTCGACCCGCTTGGCCGACGGTCGCGAGCTGCTCTACTACGACCTGCGGGACGGCACCGTCCGCGACGCGGTCGACCCCCGCCCGCTGGACGCCGTCGCCACCACCGCCGAGGTCCGCCGCGACCCGCTGCTCGGCGACTCGGTCGCCATCGCCTCGCACCGGCAGGGCCGCACCTACCACCCGCCGGCCGACGAGTGCCCGCTCTGCCCGTCCACCGGCGGCCGGCACACCGAGATCCCCGCCGCCGACTACGACGTGGCCGTCTTCGAGAACCGCTTCCCCTCACTCGCCGGCGACCTCGGCCGCTGCGAGGTGGTCTGCTTCACCTCGGACCACCAGGCCTCCTTCGCCGACCTCAGCGAGGAGCAGGCCGCCCTGGTGCTGGCGGCGTGGACCGACCGCACCACCGAGTTGTCGGCCCGGTCCGGCGTCGAGCAGGTCTTCTGCTTCGAGAACCGGGGCGCCGAGATCGGCGTCACCCTCGGCCACCCGCACGGCCAGATCTACGCGTACCCCTTCACCACCCCGCGCACCGAGCGGATGCTCGACTCGCTGGCGGCCCACCACACCGCGACCGGCCGCAACCTCTTCGACGACGTGCTCGCCCGCGAACGCGCCGAGGGGGAGCGGATCGTGCTGGACGCCGCGCACTGGACCGCCTTCGTCCCGTACGCCGCGCACTGGCCGTACGAGGTCCACCTCTACCCCCGCCGCCGGGTGCCCGACCTGCGGGCGCTGGACGAGGCGGCCCGGGAGGAGTTCCCCCGCGTCTACCTGGAGCTGCTGCGCCGCTTCGACCGGATCTTCGGCGAGGGCGAGCCGCCCACCCCCTATATCGCGGGCTGGCACCAGGCCCCGCTGAGCGATCCGCGCCGCGAGGGTTTCGCTCTGCACCTGGAGTTGTTCACCGTACGGCGGACCTCCGGCAAGCTGAAGTTCCTCGCCGGCTCGGAGTCCGGTATGAGCGTGTTCATCAACGACGTGCCGCCCGAGGCCGCGGCACGGCGACTGCGAGAGGTAGCGAGCGCATGAGGTATCTGGTGACGGGCGGGGCCGGCTATGTGGGCGGGGTGGTCGCCGCCCATCTGCTGGAGGCGGGGCACGAGGTGACCGTCCTGGACGACCTGTCCACCGGCTTCCGCGCCGGAGTCCCGGACGGGGTCGAGTTCATCGAGGGCCGCATCCAGGACGCCGCGAAGCACCTCGACCCCTCCTTCGACGGGGTGCTGCACTTCGCCGCGTTCTCGCAGGTCGGCGAGTCGGTGACGGACCCGGAGAAGTACTGGTCCAACAACGTCGGCGGCACCCTGGCGCTGCTCGCCGCGATGCGGGACGCCGGGGTGCGCAGGCTGGTGTTCTCCTCCACCGCCGCGACCTACGGGGAGCCGGTCTCCGAGAAGATCGCCGAGACCGACCCGACCGCGCCCACCAGCCCCTACGGGGCGTCCAAGCTGGCCGTGGACCACATGATCACCGGCGAGGCGCGGGCGCACGGGCTGGCGGCCGCCTCGCTGCGCTACTTCAACGTCGCCGGGGCGTACGGGGCGCAGGGCGAGCGCCATGACCCCGAGTCCCACCTCATCCCGCTGGTCCTCCAGGTGGCGCTGGGCCGCCGCGAGTCGATCAGCGTCTACGGGGACGACTACCCGACCCCGGACGGCACCTGCGTCCGCGACTACATCCATGTCGCCGACCTGGCCGAGGCCCATCTACTGGCCATGGACGCGGTCCGCCCCGCCGAGCACCTGATCTGCAACCTGGGCAACGGCAGCGGCTTCTCGGTCCGCGAGGTGATCGAGACGGTACGGGAGGTCACCGGCCACCCGATCCCCGAGACCGCCGCCGCGCGCCGGGCCGGCGACCCGGCCGTGCTGGTCGCCTCCTCCGCCGTGGCCCGCGACCGGCTCGGCTGGAAGCCCCGCCGCGCCGAGCTTGCCGGGATCGTCGCGGACGCCTGGGACTTCGCCCGCGCGCTCCACGCGGACGCCGAGTGAGCGGGCTGCCGGTCGAGGCCCCGGCGACCCCGGAGGAGTCGGCGCGGGCCGTCGCCGAGGGCTTCGCCCGGCTGTACGGGGCCGAGCCCGAGGGCGTCTGGGCGGCCCCGGGGCGGGTCAACCTGATCGGCGAGTACACCGACTTCAACGACGGCTTCGTGATGCCGCTGGCCCTTCCGCACACCGCCGTCGCCGCGGTCTCCCGGCGCACCGACGGGCGGCTGCGGGTGCACTCGGCCGACACCGGTGAGGGGGTCGTCACCCTGGAGGTGGCGGAGCTGCGGCCGGAGAGCGGCGGCGCGGGCGGGGTCGTGGGGGCCGTCGGGCCCGTGGGGGCCGTCGGCTGGGCCGCGTACCCGGCGGGCGTGGTCTGGGCGCTACGGGAGGCCGGGCACGAGATCATCACCGGCGCCGACGTCCACCTCGCCTCCACCGTCCCCACCGGCGCCGGGCTCTCCTCCTCCGCCGCGCTGGAGACGGTGGTGGCGCTCGCCCTGAACGACCTCTACGGGCTCGGGCGCTCCCGCCCGGAGCTGGCCCGGATCGGCCAGCGCGCCGAGAACGCCTTCGTCGGCGTGCCCTGCGGGGTGATGGACCAGATGGCCTCCGCCTGCGCCGCCGAAGGGCATCTGCTGCACCTGGACACCCGGGACCTCTCGCTGCGCCAGGTCCCCTTCGACCTGGCGCAGCGCGGTCTCGCCCTGCTGGTGGTGGACACCCGCGTGAAACACGCGCTCGGCGACGGCGCGTACGCCGAGCGGCGCGCCGGCTGCGAGGCGGGCGCGCGGGCGCTCGGAGTGAACACCCTGCGTGAGGTGGAGTACGCGCGCCTGCCGGAGGCCCTGGACCGGCTGGACGATCCGACGGTACGGGCCTATGTCCGCCATGTGGTCTCCGACAACGAGCGGGTCGCCCGCACCATCGCCCTGCTGGACGCGGGTGACGCCCGGGCGGTGGGCCCGGTGCTCACCGAGGGCCACGCCTCGCTCCGCGACGACCTGCGGGTCTCCTGCCCGGAGCTGGACCTGGTGGTGGCCACCGCGGTGGAGGCGGGGGCGCTGGGCGCCCGGATGACCGGCGGGGGCTTCGGCGGCTCGGCGATCGTCCTGGCCGAGGCGGGAGACACCGCCGCGGTCACCAAGGCCGTCGAGGACGCCTTCGCCGCCGCCGGCCACACCGCCCCCCGCGTCTTCCCGGCGGTGCCCTCGGCGGGGGCGCGGCGAGTGGGGTGAGGGGCCGGGGACGGTGAACGGGGCGGGCGGTGGTCTTCGGGTACGGAGGCGCCGCCCGTCCCCGTGTCCGGGGGCGAGGCGGGCGGCGGCCTTTGCGGTACGGGGGCGCCGCTCGTTCCCGTACCCGACCCGGCGCCTGTGCCGTCCCCGTACCTCCACGGGCACTTGTGCCAATCCCCTTCCGGCGCGGCGCCCCGCCCGTACCCTGAAGGCCGGCGTACCGGTGGGGGCCGGTGGCTGAGCAGGGGCCGGAGAGCCCGGGTACGAGGCCCGGGGCGGGGGTAGCTTCCCCCTCGCGGTGGCGGCGGGAGCCGTCCCGTGGGCCGGGCGGTCGCCCGCGGCCGGTTTCCGCCCTCCTCACGTCCTTGCGTAGGGAGGCTCGACACTTGGGGGTGCCAGTGGGCCGTATCCGGGTTCTCGTGGTGGACGATCACCGTATTTTCGCCGAGTCGCTGGCCGCGGCCCTGGCGGCCGAGCCGGATGTGGAGGTCGCGGCGGCCGGCAGCGGTCCGGCGGCGCTGCGCTGTCTGGAGCGGGCGGCCGCCGAGGGGCGCCGGTTCGATGTGGCGCTGGTCGACGCCGACCTGGGCGTGCCCGGTGGGGTGGCGCGGGCCGCGGCACCGCGGGCGGTGCCGGACGGGGCGGAGGCCGCGGTGGACGGGATCTCGCTGGTCGCGGGGGTGCGCCGGGCGAGACCCGAGGTCCGGGTGGTGGTGCTGGCGGACCGGGACGAGGCGCGGCGGGCGGCGCTGGCGCTCCAGGCCGGGGCCTCGGCCTGGGTGGCCAAGGACTGCTCGTTGCAGCGGCTGCTGGCGGTGATCCGCGGGGTGCTGCGGGACGAGACCCATCTGCCGCCGGCGCTGCTGACCGGGGTGCTGCGGGAGCTGACGGCCGAGCGCAAGCACCGCACCGAGAGCGAGCGGCTGGTGGAGTCGCTGACCCCCCGGGAGCGGGAGGTGCTGCGCTGCATGGTGGCCGGGCTCGGCCGCAAGGCGGTGGCCGAGCGGCTGTTCCTCTCCCCGCACACGGTCCGTACGCATATGCAGAACGTGCTGGGCAAGCTCGGGGTGCACTCCACGCTCGCGGCGGTGGCGCTGGCCCGCCGGGCGGGGGTCGGCCCGGCGCCGCTGGCCGCCCTGGCCTCCACCCCGGCGGCCCCGGGAGTGCCGATGCAGGCGGTGCCCGTCTCGGCCGTGTCGGGTGCCTCAGGTGTGTCAGGTGTGTCAGGTGGGGATGTTGTCGAACGGGGCGGTCAGCTGGCGCAGTAGCGCGGCCAGCTCGGCGCGCTGGGCGCGGGACAGCTCGGCGAGGATGGCCCGTTCCTGGTCGAGCAGCCCGGCGAGGGCCTGGTCGGCGCGGTCGCGGCCCTCGGCGGTGAGGCGGACCAGCACCCCGCGCCGGTCGCTGGGGTCGGGCAGCCGCTCGACCAGGCCCTTCTTGGCGAGCCGGTCGATACGGTTGGTCATGGTGCCGGAGGTGACCAGCGTCTGGGTGAGCAGCTGGCCGGGGGAGAGCTGGTACGGGGCGCCCGCGCGGCGCAGCGAGGTGAGCACGTCGAACTCCCACGGCTCCAGGCTGTGCTCGGCGAAGGCGAGGCGCCGGGCCCGGTCGAGGTGCCGGGCGAGCCGGGAGACCCGGCTGAGGACCTCCAGCGGTTCCACGTCGAGGTCAGGGCGCTCGCGACGCCATGCGGCCACCAGTCGATCGACCTCGTCCTCCATGTCGATCAGTGTAGGGGATCTGTCGATGTGAAGTCTCTTGACGTCGAGAGATAATTGGCCGGAGCATGGGGCATGGTTGGCCCGAAACGCCGTTCCGTTTCGGCTACTTGATGCTGCAAGGGGGCTCGAACATGCATTCCGCACCGGTCTGGGACCCAGATCAGTACCTGCGTCACTCCTCGCATCGGACCCGACCGTTCCTCGATCTGCTGCACCGCATACCCGAACTGCCCGCCACCGCGCTCGGCAGGCCCGCCCGGATCGCCGACATCGGGTGCGGCCCCGGCAATGTGACCGCGCTGCTCGCCGAGCGCTGGCCGGACGCCCGGATCACCGGCTTCGACCTCTCCGCGGAGATGCTCGAACAGGCCGACAAGCACCACTCCGGCCCCACTTCCGGCGGCGGTTTCCTCGACTTCCGCCCCGCCGACGCCGCCCACTGGATGCCCGACGAGCCCTACGACCTGATCGTCTCCAACGCCGCGCTCCAGTGGGTGCCCGGCCACCCCGAGTCCTTCCCGCGCTGGCTCGGCGGGCTGACCCCCGGCGGGGTGCTCGCCTTCCAGGTTCCCGCCAACTTCACCGCCCCCAGCCACGCCCTGCTCGGCGACCTCTGCGAGTCCCCCGAGTGGCGCGACCGCGTCGGCGACCACGGCCGCCGCTTCGTCCACATCCTCGACGCCCCCGGCTATCTCGGCCACCTCACCGGCCTCGGCTGCGCCGCCAACGTCTGGGAGACCGTCTACCACCAGCTCCTCCAGGGCCCCGACCCCGTCCTGGACTGGGTCAAGGGCACCGCCCTGCGCCCGGTGCTGACCGCCCTGGACGACGACCCCGACGCCGTCGCCGCCTTCCTCGGCCAGTACCGCGAACTCCTCCGCGCCGCCTACCCGACCGGGCCGCACGGCACCGCCTTCCCCTTCCGCCGCGTGTTCGCGGTGGCGCGCCGGGAGGAGTGAGGGGCGTGTCCGGTCGCTCGTACGGGTGAGCCACTGGCATATGCCGACACCGGGACGCCACGGGTGCGTAGCGTCCCGGTGTCGCTTGTGCCGCCCGGGCACGCGCGCCCACACTTGAGGAGGAGGTGCTGCACGATGACCGCTCTCGCACATGAGGTGATCCCGGTGGTGGAGAACGAGCCGGTCCTTGAGCTGGACGAGCTCCTGTGGCGGACCTGGAAGGCCATGGAGCTCCCCGAAGGGTGCCGGGCCGAGATCATCGAGGGAGCAATCGAGGTGTCGCCTACCGGCCGCCGCCGTCACGGCATCCTGGTCAACCGGCTGCGCAGGGCGCTCGAAGCCCAGCTGGCGGACAGCGCCTTCTCCGCCTACCAGGACGTGAATGTCGTCCACCGCCGCAAGCTCTGGATCCCGGACCTCTTCGTCGCGACCGACGACCTCGACGAGATTCCCGACGAGGAGGGTCTCGGCGTGGACGCCGTCGGTGTCGCCCTCGTCATGGAGCTCGTCTCCCCCGGGCAGCGGAACATCGAGCGGGACCGCGTCCGCAAGCGCCGCGAATACGCCCGGGCCGGCATCCCGGTGTACGTGATCGTGGACGACTTCGACCAGGACGGCGCCGTCCTCGTGCTGACCGCGCCCAACCCCGCCAAGGGCACCTACGAGGACGAGCACCGCGTCCCCTACGGCAACGACGCCGTCATCCCCAGCGGCCCGGCCAAGGGCTTCGCCATCGGCAAAACGGTCACCGGCGCGTAGCCGCGTACCGGGGCACTCAACCCCTCGGCGCGCCCCGCCCCCTAACTCTTCCGGTGCCCTATCAGCCGGGGCTTCTGCTCCATGCCGTCCAGGCCGTGCCAGGCGAGGTTCACCAGGTGGGCGGCGACCTCGGCCTTCTTGGGCTTGCGGGCGTCCAGCCACCACTGGCCGGTGAGCGCCACCATGCCGACCAGGGCCTGGGCGTAGAGGGGGGCCAGCTTGGGGTCGAAGCCGCGGTTCTTGAACTCCATGCCGAGGATGTCCTCGACCTGGGTGGCGATGTCGGAGATCAGCGAGGCGAAGGTGCCGGTGGACTGGGCGACCGGCGAGTCCCGCACCAGGATGCGGAAGCCGTCGGTGAAGGTCTCGATGTAGTCCAGCAGCGCGAACGCCGCCTGTTCGAGGAGCTCTCGCGGGTGCCCCGCGGTCAGCGCGCTGGTGACCATGTCCAGCAGCTGGCGCATCTCGCGGTCCACCACCACCGCGTACAGGCCCTCCTTGCCGCCGAAGTGCTCGTACACCACCGGCTTGGAAACGCCCGCCTTCGCGGCGATCTCCTCCACCGAGGTGCCCTCGAAGCCCCGCTCGGCGAAGAGCGTGCGGCCGATGTCCAGCAACTGCTGCCGGCGCTCCGCGCCCGTCATCCGTACCCGGCGCCCGCGCCGGGGTTTGTCACTTCCGCTGCTGCCGTCGATCGCCACGGCATCCATCATGCCGCGTGCGCGGAGCTGTCCTGCCGCCGGGCCGCGATCCGCTCCTTGCTCGGCCAGCGCACGTCGTACGCCCAGCCCAGCTGCTCGAACCAGCGGATCAGCCGCGCGCTGGAGTCGATCTGCCCGCGCATCACCCCGTGCCGCGCCGAGGTCGGGTCCGCGTGGTGCAGGTTGTGCCAGGACTCACCGCAGGACAGCACCGCCAGCCACCACACATTGCCCGAGCGGTCCCGCGACTTGAACGGGCGCTTGCCCACCGCGTGGCAGATCGAGTTGATCGACCAGGTGACATGGTGCAGCAGCGCCACCCGCACCAGCGAGCCCCAGAAGAACGCGGTGAACGCGCCCCACCAGGACATCGTCACCAGCCCGCCGACCAGCGGCGGGATCGCCAGCGAGACGATCGTCCACAGCACGAACTGGCGGGAGATCGCGCGCAGCGCCGGGTCCTTGATCAGGTCCGGGGCGTACTTGTGCTGCGGGGTCTGCTCCTCGTCGAACATCCAGCCGATGTGCGCCCACCACAGGCCCTTCATCAGCGCCGGCAGCGTCTCACCGAACCGCCACGGCGAGTGCGGGTCGCCCTCCGCGTCGGAGAACTTGTGGTGCTTGCGGTGGTCCGCCACCCAGCGCACCAGCGGACCCTCCACCGCCAGCGAACCCATCACCGCCAGCGCGATCCGCAGCGGCCGCTTCGCCTTGAAGGAGCCATGCGTGAAGTACCGGTGGAAGCCGATCGTGATGCCATGGCAGCCGATGTAGTACATCGCCACCAGCAGCCCCAGATCCAGCCAGCTCACCCCCCAGCCCCAGGCCAGCGGCACCGCCGCCACCAGGGCCACGAACGGCACGACGATGAACGCCAGCAGCGCCAGCTGCTCGACCGACCGCTTGCTGTCCCCGCCGAGCGTGGCGGAGGGCACATCCGGGGCGGCGGCCGGCCCGGCGGCGGCCTGGGCGGCGGACTCCGCGGCGGGTGCCTCGGGAGTAGTGGTCATGGGGTCCCCTGGGGGTGAGGGAGAGAAGACGGCAGCACCGACGGTACGGTACCTACGGAACCGTAACCTACGGCGACGTAAGTATGGCAGCGGCGAGCGGCGCGGCAAGAGCACCACGGGCGCACCACCGGCGCGCGACCTGCACCGGACGGAGGGCCGGAGGCATCCCCGCAGGACGGACACCTATCCTGGGACCCGCCGGACAGCGTGGTCCGCGAGCTTTCAGTACCCCTCCCAGACGTGCTCAGAACACTGCAAGGAGCCGCACCTGTGAGCAGTGCCGACCAGACCGCAGGCCGCGCCGACCAGGCCGCCACCGCCAACGCCGAGCTGCGATCCGACATCCGCCGACTGGGCGACCTGCTCGGCGAGACCCTGGTACGCCAGGAAGGCCCCGCCCTCCTCGAACTCGTCGAGAAGGTCCGCCACCTCACCCGCGAGAACGGCGAAGCCGCCGCCACCCTCCTCGGCGACACCGACCTGGAGACCGCCGGCCGCCTGGTCCGCGCCTTCTCCACCTACTTCCACCTCGCCAACGTCACCGAGCAGGTGCACCGCGGCAAGGAGCTGCGCGCCCGCCGCGCCGCCGAGGGCGGGCTGCTCGCCCGCACCGCCGACATGCTCAAGGACGGCGACCCCGCCCACGTACGGGACACCGTCCGCAACCTCAACGTACGGCCGGTGTTCACCGCCCACCCCACCGAGGCCGCCCGGCGCTCCGTCCTCAACAAGCTCCGCCGCATCGCCGAGCTCCTTGAGACCCCGGTCATCGCCTCCGACCGGCGCCGCCACGACCTGCGCCTGGCCGAGGCCATCGACCTCATCTGGCAGACCGACGAGCTGCGCGTCGTCCGGCCCGAACCCGCCGACGAGGCCCGCAACGCCATCTACTACCTGGACGAGCTGCACGCCGGCGCCGTCGGCGACGTCCTGGAAGACCTCGCCGCCGAGCTGGAGCGGGTCGGCTACGAGCTGCCGCCCGGCACCCGCCCCCTCACCTTCGGCACCTGGATCGGCGGCGACCGCGACGGCAACCCCAACGTCACCCCCGCCGTCACCTGGGACGTGCTGATCCTCCAGCACGAGCACGGCATCACCGACGCCATCGACCTCATCGACCACCTGCGCGGCCAGCTCTCCAACTCCATCCGCTACGCCGGCGCCACGGACGAGCTGCTGGAGTCGTTGCAGGCCGACCTGGAGAAGCTCCCGGAGATCAGCCCCCGCTACAAGCGGCTCAACGCCGAGGAGCCCTACCGGCTCAAGGCCACCTGCATCCGGCAGAAGCTCCTCAACACCCGCGAGCGCCTCGCCCACGGCACCGCGCACAGCGACGGCCGCGACTACCTCGGCACCGCCGAACTCCTCGCCGACCTCACCCTCATCCAGACCTCACTGCGCGCCCACCGCGGCGGCCTCTTCGCCGACGGCCGCCTCGACCGCACCATCCGCACCCTGGCCGCCTTCGGCCTCCAGCTCGCCACCATGGACGTCCGCGAACACGCCGACGCCCACCACCACGCCCTCGGCCAGCTCTTCGACCGGCTCGGCGAGGAGTCCTGGCGCTACGCCGACATGCCCCGCGACTACCGGCAGAAGCTCCTCGCCAAGGAGCTCCGCTCCCGCCGGCCCCTCGCCCCCACCCCGGCCCCCCTCGACCAGGCCGGACAGAAGACCCTCGGCGTCTTCCACACCGTCAAGGAAGCCTTCGAGCGCTTCGGCCCCGAGGTCATCGAGTCCTACATCATCTCCATGTGCCAGGGCGCCGACGACGTCTTCGCCGCCGCCGTCCTCGCCCGCGAGGCCGGACTGATCGACCTGCACGCCGGCTGGGCCAAGATCGGCATCGTGCCGCTGCTGGAGACCACCGACGAGCTCAAGGCCGCCGACGTCATCCTCGACGGCATGCTCGCCGACCCCTCCTACCGCCGCCTGGTCTCCCTGCGCGGCGACGTCCAGGAGGTCATGCTCGGCTACTCCGACTCCTCCAAGTTCGGCGGCATCACCACCAGCCAGTGGGAGATCCACCGCGCCCAGCGCCGGCTGCGCGACGTCGCCCACCGCTACGGCGTACGGCTGCGCCTCTTCCACGGCCGCGGCGGCACCGTCGGCCGCGGCGGCGGCCCCTCCCACGACGCCATCCTGGCCCAGCCCTGGGGCACCCTCGAAGGCGAGATCAAGGTCACCGAGCAGGGCGAGGTCATCTCCGACAAGTACCTCGTCCCCTCCCTGGCCCGGGAGAACCTGGAGCTGACCGTCGCGGCCACCCTCCAGGCCTCCGCCCTGCACACCGCCCCCCGCCAGTCCGACGAGGCCCTGGCCCGCTGGGACGCGGCCATGGACACCGTCTCCGACGCCGCCCACCAGGCCTACCGCAAGCTGGTCGAAGACCCCGACCTGCCCACCTACTTCCTGGCCTCCACCCCCGTCGACCAGCTGGCCGACCTCCACCTCGGCTCCCGCCCCTCCCGCCGCCCCGGCTCCGGCGTCTCCCTGGACGGTCTGCGCGCCATCCCGTGGGTGTTCGGCTGGACCCAGTCCCGCCAGATCGTCCCCGGCTGGTACGGCGTCGGCTCCGGCCTCAAGGCCCTGCGCGAGGCCGGGCTCGACGAGGTCCTGGACGAGATGCACGAGCGCTGGCACTTCTTCCGCAACTTCCTCTCCAACGTCGAGATGACCCTCGCCAAGACCGACCTGCGGATCGCCCGCCACTACGTCGACACCCTGGTGCCGGAGAACCTCCAGCACGTCTTCGCCACCATCGAGGCCGAACACGCCCTCACCGTCGCCGAAGTCCTCAAGGTCACCGGCGGCAAGGAACTGCTGGACTCCAACCCGGTCCTCCAGCAGACCTTCGCCATCCGCGACGCCTACCTGGACCCGATCTCCTACCTCCAGGTCTCCCTGCTCGACCGCCAGCGCAGGGCCGCCGAGGCCGGCGACGAGCCCGACCCGCAGCTCGCCCGCGCCCTGCTGCTCACCGTCAACGGCGTCGCCGCCGGACTGCGCAACACCGGCTGACGCAGCCGAAGAAGGACAAGGGGGCGCCCGGCCGACCGCCGGGCGCCCCCTTCTCCGTACGCGTATGCCTCACACCGTGAAGAACGTCCTCCGCGTCTCACACCGTGAAGAACGTCCCCACCAGCAGCAGCCCGCCCAGCGAGGCCGCCGCCCAGCCCAGCCGCGGCAACCGCAGCCCACCGCCGATCACCAGCGCCGCCAGCAGCAGCGACCCGCCCAACGGCAACCAGGCGTGCAACCCGCCGCCCAGCCCCGTACGCACCAGCTCACGGCTGCCCGGCTTCACCACCACCGGGTACTCGCCGTCCGAGCGCACCGCCACCGACCGCTCTATCGACATATCGGCACGAACAGGGGCCGGGCCCTCGGGATCGAACCGGCCCGTGCACACCTCCGCCGAGCACCCGGTCACCACCAGCGTCCCGTGCTCCCGCCCCTTCGACAGCAGTATGTGCTGAGCGTCCGCCCATGACGCCCACATCCCCGCCACCACCAGCAGCAACGCCACCAGCCCCATCAACGCCGCCCGCGCGAACGGCAGCGGCGAGCGGCGCTTGGGGGCACTCTTCGGCCTCGCGGCGGTCTTCGGTCTTCTGGCGGTGGTTCGGCTGCTCATGGCCCGGGATCCTTGACTACATGACTGTGCCCGGTCAAACGCAGCGACCTGCCGGCCTCAGGAGTTGTACGCCGACTGGGCCCGCTCCAGACCCTCGGTGACCAGGCACTCCACCGCGTCCGCCGCCCGGTCCACGAAGTAGTCCAGCTCCTTGCGCTCCGCCGAACCGAAGTCCTTCAGCACGAAGTCCGCCACCTGCATCCGCCCCGGCGGCCGCCCGATCCCGAACCGCACCCGGTGGTACTCCGCACCCATCGCCTTGGTCATCGACTTCAGCCCGTTGTGACCGTTGTCACCGCCGCCCAACTTCAGCCGCAGCACCCCGTAGTCGATGTCCAGCTCGTCATGGACGGCCACCACCCCCGCCAGCGGCACCTTGTAGAAGTCCCGCAGCGCGGAGACCGGGCCACCCGACAGGTTCATGAACGACATCGGCTTCGCCAGCACCACCCGCCGGCTCGCCGGCCCCGGAGGCCCGATCCGGCCCTCCACCACCTGCGCCTGCGCCTTGCCCGCCCGCTTGAACTTCCCGCCCATCCGCTCCGCGAGCAGATCGGCCACCATGAACCCCACGTTGTGCCGGTTGCCCGCGTACTCCGGCCCCGGGTTGCCCAGCCCCACCACCAGCCAGACCGAAGAGCTCTCGTCCACCCTCGCCATCCCCTCGCTCGTCCACCTGGGACGTCCTGAGATTTCCTGAGACAGAAGTACGGGGTGGCGGGCCGCAGCGGCCCACCACCCCGTCACTCACCGGCTCGCGCCGGAAGGCACTCAGCCCTCGGAGGACTCGTCACCCTCGGCCGCGGCAGCCTCGGGGGCCTCCTCGGCCTCCTCCTCAGCCGCCGGCTCCTCGGCCTGCGCGGCCACGACCTGGAGGACCACCGCGTCCTCGTCGGTGGCCAGCGTGACGCCCTTGGGCAGCTCGATGTCCTTGGCCAGCACCGAGGCGCCGGCCTCCAGGCCCTCCACCGACACGGTGAAGGACTCCGGGATGTGGGTGGCCTCGGCCTCGACCGGCAGCGCGTTCAGCACGTGCTCCAGCAGGTTGCCGCCCGGGGCCAGGTCGCCCTCGGCGACGACCGGGACCTCGACGTTGACCTTCTCGCCGCGCTTCACCAGCAGCAGGTCCACGTGCTCCAGGAAGCCCTTCAGCGGGTCGCGCTGCACCGACTTCGGGATGGCCAGCTCGCTGCCCTTGCCCGCGATGTCCAGGGCGATCAGGACGTTCGGGGTACGCAGCGCCAGCAGCAGCTCGTGGCCCGGGAGGGTCAGGTGCACCGGGTCGGTGCCGTGGCCGTACAGCACACCGGGAACCTTGTCGGCACGGCGGATACGGCGGGCGGCGCCCTTGCCGAACTCGCTGCGGGTCTCGGCGGAGATCTTCACCTCGGACATCAGCACTCCTCGTAGAAATACAGACGGATCAACGGTCGTGGGGTCACCCGGCCACGACTGGACTTGGCCTGCTACGAAGAGCGCGTCGATAACGGACCGCCGACCCGCGTACCGCGGACGGCCTCCCTCGCCGAGCAACCCCACCAGTCTAACGGAACGCGAGGGGCCGCCCCGACCACCGGCCGGGACGGCCCCTCACCTGCGAAAATCGCTAGACGATCAGCGCTGCTCCTCGAAGAGGCTCGTCACCGAACCGTCCTCGAACACCTCGCGCACCGCACGCGCGATCGTCGGCGCGATCGACAGCACGGTGATCTTGTCCAGCTCCAGCTCACCCGGCGTCGGCAGGGTGTCCGTCAGCACGAACTCGCTCACCTTGGAGTTCTTCAGGCGGTCCGCCGCCGGACCCGACAGGATGCCGTGCGTGGCCGTCACGATGACGTCCTCCGCACCGTGCGCGAACAGCGCCTCGGCCGCCGCGCAGATGGTGCCACCGGTGTCGATCATGTCGTCCACCAGGACGCAGACCCGGCCCTCGACCTCACCGACCACCTCGTGCACCGTCACCTGGTTGGCGACGTCCTTGTCCCGCCGCTTGTGCACGATCGCCAGCGGCGCGTCCAGCCGGTCGCACCAGCGGTCCGCGACCCGCACCCGGCCCGCGTCCGGCGAGACCACCGTCAGCTTGGACCGGTCCACCTTGGCGCCCACGTAGTCCGCCAGCACCGGCAGCGCGGACAGGTGGTCCACCGGGCCGTCGAAGAAGCCCTGGATCTGGTCGGTGTGCAGATCCACCGTGAGGATCCGGTCCGCACCCGAGCACTTCAGCAGATCCGCCACCAGACGGGCCGAGATCGGCTCACGGCCCCGGTGCTTCTTGTCCTGCCGGGCGTAGCCGTACGAGGGGATGATCACGGTGATGCTCCGGGCCGAGGCCCGCTTCAGAGCATCGATCATGATCAGCTGCTCCATGATCCACTTGTTGATGGGGGCCGTGTGGCTCTGCATCAGGAAGCAGTCGGCGCCGCGCGCCGACTCCTGGAACCGGACGTAGATCTCACCATTGGCGAAATCGAACGCCTTCGTCGGCACCAGACCGACCCCCAACTGGTGCGCGACCTGCTCGGCCAGCTCGGGGTGGGCGCGGCCGGAGAAGAGCATCAGCTTCTTCTCGCCGGTCGTCTTGATCCCGGTCACAGCACTGTCTCCTCAGACGTGTTCCCTGGCCGCGAACCACCGACGAGAGACCGCCGCGCTAGCCAGCCGAAATTGTGTGCATGTATCACGGTACGCCGAGATGAGCGCGGCCGTTTCCGGTCACCCCTCATCCGAAGCCCGCTCCTCGCCCCGCTCCGAAGCCTCCGCGGCCGCCTGCGCCGCCGCGCTCCCGGGCCGCTTGCGCGCCACCCAGCCCTCGATATTCCGCTGCTGGCCCCGCGCCACCGCCAGCGAACCCGGCGGAACATCCTTGGTGATCACCGAGCCCGCCGCGGTGTAAGCACCGTCCCCCACCGTGACGGGCGCCACAAACATGTTGTCCGAACCCGTCTTGCAGTGTGAGCCGATCGTCGTGTGGTGCTTCGCCTCACCGTCGTAGTTCACGAACACACTCGCCGCACCGATGTTCGTGAACTCACCGATCGTCGCGTCCCCCACATACGACAGATGCGGAACCTTCGTCCCCTCGCCGATCGACGCGTTCTTCATCTCCACATACGTCCCGGCCTTCGCCTTCGCGCCGAGCCGCGTCCCCGGCCGCAGATACGCGTACGGACCCACCGACGCCGACTCGCCCACCTCCGCGCCGTCCGCCACCGTGTTGTCCACCCGCGCACCCCGGCCCACCCGGGTGTCCCGCAGCCGCGAGTTCGGACCCACCTCGGCGTCCTCCGCCAGATGCGTCGACCCCAGCAACTGCGTCCCCGGATGCACCACCACGTCCCGCTCGAACGTCACCGTCACATCCACCAGCACCGACGACGGATCCACCACCGTCACCCCCGCCGCCATCGCCGCCTCCAGCAACCGCCGGTTCAGCAGCCCACGCGCCTCGGCCAACTGCACCCGGTTGTTGATCCCCGCCACCTCGCGGTGATCACCCGCCACCGACGCACCCACCCGGTGCCCCGCCTCACGCAGGATCCCGAGCACATCCGTCAGATACTCCTCACCCTGGCTGTTGTCCGTCCGCACCTTCCCCAGCGCGTCCGCCAGCAGCCGGCCGTCGAACGCGAACACACCCGAGTTGATCTCCCGGATCGCCCGCTGCGCCTCCGAGGCGTCCTTGTGCTCCACGATCGCCGTCACCGCGTCCGAACCGGCGTCCCGCACGATCCGCCCGTACCCCGTCGCGTCCGGCACCTCCGCGCTCAGCACCGTCACCGCGTTGCCGTCCGTGCCATGCGTCTCCACCAGCGCCGCCAGCGTCCCGCCCGACAGCAGCGGAGTGTCCCCGCACACCACCACCACGGTCCCGCCCAGCGCCTGAGCGCCCAGCTCCTCCAGCGCCATCCGCACCGCGTGCCCGGTGCCGTTCTGCTCGTACTGCACCGCGGTGCGCGTCCCGGGGTAGAACTCCTCCAGATGCCCCGCGACCTGCTCCCGGGCGTGCCCCACCACGACGCACAACTGCGCCGGGTCCAGCTCGCGCGCGGCGGAGACGACGTGCCCCACCAGGGAACGTCCGCAGATCTCGTGCAGGACCTTGGGGGTCTTCGACTTCATGCGGGTGCCCTCACCCGCTGCGAGGACGACGACGGCGGCCGGGCGTGTGGCGCTCACGGGATTGCCCTTCGGCTTTCGGGGTGTGGACAACCGCAGGATACCGGGGGGTTAACGGACCGAAACGGGGGCGGGCCCCGACGGTCGCGCTGTGCGACGGTCGGGGCCCGCGTGAGGCTCCCGGGGCAGGAGTCGAACCTGCGTCTTACCTGGATTCAAAGTCCAGTCGCCCCTACCGACAGAGCAACCCGGGAACGGCCCGGGTCAGCCTACGCGGTTCAGCCTTGTGCGGCCACTGTGATGCCTTGCCACCACCCTTCGATGCGGCGGTAGAGCTCGACGCATTGGACTACCCCGATCACGAGGCAGCCGCGGTAGTTGTCGTTGACGTTCTTGCGCACCGTCTTCGGATTGTGCTTCTTGATCGTTGTCTTGCCGAGGCGCGAGCGATCGACGCCCACCAGTTCGGCCCACCACTGTTCGGCCGCTGCCACATCGGCCGATTCGTGGATCATCACGCGGTAGCGCAAGCGCTCGGGTTCCACTTTGAGGAGCTTCAGCCAGGCCAGGTAGGTCTGGATCATGCTCGGGTCGCTGTTGACGAAGAGCACGTTCTCCCGACGGGCGTACGTCTTGTCCTTGGAACCCTCTGCCCAATAGAGCCCTACACCGATCAAGAACAGCTCGCGGTCGGAGAGCGTTCCGATCTCGCCGCAGGCGGCCGCCTTCGTCTCCTGCCGCTCGGCATCCCGCACGGCCAATTCATGCTCCCAGCGGAGGCGGCCCGCGAGGCGCGCCTGCTCGGACGGGTTCCGCCGCTCCGGCTTCGGCAAATCTCGCACCCACAGCGAGATCGAGCTCTTCGAGCAGCCCAGCTCCAGCTGGATCTGGTCGTAGGTCATGCCCTGGGTCCGCAGCTCGCGCGCCCTGGCGCGCAGCTCGTCTTTGGCGTTGGGGCGCCGGGTCCAGTCGGGTGGGGGTTCACCCTGGACCAGGAGGTTGAGCAGGTCGTTGTTGTGGATGCCGAGGCGGTCGCGGATCTGGCGGCGGCTGAGGCCTTCGCGGCGTAAGGCGACGGCTTGGTCGCGGAGGGTGTCGTAGTCGGTCATGGAGGCAGTGTGGTCCGCCATGTGGCTGTACGGGTCGAATGCCCGGGCGATTCACTTGTTCGAGGGATGGGCCGGTCTTGTTCGTCTTTAGGGCAGTCCGGGCTGACATGGGCCCTCCCGAAATCGGCTGGTGCCCACTCGTAGGCTGGAGGCATGACCGCAACGGGGGCAGAGCAGGGAGCCGTGGGCCGGACCGCCCGCGGTTGGTGGTGGTGGGAGCGGCGCCGGGGGGCGGTGCTGGATGGGGTGCTGGCGCTGCTGTCGGCGCTGGAGTGCGCGGCGGAGGGGGTGGAGTTCTCCCGGAGCGCGGGGGTGCCGACGGCGCTGGGGGTGGGGTTCGGGTTCGTCGTGGGGTGGGTGCTGCTGCTGCGGCGGCGGTGGCCGATCGCGGTGGTGCTGGTGTCGATCGCGATCACCCCGGCGGAGATGGGCTTCCTGATGGGCGTGGTGGGGTTGTACACGCTGGCCGCTTCGGAGGTGCCGCGGCGGATCACGGCGTTGCTGGCGGCGATGTCGCTGGTGGCGCTGGGGGTGGTGACGTTCGTGCGGATGCGCGCGGATGTGGCGTCGGCGCCGGAGTTCGATCCGGGGCCCTGGTATGTGCCGGTGACGGCGGTGGTGCTGGCGGTGGGGATGACCGCGCCGCCGGTGCTGCTGGGGTTGTACATAGGGGCGCGGCGCCGGTTGATGGAGAGCCTGCGGGAGCGGGCGGACAGTCTGGAGCAGGAGCTGTCGCTGCTGGCGGACCGTGCGGAGCAGCGGGCGCAGATGGCGCGTACGGAGGAGCGGACGCGGATCGCGCGGGAGATGCACGACGTGGTGGCGCATCGGGTGAGTCTGATGGTGGTGCACGCGGCGGCCTTGCAGGCGGTGGCGTTGAAGGATCCGCAGAAGGCGGTGCGGAACGCGGCCCTGGTGGGGGATATGGGCCGGCAGGCGCTGACGGAGTTGCGGGAGATGCTGGGGGTGTTGCGGACGGAGCCGGGTGGTGTCCGGGGCGGCTCGGAGGGGGTGCCGTTGGCGGCGGTGGGGCGGGCCGCGGCGGCGGCGGTGTCGGCGGCGGTGGAGGGGGAGGGGGAGGAGAGGAAGCCTGCCGATGGCGGCGGTCCGCTGGACGAGGGGCCGGGGCTGGAGGAGCTGGACGGGTTGGTGGAGCAGTCGCGGCAGGCCGGGATGGTGGTGGAGCTGCTGGTGGTGGGGGAGGCGCGGGCGTATGGCGCGGCGGTGGAGCGTACGGCGTACCGGGTGGTGCAGGAGGGGCTGACCAACGTCCACAAGCACGCGGCGGGGGCGAAGGTGGTGGTGCGCCTCGCGCACCGGGAGGGGGAGGTGGCGTTGCAGGTGGAGAACGGTCCTTCGGACGGTGCGGTGGCGGACGCCGGGTTGCCGAGTGGGGGGAACGGCCTGGTGGGGATGCGGGAGCGGGTGTCGGCGCTGGGCGGGGTGTTCGTGTCGGGGCCGACGGACGCCGGGGGGTTCCGGTTGTCGGCGGTGTTGCCGGAGGGAATCGCCGGGGAGGGCCTCAGGGGGAGGTGAGGCGGGCGGGTTGGGCGCCGGTGAGGAGGGCGGCGAGGGCGCGGTCGAGGGTGGGGCCGAGATACCAGTCGCCGCTGTGGTCGAGGCTGTAGACCCGGCCGTGGGCGTCGATGGTGAGGAGGGCGTGGTGGTCCCCTTCGATGCCGAGGGGGGCGATGTCGGTGTCGAGGGCGCGGCCGAGGTCGGCGAGGCTGCGGGCGTGGTGCAGGCCGGTGAGGGGGTCGAGGTGCACGGGGGTGGGGGCGATCTGGCGGCCGGGTCCGGTGGCCTGGAGGTGGAGGCCGCCGAATTCGGCCCAGGCTTCGACGGCGGCGGGGAAGACGGTGTGGTGGTGGCCGCCGGGTGAGGTGTGGGCGCGGAGGGTGTCGGCCCAGTGTTCGGCCTGGCGCATGTCCCAGCGGCCGGGGTGCCAGCCGGCCTGGGTGAGGGCGGTGTCCACATGGGCGGGGAAGCGGGTGGTGTCGTGGACGGTGCGGGGCGGGCCGGGGTGGTGGCCGGGGGTGGTGGCGTCGGGCATGGCGGTGCGGTCAGCCGTTCTCGGGGGTGGTGGGGTCGATGGGGCGTACGCCGAAGTGGGCGAGGAGGGCGGCGCAGGAGCGGCAGGGGGCGGCGTAGCTGCCGTGCAGGGGGTCGTCGGCTTCTCGTATCCGCCGGGTGGTGATCTTGGCGTGTTTGAGGGAGCGCCGGGCTTCGCCCTGGCTGAGGGGTTTGCGCTGGGCGCGTTTGGAGCGGCTGTTGTCGGTGGTGGTGAGGTGGCGGGAGATGAGGATGACTTCGGGGCAGCGGCCGGTGAAGCGTTCGCGTTGGCCGCTGCCGAGGGCGTCCAGGAAGTCCTGGACGAGGGGGTGGAGGGCGGGCGGCCGGTTGCCGCGGGCGGCGGTGGCGGTGAGGGTGGTGCCGCGTACGGAGAGTGCTGCTCCGATGGTGGGGAGGATGCCGTCGCGGCGGCGGCGGAGGACGGGCGCGCGCTCGGGGGCGGTCGTGCTCCAGCTGAGGCGCGGGTCTCCGGCGGCGGGTGCGCCGGTCGGTGTTGTGGCTGGTTGTGCCGTGTGCATGGTCTGGTGTCGTCCCCTCTGCAATCCCCCGAGTTGCGGGGAACAGCCTGCCAAACAGGGGTGTGGTGGGGGAAGCGGGGGCGGTGTTTCGGGTGGGTGGTGTGTCGGAATGGTGGCTGACGGGTCACCCGTCCGTGACGGTTGGTCACCGGGGCGGTGGGCTGGTCTGCTGTGTCGGAGCACGGCTTAGGCTGTGCGGACACCAGCCGTGTCAGTAGCCGTGTCAGCAGCAGGGGGCAACCGCCATGACGACAGGTGGGCTCGGGCAGCGTTCCGTGTCGGCCGCTCCGGACGCCCCGGTCGTGCCGCCGAACGCGGCGTACGCCGGGCAGGTCGTGTCCTTTCCGGACCCGGTGCGGGCCTCCCGGTATCCGGGCGGGGTACGGATGGGCGAGTCCGGCTTTCCGGACTTCTCGCCGTATGCCCGGGCGGCGGTGGAGATCGCGGAGCCGCCGGAGGGCTTCGGCGTGGACGAGCTGCGGTTGACGGACTACGTCTCGGCGAACGCGGCGCTGGCGCTGGCGGGGCACGAGCTGTGGGAGACGGTGTCGCCGGTGGCGACGCCGCACGGCTGGACCTGGCACCACGTGGCGGGTTCGCGGCGGCTTGAGCTGGTCCCGGTGGAGGTGAAGGCGCTGCTGCGGCACCACGGAGGGGTGGCGACGGCGGCGGTGGACCAGGACAAGCGGGGCACCCGGCCGTTGCAGGAGGTGCGTCCGGCGCACTTCGGGCTGCCCCGGGCCGGGACGGCGGTGTCGGAGTCGCAGGTGCAGGGGGTCGAGGAGGATCTGGGCTACCGGCTCCCAGAGGCGTACCGCTCGTTCCTGAAGGCGGCGGGCGGGTGCGCTCCGGTGGGGGCGGCGCTCGATCCGGAGCTGGGGATCCTGGTGGACCAGCCGTTCTTCACGGTGCGGGACGAGGCGGCGGTGAACGACCTGGTCTATGTGAACAAGTGCCTGCGCGACCATCTGACCAAGGACTTCCTGGGGGTGGCGTTCGTCCAGGGCGGGCTGCTGGCGGTGAAGGTGCGGGGCGGCGCGGACGCGGGCTCGGTGTGGTTCTGCCCGTTCGACGACGCCCGGGACCGGGACGGCTGGTCGGTGACGGAGCGGGTGGAGCGGCTGCTGCTGCCGTGCGGCTCGGATTTCGACGCGTTCCTGGAGCGGTTGGCGGGTGAGCCGCCGGAGCTGGAGACGGTGGCGCGGTTGATGGTGGACGGTGGTTTCGCCTCGGTGGTCCCGGTGTCGGGTGCGGCCGGTGCGGTCGAGGGTGAGGGGTGACGGGCCGATGGTGACGTACGCGCAGGCGCAGGAGCGCGCCGAGGAGTGGGTGAACGGCGAGGTTCCGGCGTACCAGCACCGCGAGGTGCGGGTGCGGGAATTCGGTCTCGGGTTCGTGGTGTGGGCGGAGGACCGCGAGGGCGGCCCGGTGTCGGGTGCGGGCCGTCAGCGGCTGGTGATCGCGCGGGACGGCGGTGAGGTGACGCTGTGGCCGGGGCTGCCGGTGGGTGAGGTGATCCGGCGGTACGAGGAGCAGTACGGCGCGCCGGCCGGTGCGGGTGTGCCGGAGCCGGCGGAGGCGCCGGAGCGGATCGACCTCAACCAGACGTCGTTCCTGCTGACGCCGCCGGAGTGGTTGCAGGACGCGGCGGACCGGATGGGGGTGCCGGACCGGCGCGGTACGGGGGGCACTGATGGTGCCGGCGGCGTGGGCGGTCCGGGGGCCGGGGAGGAGGCCTCGGCGCCGGCTGGCCCGGCGGGCGCCGCGGAGGCGGTGCGGCCGGTCGGCCCGGAGGATGCGGTCCCGGGTCCGGGTTCGGCTTCGGTTCCGGTGCCTTCGGACGCGGTGCCGGCTCCGGGTCCGGGTCCGGGGCCTTCCGATGAGGTCCCGGCTCCGGGTCGCTCCGACGCCGTCCCGGTCCCGGTGGACGCGGTGCCGGGGGCCGTCTCCTGGCCGGCGCCCGAGGCGGACCGGGACGCGGCCGGGCGTGAGGCGGCGCCCCCCGCGCCGGTCGAGGACGTCGTGGACGCGGTCCCGGCGGGTGAGGGCGGAGCCGGTACGGGGAGCAGCGGCACCCTGGCGCCCGTACCGCCCGCGTCCGCTTCTTCCGCCACCCCGACCCCCACTCCCGCTCCGTGGAGCGATGTGCACGCGCCCGGCGCCGAGGACGACGGGTCCGCGGGGCTGCCGGCGACGGTGTTCGCGCCGCCGCTGTCCGGGTCGGACGATGACGACACCCCGCCGCCCGCGGTGGGCGCGGACGCGCCGACGGCGCTGATGTCGGGCGGCAGCCAGCTTCCGCGTACCGCGGTGACACCGCTGCCGGTGGCGGGCGACGGCCCGGGCACCGGGGACATCGCCGACGCGGCCACCAGCAAGGCCACCCGGCCGCCGCGTCTTTCGCGCGGTACCGGGTCGACCACCCCGCCGCCGCCCGGGGAGCCGGGCGTTCCGGGGGCGCGTTCCGGCCAGACGAGTCAGACCGGCCAGACGCATTCGCCCAGCGGTTCGGGTCCCGGTGCGCCGGGTGCGCCGGCCGGTGGGTATGTGCCGACGCAGCTGGTCTCCCAGCTCGGCCCGGACGGACCGGTTCCGGCGGCTCCTCCCGGCTCGACCCCGCCGCCTCCTCCGGGGCCGCCCGGGCCGCCCGGGGCGACGCCGCCGCCGGGTGCCGATGTGCACTACGCCCAGACGATGCTGTCCCAGCCCGGGCCGGGGACGCTGGGCGGTCCGCCCGCGCCGTCCGGCGCCACGCTGCCGCCTCCGCCGGGCGCGCCCGCGCCGCCCGGGTCCACGCCGGGTGGTGGGGTGCACTACGCGCAGACGATGCTCTCCCAGCCCGGCCCGGTGGCCGGCCCCGGTGCGCCGGGTGCCCCGCAGCCGCCCGGTGCTCCCGGCGTCCCCGGTGCTCCCGGTGGGCCCGGTACGCCGCCGGGCGGGGTGCACCACGCCGCGACCATGCTGGCCCAGCCGGGCCCGGGCGGCCCCGCGGCCCCCGGCCCCGTACCGCCCCCGCAGGGCGCACCCGTTCCCGTACCGCCCCCGCACGCGGCCCCCGGTCCCGTACCGCCGCATGGCGCTCCGGGGCAGGCGCCGCCGCCCGGGGCACCGGGTGCGTACGGCTATCCGCAGCCGCCGGCCGGGCTGCCGACGGTGGGGCCCGGCTACCAGGCGGTGCTGCGCTACCGGGCGCACGACGGCTCCGAGGCGCAGCTGATCCGGCGTTCGGCGCCGGGGATGCCGCATCCGGAGTGGCAGATACTGCATGAGCTGCGGGCGATGAACGTGCCGCCGCAGGCGGTGCTGGAGCTGCACACCGAGCTGGAGTCCTGTGACCTGCCGGGTGGCTACTGCGCGCGGATGATCCGGGAGACCTGGCCGCAGGCGCGGATCACCTCGATCGCCCCGTACGGCCGTGACCATGCCAGCCGTCAGCAGGGCATGGGGCAGCTGATCGCGCACCAGGGCGAGTTGCACCAGGTGGCGGACGGGCCGGCGCGTCCGGCGCCGGTGCGGGCGCCGCTGCCCGCGGTGCAGCCGGTGCCGCCGGTGCCGCCGGAGGCGGTGGCGCAGGAGCTGGCCGGGGCGTTCGGGCCGGGGATCTGCCGGTTCGACCAGCGGGCGGTGTCCCGGCAGGGGGTTCCGGAGCTGGTGGCGCGCACCCTGGTGTGGGCGGGGCTGCCGGCGGACTTCGGACCGTTCTTCTGGGCGCAGCCGGCGCATCCGGTGGTGCCCACGCTGGCGGAGCTGGCGGCGCAGCGGCAGGTGCGGCCCGCGGCGGACGCCGGTTCGTATCTGGTGGTCGGTTCGGACTTCGGCCGGGCGATCTGTGTGCAGTACGGCACGGCGAACATCGTGGCGGTGCCGGTGGAGGCGGGTCCGGACGGGCGGCCGCAGGCGCCGCAGTTCGTGAACTCGGGGCTGCCGGAGCTGGTGCGCTGCCTGGCGTTGCTGGGGCGGATGTGGCGGCTGCGGTTCGGGTTGACGCCGGAGCAGGCGGGCCGGTGGACCGTCGACTTCCAGGCGCAGTTGGCGATGCTGGACCCGGCGGCGCTGGCCTCGCCGGAGAGCTGGTGGTCGGTGCTGCTGGAGCAGATGTGGGACGGGTTGCTGTGAGCCGGCGGTAGCGGCGGGAGTCCCGGGGCGGGGCGTTCGGCCGGATCCGGTCGGACGCCCTGCTTCGCGCTGCCGGGGGTGGGGCATTCTGGACGGGGGAAGGGAGCGCGGCGGGCATGACGGGTACAGGCAGCACGGCTGAGTTCGATCTGGTGTGGGGGCGCGGGTACCGGCCGGGGCAGGTGGACCGGGCGGTCGCCGAGCTCACCGAGGCCGGGCGCGCGGCGCGCCGGCGCGCGGAGGAACTGGACGCGGCGGTACGGGAGTCGGCCGAGCGGCTGGAGCGGCTGCGGGAGCACGCGGCCGGGCTGCCGCCGCAGCGGTACGAGGACTTGGGCGCGCGGGCCCAGCGGATCTGGGCGCTGGCCGAGGAGGAGGACGAGACGCTGCGGGCGGACGCCCTCGCCGAGGCGCGGCGGCTGGCCGAGGAGGCGGCGTCGGAGGCGGCCCGTACCGGTGAGGCGGCTCGCGCGGCGGCGGAGGCGGTCCGGGCGGACGCGGAGGCGTCGGCGGACAAGACGCTGGGCGCGGCCCGGGAGTCGGCGGAGGCGGAGCGCGCGGCGGCCCGGGAGGAGGCCGAGCGGGTACGTGCCGAGGGCGCGGCGGTGCTGCGCGCGGTGCGGGAGCGCGGGGAGCGACTCTTCGCCGAGCAGCGGCAGAAGCACGGCGAGCTGCGGGAGGCGGTCGAGCGGGAGGACGCGGCCGCTGAGGCGGCGCTGGTCGCGGACCACGACCGGCTGCTGGACGCGACCGGGGAGCGGCTGGGCGCGGCGGAGCGGGTACTGGCGGAGGCCGCCGAGCAGGCCCGGCACACCGACGAGGACGCCTCGGCGCGGGCACAGGAGCTGCTGGGGCAGGCCCGGCTCCGGGCGGAGCGCGTCGAGCGGGAGACGGAGCGGCTGCTGCGGGAGCACGAGGCGGCCGCGGAGGAGATGCGCGCCCATATGGCCCACGTACGCAGCAGCCTGGCGGCGCTGACGGGGCGGGGCACGGAGGAGTAGCGCGTTCCCTTGGGGGTCCGGGCGGGCCCGCCGCTGCGAGCCGGGTAGGAGCACTGTGGCCGCCTCCGGGCCGAGCGGCGGCTTCGCGTAGCTCCCCGTGGGCACCGGTGCCTGCTCCCCGATGGCGTCACCGCCCCGGAAGGTGTCCGGCCCCGGTGCTCTCCAGTGCCGCCAGCCGCGCTCGCACCGCGGCCGCCGCGCCCGGGCGGTGGCCGGGGACGTGTTCCCGTAGTGCGGCGAGCTGTCCGCCCAGGTCCAGGGCCCTGACCGGATCGGTCTGCTGCCACTGGTGATGGGCCCGGTCGACCGCGGCGACCACCTGCTGGTCGTCGGCCGGCCGACCGAGAGCGAGATGGGCGTCGGCCGCCGCCATCCACAGCTCGCAGCTGCGTCCCGCCTCGCCCGCCAGCCGGGCCAGATCGGCTCGCACCTCCAGCCAGTGCGTCGCCCTGGCCGAGCCGACGCCGTCGGTGCGCAGTACCTGGCCCTCGGCCAGCGCGGCCAGCGCCGCGGCTTCGGTATGCCGCCCCGCCTGTGCGGCCGCGAGAACTTCTGCCAGTACCGCTTCCGGCGGGCCGCCCTGCGCGGTGGACGGCCCCGCCGGTGCCCGGTGCGGCGGGGCCGCGCCGGGCGCGCGCTGCCGCTCACCGGTGACGAAGCGGTCGGGAGCGGGCTGCCGGCCGGCGGTGGCGAGGCGGTCGGGACCGTACGAGGGAGGCGATCCGTCCAGGATCAGGGCCCCTTCCCGGCCGCCCGCTTCGGCGACGGCCTGCTCGTGCAGCGCCTCCAGCGGGGTCGCGGGGCCGGTGCGCCACGCGGTGGCCAGGGCCATGAGGTAGTCGGGCCGTACCGTCCGGCGCCGGCCGGGTGGCGGGACCACCCGGCCGAACACGCGCGGTCCCGCTCCGAGTCCGCCGGTCCGCAACCGCTGCCAGGCGGCCGCGTCGGCGACCAGGTCGAGGACCATCGTCGTGGCGCCGGGCGGCCGGGCGGCCAGCGCGTCCGTCACCCAGTCCCAGGGCAGGGCGGTGTACCGCAGCGCGGCCGGCGTGCTGCGCGCCAGGGCCAGGTGCAGCCGCTGCTGCCGCTCGTCGAGATGCAGCTGCCCGGCGAGCACCACGGTCAGCCGTCCCGGGGCCGCGGCCGCGGTGCGTACGCGGGTCAGCACGGCCTGCGGGTCCACCGGATCGGCCAACTCCACCACCGACACCGCGCCGTCCGTCCCGGTCAGCCGGTCCGGTCCCACCGCGGCCAGTGGGCCCAGGACACCACCGGCGTCCATCAACCGCATCCGGCCCGCCGGTGACACCGCCACCATCAGCACCGTCCCGCCCACCGCCGGACCCTCCCCGATCTTCCCCATGCCCGCACCGTAACCCGGAGCGCCCGTCCAGTGGCCGGCCCGGCCCGCGAAGCCCTGGTATCCGCGTACCCTTCACCTCGCCGCCACCCGGGACACCGGCTCAAGGGGCCAAGTCCTCCGCGGACACGGCCGGTTCCGGTGGTGGGGCGGCGCGGTCCTCGGGGAGGACGGGGAAGCGGCGGGGCGCGAGGGTGAGCAGGACCAGGACGGCCAGGGCGCCGGCCGCGGCGGCGCCCAGGAAGACGTACTCCACGGCCGCGTCCACGGCCCGCGGGGTCAGCGCGGCCGCCGGGTCGTCCAGGCCGCCGCGCGCGGGGCCGGCCTCGGTGAGGTGGGAGCCGAGGACGGCGTTGGCGACGGCGCCGAAGAGCGCGGCGCCCAGGCTCTGCCCGACCTGGCGGCAGAACAGCACGGACGCGGTGGTGGTGCCGCGTTCGGACCAGGGGACGGTGGACTGGACGCCGACGATCAGAGGCAGTTGGAACAGCCCCAGGCAGCCGCCGAGCAGCAGCATGATCAGCGTGGGCTGCCAGGGCGCGCCGGGGTAGGGCAGCAGCGGGAAGGCCAGCAGCACGGCGGTGGAGCAGGTCATGCCGATGATGGCGGTGCGCCGGAAGCCGATCCGGGTGTAGACGCGGCTGGAGAGGGCGGCGCTGACCGGCCAGGTCAGGGTCATGGCGGAGAGCACGAAGCCGGCCGCGACGGGGCCGAGGCCCAGGACGGACTGGGCGTACGTCGGGAGGAACACGGTCGGCGCCACCATCAGCAGTCCGAGCGCGCCGAGGGCGAGGTTGACCGCGGCGATGGTGCGCCGCCGCCACACCCAGCCGGGGATGATCGGTTCGGCGGCGCGGCGTTCCACGGCGACGGTGACGGCGGCCGAGACCGCGGCGGCGCCGAGCAGGCCGAGGGAGGGCGCGGAGAGCCAGGGCCAGGCGGTGCCGCCCTGGACGAGCGCGGTCAGCAGCAGGGCGCCGGTGGCGAAGATGGCGAGCGCGCCGGGCCAGTCGACCCGGGCGCTCGCGCTCCGCGGCGGGCCGGGGGCGGCCCCCGGCCGCTGGGGCGTGGTGCGGGAGGGTTCGACCAGGTGGCGGGCGACCAGCCAGAGCGCGAGCAGTCCGACGGGCAGGTTGATCAGGAAGATCAGCCGCCAGTGCGCGTACCCGGCGAGCAGCCCGCCGAGCGCCGGGCCGGCGACGGCCGAGGCGGCCCAGACGCTGGAGAGCCGGGCCTGGATGCGCGGGCGTTCCCTGAGCGGGTAGAGATCGGCGGCGATGGTCTGCACGGTGCCCTGGAGGGCGCCGCCGCCGAGGCCCTGGACGATGCGGAACGCGATGAGCGAGGGCATGTCCCAGGCGGCGGCGCACAGCAGTGAGCCGGCCAGGAAGAGCACGATCCCGGCGATCAGCACGGGCTTGCGGCCGTGGGTGTCGGACAGCCTGCCGTAGACGGGCAGGGTGACGGTCACGGCGAGCAGATAGCCCGCGAACAGCCAGGAGAAGACGGAGAGTCCGCCGAGGTCGCCGACGATCTGCGGGACCGCGGTGGAGACGATGGTGGCGTCCAGGGCGGCGAGGGCCATGCCGAGCATCAGCGCGGCGACCAGCGGTCCGCGTCCGCCGGTGGTGGTGGTCGCGGGGGTGGCGGTCGCCTCCGCACCCCCGCCGGAAGGCACCCCTTTCGCGGCCCCCTTCGGCACCTTCTTCGCCACCGGAAGTCCTTTCCCTGTGCATGTAGTTGGCCGGCTCACCCTCTCACTCCTCCTCCCGGCGGAGAACCCCTAGGGGCGGGTCCCCGGTTCGGGCGGGGGTCGGTTCGTCCCGCCGGAGGAGGAGCGGGGGCGGGGGCTTCCTTAGGTTGTTCTTACGAAGCGGTTCTGGCGCCGGGCGGGGCCGGGGGTGGGGTTAACCCCCGGGAAAAGACTGCGCCAGGCACCAGGGCGCTCAGCTGCCCTGGCGCGAAACACTTCATACGGAGCCGCACGGCATCGGGCCGCGTCCGGCGAGACCGCACGGGCCCGGCTGTGACCGGCTGTGACCGACTTAAGGAGACATACCGTGACAACGGCTGTGACGAGCCCCACCTATGGGGGTACGGGAGGGCGGACGGCCGTTGCCGCCCGGGCGCGCCAGGTCGTCAAGGCGTACGGGACCGGGGAGACCCGGGTCGTGGCGCTGGACCACGTCGACGTGGACATCGCCCAGGGCGAGTTCACGGCCATCATGGGCCCGTCCGGCTCCGGCAAGTCGACGCTGATGCACTGCCTGGCCGGGCTGGACACGGTCACCGGCGGGCAGATCTTCCTGGCCGACACGGAGATCACCGGGCTGAAGGACAAGAAGCTGACCCAGCTGCGCCGGGACCGGGTGGGCTTCATCTTCCAGGCGTTCAGCCTGCTGCCCACGCTCAACGCACTGGAGAACATCACGCTGCCGATGGACATCGCCGGCCGACGGCCCGACGCGGGCTGGCTGGCGCGGGTGGTGGACACGGTGGGCCTGTCCGAGCGGCTGAAGCACCGGCCGGGCCAGCTCTCCGGCGGCCAGCAGCAGCGGGTCGCGGTGGCGCGGGCGCTGGCCGCCCGGCCGGAGATCATCTTCGGTGACGAGCCGACGGGGAATCTGGACTCCCGGGCGGGCGCGGAGGTCCTGGGCTTTCTGCGCCGCTCGGTGGACGAGCTGGGCCAGACCATCGTGATGGTCACCCATGACCCGGTGGCGGCGAGCTACGCGGACCGGGTGCTGTATCTGGCGGACGGCCGGATCGTGGACGAGATGACCCGCCCCACCGCCGAGGCCGTGCTCGACCGGATGAAGGACTTCGACGCCCGGGGACGGACGTCGTGAGCGTACTGAGAACCTCCCTGCGCAACGTCCTCGCCCACAAGGGGCGGATGGCGCTGTCGGCGGTGGCGGTGCTGCTGTCGGTGGCGTTCGTCAGCGGCACTCTGGTGTTCACCGACACCATGAACACCACCTTCGACAAGCTGTTCGCGCTGGACGCCTCCGATGTCACGGTGAGCCCCAAGGGCGCCGGGGACGAGGACGACGACTCGGGGCCGGCGACGGGGCGGCCCGAGGCGCTGCCCGCCGCCCTGGTCGAGCGGGTGGCGGCGGTGCCCGGAGTGGAGGCCGCGCGGGGCGAGGTCGCCTCGACCAGCGTCACCGTGGTCGACTCCCGCAACAAGAACATGGGCTCCACCACCGGTGCCCCCACCATCGCGGGCAACTGGACGCCCGGTGAGCTGCGTTCGATGGAGATCGCCTCCGGCCACGCGCCGCGCGGTCCCACCGAGGTGCTGGTGGACGCCGACACCGCGGAGAAGCACGGACTGAAGATCGGCGACGAGCTGCGCACCATCGCCGTCACCGGCGACTTCACCGCCCGGATATCCGGCACCGCGGCCTTCAAGGTGACCAACCCGGGCGCGGCCATCGTCTGGTTCGACACCGCCACCGCGCAGCAGCGGCTGCTGGGCGGCAAGGACCTGTTCACCCGGGTGGCGGTGGACGCCGCCGACGGGGTGGGCCAGGAGCGGCTGAAGAAGGACGTGACGGCCGCGCTCGGCGGGGACTACCAGGTGCGGACGCAGACCGAGGTCGCGGACGCCGGGCGGCAGGACGTCGCAGGCTTCCTGGACGTGATGAAGTACGCGATGCTCGGCTTCGCCGGGATCGCCCTGCTCGTCGGGGTGTTCCTCATTGTCAACACCTTCTCCATGCTGGTCGCCCAGCGCACCCGGGAGATCGGCCTGCTGCGGGCCATCGGCTCCAGCCGCTCCCAGGTCAACCGCTCGGTGCTGGTCGAGGCGGTGCTGCTCGGGGTGTTCGGCTCGGTCCTGGGCGTCGGCGCCGGAGTCGGCCTGGCCATCGGGCTGATGGAGCTGATGTCGGCCGTCGGCATGGAGCTGTCCACCAGCGATCTGACGATCCGCTGGACCACCCCGGTGGTCGGACTGGTCCTCGGGGTCGTCGTCACCGTCATCGCCGCCTACGCCCCGGCCCGCCGGGCGGGCAAGGTCTCCCCGATGGCCGCGCTGCGGGACGCCGGTACCCCGGCGGACCGCCGGGCCGGCCGGGTGCGCGGCGTCCTGGGGCTGCTGCTCACCGCCGGTGGCGCCGCCGCCTTGGTCGGAGCCGCGCGCTCCACCGAGGCGGCCGACGGATCGCTGCTCCTCGGCCTCGGGGTGGTGCTCACCCTGATCGGCTTCGTGGTGATCGGCCCGCTGCTGGCCGGCGGTGTGGTCCGGGTGCTGGGCGCCCTGGTGCTACGGGTCTTCGGCCCCGTCGGCCGCCTCGCCGAGCGCAACGCGCTGCGCAACCCGCGCCGCACCGGCGCCACCGGTGCCGCGCTGATGATCGGGCTCGCCCTGGTCGCGGGACTCGCGGTGGTCGGCTCCTCCATGGTGGCCTCGGCCACCGACGAGCTGGACCGCACGGTGGGCGCCGACTTCATCGTGATGAGCCCCACCGGCCAGCCGATCATGCCGCAGGCCGAACGGGCCATGAAGCAGAGCGACGGCCTGGACCATGTCACCGACTACCGCATCGTGGACGCCGTCGTCACCTCCCCCGACGGGAAGAAGGAGACCGAGGGCCTGGTCGCCGCCGACCCGACCTACGCCTCCGACCTGCGCCGGGAGACCGTCGCCGGTGAGCTGCCCGCCGCCTACGGCAAGGACGCCATGTCGGTCGGGGACGCGTACGCGAACCGGCACGGCGTGAAGCTCGGCGACACCCTGACCGTGGCGTTCAAGGGAGGCCAGACGGCCCGGCTGAAGGTCGCGGCCATCACCTCCGACGAGGACACCGTGGACCGGGGTGCCTGGTACACCGGCATCACCACCGCGGAGACGTACCTGCCCGCGGAGAAGATGCCGCAGAACGCGATCATGTTCGCCAAGGCCCGGGACGGCCAGGAGGCGGCCGCCTACAGCGCGCTGAAGAAGACCCTGGCGGCCTACCCGCAGTACGACGTCCGCGACCAGACCGACTACAAGAAGCAGTTGGAGGACCAGGTCGGCCAGTTGCTCAACATCGTCTACGGACTGCTGGCGCTGGCGATCATCGTCGCCGTCCTCGGCGTGGTGAACACCCTGGCCCTGTCGGTGGTGGAGCGCACCCGGGAGATAGGCCTGATGCGGGCCATCGGCCTCTCCCGCCGCCAGCTGCGCCGCATGATCCGTCTGGAGTCGGTGGTGATCGCCCTGTTCGGCGCGCTGCTCGGCCTCGGGCTCGGCATGGGCTGGGGCACCGCGGCGCAGAAGCTGCTGGCCCTGGAAGGGCTGAAGGTGCTGGAGATCCCCTGGCCGACGATCCTCGCGGTCTTCGTCGGCTCGGCGTTCGTCGGCCTGATAGCCGCCCTGGTCCCGGCCTTCCGGGCGGGCCGGATGAACGTGCTGAACGCGATAGCCAGCGAGTAGCACGCACGGCACCGCCCGGCGGCTGCCCGCCCGGCCCACCCCTGGTGGGCGGGCCGGACGGCTCGCCCTTCACGGGCCGGCCGGGCGGGACGGGGGCTCCACCTCTCACGGGGGTGGAGGTGGAGCCCCTCCGGCCTACTGGGGGTGGTCAGCGGGCGCCGGCGAGGGTGTAGGTGCGGCCGTCCGGGAGGGCGGTGATGGAGACCCCGGTGGCGGCCAGGGCCCTGCCGTAGGAGCCGCGTACCGAGCCGAAGCCGGTCCAGGAGCCGTCCCCGTGCCGCACGGTGTGCCAGACGTTGCCGTCCAGGCCGATGGCGACCAGCTGCGCGGAGCCGTCCGGCAGGGTGGCCAGCGAGACGTCCGTGGCGCGCATGGCGTCGTTCGGGGCCCACTGCGGGCTGCCCCACGGCTTGTTGACTCGCCGCACGTCCTGGACCATGTGGTAGACCTTCCCGTCCTGGCCGATCGCGGCGATCTGGACGGAGTGGTCCTTGGTCGCGGCGATGGCCAGTTCACGGCCCGCGAAGACCGGGGCGCCGCCCACACCGGGGATGGTCTGCCAGCCGGTCTGCTCCCACACCCCGTTCGCATACCGCTCGGTCATCCGCATGGCGCCGTCCTTGCCGTAGGCGAGCACCTTGATCGAGTTGTTCGGCAGCCCGGCGAGCGCCACGTCCTTGGCCTGGAACGGGCGGCCCTGGCCGTCCGAGACCGCGCCCCAGCCCTCCTGCCAGGTGCCGTCCGGCCGGCGCAGGGTGTGCATCAGATTGCCGTCCTTGTCGACGGCGGCGATGTGCAGGGTGCCGTTGGGGGTGCTGGTCAGGGCGAGCGGACCGGTCCGGAACCGGCGGTCGGCGTCGGCGCTGTTGAACCGCTGCCACCCCTGCCAGGAGCCGTCGGTGAAGCGGATGTTGTGGTACATCAGGTTGTCGGCGCCATAGGCGGCGAAGTGGAGCGAGCCGTCCGGCATCGCGGCCACCGCCCGCTCGCCCCCGCCGAACTCTGCCGAGGAGTACGCCCCCGGCAGCTCCGCCGTGGCGTTCCAGCCGCCGTCGGCCCGGCGCTCGGCGCCCACCAGGGTGTTCGGCGCCGTCGTCGGGGTGTTGTTGGAGATGATCGCGGCGCTCATGTCGTCGGAGAAGATGATCGACCCGTCGGCGCGCCTGCCGCCCATGCCGACGTAGTCGATCTGGACGATGTTGCTGTTGCGGGCGATGTCGGAGTGGCGCCAGCGGCCCTCCAGCTTCGCCAGCAGCCGGGTGTTGTGCTCCCGGGCCAGGTAGAGCATGTACGGCATGCCGTCCGGCTTGTAGTTCATGTTGTTGGCGAGCACGTCGTCCACGGCGTCCGGGATGGCGAGCGTGGAGTCGACGTTCCCGGAGAGCGTGAACAGCTTGTCCGGGTCACCGAAGTCGTTCAGCAGCACCTCCTCGTTCCGCTTGATCGCGGTGTTGCTGATCTTGTCGATCGCGGGGTGGGAGTTGAAGAAGTCCTTCAGGGCGTCGCGGATGAGCCCGCCCCAGTCCTTGTTCTCCACATAGCTGTCGCGGCTCTCCACCGTGTCGCTGCGCCATGCCCATGGGTGGTTGGTGCGGTTCTTGGTGTCGATGAGGACGACGTTGGCCTTCGCGGCCATGAACTGGTTGTACGTGGAGGTGGGGGAGAGCTTGTTCCGGTCGGCGATCCGGTCGGTGCCGATCGCCGCGCCGAGCAGGTTCACCGCCTCGGCCTCGTCCTCGGCGGCGGTGTTCCGGGCCTCGGAGGGGTCGGAGTCGGCCGGCACCGAGGTGCGCAGCTCGATCGTCACGATCTCCTCGGGGTGCTCGCGGAGCCACTCGGCGATCTCGTTGATCTCACCCGTGCGCCCGGTGGCCGGGTCGTCGAAGAACAGGCCGCCCAGCGGACCGCCGTGGTACGTGTACCACTTGCCGCCCTGCTTGCAGAGCCGCAGGTCCAGATAGCGCGAACCGTTGGCGAGCTGCTGCTTGATGGACGACATCTGGGTGATCGAGATGGCGGCCGCGACCGGCGGGAACTTCCGCGCCAGGTCCGCCTCGGACGCGGTGTCGCAGACCCCGGTCCGGTCGGTGATGCTCCAGGAGCCGGCGTCATGGCTGCCGGGCATCACGATCCGGTTCAGCGGCCGGTTCCCGATGACGCCGCTGATCTGCGACATCCACCGGGGCAGCACCAGGCTCTTCGGATCGATCGCGCTCCCGTCCCGCATCCCGGGCCAGGTCCGGGGGTTGGGGTTGGACGCGGAGGCCGTGCCGGTGGTGCCGACAGTGCCGGTGGTGCCCCCGGTGCCGGTGCCGGTGGACGCGGCCGCGACGGCCGCCGGGGCGGGCAGGCCGGCGACGGCCAGCGCGGCGGTCAGGGTCGCCGCCGCGAACAGTGGGGTGGCGGAGCGCCGGAGGGGGTGGGCAGGACGGGTCATCTGCGGGTGTCCGTTCTCGGAGTGGTGGCCGGCGGTGGCCGGCGGGGACCCACTCCAGGGCATGGACACCTCATTCCTGAAGGGATGGTGAAGGCGGCGTGTCGCTCGCCGCCGCCTTCGCCCGTTCCCCTACCGGTACTGGTCTTCCCAGCTCAGGCCCCCGCCGCCACCCGTACCTGCCGCTTCCCCGGCACCCGCCCGACCGCCCTCCCCGCCCCCGAACGCTCGCCGCGGCTGAGCGGTTCCGGGCCCCCGATCAGACGGTCGAAGTCATCGCTGCCCCTTCGGCCACCCGCCGCCCGCACGGTCAGATGTAACCCTCCCGCAGCGCGTGGGCCACGGCGTGGGCGCGGTTGCGCAGATGGAGCCGGGTGGTCAGCCCGTGCAGCACGTTCTTGACGGTCCGTTCGGAGTACGAGAGCCGCCCGGCGATCTCCCCGGTGTCGAAGCCCTCGGCCACCAGCCGCAGCACGTCCACCTCGCGGGGCACCAGCCCGGGCGAGGCGGAGCCGGTGCGGCCCGCGGCGCCCCGGTGCAGGGTGCCCACCTGGCTGATGAGCCGCCCCAGCAGGTCGGCCGGCAGGTCCCCGTCTCCCCGGGAGGCGGCCAGTACCGCCTGCACCAGCCGGTGCGCGGTGGCCTCGTGCCGCCACACGATGGCGCCGACGCCGCACTCCACGATGTCCAGCAGCTCGTTCTCCCGGATGGAGCCGACCACCAGCACGGCCCGCGCGCCCTCGCCGCGCGCGATCCGGCGCAGCCGGGCGAGCGCCGCGTCGTCGAGGGAGTCCTCCACGAGCAGCGCCACCGTGCCCGGGCCGGGCTCCTCGCGCAGGTCGATCTCCGGATGGCGGCGCAACTGGCTGACCGCGCCCTCGCGGCTGAGCGGGTCCGAGGCGGTCACGGCCACCGGGACGCGCGGGGCGCCACCGGAGCCGGGAGCCGAACGGAGCGCGCCGGTGCCCGGCCCGGAACCGGAGCCAGGGGCCGAACGGAGCGTGCCGGCGGGCGGGACGGTGGTCCGGGGTGCGGCGAGCAAACGTTTCCCCCTGTTCAGGAGCCCGCCGTCCGGCTCGGTCCGGCGGCGGTGGAACGCTTCCCACAGTTCTCGGGCCGCCACGGAAGCGCAATCGTGGAGGACCACGAGACACACCACGAGTCCGGCGCGAGGCCCGCCGTGAAGGACCCACCGGGCACAGATCGCCGCAGGCCGGGCAGGGGCGAACGGGGCCGAAAAGGCACCCCGGAGACGGTCAGGGGCGGGTGTGGACCCGGGCCGCACCCGCCAAGGGAAACCGGCGCGCCGGTGAGCCGCCCACAACTGAACGTGGGTCATGTCACTTCACCAACACGGCCGAACGCCCATCTCCCAGAGGGGAGCACCACGGGGGAGCACCTACCGGGCCATGGGGAGGGAGACACCGGTGACTGTGACCGCGACCGTGAAGCTCCGGGAGCGCGACGAGGCCCTGGCCCTGGTCGCGGCCGAGGCCGCGCGCGCCCGGGCCGGCAGCGGCGGCCTCGTCCTGATCCGCGGCGCCACCGGCACCGGCCGCACCGCCGTGCTGGAGGCCGCCGCGCGCCACGCCGCCGACCGGGGCCTGCGGGTGCTGCGGGCCCGCTGCTCGCCCGAGGACGCCTCGGTGCCCTTCGCCACCGTGCTCCATCTGCTCAGTGCCGTACCGGAGTTCGCGGATCTGGCGCCCGACGGCGACGACCGGGCCAGCGCCGCCCGGCTGTGGCGGCTGCTGCGCTCGTACGCGGCTGAGGCACCGCTGCTGCTGGCGGTGGACGACGTCCACCTCGCCGACGGGGCCTCCCGCCGCTGGCTGGCCGAGGCGGCCCGGCGGGTGGAGGGGTTACCCGCACTGCTGCTGGCCACCGAGCGCAGCCAGTACGACGTCGAGCCGGGCCCCGCCGGACTGGCCCAGCCGCTACCCCCGTCCCTGGTGCGCACCCGCACCCTCGCCCCGCTCGGCGACCAGGCGGCGGCCGGGCTGGTCCGGGCCGCCTTCCCGGCCGCCGGCGAGCGATGGACGGCCTGGTGCGTACGGGCCGCCGCGGGCAGCCCCGCGCTGCTGCGCGCCCTCCTGGACGACCTCGGCGGCACCCTGGCCGCGGGCGGCGTCCCCGAGCTGCCCGAGACCTGCGCCGCGCTGTACCCGGGCTCCTACCCGGCGGCCGTGTCCTGGTGGCTGGAGAACGCCGGTCCGGCCACCGCCGACGCGGCCCGCTGCCTGGCCGCGCTGGAGGAGGCGTGGCCGCCCGGCCCGACCGGTGACCCGGTGGAGCTGATCGCCACGGCGGTCGGCACCGACCCGGCCCGTACCGCCGGCTGGCTCGCCGCCATGGTCCGGCTCGGGGTGCTGCGCCCCGACACCGACGGCCGCCCCCGCTACACCCACCCGCTGCTGCGCGACGCCGTGCTCACCGGCTGGCCCCGCCCGCGCCGGGAGGCGGCGCACCGGGCGGCGGCGGAGGTGATGCTGCACCGGGGCGACCGGGTCGAGGCGGTCGCCCGCCAGCTGCTGCGGGCACCGGCCGTCGGGCTGCCCTGGGCACTGCGGGTGCTGCGGGACGCGGTGACGGTCGCCGTGCACGGCGACCGGCCCGACGCCGCCGCCGGCTACCTCCGCCGGGCACTGGACGAACCGCTGGCCGACGGCCTGCGGCAGCGCCTGCTGACCGAGCTCGGCTCCCTGGAGTACGCCTCCGCCGACGCCCCGGCGGCCATCGCCCGGCTGGCCGAGGCGCAGCACCTGCCGGCCCCGCCCCGCAACCGGGTGCGCTCCGCCGTGGCGCTGGGCACCGCCCTGGCCGCCCGCGGCGAGATCCGCACCGCCCTGGAGGTACTGGGCCGCGCCGAGGGCCGGATGGCCGGGCATCCTGAGCTGGCCCGCACCGTGCGGACCGCCACCGCTTTACTGTCCGACTCCGACCCGGCGGCCCGGGAGGCGGTCTACCGCCGGCTGCGCGAGACCGGGACGCACTCCCCGGAGGCGCTCGGCACCGCGGGCCAGGCCCTGCTCATCCGGCACGCGGCCACCGCCGGGCTGCTCTCCGCCCGGGAGGCCATGCGCCGGATGCGGGAGCTGCTCGCCCAGCCCGCCGACCCGCTGGCCGAGCCGTTCCTGCTGGGCACGGCCGCGGCGGTGGCCCAGTGGGCGGACGAACTGGACGAGGCCGACCGGCTGGTGGAGAGCGGACTGGCCGGGCAGCACCCCTCCCTCCTCCATCCGATGCACCTCGCCCTGCTGGACACCCGCGCCGACATCGCCGCCGCCCGCGGCGACCACACCACCCTGCTCGCCCACCTCACCGGCGCCCCCGCCCCCGACTTCACTGCTCGCCCGTCCAACCGGGACGCCCACGCGCTGGTGGCGCTCGTACACACCGGCCGACTCGACGAGGCGCGGCGGTTCGCCGACCGCTTCGACCTGCGGGAAGCCCCCGAGGGCTGGCACCTGAACCGCTTCCTCTACGCCCGCGGGGTGCTGCGGACCGCCATCGGGGACCCGGCGGGCGCGCTCCACGACTTCCTGGAGTGCGGCCGGCGCCAGTCCGCCCGCGAGGTGGTCAGCCCGGTGGTCACCCCTTGGCGCACGGCCGCCGCGGAGTGCCGGCTGGCCCTGGGCGGCGGCCGGGAGGCGCTCGCCCTGGTCGACGAGGAGCTACGGCTCGCCCGGGTGTGGGACACCCCGCGTACGGTGGGCCGCGCCCTGCGCGTCCTGGGCACCGCCACCGGCGGGCGCCGCGGTCTCGCCCTGGCCGAGCAGGCCGTCCGCACCCTGCGGGCGGCGCCCGACGCCGCCGCCCCGGAGCTGGCCTGGGCCCTGCTCGCCCAAGGCCGCCAGCTGATCACCGCCGGGGAGCGCGGCCGGGCCCGGGGTTGTCTTCGCGAGGCGGCCGAGCTGGCCGAGCGCACGGGGTCCCGGTGGCTGCTCGACCAGACCGGCCAGGCGCTGCGCGAGGGCGGCGCCCGTGCCCCGGCGGCGGCCCGTACCGGTTCCGGTTCGCTGACCGGCAGCGAGCGGCGGATCGCCCGGCTGGCGGCGGACGGCCGCACCAACACCGAGATCGCCAGGTTGCTGCACCTGGCCCGCCGCACCGTGGAGACCCATCTGACCAGCACCTACCGCAAGCTGGGCATCCGCCGCCGTACGGAGTTGGCGGGCGCCCTGGCCGACGGCGGCCATCCGGGCCGGTAACCGCCAAGGAACCGACGAACCGACGAAACCGGGGAAACCTCACCCGCTCCGCTTCAGCACCAGATAGTCGCCGCCCTCGCCATGGAGGTAGTAACGGGCCTTGGGATGCAGCCGGCGGGCGTACGCATAGGGGTCGCGCACCCAGCCGGAGCCGTTGTTCAGGGCGATGTAGTCGGGGGTGACCCCGCGCGAGTCGCCCACCCACAGCACCCGGCAGCGCCCGGCCAGTCTGCTGATCGGGCCCACATTGGCCTCCACGGTCGCCCCGTCCGGGATGCGGTCCAGGATCCGTTCGGCCGCCGCCGCCTTCTCCGGCTTGCGCCAGGCCGCGGACTCGGTGAGGGCGCCCAGCGGCAGCGACGGGGTCAGCGCCAGGGCGGCCGCCGCCGCGCAGGCCGGCAGCCCGTCGGCGTACCGCCGCAGCCAGGGCCGCGGGCTGCGGCGCGTGATGTCCGCCGCGTCGGCGAGCGCCAGCAGCAGCACCGGCATCAGTACGGCGCTGTAGTGCCAGTCCGTGGACCAGTAGTGGTCGTCACCGGAGAGGAAGCGCCAGCCGACCGTGGGGGCGGCGACCAGCAGCAGCGGGGAGCGCAGCGCCAGCAGCCCGGTCGTCGGCAGCAGCAGCCACAGCAGGGTGCGCACCTTGGTCTCTGCGCCCGCGAGCGGGGTGGGCCCGCCGTCCACCTTGGTCCAGTAGTCGTAGCCGCCCGCGGTGTTGAAGGCCGGGATCAGCACGGTGAAGGTCAGCAGCGCGGCGAGTGCCCCGAACGCGGCCACCCCCAGCGCCCACCACACCGCCCGGCGCGAGTCCCGCCGGGCCCGCCAGGCGGTGACCAGCGCGATCGCGCTGAGCGTGACCCCGAGGTCCTCCTTCACCAGCACCAGCGGCAACGCCCACAGCAGGGCGGCCCGCCAGCGCCGGGCGAGCAGCGCCTCCAGCGAGAAGGCGATGAGCGGGACGGCGAAGCAGATCTCGTGGAAGTCGAAGTCCACCGCCCGCTGCATGCCCCAGGAGAGCCCGAAGGCCACCCCCACCGCCAGCCCCTTGCCCCGCCCCAGCAGCCGCCCGGCCGCCCGGGTCACCGGGACCGCGGCCAGCGCGAACAGCGCCGCCTGCACCACCAGCAGCGTCACCGGAGTCGGGAAGACGCGATAGACGGGCGCGATCAGCGCGGTGACCGGACTGAAATGGTCACCGAGGACATTGACACCCGGCCCCTTCAGATCGGCGACCGGCGCCCCCAGCCAGGCGTAGCCGCGGATCGCCTGCTCGAAGATCCCCAGGTCCCAGGAGCGGGTCTCCATCCGGTGGTAGCGCAGTACGGAGAGGGCGGTGTACGCGGCGAAGAGCAGCAGCGCCAGCAGCCAGGGAGCGCGCTCCACCCAGTCCACCCCGACCCGCCGGGCCCCGGGATCCGCCCTCACCGCCCCGGGATCCGCCGTCGCCGCCGTCACCGCCCCGGGTATCGGTACCGGCGCCTCCGGCTCCCCGGTTCCGGCCCCGCGCGCCGCGGGGGCGGCGACGGTGTCTCCGCGCATGGGTGGTCGGCTCCTTCGCTTGCTGCTGCTGTGCGCCCCGGTCCTATGGCGCCGAAGCCGTATACGCCCCCCGGGCCTCGCACGGTTGACCTATTACGGCACAAGTGTCCGGGAACACGTTCATCCGGACGACCACCGGGGTCGGCCCCCGCGCCCAGCCCCGAGGCCCGGGGCCTCCCGACGGGCGCCCGGTTTCGGCCGCCGCGCCACAGGCGTGCCCGGGCCCGGGGCCTCCCGGCGGGCGTCCGATTTCGGACGCGGCTGTCACAGGCACGTCGTACGCTGGGAACCCCCGGCCCGTGTGACGTGTCGGGCCTTCCGCGTTGCCCCCGCCCCCCGTATCGCCCCCACATCCGCCCTCGTACTTCCCCCCGGTACCGCCCCCATATCCGCCCTTCGTGTTTCCCGCCCCGTATATCACCCCGTATCTCCCCGGATGGACGCCTCCATGAGCTTGCACGGTCTGCTCGACGCCGTCGTCAAGGACACCGCCCTCGCCGACGCGGTCAAGGCCGCCGCCGACGGCCGCCGGCCCCAGGTGGACCTGGTCGGACCGCCGGCCGCCCGGCCGTTCGCGATCGCCGCGCTGGCCCGGGACGCCGGCCGCCCGGTGCTGGCGGTCACCGCGACCGGGCGCGAGGCGGAGGACCTGGCGGCGGCCCTGCGCACACTGCTCGATCCGGACGGGGTCGCCGAGTTCCCGTCCTGGGAGACGCTGCCGCACGAGCGGCTCTCCCCGCGCTCGGACACCGTGGGCCGCCGCCTCGCCGTACTGCGGCGCCTGGCCCACCCGTCCGCCGACGACCCGGCCACCGGCCCGGTCTCGGTGGTCGTCGCCCCCATCCGCTCCGTGCTCCAGCCGCAGGTCAAGGGGCTGGGCGAGCTGGAGCCGGTGGCCCTGCGCACCGGGCAGCAGGCCGACCTGGAGCAGATCGTCCAGGGGCTGGCCGCGGCCGCCTACGCCCGGGTCGAGCTGGTCGAGAAGCGCGGCGAGTTCGCCGTACGCGGCGGCATCCTGGACGTCTTCCCGCCCACCGAGGAGCACCCCCTGCGGGTGGAGTTCTGGGGTGACGACGTCGAGGAGATCCGGTACTTCAAGGTGGCCGACCAGCGGTCCCTGGAGGTGGCCGAGCACGGGCTGTGGGCGCCGCCCTGCCGTGAGCTGCTGCTCACCGACGAGGTACGGGGCCGGGCCGCCGCGCTCGCCGAGGCGCACCCGGAGCTGGGCGAGCTGCTGAACAAGATCGCCGAGGGCATCGCGGTGGAGGGCATGGAGTCCCTGGCCCCGGTGCTGGTGGACGAGATGGAGCTGCTGCTCGACGTGCTGCCGGCCGGCTCCATGGCGGTGGTCTGCGACCCGGAGCGGGTACGCACCCGGGCGGCCGACCTGGTGGCCACCAGCCAGGAGTTCCTGGCCGCCTCCTGGGCGGCCACCGCCGGCGGGGGAGAGGCCCCCATCGACGTGGGCGCGGCCTCCCTCCGCGGTATCGCCGACGTCCGGGACCGGGCCCGTGAGCTGGGCATGATGTGGTGGTCGGTGTCACCCTTCGCCGCCGACGCCGAGCTGGACGAGGACACCGTCACCCTCGGGATGCGCGCCCCGGAGACCTACCGGGGCGACACCGCCCGGGCGCTCGCCGACACCAAGGGCTGGCTGGCCGACGGCTGGCGGACGGTCTTCGTCACCGAGGCGCACGGCCCCGCCTCCCGTACCGTCGAGGTCCTGGGCGGCGAGGGCATCCCCGCCCGCCTGGACCGCGACCTGGCCGCCATCTCCCCCTCCCTCGTCCATGTCTCCTGCGGCTCCATCGACCACGGCTTCGTCGACCCCGCCCTGAAGCTCGCCGTCCTCACCGAGACCGACCTCTCCGGCCAGAAGGCGGCCGGCAAGGACGGCGGCCGGATGCCGGCCCGCCGCCGAAAGACCATCGACCCGCTCACCCTCGAAGCCGGCGACTACATCGTCCACGAGCAGCACGGCGTGGGCCGCTACATCGAGATGGTGCAGCGCACCGTGCAGGGCGCCACCCGCGAGTATCTGCTGGTCGAGTACGCCCCGGCCAAACGCGGCCAGCCCGGCGACCGGCTGTACATCCCCACCGACCAGCTGGAGCAGGTCACCAAGTACGTAGGCGGCGAGGCACCGACCCTGCACCGGCTGGGCGGCGCGGACTGGACCAAGACCAAGGCCCGGGCCAAGAAGGCGGTCAAGGAGATCGCCGCCGACCTGATCAAGCTCTACAGCGCCCGGATGGCGGCCCCCGGCCACGCCTTCGCCCCGGACACCCCCTGGCAGCGGGAGCTGGAGGACGCCTTCCCGTACGCGGAGACCCCCGACCAGCTGTCCACCATCGCCGAGGTGAAGGAGGACATGGAGAAGACGGTCCCGATGGACCGGCTGATCTGCGGCGACGTCGGCTACGGCAAGACCGAGATCGCCGTACGGGCCGCGTTCAAGGCGGTGCAAGACGGCAAGCAGGTCGCCGTCCTCGTCCCCACCACCCTCCTCGTCCAGCAGCACTTCGGCACCTTCTCCGAGCGGTACTCGCAGTTCCCGGTCAACGTCCGGGCGCTCTCCCGCTTCCAGACCGACACCGAGGCGAAGGCCACCCTCGAAGGGCTGCGGGACGGCTCCGTCGACCTCGTCATCGGCACCCACCGCCTCTTCTCCTCCGAGACCAAGTTCAAGGACCTGGGCCTGGTCATCGTGGACGAGGAGCAGCGCTTCGGTGTCGAGCACAAGGAGCAGCTGAAGAAGCTGCGGGCCAATGTGGACGTGCTCACCATGTCCGCCACCCCCATCCCCCGGACCCTGGAGATGGCGGTCACCGGCATCCGCGAGATGTCCACCATCACCACCCCGCCCGAGGAGCGGCACCCGGTCCTGACCTTCGTCGGCCCCTACGAGGAGAAGCAGATCGGCGCCGCGCTGCGCCGCGAACTGCTCCGCGAGGGCCAGGTGTTCTACATCCACAACCGCGTCGAGTCCATCGACCGGGCCGCCGCCCGCCTCCGCGAGATCGTCCCCGAGGCGCGGATCGCCACCGCCCACGGCCAGATGTCCGAACAGGCCCTGGAACAGGTCGTCGTCGACTTCTGGGAGAAGCGCTACGACGTCCTGGTCTCCACCACGATCGTGGAGTCCGGCATCGACATCTCCAACGCCAACACCCTGATCGTGGAGCGCGGCGACAACTTCGGCCTCTCCCAGCTGCACCAGCTGCGCGGCCGGGTCGGCCGGGGCCGGGAGCGCGGCTACGCCTACTTCCTCTACCCGCCGGAGAAGCCGCTCACCGAGACCGCCCACGAGCGGCTGGCCACCATCGCCCAGCACACCGAGATGGGCGCCGGTATGTACGTGGCGATGAAGGACCTGGAGATCCGCGGCGCGGGCAACCTCCTCGGCGGCGAGCAGTCCGGCCATATCGCGGGCGTCGGCTTCGACCTCTACGTCCGCATGGTCGGCGAAGCCGTAGCCGACTACCGCGCCTCCCTGGACGGCGGCGTCGAAGAAGAAGCCCCCCTCGAAGTCAAGATCGAACTCCCCGTCGACGCGCACGTCCCGCACGACTACGCCCCCGGCGAGCGGCTGCGCCTCCAGGCCTACCGCTCCATCGCCTCCGCCACCACCGAGGCGGACATCAAGGCGGTACGCGAGGAGCTGACCGACCGCTACGGCAAGCTGCCCGAACCCGTCGAAAACCTCCTCCTGGTCGCCGGCCTCCGCATGCTGGCCCGCGCCTGCGGCGTCGGCGAGATCGTCCTCCAGGGCCCCAACATCCGCTTCGGCCCCGTCGAACTCCGCGAATCCCAGGAGCTGCGCCTCAAGCGCCTCTACCCCCGTACCGTCATCAAGGCCCCCACCAAGCAGATCCTGGTCCCCCGCCCCACCTCCGGCAAGATCGGCGGCAAGCCCGTCGTCGGCCGCGAACTCCTCGCCTGGACGGGGGAGTTTCTCACCTCGATCCTCGGTTCCTGACGGTACGGATACGGGGCCGGGGCCACGCGCCCCGGCCCTCCCTCCCGCCCTCACCCCAGCCGGAACACCGCCCGCTCATGCCACCGGGTGCCGTCCGACACCATCAGCTGCAACTCCTCCACCCGCGCCGCGAACGGCAGCCCCGCCCCCAACTCGCCCTCCACCGCCGCATACACCTCCGACGACTGCCCGGACGCCACCGTCAGATGCGGCACCACCTCGGCGAACCGCCCCTCATACGGCGGCGCCTCCGGCCACCGCCCGCTGATCGCCTCAGTGAGCGCCCGCAGCGGCTCAGCAGGCTCCGGCGCCAACCACAGCGCATCCGGAAACCGGCCGAACCCCCCGAACACGACCTCAAAACCCTCATGCCTTGACACCAGTGCCCGCAGCGCGTCCAGCGTCCCCGCCCCGATCCGCTCCACCGGCAGAAACGGATACAGCACGGTGACATGAGCCGGCAGCCCGGCCCTCGCCGGCTCGTCAAACCGCATCCGCTGCCCACCCACCACCGCATCGGCCACCGGCATGGGCCAGTACACCCTTCGAACGTCAGCCCTTCACCGCTCCCTGCGGGCGGGACGCGCGTATCGACCCAAGACAGCAGCTCCCAGGAGCGGGTGTGGGCGGTGGCCGCACAGCCACCGCCCACACCGTCGGCGTCGGCCCGGTGCCGGTCAGGCCCCGGGCACACCACGTTCATCCTGAGCCGCCTGGGCCCGCAGCACCGCGACTTCCTCCCTCAGTTGGGTCAGTTCCCGGTGCAGTGCCTGGATGGCGACGAGAGCGACCCCGTTGGCGTCGGTGCAGCAGATCGTCCGGTCACCTTCGCCGACTTCGAACGCCTGCCACCAGTCCTGTGCCATGGGACCCAGGTGTCGTACATGGGGCGGGTCCCAGTGGTAGCGCCAGGTGCTGATGGGCAGGTTCACCACCTGCTCCAGCACCCGGTAGCCGTTGACCGGCTCGGTGCCGTGCACGGCGCCACTGACGGCCGTGGACGCCAGACCGGCTGCCGACCCGCCCCGCTCGCGCAGCCGCCTGACCCCGGCGGGCACCCATACACGGGCCAGTGCACTCCGCTGACGCCAGCCCTTCACCGCTCCCAGACCACCGCCGTCACCGCCGTCTTCAGCGCCCGGTCAGACGCCACTTCACTTCCCTGGTTGGCGACGTCTCCAACAGCACCCTGGTTGTCGTTGGCTCCCGAGAGGCCATCGGTGTTGGAAGGGCTTGGGACGACGCTACAGCTGATGCCGCTGTTGCCGGCCGCGGCGTTGGTCACGTTGGTGGGCAGGAGGAGGGCAGGGCCGGTGAGGACGCCGCTGCCGGTGGTGGTGGTGTTGGTGGCCTGGTTCGCCCCGTGGACGACGGCGGTGTTGCCGATCTGGCTGTTGCCGATCCCGATGACGTCGGCCTGCGCCGCCTGCACCGGGCCGAGGACGACTCCGGCCGCCCCGGCCGCGGCGGCAACCACCACGGCCCGCTTGCGGACACCCGCCCGCGGAAGACTCCACATAGCCATAGACATGCCTCTTTCTCCGTCATGGCGGCGGCCGGTAGGGCGCCGCCCGGCCCGCACTTCGGACCTGGGGGCCGGCCATCGGCTAACGCCTCCCCTCACCAGCGGGACACGAGGCGTGGGGCCGAAGTACCCGATCGGGGGGCGTCGTCCGCCAACTCCCGTCCGCGGGTTGGCGCCGGGGCACTCAGGACCGCGTCGCCGTGGCATCGGCCGGAGCGGGAGCGGGGCTGGGAACGGTGGGGTGGGGGGTGAGGAGAAGGTCTTCGTAGGTGTGGTGGTGGCGGTGGGTGACGCGGTGGTGGAGGAGGTGGGCTGCCTGCTCCAGTTGGCCGGTGTCGATGAGGGCGCGGGCCAGGGTGTCCTGGATGATCTCGCGTTCCACCCGCACCCCGCCGATGCGTTCGGCTTCCCGGCCCAGGGGGGTCAGCAGGTCCACAGCCTTGCCGGGCCGGCCGTCGGTCATATGGGCGAGGGCCTGGACGACGGGGTGGAGGACCTGGTGGTAGTCCGGGCGCGGATCCGTCCCGGCGCGGTCGGCCATGGCCTGGAGGCCGTCGGTGTCGGCGGCCACGGCCAGGGCGAGGGCGAGTTGGAAGGTGTGGAAGACCTCCGCCCAGCCCCCTTCCTCCGCGATCAGCTGGTGGACGTGGTCCAGGTCGCTGGTACGGGCCGGGGCCTGCCCGGCCAGCAGCAGGCGCCAGTTGGTCGCCGCCCGCATGCCCACATCCCCCCGGTGCAACTCGGCATCCGCCCGCCGTCGGGCCGCCTCCAGGTTCCCGCCCGCCAGGTCCTGCAACGCGGCATGCCACTGCAGATGCCGCCGCTGGCCGGCGTGCGGGTCGGCGTCGAGCCAGCCGTCGATGAAGCTGGTGTAGCCGGGGCCGGTGCCCTGCTCGTGCTCGGCGTGCGCGCGGGCGTGCACGGCCGTACCGGAACGCGGTTGGAGGCGCAGCGCGTGCTCGGCCAGGTGCCAGGCCCGCTCCACCTCGCCCCGCTCGGCCAGCGCGGCCGCCGCCCAGGACGCCCACGGCCAGGACTCCTCGCCCGCCGCCTCGTACTGGGCCAAGGTCAGCTGCCGGCCGTGGTCGCGGTAGGCCAGGTCCCCGCACAGCGAGAACGCCGACATCAGCGGACCGGCCAGCACATCGGCGGGATGCTGGGCCAGGTGCACCACCAGGTGGTTGGCCGTGGCCCGGTGCTGGTTGTGCGCCGCCAGCCACAGCGCATGGATCAACGACGCCGCGTGCCCATCCCCATCCCGTACAGCCGCTGCGTGCGCCGCCTGCACATGGGCACGGACCTGCTGGTGCCCCAGCGTCTCGGCATCCGCGTACGCCCACAACGCCACCGCCAACGCCCCATCCGGCTCCGCCCGCGCCCACGCCCGCAACCCTGGCAGCGCCTGGCCGGTCATCGCCAGCCACTGCCCCACCGCACCCCTACCCGCCCCCAACACCCTCGCCTGCTCCGCCCGCACCACCACAACCCCACATCCCTTCGGCACCCGGCAACGCCCCCCGGCCATGCCCGGGAAGCCCAGGCGAGAGCAACAGCCCCCGCCCTGCCCCGACCAACGAACAGCCACCAGCCCAGTCACCACCCAGCCAGCAACCCGCCAGGGGTTTCCCAGGCCCCACAGAACCCCATAGAAGCGGAAGGACCACTGCCCTCCCGAACCGGTGCTTCACCCCCGTGCCCCGTGTCCGGCTCGCGAGGGGAGGCGTTAGCCGATGGCCGGCTCCGGGTCCGAGAGCGGGCCGGGCGGCGCCTTGTCGGCAGCCGCACATGACAGCGAAAGAGGCATGTCCATGGGTATGTGGAGTCTTCCGCGGGCGGGTGTGCGCAAGCGGGCCGTGGTGGTTGCCGCCGCGGCCGGGGCGGCCGGAGTCGTCCTCGGCCCGGTGCAGGCGGCGCAGGCCGACGTCATCGGGATCGGCAACAGCCAGATCGGCAACACCGCCGTCGTCCACGGGGCGAACCAGGCCACCAACACCACCACCACCGGCAGCGGCGTCCTCACCGGCCCCACCCTCCTCCTGCCCACCAACATCACCACGGCCACCGCCGGCAACAGCGGCATCAGCTGCGAGGGTGCCGGCGGTGGTGGCGGCGGTCTCGCCGGGGGCGGCGGTGGTGCCGCTGGCCAGATCGGCAACGGCCTCGTCTGACCGGGGTGTTGCAGATAGCGGCGACGGTGGTGATTTGGAGGTGAAGGGCTGACCTCTGAAAGGCATGCTGGGCTGTGTAAGTGCCGCTGGAGTTGGACAGCCGGGCGGGTCGGCGGCCGCTCTAGCGCCCACGGCCGTCAGCGGCGCAGTGCACGGCACAGAGCCGGTCAACTGCCGGGGGCACAGCTCCATTGCGCCGCCTTAGTGCGACAACCCGACTGGATGACTTACGCCAATCAGGGTTGTCTGGGCCGCATTCGGCGGACGCGCGGCCCGCTACGCGAGGACACTCGGCGATGCCTGCCGCCCTGCCCGACATGGACGGCGGCGGGCTCCCCCGTGTTCGGTCCGCCAGGAGGAACGAGTCCCGTGAAGTCCCGTATCACCGCCGTCGCCGGCGCGCTGACCCTCGTCGCCATCACCGCCGCCGCGGCAGGGGCCGCCGCCCCGGAGCAGGCCCCGGCCACCGCCCGCTCGCTCCACGCGCCCGCCGCCCCGGCACAGGCCCCGGCCGCCCGCTCGCTCTACGCGCCCTCCGCGCTGGTGCTGACGCTCAACGACGGCCCCTCCGCCAAGGCCTCCGCGCCGGACCGAGCCGTCACCCTGTCCTGCGCCTACGCCCCCGGCGGCACCCATCCGCGGCCTGCCGCCGCCTGCGACGCGCTCCAGGAGGCGGACGGCCGGCTCTCCCGGCTCCACGACACCGGCACCTCCTGCACCCTCGACCTGCGCCCCGTCACCGTCACCCTGCAAGGGGTCTGGCAGGGCCGGCGCGTTGACGAGGCGCGCTCCTTCTCCAACGACTGCGTACGAGGCGCCTTCGGGCCCCTGACCACCTTCTGACACCCCCACCGCTCCCCACCTACGGCCGTACGGGGCCGGGGGCTCCCTTCCGAGAGTCCCCGGCCCCGTGGCCCTGCCCGGGCACCGGGGCGTGGGGGTCGGGCGGTACCCGGGGGGTCTCAGGCGCGCCGGCGCCCCCCGCGGCGGCGCATGGCGAACAGGCACAGCGCGCCCACCGCGGCCAGCAGGGCGCCGACGCCCGCGATCACCGGAGTCGCCGAGCTGCCTCCCGTAGCCGCCAGGTCCTTCTTCCCGCTGCCGCCCATCTCCGTGTGGTCGGCCGGGGCGGGGGAGGGGGAGCCGGAGGAGCCTCCGGGCGCGGCGGCCGCGTCGGACTCCTCACCGTGCTCCGTGGCGGGCCCGCCGGCCTCCTTCACCGGCTGCGGGGCGGGCGTGTCGGTGCCCTGCGGCTTGTCGGACGGCCCGTCCGTCGCGGACGCGGGCACCCCGCCGAGGCTCACCGACACCGTGGCGGAGCCGCCGCCGGACTTCACCACCTTCACCCCCACCTTGTTCGCCGCGTCCGTCAGCGAGGTGATCGCCTCCGCGTCGCCCTTGCCCTCCCCGGGCGTCGGGTCGAGCAGCCGGGAGTTGTTGTAGTCGCCCTCCGGCACCAGATAGGCGTGCACCCCCTCCACGTCGGCGTCCAGGTTGCCGTCCTCGTCATCGGCGTAGCCGGCGTCCTCGTGGCGGTACTCCACCACCAGCCGGTCCTTGCCGCCGTCGCCCAGCGGGATGTCCAGCGCCCGGACCCCGCCCGCCGCACCGCCGTACAGCGGCTTGAGCGTGAAGGTGGCGGACTTCTCCACGGTGACGGCCTGGCCACCGGGCAGCCAGCCCTTGCTGATCAGCTCCGGGGCGACGAAGCCGACGCCGGTGCCGCCCCCGCCCATCGGGGTCCGGCCGCTGTGCCCCTCCGCGGTGGTGCAGCGGCTGAGGTCGCCGCCCGGGCACTCATCGCGCTTGTGGTGGTTGAAGCCCTGGTTGTGGCCGAACTCGTGGACCATGGCCGTCTTGCCGATCTTGCCCTTGCCGACCTGGAGCCAGGTGTTCGGGCCGGGCATGGAGCCGAGCCCGAGCCAGCCGCACTCACTGCCCTCGCCGGGCTGGAGGACGGAGATGGAGTCGTAGTCCTCCTTCTCGACGTACCCGGCCGCCGCCGCGGCCTCCCGGGCGGCCTTGTTGACCGCCCCGGCGTCGCACGGCTTCTGCGGCAGATCCAGCGTGTACGGCCCGACGACCTTCTCCTCCGCGGCCGGGACATAGGTGAAGGCGCCCTGCGACACCTTGGTGTAGTAGCCGGCGATCGACTGCGGCCCGTCGAAGTACTCCTTCGCGGCGTCCTGCCGAAGCGCCTCCGCGTCGACGTGCTGGGCGTCCTTGAACTCCGCTATGACCACCAGCACCCGGTTCCTGACCGGGGCCGGGCCGTCCTCTGCGGCCTGGGCGGCGGGTGCGGCCACGGCGCCGGCGGCGAGCACGGCGGTGGTGGCCGCCGCGGCGGCGAGACCCGTACGGGCGCGCTTGTGCATGGGGGGTCCTTCGGGATCGGTGGATCAGTGGGGCGTTACGGGGGTGGGGAGTCCCCCCACCCGCCCCCGTCCCGCCCCTTTGCCAACCCTTTACCGAAGCCGCGGGAATCAGCCGAATCCGCCGGGCGCGACCGTCCTCAGCCGTCGAACAACGCCCCGTCATAACGGAATCCGAACGAAGAAGACCCGTAGTAGTGGCGATTCGTACCGATATCCGTAGTGTGCGCCTTCCCCTCGGCGGCGTTCCACCAGTCGTTCAACCCCAGATACATCCGGTCACCCTCCTGGATGAACCGCGCCTCGCCCGTACCCGCCGGCGCGTACATCGTCCACAACTGGCGGGAGTCGGACGGATCGCAGCCGCTCTGCACGACCGGGGCGTCATCCACCTCCGTCCCCTGGTTGGCCAGGCACCCGCCCGTTCCGCCGTTGCGGATCTGCACCCGCCCGTCATCCCCCGGCCGCAGCAACTCCCACACCTGCCGCCGACTCCCGTCGCAGGCCGCCTCCCGGACCTGGGCACCCTCGGCGGCGCTCCCGCCCGGGATCTCCATGCACCGGTCGGTGGCGGCGAGCCGCAACCGGGTGCGGTCCTCCGCCTTCGGCAGCCACTCGGACGGCGACGGCGACGAGGACGGCGCGGCGGACGGCGTCGCACTCACCCGAGGCGAGGGCTCGGCCTTCGTCGCCCGCGGGCTGGGCGTCCCGGACACCTCCGGCGTGGCGGCCTCCGACGACCGCGGCGCCGGTACGTCACTCCGCACCGGCCCCACCACCGAAGCCCCCTTCCCCTCCCCTTCCCTCTCCCCATCCGGCAGCAGCAGCCCCCCGACCACCAGCGCCGAAGTGGCGACCACCGCGGCCCCCACCACAACAAGCTTCCCGCCCGCCAGGGACGCACCCCCAGCCGCCCCACCACCCCCGGAACCGGCCCCAGCCGCCCCACCACCCATGGAGCCGGCCCCCGCGACCGCCCCCAACTGCCCACTCACATAAGCGTGCCCACCCCATACCAACAGCCCCACCGGCAACACCGCACCCAACCGCCGGTCCAGATCCGCCAGTTCCACCATCGCGTGCCGGCAGTCTCCACAACCGTCCAGATGCCGGCGCAGCCGCCGGTCCCACCGCCGTCCTCCGCGACGCACCGCGGCGGCCAGCAGCGGTCCATGGCGCCGGCACTCCTCGCTCCGGCTGCCGCTCTCGGCGTGCGCGCGCAAGTACGCCTCGCGCAGCCCCTCGCGGGCCCGGGCGGTGAGCGAGGTGACCCCGCTGGGGCTCACCCCCAGCAGCACCCCGATCCGCTCGGCCGACTCGCCCTCCACCACGCTGTGCCACAAGGCTGCCTGCCAGCGCTCGGGCAGCGCGCGGAAGCCGCGGACCACCATGCTGCGGTCCTCCAGCGCGACCATCCGCTCCTCGCCACCGGCGCACTCCACGCCCCCGGCGCCCGGATCGGCGGCGACCCGCTCGTCCAGCCACTGCTCGAAGTCCTCGCTCAGCTCGGTCCGCCGGGCGGTGGCGGCCCACTCCCCGGCGGTGTGCCGCACCACCGTCAGCAGATACGGCCGCCAGGCGGCCTCGGGCCCCACGCCGGACCGTACCGCCCGCAGCACCCGGGCGAACGCCTCCGAGGCCAGATCCTCCGCGGTGTGCGGGTCGCGGGCGAAGGTACGGGCGTAGGCGAGGGCGGCCGGATGGTGGCGGCGGTACAGCTCGGCGAGCGCCACCTCGTCCCCCGACCGCCGCACCTCGCCGCCGAGTTCGGCGTCGGATCGCCCGTCGGCGGGCACCGCCGGGTCGGTGCGGCCGGGGTGCCGCGCGTGTATGCCGGTCATCTGCGGACCTCGTCCAGGGCGCTCGTCCATCGGAAAGCCGCCGCCCGCGTCCGACCCCCGCCACCTCCCGACGGCACCCGGAGCCGGACGGCGGCCCCCGGGCGAGCGCTCACCGTACGCCCCTCCCCTCCCACCCCACCAGACCGGACCCGACCTCCCCGGCCGCTGAGGAGGTTCGTCCTACGTCTCCTCCTCGACCCCGATCGCCGTGCGCAGCTTGTCCCGGGCCGGGCCGGACTCGCCCTGCTGGGCCTCCAGGAGGGCGGCCGCGATGGCGTCCAGTTTCTGCTGGACGGCATGCTCGGCGCGGCGTTCGCTGTTCTTCAGCAGGGCCAGCAGCAGCAGGGTGACGGCCGTCATCGACTCACCGGCGAGCAGCATCCAGGTGAGCGGCGCCTTGGCGATATGCACCCCGATGACGATGCCCACCAGGAGCAGGCAGACTCCGAAGAACGCGGGGCTGCTGGTGAAGTTGGAGGCCTTCTCGGCCAGGTGCTCGAAGGGGCCGCGTCTGCTGCCGCCGCGCTCCGCCGGATGTTCCAAGGTCATGGTCCGCCTCCCGGGCCGAGGGTGCGGCCGGTCCCGCTCCGGCCGTGCGGTGCTCCTGCCCGGGGTGCGGGGGAGCGAAGCCCCCGGGGAGTCCTCGGGGAGTCCCCGGGATTGCCGCCTTGGCAAGCTCCCTTGCCGTAACGACATTCCACGCCGCACGCTGCTCCCGACGCCACCCCCGGCTTCGACCGTTCTGCGGCCTCTGGCCTGCGGGGACGGACGGACCGCCCCGCCCGCAGGGAGACCGATGTCCATCTCGTCGTCCACCGACACGACCGGGTCCGCAGCCGCCTCCGGGCCACCCGCCCCCTCGGGCTCGGTCCGCTGGGCGCTGGCGGGGCTGGCCGGAGCCATGCTGCTGTCCTCGCTCGGAACCAGCGTCGCCAACGTCGCCCTGCCCACCCTGGCGGAGGTCTTCGGCGCCACCTTCCCGGCGGTCCAGTGGGTGGTCCTCGGCTATCTGCTCGCCGTCACCTCGCTGCTGGTCGCCGCCGGGCGGCTCGGTGACCTGGTCGGGCGGCGCCGGCTGATGCTGGGCGGGCTCGCGGTGTTCACCGGCGCCTCGGTGCTGTGCGGGCTGGCGCCCGGGCTGTGGACGCTGGTCGCGGCCCGCGTGGCGCAGGGCGTGGGCGCCGCCGTGATGATGGCGCTGACCCTGGCCCTCGTCGGCGGGACCGTACCGAAGGAGCGCACCGGCAGCGCGATGGGCCTGCTCGGCACCGTCTCCGCCGTCGGCACCGCCCTCGGGCCGTCCCTCGGCGGCCTGCTCGTCACCGGCCTCGGCTGGCGGGCCGTGTTCCTGCTCAACGTGCCCCTGGCCGCCGCCACCTGGGCGATCATCCGCCGCCACCTCCCCGCCGACCGCTCCCGACTCACCAGCCCCACCGCCTCCGCCATCCGCTTCGACCACGCCGGCACCGCCGTGCTCGCCGCCACCCTCACCGCGTACGCCCTGGCCATGACACTCAGCAAAGGCCCCTACATCACCCTGCTCACCGCCGCCGCGCTCGGCGCGCTGCTCTTCGTACGGATCGAGGCCCGGGCGGCCGCGCCGCTGGTCCGGCCCGCGCTGCTGCGCCGCCCCGGGCTGGGCGCCGGGCTCACCACCAGCGCCCTGGTGTCCACGGTGATGATGACCACCCTGGTCGTCGGCCCCTTCCACCTCTCGGGCGCCCTCGGGCTGTCCGCCGCCCTGGCCGGGCTGGCCATGTCCACCGGACCGGCGGTCGCCGCCCTCACCGGCATACCCGCCGGCCGCCTGGTGGACCGCCTCGGCGCACCCGCCATGACCCTGCTGGGGCTGGCCGTCATGGTCACCGGCTGCGCGGCCCTCGCCGTACTGCCCGCCGCCCTCGGCGTCCCGGGCTACCTCGCCCCGCTGGCCGTCACCACCGCCGGGTACGCCCTCTTCCAGACCGCCAACAACGCGGCCGTGATGACCGACGTCCCCTCCGACCAGCGCGGCACGGTCTCCGGGGTGCTGGGCCTCTCCCGCAACCTCGGCCTGGTCACCGGTACGTCGGTGATGGGCGCAGTCTTCGCCTACGCGGTGGGCACCGGCGACCTCGCCACCGCGCCGCCCGCCGACGTGGCCGCCGGAACCCGTACCGTCTTCGCGGTCGCGGCCGCCCTGTCGGCCGCCGCCCTGCTGGTCGCCGCTCTCGCCACGCGCCGAGGGCGACCCATCAGGCCGTAGGCCGTAGGCCGCAGGCAGGGGCCCGGTCAGCCCTCGCGCTCGAAGACCACCTCCGGGTGCTGGGCGGACGGACCGTCCAGCAGCTTCCGGTCCAGCCCCTTCAGATGCCGGTCGAAGAAGGCCGTGACATACGCGCGGGTGATCTCCTGCGAGCGGGTGCCCGACAGCGGCTCGTCCGGCGGCAGCAGCCCCAACTGGTCCGCCAGCACCGGGACGTCGGTGAAGGTGAAGTGGCCCGAGCCGGTGACGCTGATCCAGCGCTTCCAGCCGTCGAGGACGGGCCAGTCGCGGGCCCAGGTGCTGTCGTCATCGCCGGTGCCGAGCAGCAGGAACGGACGGCCGCCCAGACCCTTCGCCGGTACGGGCTCCATGAACGAGCCGTCGAGGTTCGCCCCGGCCAGGACGCGCTGGTCACGGGCCATGGTGGACATGGCGGAGGCGCCGCCGATGGAGTGGCCGGCCATGCCGATCCGGTCCCGGTCGATCATGCGGGCGTGGCGCCAGGCCGGGTGCCGGTCGGCGAGCAGCCGGTCGAGCAGGAAGGACACGTCCCGCGCCCGGCCCGGTGGGACCACGCCGTACCCGCCGGGCTCGATCTGCTCGCAGGCCGCGCAGGTGAGCAGACGCCCGCCGGGGAAGGCCGTGCCGACGGACTCGTAGGCGTGGTCCACGGCGGCGACGACATACCCCTGACCGGCCAGTTCCTCGGCAAGCAGGGTCAGCGTGGAGCGGTTGACGCTGAACCCGGGCGACAGCACCACGAGCGGGTGCCTGCCGCGCACGGGTGAGGCGCCAGGGCGGGCGTGGGTGCGGGTGCCGCTGAGCGTGGCGGCCGACACCGCGTCGCTCAGCCCCCGGGCTTCGAGGAAGGCCCCGGCCTCGCCCCCGGTCATATAGGGGGCCGTCCGGCCGCCGCCGGGCCGGGCAGGGTAGTACATCGACACCATCAACTCCCGCGCCCCCGCCCGGGGAACCCATGGGTCGGGGCGACTACGGTCGACCAGGTGCAGCGTGTCCCGCCCGACCGCGTACCTCCCGGTGGGCGCCGGGAGTTGCAGCCGCACCCGAGCCGCATCGGCGGTGACCGGGGCGCCCGGACCGACCGGACTGACCGGGGCAGTGGCGGCCTGGGCGGCACCCGAGCCGACCAGGACGAGGGACAGACCGAGCAGCGCGGCCGTGGCCCCACGAGGCAGTAAACGCAGTCGATTCATAGCGGCGAGGCTAGGCAACAGGATGGTCCCCGGTCGTCATCCCACGGCCCGAGCGCCATGCGACTCCGGTGCTACGCACTTCTCCCCCCTCTCCTCCCACCGGAGGCCGACCGATCCCCTCCGAGTCGGACATGAAGCCCCGGCATCGCGGGCATGCCCATGCTCATGACGACGGTTCACAGCGGCCCGGAGCGGCCGGCCCTGCCCGCCGCGGTTCGACGTGGCCCGAGGCGCGGGGCCCTGCCCGCCGCGGCCCTGCTCGCCGCCACCACCGCCATGGCCCTGCTCTCCGGGTGCGAGACGCTGCCCGAGATCGACGCCCCGGGCGACCCCTCCGCCGCCCCGGGCGTCCCCGGCGACGGCCGGGCGGTGAGCCCGCTGGACAACCCGGACGGCACCCGCCCCGGCCTTGCCGCCCTCACCTCGGCGGCCGAGAAGGCGAAGGCCCGGGCGGTCATCGAGAAGGTCGCCGTCAAGGGCCGGGGCCCCAAGACCGGCTACGACCGCGACAAGTTCGGCCACGCCTGGCTGGACACCGCCGACGGCGTGCCACTGGCCCGCAACGGCTGCGACACCCGTAACGACCTGCTCAAGCGCGACGGCCAGAAGGTCACATTCCGGTCCGGGTCCGACTGCGTGGTCATGTCCCTGACCCTGGCCGACCCCTACACCGGTAAGGACATCGCCTGGAAGAAGGCCGACGCCGCCGAGGTCCAGATAGACCATGTCGTCCCGCTCTCCTACGGCTGGCAGCTCGGCGCCGCCCGCTGGCCCGAGGCCAAACGGCGGCAACTCGCCAACGACACCCTCAATCTGCTCCCGGTCGACGGCTCCACCAACTCCGCCAAGCGCGACTCCGGCCCCGCCTCCTGGCTCCCGCCCAGCAAGCCGATCCGCTGCGCCTACGCGGTCCGCTTCGCCCAGGTGGCCGTGAAGTACGAGCTGCCGGTCACCTCGGCCGACAAGAAGGCCATGCTGGCGCAGTGCGGGGGATGAGCGGGCCCACGCCGCCCCCTCCCCCCTCCCGCAAATCCGTTGGCACCGAGAGCCTTCGGACGACAAGATCGCGCTGGTGAACGCCCTGCCGCCGCCGTCGCCCGGCCCGCTCGCCGCGCCAGTACCGGATCCGCGTGTCCGCGACGTCGTTCTCGACTACGCGGGCATGGACGCCTTGGTGGCCGACCTGGTTCTGCCCGGCGAGGCGTCGATGTACGTCATGAGCGCGATGGAAACGTCCCGCGAGCTCATCCGGCACTCCTACTACCGGTACGAGTTCGCCACCGTGGCCGTCACACATTCCCTGTTCGCCCTGGAGCACGTCCTTGCCGAGCGCCTGGCCATCGGCGGCCCCCTCCAGGACCTCATCGAGCGGGCCGCCGAGGCGGGGCTCATTCCGGTCGAACTCGCCGCCGAGCTCGACCGCGGCCGACGCCTCCGCGACAAGCTCACGCAGGGCACGGTGACGAGTGCCGCCCTGGGCCCGGTCAGGGCCATCACCATGGTGCGTGCCGTCTTCGACGCCGTTTCCCTGCTCCTGCGCCCTGCATCTCCGGCAGACGTGGCCGCTGCCGACATGAGCGGGGCGCAGCCCGAGGACCGACTCGCCCGGCTGTGGAAGGACCACCAGCGCGCCCCGTACCCGGACAGCTACCGCGGCATTGACGTCGAGGGCGTGGAGCTGATCCTCCTGGACGCCGACGTCGCCGGCCTCGTCCAGAGAGAGCTGAACGGCGGTCTGGACGACCGTGGCACAGCCCTCCTCTGGGCTCGCATCGCCGACCTCGACAAGGTTGTGACCTTGATCAAGTCGGAGTACTGCGTCTCCTACTTCGCGAGACTCCAGAGGATGGCCAAGCTCACCGCAGCCCGCCACCTCCCCGCCGCGACCTGACACGCGGAGCCCACCGTCACTTTCCCCGGGCCCCGGGAGGGGGAGGGGGAGGGGGAGGGGGATGGCGAGCGCCGGTCAGTGCTGGTCCTCCCGGGCGGAGGGCTCTCCGTCGGTTGCTTCCTCGGTGAAGATGTCGTCGGCGGAGTCTGCCGTGATGGCTCGCTGGATCCATGTCTTGAGGAGGCCGAGGTCGCGGCAGGTGGTGATTCGCTCACGAGCCTCTTCCGGGACGTCGATGCCGCGCCCTTCGAGGACGAGGAGGAGCAGGGCCTCCTGGAACCCTTCTCGGAGGCCCTGCTGGCGGCCCTCTTCGCGGATTTCCTCCACGATCCATGACGTGTAGAAGGACTTGTCCATAGCCATCAGGCTCCTCCCGTGTTCGGAGACCGGGCGCACGCCCGGGCCCTGGCGTGCGACGACGCCAGGGCCCGGGCGGGATGCGGTCAGTGCCGGTCTTCCTCGGAGGAGGGCTCTTCGTCGGGTGCGTCCTGGCCAAGGACTTCGGCGGTGGACTCGGCGGTGATGGCCCGCCGCGTCCACTGGTTGAGCTGCTCGCTGTCCTCGCAGGCCGTGATGCGCTCCCGCTGCTGCTCCGAGACAGCGATGCCGCGTCCTTCGAGGACGAGGAGCAGTGCCTGTGCCAGGCCCCGGTGGTGGCCTTCTTCGCGGCCCTGTTCGCGCCCTTCCTCGCGGATCTCTTCCGAGATCCATGACGTGTAGAAGGAGGTGTCGACGGCCATCAGGTTCCTCCACTGTTCGGAGACGGGGCGCTTGCCCAGGCCTTGGGAGACGAGTTCGGCCAGAGGGATGGAGAGCTTTTCCGGGAGTGTCCCCAGGGCGCTGGAGACGGCTTTCAGTATGGCACCGACGTCCGGATTGTCGGCGTGGGTGATCGCGGCGAGGGTGGCCAGCAACGGGTCCTTGCGGGCCTCGGTCTCCTGGGTGATGACCGGCATGTTGTGCGGCCCGGCGACCAGGGGGCGCAGGATGAGTGAGGCCCATTGGGGTGGTCCGAAGTGGACCGGTTGTGAGGCCCACTCGGCGGTTGCCCGGTCCTGGCAGACGACGAGCAGGACGGGGTGCTGGCCGTACTTGTTGTACAGGTAGCTGAGGTAGTAGGCCCAGCTGGCGGGCTTGGCGGGGTCGCGTTTGCTTTGGGCTTCGACCGCGAGGAGGAATTCGCCTTCTTCCTCGGTTTCGAAGCGCAGGAGGGTGTCGAGTCGCCGTTCCAGGGGGCGGGTCTCGGTGAGGTCGGTCGGTAAGGGTGTCACCGCGACGAGGGTGCCGAAGGGCACGCCCAGTGCCTCCGCCACGCTGGTGAAGAGTGCCGGATACTCCTGGAAGATCCGGTGCATCGCCTCATGGGGCGAGCTGACCATCGGACTCCTTCTGATCGTTGGATGGGTGAGGGACGGCCTTCGCGCAGTGCGGGCAATCGCTCGGCAGTGGGGCGCGGAAGGCCACGTCGCAGGGTTCGCAGAAGTGGAGAGGGTCGGGTTTCGGTTTGGGTACGGGGCGTGGTGGCTCCGGTGGCAGCAGGGCCGTCAGCCGGTGGGCCAGAAGCGCGGCCGGCCGCCGTACGCCCTCGGGTGGCAGGTTGGCGGTGAGGGCATGGCGTACGGCCTCGGGGGCGACCTCCCGCTCCAGCCAGGCCGCCACCCCCGGGGCCAGCCGCTGTACGTCCCGCGCCGGGAGCAGCAACCGCACGTCCGCCCGGTACAGCCCGGCCAGCAGTTCGGTGGCGGCGGCGAGCAGCGCCCCGGCGGGGAACGCGGGATGCGGTACGCGCAGGGGCGCGGGCGGGCGTCGGCGCGGCGGCGATGGGGGCGGCGGCCGGTCGGGCTCGGCAGAGGTAGGTGCGGGGGTACGGACGGCGCGCGGCTGGTTGCAGGAGATCGTGCGGGTCACCACCCGGCCGGCCGGGGTGCGTAGGCGCTCCCGGCGCAGATAGCCGTGCGCCTCCAGCTCGCGCAACGCCCCGGCGACCCGGTGCGCCCCCTCGGGGAACCGCGCGGTCAGCGACTTGATGTCCACGCGGGCGCCGGCCTGGAGCGACTGGATGTGCACGGCCAGTCCGATCGCGGTCAGCGACAACTCGCCGTGCTGGGCGAGGTGGTTGCCGACCACCGTGAACCGGGTGGTGTGCCGGGAGTTCTCGTGCACCACTCCGCGCGGGGAGTTGGTGCCAGTTACTGACCGGGAGGGCAGGGGCGCGCTAGGGTGTGGAGTATCCACAGGGAAGGTCTCTGCTTCCTTTAGTGGTCAGGCCCTCGCCTACGGGATGCCAGTCCCGGCGGGGGCCGACGTATGTGTCGACCCGGCCTGCTGCCGTGAGCCTAGGACACGCAACCTGCCGCTTGGCCAGCCCAGTTGCCCTTTTTCACCCGAGAGGGTGAGAGCTCGTTCCGGGCGGGAGGGGTGGGGCTTGGTGGGGTTCTTTCACCTCTCGTGGTCCTTGGAAAGACCGCCCGATCCACCGGAACCCGAATTCCCACGCTCCGGTACGGAAAGCCACAGCTCAGCCCAGACCGACTTTCGGGGAGCCGGTCCGTCCGCGACACCCCAGCGATCCGCCAGCGCCTCCACGATCACCAGCCCGCGCCCCGACTCGCTCAACGGCGGCCCGGATTGCGGTCGAACGGGCGGGCGGCTCTCCGCTCGCGCGTCCGACACCTCGACGCGCAGCACCTCGTCCCGTACGGCCAACTCCAGCCGGAAGTCCCGCCCTGGCACCCGCCCGTGGGTCACCGCGTTCGCCGCCAGCTCGGCGACGATCTGGCCGGCGGCCTCGGCGACCCCGTACGGCAGGTCCCAGGCCTCCAGCCGCTCCCCGGCCAGCAGCCGTGCCAGCCGCGCTCCACGCGGTGTGCTGGAGAGCTGCAAGCAGAAGTAAGGCTCTGACATGGGCTGTTGTGCGGTGATGTGGTTCATGTCACAGATCCTGGCGGGGGTTCACATCCGGACGCCAGTGACTCAGGGCGTGCGTACGGTGACTGTCCGGAGCTTGTCCAGTGATGTCTTGTCTGTCGTCGCGCCGACCCGGGAAGGGCGTTTCGCAGACAGATGGCGTGACGACAGGAGGCGGAGCGCATGAGCGAGGAAGCGGACCAGGGCAACGAGTCGGAGCAGCCCGAGCAGCCCGAGCAGCAGCCGGAGCAGGCGGACTCCATGGGCGAGGAGGTGGACGAGCCAGGGTGGGAGGTCGATCCGGAGGACGAGGCGGGCGCGGCCGTGGTGGCCACCGTCGGCAAGATGATGCGGTGGCACCGCAAGCGGGCCGGATTGAGCGCGCTGGAGTTCGGCCGGGCGATGCGGTACAGCGAGGACTACGTCTACAAGCTGGAGGCGGGAACCCGGATCCCGCGCGCGGAGCACTTGGACAGGGCGGACAAGGCCCTCCGTGCCAACGGTGCGATCGCGGCGCTGAAGCCGGATGTGGCGGAGGTGCGGTACCCGAAGAAGGTGCGGCAACTGGCCAAGTTGGAGGCCAGGGCGGTGGAGCTGCTGTCGTACGGGAGCCACAACCTGCACGGGTTGTTGCAAACGGAGCAGTACGCCCGGGCGGTACTCAGGACGCGACGGCCGACCCTGTCTCCTGACCAGTTGGAGCGTGCGGTGTCAGGACGCATCGGGCGGCAGGTCATCTTCGAACGCACCCCTGCGCCGGAGCTGAGCTTCGTGCTGGAGGAGATGACACTGCGTCGCCCGGTGGGGGGACGGGAGATCTGGCATCGGCAGCTGGAACGGCTGCTTGAGATCGGAAAGTTGCCCAACGTCGACATCCAGGTGATGCCTGTGGACCGGTGGGACCATCCCGGTACGGACGGCCGGATCCAGGTCCTGAAGTTCGGGGACGGCTCGTCAGTGGGCCGCGCGGACGACGAGAACGGAGGACGCCCGGTATCGCATCCTCGGCAGCTCCGGATCCTGGAACTGCGCTATGGCATCATCCGAGCACAGGCTCTCACCCCACGGGAGTCGCTGGCCTTCATCGAGCAAATGCTGGGAGAGACATGATCCGCAAGGCGTCCGTCGAGTCGGCCGACGAACTGGTCTGGTTCAAGAGCAGCTTCAGTGACAACAGCAACCCCAACGACTGTGTCGAGGTTGCCGTAGCTCCCGCCGCCGTGCACGTCCGTGACTCCAAGAACGTTCCTGGCCCCCAGCTCGGGGTCGCGCCCACCGCGTGGGCGGCGTTCGTCGCGTACGCCGTCGAGCGCTGACCGACGACGTACGCGTTCCGCGCCCCGCGTCCGGCCTCACCAGGTCGGACGCGGGGCGTCGGTATGCCGGTGACGGTGACGGCCCGCGCTCGTTGGCATATGCGGCAGACGAACGAGGAGGGGCAGTGACCGACCTTTCCCATGACCCGGACGAGGAAGCACTCGTCGAGAGGATCAACGCGCAGAAGGCCGCGTTCGCCGAGTTGGACGGCGAAGCGCGCGTGTACGAGGTCAGCGGGCCCGTCCGGGTCACTTACGGCGGGGAGGAGTTCGATGTCCCGCTGACGGTGCGGGATGTGCGGGCCGCGTTGGACGCCGAGCGCAGGGCCGCCTTCGAGGCGGAGGTCTCCGGGGCTGGGCCGGGCACGGTGGGGGCGGTCGTCCGCAAGTGGGCGCTGGAGGTGATTCCGGGCGACGAGCTGGACCGGGTGGACGTCCTGCTCCAAGCGGAGCGATCGGCGACCCGGACCTCGGAGGCCGGCGCATGAAGTACCGCGTCGCCTATGCCCCCGCGGCCGAGGAGGCCCTGAACAAGCTGTCCGATCCGACGCTGTTCAGGACGCGGGTCGCGCGGTCCATCGGGGCGGATCCCTACGGGCACGCATCGTGCCGGGTGGGGAGCGACAAGGACCGGCGGGAGGCCACGGTGTCCGGCGTCATCCTCCGCTACGTCGTCTCATCGGGCGTTCTCACCGTGACGGTCGTCCGACTGGTCGGGCCGCCATGAGCGGTCGGCTCCGACCGCAAGGGCGGTGTGCGCCTATCCGAGCGGCTCGCGCAGCTCGGGAGCGAGTAGCGCTCGTGCCGCGCGGATGATGACGTCCTGGTTCGGCTCGGGCGGGGGGTGGTCGTCGTCCGGTCGGTCTGCGGCCTCCACCAGGGCGACGAGGGACCTCAGCTCGGCCGGGTAGCCGAGCTCGGCGGCGGCCTCCCAACAGATCAGCCGGGCTCCTTCGAGCGGGTCGAGTTCGTGGGCGACGATTCGGCGGGCCCACCAGCGGGCCGCCATCCAGCGGGCCTCGGCCAGCTCCTCGGGGGTCTGGGGCAGCAGGTCCAGTTCCGCCACCACCCGGTCGAACAGCTCTCGGGCCTCGCCGTACTCGCCGCGTGCCAGCCCCCCCTGCCAGCAGGGGCAGGGAGGACGTGTCGATGCCTGCCAGCAGGGTGTCCAGGCCGAGCTGGACCAGTTCGGCGTCCGAGAGCTGGCCCCAGAACGGCAGGGTCCGGTCCGCCGCGGCCATGCGGATCAGGGCGAGCGCCACGGTCGGGTCCATCTGATCCCTCGCTTTCGTGGAAGCTCTGGACTTGTTCCGTGCGAAGGCGCTCCCTCCGCCGGAGCGCGCTGCCGCGCTGCCGGTGGAGCCGTGGCGCGGAAGGCGTCCGGCCTGCTGATGTCGGGGGACGGGACCGAGCGGGGCGGCACCGTGGGCGTCCGGGCGCCCAGCGGGTTCCGCTGGTCCGTGGCCGTGGGTCGGCGCACGGTGGGGCCCTGACCTGGGCTCCGGCGCGCCGACCGGGTGGCATCGGCTACTTGATCTTGTACGTGCAGGGCTTCGGCGTCTTGCCGTCGTCGTTGTCCGCGACCTGCTTGCCGTCCACCGTGATGGTGCAGCCGCCCGCCGTCAGCATGCCGTTCTCACCCTCGACGGTGCCGGGGGTGACCATGACCTGAAGTCCGACCTGCTTCTCCGCGCCCTGGGGCGTGAGCGTGGCCGTGCGCTTCCAGGGGAGAGTGACCGTCTCGGTCTTCAGGTCCTGGGCCATGCTCCACATGATCATGCTCTTGCCCTTGCCCTTGCCGGTAACTTCCAGGGTCACCTCGTGCGAGGCGTCCTCGGTCTTCGTTCCCTCGTTGGTGGAGGGGCTGTCGGCGGCCGAGGGCTTCGAGGCACCGCCCTTGTCCTTGGCACCGGTGTCACCGCCGTCGCCGCCGCTGCCGCAGCCGGTGAGCAGGGCCGCCGCCAGCAGGATCGCGGTCGCGGTCACTTTCTTGCGCATGTTCTCGTCCCCCAGGGTCCGTCTGGATTCGTGGCCGCCTTCAGGCCACCTTCGTGCACCTTCCCGGCCATCTTCGTGCACGGGGGAGGGGAGATTGGACCGGGGAGGGCTGCTCCGGGCCGTGCGGGCCGCGTTCGGGCTCCTCAATCCAGTTGACCTGCCGCCAGGCTTCGCACAAGATCAAAGCCGTTTATCGGATTTTCGTGGATTTCGCGGACGGTGTGCAGAGACGCCTCCGCGGTTTGGAGAGATGCGTATGAAGCCGGCCCGATTCACGGCCATCGCCGCTGCGGTGGCGATCACCCCCGCCCTGCTGTTCGCTGTCCCGGCGCTCGCCACGGATGGTGGGGCGCCGAAGGCCTCGGCGCCGGCCGCCTCGGCGACGGGCAGCCCGCAGGCCGATGATGACCGGGTCGCGATCCTCCGGATCCTGGCCAACCCGTACATCGGCCCTGGACTACGCAAGGCGGCGCAGAAGGCGGTGGACGGTACGCCCGAGGAGATGCGCGACTTCCTGGAGGTGGGCCAGTACAAGGAGCGGCTCCACGACGACCGGGTGCGGGTGATAAAAATCATGAGCCTCGGGGGCCCCGGGGTGAAGGAAGCCGCCGCGAAGGCGATGGACGGCAAACCGGAGGACATCGTCGCCTTCCTGGAGACCGAGCAGCACCGGGCGCGCTTCGCGGACGACTCGGTGCGGACCTCCCGAATCTTCTCCACGGGCGGTCCCGCGGTGAAGGAGGCGGCGAAGACGGCCCTGAAGGCCGGCACGCCGCAGGCCGTCCAGGCCTTCCTGGAGAGCGGTCAGTACGCGGCGCGCCTCACCGACGACCGGGACCGCGTCACCCGGATCGCCGCGGCGGGCGGTCCCGCGGTCAAGGCCGCCGCGGCCAAGGCGCTGAAGGGCACGCCGGAGGAGCTGCGCCACTTCCTGGACATCGGCCAGGACCAGGCGCGCGCCAAGGACGAGGCCGCGAAGAAGAAGCCGGTGGCGGTGAAGAAGCCCGCGGCGGTGAAGCCCGCCGCCAAGCGCTGAGCGGAAGGCGGCCGGAGCCGGTCCGGGAGACGTGTGCGCAAACGGGAGGGCGGCCCCTGGTCATCAGGGGCCGCCCTCCCGTCGTACGCGCGGACCGGCGTACCTACTCGCCGAGGCGCGAGCCTTACGGGCGCTCGTCCTTGCCCTTGCCCTTGAGCTCGTCCTTGATGTCTTCCTTGGCCTCGCGGGCGTGGCCCTTGGCCTCGTCGGCGTGGCCCTTGGCCTCAAGGCGCTCGTTGCCCAGGGCGCTGCCGGCGGCCTGCTTCACCTTGCCGGTGGCCTGCTCGGTCTTCGCCTTAGCCTTCTCGTCGGCGGCCATTTTGTCGCCCTCCTCCTCGTTGGCAGTGCTTCGTCTGCTCTTCGGATGACCTGGCCCGGCTGACGTAAACCCGGTGATCCGAAAATGGGGGAGAGCGGAGGTGAGGGGGGCCGGAGGCGGCATCCCCGTGCGCCGCGAGGGCGCGCGCCCCGGGGGCCACCGCACCGCGGACGCCGCGTGCCGTGGTTTGACAGCCAAAGGCCCCGGGGTAATCTTCTGGGCTCGATTGGCATCGGCGGCGCCCGGTGTGGCAGACTGTCCGGGTTGCTCGGTTGAGTGCCGATGCTGCGCGCCTCCCGCCGGGAGGACCGGAAGCGAGTCCCACAGTACTCGTCGTCCCATATACGGCTTCGCAAGACGCCAGGGGCGGACGTACGGGAATCTTCCGGGAAGTGTCAGCGGGGCGCCTACCAGGCACCCGGTGGGTGTTCCACCCCCGACAGCTCTTGATTGAGCACCGCGGTCCGTGCAGGCCGTACCCCCTTGGTTGGGAAATCCTTCGGGAGATCTTCGTAGAGGGAGTGCGACACGCCCGACCGCGTGGGTCGGAGGGGGGCGAGTGGCCGCAAGGCCGCGGCCCACCAGGTTCCAGAGCGTTACGAGAGACAGGACTACTGAGTAGCCATGGCGGGACAGAAGATCCGCATCCGGCTCAAGGCCTACGACCACGAGGTCATCGACTCCTCGGCGAAGAAGATCGTCGAGACGGTGACCCGTACCGGTGCGTCGGTCGCGGGCCCGGTGCCGCTGCCCACTGAGAAGAACGTGTACTGCGTCATCAAGTCGCCGCACAAGTACAAGGACTCGCGCGAGCACTTCGAGATGCGCACGCACAAGCGCCTCATCGACATCCTCGACCCCACGCCGAAGACGGTCGACTCGCTCATGCGTCTCGACCTGCCGGCCGGCGTCGACATCGAGATCAAGCTCTGAGGTGACGCGCGAGATGACCAAGAACATTAAGGGCGTCCTGGGCGAGAAGCTCGGCATGACCCAGGTCTGGGACGAGAACAACCGGGTCGTCCCGGTGACCGTCGTCAAGGCCGGGCCCTGCGTCGTCACCCAGGTCCGCAGCAACGACTCCGACGGCTACGAGTCGGTCCAGATCGCCTTCGGCGAGATCGACCCGCGCAAGGTGAACAAGCCCCTCAAGGGCCACTTCGCCAAGGCCGACGTCACCCCGCGCCGCCACCTGGTGGAGATCCGCACCGCCGACGCCTCCGAGTACACCCTCGGCCAGGAAGTCACCGCCGAGGTCTTCGAGGCGGGCGTGAAGGTCGACGTCACCGGCAAGAGCAAGGGCAAGGGCTTCGCCGGTGTCATGAAGCGCCACAACTTCCGTGGCCTGGGCGCCGGACACGGCACCCAGCGCAAGCACCGCTCGCCCGGTTCCATCGGTGGCTGCGCCACCCCGGGCCGCGTGTTCAAGGGCCTCCGCATGGCGGGCCGCATGGGCAACGAGCGGGTCACCACCCAGAACCTGACCGTCCACGCCGTTGACGCGGAGAAGGGTCTGCTGCTCATCAAGGGCGCGGTTCCCGGTCCGAACGGCGGCCTCGTCCTGGTCCGTACCGCGGCCAAGGGGGCCTGAGGTAACCGATGAGCACCATTGACATCCTTTCGCCGGCGGGCGACAAGGCCGGGACCGTCGATCTCCCCGCGGAGATCTTCGACGCCAAGACCAGCGTTCCGCTGATCCACCAGGTCGTCGTCGCACAGCTGGCCGCTGCCCGCCAGGGCACGCACAAGACCAAGACCCGTGGCGAAGTCCGCGGCGGTGGCAAGAAGCCCTACCGCCAGAAGGGCACCGGCCGCGCCCGTCAGGGCTCGACCCGCGCCCCGCAGTTCGCCGGCGGTGGCGTCGTCCACGGCCCCGTGCCGCGTGACTACTCGCAGCGCACCCCGAAGAAGATGAAGGCCGCCGCCCTGCGCGGTGCCCTCTCGGACCGCGCGCGCCACTCCCGTATCCACGTCGTCACCGGCGTGGTCGACGGGGACGTGTCCACCAAGGCCGCCAAGACGCTGTTCGGCAAGATCTCGGAGCGCAAGAACCTGCTCCTGGTCGTCGAGCGCTCCGACGAGGCCGCGTGGCTGTCCGCCCGCAACCTGCCCCAGGTGCACATCCTGGAGCCGGGCCAGCTGAACACGTACGACGTGATCGTCTCCGACGACGTGGTCTTCACCAAGGCCGCCTTCGAGTCCTTCGTGTCTGGCCCCCAGACCGCTGAGACCGAAGGGAGCGACGCCTGATGAGCGAGGCCGTCGTCACCAGCAAGACCTTCTCGGACCCGCGTGACATTCTCGTCAAGCCGGTCGTCTCCGAGAAGAGCTACGCCCTGCTGGACGAGAACAAGTACACGTTCGTCGTGGACCCCCGCGCCAACAAGACCCAGATCAGGCAGGCCGTCGAGGCCATCTTCTCGGTCAAGGTCGTCGGCGTGAACACGATCAACCGCCAGGGCAAGCGCAAGCGCACCCGCACCGGTTTCGGTAAGCGCGCCAACACCAAGCGCGCCATCGTGACCCTTGCTGAGGGCAGCCGTATCGACATCTTCGGCCAGGCCTCCTAACGGAGCGCCCTGGTCCGAATATCGGACGAGGACTGAGAAATGGGTATCCGCAAGTACAAGCCGACGACCCCGGGCCGTCGTGGCTCCAGCGTCGCCGACTTTGTCGAGATCACGCGGTCCACGCCGGAGAAGTCGCTGGTCCGCCCCCTGCACAGCAAGGGCGGCCGTAACAACACCGGTCGTGTGACCGTCCGCCACCAGGGCGGTGGCCACAAGCGCGCCTACCGTGTCATCGACTTCCGTCGCCATGACAAGGACGGCGTGCCGGCGAAGGTCGCGCACATCGAGTACGACCCGAACCGCACCGCGCGCATCGCGCTCCTGCACTACGTGGACGGCGAGAAGCGCTACATCCTCGCCCCGCGTGGCCTGAGCCAGGGCGACCGGGTCGAGAACGGCCCCGGCGCCGACATCAAGCCCGGCAACAACCTGGCCCTGCGCAACATCCCGGTCGGTACCACGGTGCACGCGATCGAGCTCCGCCCCGGTGGCGGCGCCAAGTTCGCCCGCTCCGCCGGTGCCTCGGTGCAGCTGCTGGCCCGTGAGGGCGCCATGGCGACCCTCCGTATGCCGTCCGGCGAGATCCGCATGGTGGACGCGCGCTGCCGCGCCACCATCGGTGAGGTCGGCAACGCCGAGCAGTCGAACATCAACTGGGGCAAGGCCGGCCGCAAGCGCTGGCTGGGCGTTCGCCCGACCGTTCGCGGTGTGGCGATGAACCCGGTCGACCACCCGCACGGTGGTGGTGAGGGCAAGACCTCCGGTGGTCGCCACCCGGTCTCCCCGTGGGGTCAGAAGGAGGGTCGTACTCGTTCGCCGAAGAAGGCTTCGAACAAGTACATCGTCCGCCGCCGCAAGACGAACAAGAAGCGCTAGGAGCGGGTTTAGATGCCGCGCAGTCTCAAGAAGGGGCCCTTCGTCGACGACCACCTGATCAAGAAGGTGGACGTACAGAACGAAGCCGGCACCAAGAACGTCATCAAGACCTGGTCCCGTCGCTCGATGATCATTCCGGCCATGCTCGGCCACACGATCGCGGTGCACAACGGCAAGACCCACATCCCGGTGTTCGTCACCGAGTCGATGGTCGGCCACAAGCTCGGCGAGTTCTCGCCGACGCGCACCTTCCGGGGTCACGTCAAGGACGACCGGAAGTCGAAGCGCCGCTAACGCGGGGTGACAGACCATGACGAACGTGTCAGACACTGAAGGGACAACCATGGAAGCCAGGGCCCAGGCGCGGTACATCCGCGTCACGCCCATGAAGGCCCGCCGCGTGGTGGACCTCATCCGTGGCATGGACGCCACGGAGGCTCAGGCGGTCCTGCGTTTCGCCCCGCAGGCCGCGAGCGTGCCGGTCGGCAAGGTGCTGGACAGCGCCATCGCCAACGCCGCGCACAACTACGACCACTCGGACGCCGGCTCGCTGTTCATCAGCGAGGCGTACGTGGACGAGGGCCCGACCCTGAAGCGGTTCCGCCCGCGCGCCCAGGGCCGCGCCTACCGGATCCGTAAGCGGACCAGCCACATCACCGTGGTCGTCAGCAGCAAGGAAGGAACCCGGTAATGGGCCAGAAGGTTAACCCGCATGGGTTCCGGCTCGGCATCACCACCGACTTCAAGTCGCGGTGGTACGCCGACAAGCTGTACAAGGACTACGTCAAGGAAGACGTCGCCATCCGCCGGATGATGACGTCCGGCATGGAGCGCGCCGGCATCTCCAAGGTGGAGATCGAGCGCACCCGCGACCGCGTCCGCGTCGACATCCACACCGCCCGTCCGGGCATCGTGATCGGCCGCCGCGGCGCCGAGGCCGACCGCATCCGCGGCGACCTGGAGAAGCTGACCGGCAAGCAGGTCCAGCTGAACATCCTTGAGGTCAAGAACCCCGAGGTGGACGCTCAGCTGGTGGCCCAGGCCGTCGCCGAGCAGCTCTCCTCCCGCGTCTCCTTCCGCCGTGCCATGCGCAAGAGCATGCAGTCGGCGATGAAGGCGGGCGCCAAGGGCATCAAGATCCAGTGCGGTGGCCGCCTCGGCGGCGCCGAGATGTCCCGCTCGGAGTTCTACCGCGAGGGCCGTGTGCCGCTGCACACCCTGCGCGCGAACGTCGAGTACGGCTTCTTCGAGGCCAAGACCACCTTCGGTCGCATCGGCGTCAAGGTGTGGATCTACAAGGGCGACGTCAAGAACATCGCCGAGGTCCGCGCCGAGAACGCCGCCGCCCGCGCCGGCAACCGCCCGGCCCGTGGTGGCGCCGACCGCCCGGCCCGTGGTGGCCGCGGTGGCGAGCGTGGCGGCCGTGGCCGCAAGCCGCAGCAGAACACCGGTGCCGAGGCCCCCAAGGCCGAGGCGACCGCCGCTGCTCCGGCTGCTGAGAGCACTGGAACGGAGGCCTGACCGTCATGCTGATCCCCCGTAGGGTCAAGCACCGCAAGCAGCACCACCCCAAGCGCGATGGCATGGCCAAGGGTGGTACGCAGGTTGCGTTCGGCGAGTACGGCATCCAGGCCCTCACTCCGGCGTACGTGACCAACCGCCAGATCGAGGCGGCGCGTATCGCGATGACCCGCCACATCAAGCGTGGCGGCAAGGTCTGGATCAACATCTACCCGGACCGTCCCCTCACCAAGAAGCCGGCCGAGACCCGCATGGGTTCCGGTAAGGGTTCCCCGGAGTGGTGGATCGCGAACGTCAAGCCCGGACGCGTCATGTTCGAGCTGTCCTACCCGAACGAGAAGATCGCGCGCGAGGCTCTGACCCGTGCGGCTCACAAGCTGCCGATGAAGTGCAAGATCGTCAAGCGCGAGGCAGGTGAGCTGTGATGTCGACCGGTACCAAGGCGTCGGAGCTGCGCGAGCTGGGCAACGAGGAGCTCGTCAACAAGCTCCGCGAGGCCAAGGAAGAGCTGTTCAACCTCCGCTTCCAGGCGGCGACCGGCCAGCTTGAGAACCACGGTCGGCTCAAGTCCGTCCGTAAGGACATCGCCCGGATCTACACCCTGATGCGTGAGCGCGAGCTCGGCATCGAGACGGTGGAGAGCGCCTGATGAGCGAGAGCAACGTGACTGAGAACCCCGAGAAGACCGAGGCCCGCGGTTTCCGCAAGACCCGTGAGGGTCTGGTCGTCAGCGACAAGATGGACAAGACCGTCGTCGTCGCCGTCGAGGACCGCGTCAAGCACGCGCTGTACGGCAAGGTCATCCGCCGTACCAACAAGCTCAAGGCGCACGACGAGCAGAACGCCGCCGGCGTCGGCGACCGTGTCCTCCTCATGGAGACCCGGCCGCTGTCCGCCACCAAGCGGTGGCGCGTCGTCGAGATCCTCGAGAAGGCCAAGTAATTTTGCGGGCGCCCTCCTCGTGAGGGGAGGGCACCGCATCACCCCCGCCGGGGCGCACACGTCCCGGCACAGTTCCGCCAGGCTCGGGGTCCGTCGTACACCGACGGCCCCCGGGAACCGGCAGACGATCAGGAGATAGACGTGATCCAGCAGGAGTCGCGACTGCGGGTCGCCGACAACACTGGTGCCAAGGAGATCCTTTGCATCCGTGTTCTCGGTGGCTCGGGTCGCCGCTACGCGGGCATCGGTGACGTCATCGTCGCCACCGTCAAGGACGCGATCCCCGGTGGCAACGTGAAGAAGGGTGACGTCGTCAAGGCGGTCATCGTTCGCACCGTCAAGGAGCGCCGCCGCCAGGACGGCTCGTACATCCGCTTCGACGAGAACGCCGCCGTCATTCTGAAGAACGACGGCGACCCTCGCGGCACCCGTATCTTCGGCCCGGTGGGCCGTGAGCTGCGCGAGAAGAAGTTCATGAAGATCATCTCGCTCGCGCCGGAGGTGCTGTAAGCATGAAGATCAAGAAGGGCGACCTGGTCCAGGTCATCACCGGTAAGGACAAGGGCAAGCAGGGCAAGGTCATCGCGGCCTTCCCCCGCGAGGACCGCGTCCTGGTCGAGGGTGTCAACCGGGTCAAGAAGCACACCAAGGCCAACCAGCCGGGCCGCGCCTCGCAGGCCGGCGGCATCGTCACCACCGAGGCCCCGATCCACGTGAGCAACGTCCAGCTCGTCGTCGAGAAGGACGGCAACAAGGTCGTGACCCGGGTCGGCTACCGCTTCGACGACGAGGGCAACAAGATCCGCGTTGCCAAGCGGACGGGTGAGGACATCTGATGGCTACCACCACCACTCCGCGTCTCAAGACGAAGTACCGCGAGGAGATCGCGGGCAAGCTGCGTGACGAGTTCTCGTACGAGAACGTCATGCAGGTCCCCGGCCTCGTCAAGATCGTGGTCAACATGGGTGTGGGCGACGCCGCCCGCGACTCCAAGCTGATCGAGGGCGCCATCCGCGACCTCACCACGATCACCGGTCAGAAGCCGGCCGTCACCAAGGCCCGCAAGTCCATCGCGCAGTTCAAGCTGCGTGAGGGCCAGCCGATCGGTGCCCACGTCACGCTCCGTGGCGACCGCATGTGGGAGTTCCTGGACCGCACCCTGTCGCTCGCGCTCCCGCGCATCCGCGACTTCCGCGGCCTGTCCCCCAAGCAGTTCGACGGCCGTGGCAACTACACCTTCGGTCTCACGGAGCAGGTCATGTTCCACGAGATCGACCAGGACAAGATCGACCGCGTCCGGGGTATGGACATCACCGTGGTGACCACGGCGACCAACGACGACGAGGGCCGCGCCCTTCTCCGTCACCTCGGCTTCCCGTTCAAGGAGGCGTAAGCGAGATGGCGAAGAAGGCCCTTATCGCGAAGGCTGCTCGCAAGCCCAAGTTCGGTGTGCGTGGCTACACCCGCTGCCAGCGCTGCGGGCGTCCCCACTCCGTGTACCGCAAGTTCGGCCTGTGCCGCGTGTGCCTTCGTGAGATGGCTCACCGTGGCGAGCTGCCGGGCGTGACCAAGAGCTCCTGGTAATCCCCCACTTGGGGATTACCGGAGGCTCTCGGTAAGCATCTGGTCGGCAGGAGCCCGGCCCCGCGTGCCGTAGGCTGTTGGGGTTGGGCGCCTGCCGCCCATAAGACTTACTACGCCGTAGGTCCCCGCGCCGCACCCGTCCCGCCCATGAGTGGGGAGAGGGATGGCGCACATAGGAAACCCCGGCGAGAGAGGCCGAAGGCCAATTCATGACCATGACTGATCCGATCGCAGACATGCTCACGCGTCTGCGTAACGCGAACTCGGCGTACCACGACTCCGTGACGATGCCGCACAGCAAGATCAAGTCTCACATCGCGGAGATCCTCCAGCAGGAGGGCTTCATCACGGGCTGGAAGGTCGAGGACGCCGAGGTCGGCAAGAACCTCGTCCTGGAGCTCAAGTTCGGTCCGAACCGTGAGCGCTCCATCGCGGGCATCAAGCGGATCTCGAAGCCGGGCCTGCGGGTCTACGCGAAGTCCACCAACCTGCCGAAGGTCCTCGGCGGCCTGGGCGTGGCGATCATCTCCACGTCCCACGGTCTCCTGACCGGCCAGCAGGCGCAGAAGAAGGGCGTGGGTGGGGAAGTCCTCGCCTACGTCTGGTAGTCGGGAACGGAGGAAAAGCCAATGTCGCGTATCGGCAAGCTCCCCATCACGGTTCCCGCCGGCGTGGACGTCACCATCGATGGCCGCACGGTCCAGGTGAAGGGCCCCAAGGGCGCCCTGAGCCACACCGTCGCCGCTCCGATCGAGATCGCCAAGGGCGAGGACGGCGTGCTCAACGTCACCCGCCCCAACGATGAGCGTCAGAACAAGGCCCTGCACGGCCTGTCCCGCACGCTGGTGGCCAACATGATCACCGGTGTGACCACGGGGTACACGAAGGCGCTCGAAATCAGCGGTGTCGGTTACCGCGTCGCCGCGAAGGGCTCCAACCTGGAGTTCCAGCTCGGCTACAGCCACCCGATCCTGGTGGAGGCCCCCGAGGGCATCTCCTTCAAGGTCGAGTCGCCGACCAAGTTCTCGGTCGAGGGCATCGACAAGCAGAAGGTCGGCGAGGTCGCCGCGAACATCCGCAAGCTGCGCAAGCCCGACCCGTACAAGGCCAAGGGCGTCAAGTACGCCGGCGAGGTCATCCGCCGCAAGGTCGGAAAGGCTGGTAAGTAGCCATGGCATACGGCGTCAAGATCGCCAAGGGCAAGGCGTACAAGGGCGCGGCTCTCAAGCGTCGCCACATCCGTATCCGCAAGAAGATCGCCGGTACGGCGGAGCGTCCGCGCCTCGTCGTGACCCGGTCCAACCGCGGCATCACCGCTCAGGTGATCGACGACATCAAGGGTCACACCGTGGCGTCGGCGTCCACCCTGGACGCGTCCATCCGCGGCGGCGAGGGCGACAAGTCGGCGAAGGCGAAGCAGGTCGGCCAGCTCGTGGCCGAGCGTGCCAAGGCCGCCGGCGTCGAGGCTGTCGTGTTCGACCGTGGCGGCAACCAGTACGCCGGGCGCATCGCCGCCCTGGCGGACGCCGCCCGCGAAGCCGGCCTCAAGTTCTAGTCGGCCCGTAGCTAGCGGAAAAGAGAGAGGTAAATCCAATGGCTGGACCCCAGCGCCGCGGAAGCGGTGCCGGTGGCGGCGAGCGGCGGGACCGTAAGGGCCGTGACGGTGGCGCTGCCGCCGCCGAGAAGACCGCGTACGTCGAGCGTGTCGTCGCGATCAACCGTGTCGCCAAGGTTGTGAAGGGTGGTCGTCGCTTCAGCTTCACCGCGCTGGTCGTGGTGGGCGATGGTGACGGCACCGTCGGTGTCGGCTACGGCAAGGCCAAGGAGGTGCCGGCCGCCATCGCCAAGGGTGTGGAGGAGGCCAAGAAGCACTTCTTCAAGGTCCCCCGTATCCAGGGCACCATCCCGCACCCCATCCAGGGCGAGAAGGCCGCGGGCGTCGTCCTGCTCAAGCCGGCTTCCCCCGGTACCGGTGTGATCGCCGGTGGCCCGGTGCGCGCCGTGCTGGAGTGCGCGGGCGTGCACGACATCCTGTCGAAGTCGCTCGGCTCGGACAACGCGATCAACATCGTGCACGCGACCGTGGCGGCCCTCAAGGGCCTCCAGCGTCCCGAGGAGATCGCGGCCCGCCGCGGTCTGCCCCTGGAGGACGTGGCCCCCGCGGCCCTGCTGCGTGCGCGTGCCGGGGCTGGTGCGTAATGGCGCAGCTCCGGATCAAGCAGACCAAGTCGTACATCGGCAGCAAGCAGAACCACCGCGACACCCTTCGGAGCCTGGGCCTCAAGCGCCTCGGCGACGTGGTCGTCAAGGAGGACCGCCCCGAGTTCCGCGGCATGGTGCACACCGTCCGCCACCTCGTGACGGTTGAGGAGGTTGACTGACATGGCGGAGAACAACCCGCTGAAGGCCCACAACCTCCGTCCCGCCCCCGGCGCCAAGACCGCCAAGACCCGTGTGGGTCGTGGTGAGGCGTCGAAGGGTAAGACGGCCGGTCGTGGTACCAAGGGCACCAAGGCCCGCTACCAGGTTCCGGAGCGCTTCGAGGGTGGGCAGATGCCCCTCCACATGCGCCTCCCGAAGCTCAAGGGCTTCAAGAACCCGTTCCGCACCGAGTACCAGGTCGTGAACCTGGACAAGCTCGGCTCGCTCTACCCCGAGGGTGGCGAGGTCACGGTGGCCGATCTGGTCGCCAAGGGCGCGGTGCGCAAGAACAGCCTCGTCAAGGTCCTGGGCCAGGGCGAGATCTCCGTGGCGCTGACCGTGACGGTGGACGCCGTCTCGGGCTCCGCCAAGGAGAAGATCGCCGCCGCGGGCGGCAGCGTCACCGAGCTCGTCTGAGCCTCGCGGCCCCCGCGGCCGCGGTGACACACTCGTACGGCCCGGCCGGGCGCCCCTCAGGGGCCCCGGCCGGGCCGTCGGCATTCCCGCCCCGCCCGTCCGCCCGCATGTCTGTCCGGACCGTGCGAATCGTGGACGTGGTCACACATGTCGGTGAACGTCCCCCCGGGCCAGGGGCGGGTTTCGGACGGCGACCAGCCGTTCCCCCGCTGTTTCCCGGGTTGTGGGGCCCCGGCAGATGTTTCCCGGGCGCCACCGGGGCGGGTAGGGTGGCGACATTAATGTTTGGGCGGCACTGTGCTGGCACAGTGCCGCCTCGCCAGGTAACCGCTGATTATTCAAACCCGTCGCCTCTGACGCTCTCGCGCGGGGGTCGCAGGAGGCACCGTGCTCACCGCGTTCGCCCGGGCGGTCAAGACGCCCGACCTGCGTAAGAAGCTGCTCTTCACGCTCGGCATCATCGTGATCTACCGGCTCGGGGCGCACATCCCCGTCCCCGGTGTGAGCTACGAGAACGTCCAGATCTGTGTCGACCAGGCCCGGCAGGGCGACAACAACCTGCTCGGTCTGATGGACCTGTTCAGTGGCGGCGCCCTGCTGCAGATCACGATCTTCGCGCTCGGCATCATGCCGTACATCACGGCGAGCATCATCCTCCAGCTGCTGACCGTGGTGATCCCGCGCCTGGAGGCCCTCAAGAAGGAGGGCTCGGCCGGCACCGCGAAGATCACGCAGTACACCCGCTACCTGACCGTCGCGCTCGCCGTGCTCCAGGGCACCGGCCTGGTCGCCACCGCCAAGAGCGGTGCGCTGTTCTCCGGCTGCCAGGTGGCCAGTCAGATCGTCCCGGACCAGTCGATCTTCGTCATCATCACCATGGTGATCACGATGACCGCGGGTACCGCCATCGTCATGTGGCTCGGTGAGCTGATCACCGACCGCGGCATCGGCAACGGCATGTCGATCCTGATGTTCATCTCGATCGCCGCCGGCTTCCCGAGCGCCCTGTGGGCCATCAAGAAGAGCGGCACCCTGGCCGGCGGCTGGATCGAGTTCGGCTTCATCATCCTGGTCGGCTTCGTGATGGTCGGCCTGGTCGTCTTCGTCGAGCAGGCCCAGCGCCGTATCCCGGTCCAGTACGCGAAGCGGATGATCGGGCGCCGCTCCTACGGCGGCACCTCCACCTACATCCCGCTCAAGGTGAACCAGGCGGGTGTCATCCCCGTCATCTTCGCCTCGTCGCTGCTGTACATCCCGATCCTGGTCGGCCAGTTCTCCGGATCGACCTCCGGCTGGTCCGCGTGGATCCAGCAGAACCTGGTGGACGGCAAGCCGATCCACACGGCGGTCTACTTCCTGCTGATCGTTTTCTTCGCCTTCTTCTATGTGGCCATCTCCTTCAACCCCGAGGAAGTGGCCGACAACATGAAGAAGTATGGTGGCTTCATCCCGGGTATCCGGGCCGGTCGACCTACGGCCGAGTACCTCAGCTATGTACTCAACCGGATCACCTGGCCGGGCTCGCTGTACCTGGGTCTGATCGCTCTCGTGCCGACAGTGGCGTTGGCCGGCTTCGGCGGATCCAACCCCAACTTCCCGTTCGGCGGGACGAGCATCCTGATCATCGTGGGTGTGGGGCTGGAGACCGTGAAGCAGATCGAGAGCCAGCTCCAGCAGCGCAATTACGAAGGGTTCCTCCGCTGATGCGAATCGTCCTCGTCGGGCCGCCCGGCGCCGGCAAGGGAACGCAGGCCGCGTTCCTCGCCAAGAACCTGTCGATTCCGCACATCTCCACGGGCGACCTGTTCCGGGCCAACATCAGCCAGGGCACCGAGCTCGGCAAGCAGGCCAAGTCCTACATGGACGCCGGCAACCTCGTCCCGGACGAGGTCACCGTCGGGATGGCCCAGGACCGCATGGAGCAGTCCGACGCGGAGCACGGCTTCCTGCTGGACGGCTTCCCGCGCAACGTGGCCCAGGCCGAGGCGCTGGACGCGATGCTGGACCGCGAGGGCATGAAGCTGGACGCCGTCCTGGACCTGGAGGTCCCGGAGGACGAGGTGGTCAAGCGGATCGCCGGCCGCCGGATCTGCCGCAACGACAGCGCGCACGTCTTCCACGTGGCGTACAAGCAGCCCAAGGCCGCGGGTGTCTGCGACGCCTGCGGCGGCGAGCTGTACCAGCGCGAGGACGACTCCGAGGAGACCGTCCGCAAGCGGCTGGAGGTCTACCACACGCAGACCGAGCCGATCATCGACTACTACAAGGCGCAGGGGCTGGTCGCCACCATCTCCGCGCTGGGCCAGGTCGACGAGGTCACCGGGCGCGCCATGCGGGCGCTGCACGGACGCGGCGACCAGGCCGCGTAGCCCGGCACGCTCGCAAGCAGGTCGCATCCGCCGGCCGCGGTGTCCCCACGGGGGCGCCGCGGCCGGCGCTTTGCGGCCGTATCGTGGTGGGGTCGGCCTCGTCCGACAGAGAGACACACCCCCCGTACTCCCCGGAAAGGCGTCAGCCGTCATGGTGCAGATCAAGACTCCCGAGCAGATCGCGAAGATGCGCGAGGCGGGGCTGGTCGTCGCCGCCATCCATGCGGCGACCCGGGAGGCGGCGGTGCCCGGCGCCAGCACCAAGGACCTGGACGAGGCCGCCCGCAAGGTGATCGCCGAGCACGGCGCCAAGTCCAACTTCCTCGGCTACGGCGGGTTCCCCGCGACCATCTGCACCTCGGTCAACGAGGTCGTGGTGCACGGCATCCCCAGCGAGGAGACGGTCCTCAAGGACGGTGACGTCATCTCCATCGACTGCGGGGCCATCGTGGACGGCTGGCACGGCGACGCCGCGTACACCGCCTTCGTCGGCACCGGGCACGCCCCCGAGCTGATCGAGCTCTCCCGGGTCACCGAGGAGTCGATGTGGGCCGGGATCGCCGCGATGAAGAACGGCAACCGGCTGGTGGACATCTCCCGGGCCATCGAGTCCTACATCCGCCGCCAGCCCCGCCCGGCCACCGGCAAGTACGGGATCATCGAGGACTACGGCGGCCACGGCATCGGCACCGAGATGCACATGGACCCGCATCTGCTGAACTACGTCTCCCGCAAGCGCGGCAAGGGCCCCAAGCTGGTGCCCGGCTTCTGCCTGGCGATCGAGCCGATGGTCTCGCTCGGCACCGCCCGCACCGAGGTGCTGGAGGACCAGTGGACGGTGATCACCACTGACGGCACCTGGTCCTCGCACTGGGAGCACTCGGTGGCGCTCACCGAGGACGGCCCGCTGGTGCTCACCGCCCCGGACGGCGGCAAGGCCAAGCTCGCCCAGCTCGGCGTCACCGCCGCCCCCGATCCGCTCAGTTGATACCCGCCGGTCACGCGTAGGGATCTCCGTCAGCGGGCAGAATCCTGGATTCGTGTTTTCCACAGGGCTGACGTAGACTGATGCGTCGGCTCTCGTGTACCCGTGTGTCCGCACCGGGCAGCGGGAGTCGATCAAGGTAGCCGATTCGAAGGGCGAAGCGTGGCCAAGAAGCAAGGTGCCATCGAGATCGAGGGCACCGTGATCGAGTCCCTGCCGAACGCCATGTTCAAGGTGGAGCTCCAGAACGGTCACAAGGTCCTCGCGCACATCTCCGGCAAGATGCGTATGCACTACATCCGTATCCTCCCGGACGACCGGGTCGTCGTGGAGCTCTCCCCGTACGACCTGACGCGTGGCCGGATCGTCTACCGCTACAAGTAGATCTTGCCGAGTCTCCGCCCTCGGGTGGAGCCCTTGGCACTGACCCGGAGAACCTCACACCCATGAAGGTCAAGCCGAGCGTCAAGAAGATCTGCGACAAGTGCAAGGTGATCCGCCGCCACGGCCGGGTCATGGTCATCTGCGACAACCTGCGCCACAAGCAGCGCCAGGGCTGACGCACACCACCTGCACCTCGCAGTACCTTCGCGCGACGCGAGCAGTACACCGTACATACGCAGCGCCCGCCGGGCCCGGACACCGGGCTGGCGGCACCTCCGGCGGGGGCCGGGGACCCGGACGTACCACCTCCCGTATCCGATACGGACAGGGGTCGGCGGTCGGGATCGGCGCTGCGGTAGACCCCCGAGTACACAGGAGCCAGTGAATGGCACGCGTTTCCGGTGTCGACATCCCGCGCGAAAAGCGCGTGGAGGTCGCACTCACCTACGTCTTCGGCATCGGCCGCACCCTGGCGAAGGAAACCCTCGCCTCGACCGGTGTGAACCCGAACACCCGCGTTCGTGACCTCTCCGAAGAGGACCTGGTCAAGATCCGCGAGTACGTGGACGCCAACCTCAAGACCGAGGGTGACCTCCGCCGCGAGATCCAGGCCGACATCCGCCGCAAGGTCGAGATCGGCTGCTACCAGGGTCTGCGCCACCGTCGTGGCCTGCCCGTCCACGGTCAGCGCACCAGCACGAACGCCCGTACCCGCAAGGGCCCGCGTCGCGCGATCGCCGGCAAGAAGAAGCCGGGCAAGAAGTAGTCCTCAGCGGACGCCTCACCAGCGGTCTTCGCTGTAGGACCGACCACCTCCCCCGTAGGAGTTAAGAGATGCCCCCCAAGGGACGTCAGGGCGCTGCCAAGAAGGTGCGCCGCAAGGAAAAGAAGAACGTCGCTCACGGCCACGCGCACATCAAGAGCACGTTCAACAACACGATCGTCTCGATCACCGACCCCTCGGGCAACGTGATCTCCTGGGCCTCCGCCGGCCACGTCGGCTTCAAGGGCTCGCGCAAGTCCACCCCCTTCGCCGCGCAGATGGCCGCCGAGTCGGCCGCCCGCCGCGCGCAGGAGCACGGCATGCGCAAGGTCGACGTCTTCGTCAAGGGTCCCGGCTCCGGCCGTGAGACCGCGATCCGTTCGCTCCAGGCCACCGGCCTGGAGGTCGGCTCCATCCAGGACGTCACCCCCACCCCGCACAACGGCTGCCGGCCGCCCAAGCGCCGCCGCGTCTGACGCAGCGCGCTTGACCTGCTCGTGAGAGTCCGGGCGGTACGGCCCCTTCGGGTCGTGCCGCCCGTACCCTTGCAGTACGCAGCGCAGTACGCAGCACCAGAGGACGTCAAATAGCGGGCGTCCACGACTGAAGGAAAACCCACCATGCTGATCGCTCAGCGTCCCTCGCTGACCGAAGAGGTCGTCGACGAGTACCGCTCCCGGTTCGTGATCGAGCCGCTGGAGCCGGGCTTCGGCTACACCCTCGGCAACAGCCTCCGCCGTACGCTCCTCTCCTCGATCCCGGGTGCGGCGGTCACGTCCATCCGCATCGACGGTGTCCTGCACGAGTTCACCACCGTGCCGGGCGTCAAGGAGGACGTCACCGACCTGATCCTCAACATCAAGCAGCTGGTCGTCTCCTCGGAGCACGACGAGCCGGTCGTGATGTACCTGCGCAAGCAGGGCCCGGGTCTGGTCACCGCCGCCGACATCGCGCCCCCGGCCGGTGTCGAGGTGCACAACCCCGACCTCGTCCTCGCCACCCTCAACGGCAAGGGCAAGCTGGAGATGGAGCTGACCGTCGAGCGCGGTCGCGGCTATGTCTCCGCCGTGCAGAACAAGCAGGTCGGCCAGGAGATCGGCCGTATCCCGGTCGACTCCATCTACTCGCCGGTCCTCAAGGTCACCTACAAGGTCGAGGCGACCCGAGTCGAGCAGCGCACCGACTTCGACAAGCTGATCGTCGACGTCGAGACCAAGCAGGCCATGCGCCCGCGCGACGCCATGGCGTCGGCCGGCAAGACCCTGGTCGAGCTGTTCGGCCTGGCCCGCGAGCTCAACATCGACGCCGAGGGCATCGACATGGGCCCGTCCCCGACGGACGCCGCCCTCGCCGCCGACCTCGCGCTGCCGATCGAGGAGCTGGAGCTCACCGTCCGCTCCTACAACTGCCTCAAGCGTGAGGGCATCCACTCGGTGGGCGAGCTCGTCGCCCGCTCCGAGGCGGACCTGCTCGACATCCGCAACTTCGGCGCCAAGTCGATCGACGAGGTCAAGGCGAAGCTTGCCGGCATGGGCCTGGCCCTGAAGGACTCGCCCCCCGGGTTCGACCCGACCGCCGCCGCCGACGCCTTCGGCGCCGACGACGACGCGGACGCCGGTTTCGTGGAGACCGAGCAGTACTGAGCACCACCGTGAGTGCCGGGGCCGCGCGCCCCGGCACCCGCGCGCACCAAGCTTCCGGCGGGAAGTCGCCCGTCGGTAACTGACACCGGTACCTGGTACGGCCGGTGCAGACACAAGGAGAAACACCATGCCGCGTCCCACCAAGGGAGCCCGTCTGGGCGGCAGCGCCGCGCACGAGAAGCTGCTTCTCGCGAACCTGGCGAAGTCGCTCTTCGAGCACGGCCGCATCACCACGACCGAGGCCAAGGCCCGCCGCCTGCGTCCGGTCGCCGAGCGCCTGATCACCAAGGCGAAGAAGGGCGACATCCACAACCGTCGCCTGGTGCTGCAGACGATCACCGACAAGGGCATCGTCCACACCCTCTTCACCGAGATCGCCCCGCGCTACGCCGAGCGTCCGGGTGGCTACACCCGTATCACCAAGATCGGCAACCGTCGTGGCGACAACGCCCCGATGGCCGTGATCGAGCTGGTCGAGGGCGAGATCGCCAAGAAGGCGACCGTCGCCGAGGCCGAGGCCGCCACCAAGCGCTCCGTCAAGGAGTCCGAGGAGGCGAAGGCCACCGAGGCCAAGGCCGACGAGGCCCCCGCCGAGGAGTCGAAGGACGCGTAAGTGTCCGGCTGACCGGCTGAGCTGCGGTAAGCGGGCCCGCTCCCTGTTCCTGGGGGGCGGGCCCGTCCGCATGAGCACAGGGTGGACGAGGAGAGGATGGGCGCGTGAGCGACGAGGTGGAGCCCGGTTTCGTACGGGTGCGGCTGGACCTGACCTACGACGGGCGGGACTTCCGCGGCTGGGCCAAGCAGGCCGGCGGGCAGCGGACCGTGCAGGGGGACATCGAGGACGCCCTGCGCACGGTGACCCGCGCGGACCGGACGTACGAGCTGACGGTGGCCGGCCGCACCGACTCCGGGGTGCACGCCCGCGGGCAGGTCGCCCATGTCGACCTGCCCGAGGCGCTGTGGGCCGAGCACCGGGAGAAGCTGCTGCGGCGGCTGGCCGGGCGGCTGGCGCACGATGTGCGGATCTGGCGGGTGGCCGAGGCCCCCGCGGGTTTCAACGCCCGGTTCTCGGCGATCTGGCGGCGGTACGCGTACCGGGTCACCGACAATCCCGGCGGCGTCGACCCGCTGCTGCGCGGCCATGTGCTCTGGCACGACTGGCCGCTGGACCTGGACGCGATGAACGCGGCCGCCGAGCGGCTGCTGGGCGAGCACGACTTCGCCGCGTACTGCAAGCGCCGGGAGGGCGCCACCACCATCCGCACCCTTCAGACGCTGCGCTGGGAGCGGCTGGAGTCCGGGGTGCTTCAGGCCACCGTCAAGGCGGACGCCTTCTGCCACAACATGGTCCGCTCGCTGGTCGGCGCCATGCTCTTCGTCGGCGACGGGCACCGCCCGGTGGAGTGGCCGGGCAAGGTGCTGGCCGCGGGCGTCCGGGACTCCGCCGTCCATGTGGTCCGGCCGCACGGGCTGACCCTGGAGGAGGTCGGCTACCCGGCCGACGAGCTGCTGGCCGCCCGCAATCTGGAGGCGCGCAACAGGCGGACCCTGCCGGGCGGTTCAGCCACCGGTGGCTGCTGCTGAGGCCTGGGCCCGGCCGCGCCCGTAGATCTGGTCGAAGGCGAAGGTGCCGAGGTCGTCACTGGTGGCGAACACCTGCTTGTCGGCCTTGGTGACCCGCTGGCCGCTGGTGAAGCCGGCCTGGGTGAAGTAGGCGTAGCGGCCCACCGCGTTGGCGCGCCGCAGGCAGACCGTACGGGTCTGGCAGAACGGCTCTACCCCGGAGCCGGCCAGCGTGGCGATCCCGCCGACCGCCTCCTTCTTGGCCTTCTGGGCGGCCTCCGGCGAGGCGAACACCGCCACGCCCACGGTGATGGCCACCCCGTCCCGCTCGTAGGTGGCGCGGACCATCCGGGTGCAGTCGTGCCGGGCCAGCACCCCGGCGAGCCCGGCCTGCCCGGTGGAGGCGCAGTCGGCGGTGGCCGCGGTGGCGCCCCTGGTGTAGCCGTTCTTCCCCAGGGTGAGCGTCTTGCCGGGGAAGAGGGATTCGGTGGTCAGCGGGGCGGTGTCCTTGGCCGGGGCCGAGATGTAGTCCATCGGGTCCGGGGGCGGTGGGGGAGCGACGGAGGAGAAGGACGGCTGCGGCTCGGCGCTGCCGCCGGCCGGGAGCTCGGGCGCCTGGCTGCTGCGGGGCGCGGCGGTGGCGGAGCCGGACGGTTCACCGGAGTTGACCACGGCCAGCGCGATGGCGGTGCCGATGCCCGCGGTGGCCAGGGCGGCGGCGCCGACCACCAGCAGCCGCCGGCGCCGCTTGCGGGCGGCCGAGGCGTCGGCCAGCTTGCTCCAGTCCGGGGTGTCCGAGCCGCCGTTCAGGGGCCCGGAGGCGGAGTAGCGCCCGTCGGCGGGGTACGGCTGGGCGGGCGGCAGCGGCGCGGCGGCGTGCGGCTGCTGCCCGTACCCCTGGCCGTGCCCGTATCCCTGCGCCTGCCCCTGCCCCTGGCCGTAGCCCTGCCCGTACGGCTGTCCCTGCTGTTGTCCGTAAGGCTGCTGGTTCTGCGACCGGTCACCTGGCCCCGGTCCCGGCTCGCCCGGCCACGCGGGCCCCCCACCAAAGCTCATGCCGCGCATCTTAGATGCCCGGCGGGTAATCCGTTTGGGCGCCGGCGGGCGGGACGGCGACAATGCGCACCATGGGACATGTGGAGGCCGCGCACCTGGAGTACCACCTTCCGGACGGCCGGGCGCTGCTCGGCGATGTGTCGTTCCGGGTGGGCGAGGGCGCGGTGGTGGCGCTGGTCGGGCCGAACGGCGCGGGCAAGACGACACTGCTGCGGCTGGTCAGCGGCGAGCTCCAGCCGCACGGGGGCACGGTGAACGTCTCCGGCGGGCTGGGAGTGATGCCGCAGTTCGTCGGCTCGGTGCGCGATGAGCGGACCGTGCGTGACCTGCTGGTCTCGGTCTCCCCGGCGCGGATCCGGGAGGCCGCCCGGGCGGTGGACAAGGCCGAGCACCTGATCATGACCGTGGATGACGAGGCCGCGCAGATGGGGTACGCGCAGGCGCTCAGCGACTGGGCGGAGGCGCGCGGCTACGAGGCGGAGACGCTCTGGGACATCTGCACCACGGCCGCGCTCGGCATGCCGTACGACAAGGCCCAGTGGCGCCAGGTGCGCACCCTCTCCGGCGGCGAGCAGAAGCGGCTGGTCCTTGAGGCGCTGCTGCGCGGCCCCGAGGAGGTGCTGCTGCTGGACGAGCCGGACAACTATCTGGACGTGCCCGGCAAGCGGTGGCTGGAGGAGCGGCTGGAGCAGACCCGCAAGACCGTGCTGTTCGTCTCACACGACCGGGAGCTGCTGGCCCGGGCCGCGCAGAAGATCGTCGCGGTGGAGCCGGGCCCGGCCGGGGCGGACGTCTGGGTGCACGGCGGCGGGTTCGCCACCTTCCACGAGGCGCGGCGCGAGCGGTTCGCCCGGTTCGAGGAGCTGAAGCGGCGCTGGGAGGAGAAGCACGCCCAGCTGAAGCGGCTGGTGCTGGACCTGCGGCAGGCGGCCTCGATCAGCCATGAGCTGGCCTCCCGGTACTCGGCGGCGCAGACCAGGCTGCGGAAGTTCGAGGAGGCCGGGCCGCCGCCGGAGCCGCCGCGCGAGCAGGACATCCGGATGCGGCTGCGCGGCGGGCGCACCGGGGTGCGGGCGGTGACCTGCGCCAACCTGGAGCTGACCGGGCTGATGAAGCCGTTCGACCTGGAGGTCTTCTACGGGGAGCGGGTCGCCGTGCTGGGCTCCAACGGCTCGGGCAAGTCGCACTTCCTGCGGCTGCTGGCCGGCGAGGAGGTGGCGCACACCGGCGACTGGAAGCTGGGCGCCCGAGTGGTCCCCGGCCACTTCGCGCAGACGCACGCGCACCCGGAGCTGATGGGCCGCACCCTGGTCGACATCCTGTGGACCGAGCACGCCAGGGACAAGGGCGCGGCGATGTCCGCGCTGCGCCGCTATGAGCTGGACCGGCAGGGCGACCAGGCCTTCGACCGGCTCTCCGGCGGCCAGCAGGCCCGCTTCCAGATCCTGCTCCTTGAGCTCTCCGGCACGACCGCGCTGCTGCTGGACGAGCCGACCGACAACCTGGACCTGGAGTCCGCCGAGGCGCTCCAGGCGGGTCTGGAGGCGTACGAGGGGACGGTGCTGGCCGTCACCCACGACCGCTGGTTCGCCCGCGCCTTCGACCGGTACCTGGTCTTCGGCTCGGACGGGCGGGTCCGGGAGACCGCCGAGCCGGTCTGGGACGAGCGGCGGGTGGAGCGGGCGCGGTAGCCGCCCCCGGCGCTCCCCGGGCCTTTTGACCCGCCGGGGGCGGCGCGGGTACTGTTGCCGTTTGTTATGCGTATGGGCTTCGCCGCTTGACTGCGAGGAGCTCCTGCGCAGGTTCCCTGGAGCAGTTACCAGTGGCTCGCATACGGGCGGTGTTCCCGGCAGTGTGGGCCCCAGCTGCATGATCGCTTCAGGTGTGTCTGGACATCCCTCCACTGAAGAAGCGAAGGCTACGAAGTGCGTACGTACAGCCCCAAGCCCGGCGACGTCACTCGCCAGTGGCACATCATCGACGCGCGGGACATTGTCCTGGGCCGTCTGGCGACGACGGCTGCGAACCTCCTGCGGGGTAAGCACAAGCCCGTCTACGCGCCGCACATGGACATGGGTGACTTTGTCATCATCATCAACGCCGACAAGGTGCACCTGTCCGGCAACAAGCGGACCCAGAAGCTGGCGTACCGCCACTCCGGCTTCCCGGGTGGTCTGCGCTCCGTCCGCTACGACGAGCTGCTGGACAAGAACCCCGAGAAGGCCGTCGAGAAGGCCATCAAGGGCATGATCCCCAAGAACTCCCTCGGCCGTCAGATGCTCTCGAAGCTGAAGGTCTACGCGGGCGAGAACCACCCGCACGCTGCCCAGCAGCCGGTCCCGTTCGAGATCACCCAGGTCGCGCAGTAGTTCCGGCCACACCCCCAAGAACGAAAGAAATCTGAGGAGCATCGTGGCCGAGACCACTGTTGAGAACCCCGTCGAGGGCGAGGAGACCTACGCCGAGGTCACCACCTTCGAGTCCGAGACGCCCGTCGAGGGCGAGTACACCTCGGAGTCCATGGCCTCGCGCTTCGGCGAGCCGCAGCCGGCCGCCGGCCTGGGCCGCCGCAAGAACGCCATCGCCCGCGTCCGGATCGTCCCGGGCACCGGCAAGTGGAAGATCAACGGCCGCACCCTTGAGGACTACTTCCCCAACAAGGTGCACCAGCAGGAAGTCAACGAGCCCTTCAAGGTGCTCGAACTCGACAACCGCTACGACGTCATCGCCCGCATCTCCGGCGGCGGCGTCTCCGGCCAGGCCGGCGCCCTGCGCCTGGGCGTGGCCCGCGCGCTGAACGAGGCGGACGTGGACAACAACCGCGGCGCCCTGAAGAAGGCCGGCTTCCTGAGCCGCGACGACCGTGCGGTCGAGCGCAAGAAGGCCGGTCTGAAGAAGGCCCGCAAGGCCCCGCAGTACAGCAAGCGCTAAACACGCCTGCTCGGTCTGCTCGTACGTACGCCCCGGCGGCACCTCTCGTGCTGCCGGGGCGTACGTCGTCCGCGGACCCACGTCACCCCGGGACGTACGCCGTCTGCGCGCGCGTCGGCCCGCTCGACTTGCACCAACCGCTGCACCCGGCTTCACCTGGCTTCATCGGAGTACTTCGGAGGACAACTGTGGGACGACTCTTCGGCACGGACGGTGTGCGCGGCGTCGCCAACGCGGATCTGACGGCGGAGCTCGCGCTCGGCCTGTCCGTGGCGGCCGCGCATGTGCTCGCCGAGGCGGGGACCTTCGAGGGGCACCGGCCCACGGCCGTCGTGGGCCGCGACCCGCGCGCCTCGGGCGAGTTCCTGGAGGCGGCGGTCGTCGCCGGCCTCGCCAGTGCCGGCGTGGACGTCATGCGGGTCGGGGTGCTGCCCACCCCGGCGGTCGCGCACCTCACCGGGGCGCTCGGCGCGGACCTCGGCGTGATGCTGTCCGCCAGCCACAACGCCATGCCCGACAACGGCATCAAGTTCTTCGCCCGCGGCGGTCACAAGCTCGCCGACGAGCTGGAGGACCGTATCGAGTCCGTCTACGAGCAGCACCGCACCGGTGCGCCCTGGGACCGGCCCACCGGCGCGGGCGTCGGCCGGGTCGCCGACTACACCGAGGGCTTCGACCAGTACGTCGCCCATCTGCTCTCGGTGCTGCCCAACCGGCTCGACGGGCTGAAGATCGTCCTGGACGAGGCGCACGGTGCCGCCGCGGGCGTCTCCCCGGCCGCCTTCGAGCAGGCCGGCGCCCAGGTCGTCACCATCGGCGCCGCCCCCGACGGGCTCAACATCAACGACGGCTGCGGCTCCACCCACCTGGACCTGCTGAAGGCCGCCGTGATCGAGCACGGCGCGGACCTCGGCATCGCCCACGACGGGGACGCCGACCGCTGCCTGGCCGTGGACCACACCGGCGCCGAGGTGGACGGGGACCAGATCCTCGCCGTGCTGGCGCTCGCCATGCGCGAGGCCGGCACCCTGCGCGGCGCCACCGTCGTCGCCACCGTGATGTCGAACCTGGGCTTCACCCTCGCCATGGAGCGCGAGGGGCTGAAGCTGGTGCAGACCGCGGTCGGCGACCGGTATGTGCTGGAGGCCATGAAGGAGCACGGCTACGCGCTCGGCGGCGAGCAGTCGGGCCATGTCATCGTGCTCGACCACGCCACCACCGGCGACGGCACCCTGACCGGGCTGATGCTGGCCGCCCGGGTCGCCGCCACCGGCCGCTCGCTGGCCGAGCTGGCCGGGGTGATGGAGCGGCTGCCGCAGGTGCTGATCAACGTCAAGGACGTGGACCGGTCCCGGGTGAAGACCTCCGCCGAGCTGGGCGCCGCGGTCGCGGACGCCGAGCGGCGCCTGGGTGCCACCGGCCGGGTGCTGCTGCGCCCCTCCGGCACCGAGCCGCTGGTGCGGGTCATGGTCGAGGCCGCCGACCTGGAGCAGGCCCGGGCCATCGCCGGGGAGCTGGCGGACGTGGTGAAGTCGGCGCTGGGCTGAGCAGTCCTTACGCGGAAAAGGGGCGCCCCGCCGGGTGATGGCGGGGCGCCCCTTTGTCGTCCTCAGGCCCGCTGGGTGCGGCGGCGCTGCCAGGCCCAGAAGGACTTCTGCGCCAGCAGTGTCAGCGTCCCGGCGAGCACGATCGCCAGCAGGTTGAGCAGCAGCTGCTCGGCCGAGCCCCTGGTCTGGCCGAGGTCCCCGTAGGCGAGCGCCACCGCGGCGTTGGCCGCCGCCGGGACGGTGGTGACCGAGATCGCCACCCCGACCAGCGCGCCGGACTTCGCCGAGGTGAGCGAGAGGGTGCCGGCGGCCCCGGCGAGCAGGCCGACCACGAAGGAGAACCAGTCCGGCGCGTAGACGAACCCGGTGTTCGGCCGCTTGCCGTGCAGCATGCCGTCGGTGAACAGCCCGGCCGCGTCCATCAGCAGACTGAACAGCACCGTCAGCGCCATCGCGGCCGCGAAGCCCACGACCAGCGCGGTCAGCGAGCGCACCGCCAGCCGGGGCCGGCCGCGGACCAGCGCCGTGCAGATGCCGGCGAGCGGGCCGAACTCCGGGCCCACCGCCATGGCGCCCACGACCAGGATGGCGTTGTCCAGGACGACACCGCAGGCGGCGATCATCGTGGCGAGGGTCAGAAACGCCACATAGGTGACGCTGAGCGTGGACTCCTCGTGGGTGGCCTCCTGCAACTGCTCCCACAGCACGGCGTCCGCGCCCTCGCCGGGCGCGTCCTTCTCGGCCTGTTCGGCGCGGGTGGACAGGGACAGCCCGATCTCCTCGACGGCGATCGAGCCGGACCGGTCCAGGCCCAGGTCGCGCAGCTCGGCGATCAGCCCGTCGCCCGCCTCGCGCGCCACGTCGCACAGCACGAGGTCCCCGGCCGGGTCGCGGCAGGCGCCGGGAACGACGACGAGGTGTGTGGTGCCGACCGTCTTCTCGATCACACCGACCACGTCCTCGGTGCGGTCGGACGGCACGATCAGGCGCAGATGCAGCACCAGCGTGGTCCCTTCAGGTCTTCCGGGTCTCCGGCGGTCTCCGCCCGGCTCAGAGCTTGCGCAGGGACAGCCGCTGCACCTTGTGGTCTGGGCCCTTGCGGACGACCAGGGTGGCGCGGCCGCGGGTGGGGGCCACGTTCTCCAGCAGGTTCGGCTTGTTGATGGTGCGCCAGGCGGTGCGGGCGTAGTCCAGCGCCTCCTCCTCGCTGACCTGGGTGTACTTGCGGAAGTACGAGGAGGGGTCCTGGAACGCGGTGTCGCGCAGCTTGCGGAACCGGTTGAGGTACCAGGACTCGATGTCCTCGGCGCGGGCGTCCACGTAGACGGAGAAGTCGAAGTAGTCCGCGAGGGCCACCCGGGTGCGGCCGTCCTGGCCGGGCAGGGCGGGCTGGAGGACGTTGAGCCCCTCCACGATCAGGATGTCCGGGCGGCGCACGGTGAGCCGCTGGCCGGGCACGATGTCATAGATCAGGTGGGAGTAGACCGGGGCGGTGACCTCGTCCTTGCCGGCCTTGATATCGGCGACGAACCGGGTCAGGGCCCGCCGGTCGTACGACTCGGGGAAGCCCTTCCTGGACATCAGCCCGCGCTCCTTGAGCTCCTTCATCGGCAGCAGGAAGCCGTCGGTGGTCACCCGCTCCACCCGCGGGTGCTCCGGCCAGCGGGCCAGCAGCGCCTGGAGGAGGCGGGCCACGGTGGACTTGCCGACGGCGACCGAGCCGGCCACCCCTATGACGAAGGGGGTGCCGCGCTGGGAGCTCTTGCCGCCTCCGGCGGCGTCCCCGAGGAAGGTGTTGAGCGCGCCGCGCAGATTGGCGGTGGCGGCGACGTACAGGTTGAGCAGCCGGGAGAGCGGCAGATAGATGTCGCGCACCTCGTCCAGGTCGATGACGTCGCCGAGGCCGCGCAGCCGCTCCACCTCCTCGGCGGTCAGCGGCAGCGGCGTCTTGGCGCGCAGCGCGCTCCACTCCTCACGGGTGAGGTCGACGTACGGCGTGGCCGGCGCGGCCTCCGCACGGCGCTGGGCGGAGGTGCTTCGGGACGGCGTTGTGATCACCTGGCCATTGTCGTGCGCCGGGACGCCGAGTGGGGCGTGGGGTCGGTCACGGTGTGGCGGGGCCGAGGTACGAGCCCCACCGACCGAGGCGCGCTGAGAAGGAGGTCGGCGGTGATCACCGGTGGATCACGGTCTGGTCCCGCAACCGTCCGTGGAGATCTTGCTGTCAGCGGGTGCGCTTACTGTGTGCACATCCCTCACACAGAAAGACGAACGATGCGAGCCACCCTGATCCGCCGTACCGCCCTCGCCGCCTCCGTGGCCTCCCTGACCCTCCTGGCCACCGCGTGCGGCTCCTCGGACGGCGGTGACGGCAAGGACGGATCGTCGAAGCCCGCCCCCAAGGCGCTCTCCGCCGCCGAGCTGGAGAAGGCGATCATCACCAAGGACGACGTCAAGGGCTACAAGGTCGAGAAGCTCGCCGACCAGCTCAAGGAGCAGGGCAAGGTCGCCGTCGACAAGGGCGAGTGCCAGGCGATCGCCGACACCATGTCCCTGAAGGCGCTGGGCAAGCCGGCCGGCACCGCCCAGCGGCAGGCCACCAAGGACTTCGAGAAGCCCTCGCTGGAAGGCGCCTCGCCCGAGGAGATCGAGAAGGCCCTGAAGGGCGCCATGAGCGCCAACACCTATGTGACGCTGGCCTCCTACCAGGACAAGGGTGCCGAAGAGGCCCTGACCTCGCTGAAGAGCGCGGGCACCGCGTGCGCCGGCGGCTTCGGCGGTACCAGCGACGGCGAGAAGGTCACCCTCACCAAGATCGTGGAGTCCCCGGCGACCGGCGGCGACGAGGCCGGCAGCTGGACGGTCTTCATGGACATGGAGGGCAAGGAGGTCCCCTTCTACCAGCTCACCGCGGTCCGCAAGGGCTCCACCCTGGCCACCTTCGGGACCATCAACCTGAGCGCCGTGATGGGCAAGGGCGGCGAGGCGGAGAAGTCCACCGAGGTGATCGACGCCCAGGTGAAGAAGCTCGGCTGACCCACCGGCAGGTTCCCCGGAGCCCATGGTCCACCGGGCCATGGGCTCCGCCCGTCTCCCCCTCTTGCCTGCCCCGTATGCCGCGTTCCGCGCCCGGCTGACGGGCCGGGGGCGGGGTGCGGTCGTAGGCTGCCGACATGTGCGGAATCGTGGGATACGTCGGCGGTCAGTCGGCGCTTGATGTAGTGCTCGCCGGTCTGAAGCGGCTGGAGTACCGGGGCTATGACTCGGCCGGCGTCGCGGTGCTCGCGGACGGGTCGCTGGCCGCCGCCAAGAAGGCGGGCAAGCTCGTCAACCTGGAGAAGGAGCTGTCCACCCGGCCGCTGCCGAGCGGCCCGACCGGCATCGGGCACACCCGCTGGGCCACCCATGGCGCGCCCAACGACGCCAACGCCCACCCCCATCTGGACAACGCCGGACGGGTCGCCGTCGTCCACAACGGCATCATCGAGAACTTCGCCGCGCTCCGCGCCGAACTGGCCGAGCGCGGCCACGACCTGGCGTCCGAGACGGACACCGAGGTGGTCGCGCACCTGCTGGCCGAGGAGTTCTCCGCCGGCGGCGACCTGGCCGAGGCGATGCGGCTGGTGTGCCGCCGGCTGGAGGGCGCCTTCACCCTGGTCGCCGTGCACGCCGACGACCCGGACACCGTGGTCGGCGCCCGCCGCAACTCCCCGCTGGTGGTCGGCGTCGGCGAGGGCGAGGCGTTCCTCGCCTCCGATGTGGCCGCCTTCATCGAGCACACCCGGGACGCCATCGAGCTGGGCCAGGACCAGGTGGTGGAGCTGCGCCGGGACGGGGTGACCGTCACCGACTTCGACGGCGCCCCGGCCGAGGTGCGCGCGTACCACGTGGACTGGGACGCCTCGGCCGCCGAGAAGGGGGGCTACGACTACTTCATGCTCAAGGAGATCGCCGAGCAGCCCAAGGCGGTCGCCGACACCCTGCTGGGCCGGGTGGACGCCTCCGGCGCGCTCACCCTGGACGAGATCCGCATCCCCCACGAGGTGCTGAGGGAGGCCCAGAAGGTCGTCATCGTGGCCTGCGGCACCGCCTTCCACGCCGGGCTGATCGCCAAGTACGCCATCGAGCACTGGACCAGGATCCCCTGCGAGGTGGAGCTGGCCAGCGAGTTCCGCTACCGCGACCCCATCCTCGACCAGCGCGTCCTGGTCGTCGCCATCAGCCAGTCCGGCGAGACCATGGACACCCTGATGGCGCTGCGGCACGCCCGGGAGCAGGGCGCGAAGGTGCTGGCCATCTGCAACACCAACGGCTCCACCATCCCCCGCGAGTCCGACGCGGTGCTCTACACCCACGCCGGACCCGAGGTGGCGGTCGCCTCCACCAAGGCGTTCCTCACCCAGCTGGTCGCCTGCTACCTGGTGGCGCTCTACCTGGGCCAGGTGCGCGGCACCAAGTGGGGCGACGAGGTCCGGGACGTGGTCCGCGACCTGGCCCGGATCGCCGAGGACGTGGACCGGGTGCTGGAGACCATGGAGCCGGTACGGGAACTGGCCCGCTCGCTCGCCGACAAGGGCACCGTCCTCTTCCTGGGCCGCCATGTGGGCTACCCGGTGGCCCTGGAGGGCGCGCTGAAGCTCAAGGAGCTGGCGTATATGCACGCCGAGGGCTTCGCCGCGGGCGAGCTGAAGCACGGCCCGATCGCCCTGATCGAGCAGGACCTGCCGGTAGTGGTGGTCGTCCCTTCGCCGCGTGGCCGTTCCGTGCTGCACGACAAGATCGTCTCCAATATCCAGGAGATCCGCGCCCGCGGTGCCCGCACCATCGTGATCGCCGAGGAGGGCGACGAGACCGTGGTCCCGTACGCCGACCACCTCATCCGCATCCCGGCCACCCCGGTGCTGCTCCAGCCGCTGGTCTCCACCGTGCCGCTCCAGGTCTTCGCCTGCGAGCTGGCCACCGCCCGCGGCAACGAGGTGGACCAGCCCCGCAACCTGGCCAAGTCGGTCACCGTCGAGTGATGATCCACCGGGACGTACGGCTGATCGAGGAGTAGGTGTGATCATCGGGGTGGGGATCGACGTCGCGGAGATCGACCGGTTCGCGGCGGCGCTGGAGCGGACACCGCAGCTGGCCCAGCGGCTGTTCGTGACGGCCGAACTGCTGCTGCCGAGCGGCGAGCGCCGGGGCATCGCCTCGCTCGCCGCCCGGTTCGCCGCCAAGGAGGCGCTGGCCAAGGCGCTCGGCGCGCCCGCCGGGCTGCTGTGGACGGACGCCGAGGTGTATGTGGAGGACAGCGGGCAGCCGAGGCTGCGGGTGTCCGGCACGGTCGCGGCCCGCGCCGCCGAACTGGGCGTCCGTAGCTGGCATGTGTCGCTCAGTCACGATGCGGGGGTGGCCTCCGCCGTGGTGATCGCGGAGGGTTGACCGTATGCGTACCGCTTACCCCGTCGAGACCGTACGGGCCGCCGAGGCCGCGCTGATGGCGAAGCTGCCGGAGGGCGCGCTGATGCAGCGGGCGGTGGCCGCGCTGGCCGCCGCCTGCGCCGGGATGCTGCCGAGGGTCTACGGCTCCCGGGTGGTGGTCCTCGCCGGCAGCGGCGACAACGGCGGCGACGCGCTGTACGCGGGGGCCAGGCTGGCCCGGCGCGGCGCCGGGGTCACCGCCGTACTGCTCGGCTCACCCGGAGACGACGGGCGGCCCAAGGTCCACCGCCCGGCACTGGCCGCGCTCACCGCCGCCGGCGGCACCTCCCGCCCCGCCTCCGCCGTGGCCGGCGACCCGGCAGCCGCCCTGGCCGGTGCCGACCTGGTCCTGGACGGCATCACCGGCATCGGCGGCCGCGGCGGCCTCCGCCCGGACGCCGCCGCCCTGGCCCGCGCCGCCCGCGACTCCGGCGCCCTGCTGGTCGCCGTGGACCTGCCCAGCGGGGTGGACGCCGACACCGGGACGGTGCAGGGCGAGGCGGTACGGGCGGACGCCACCGTCACCTTCGGCGCGTACAAGCCCGGGCTGCTGATCGACCCGGCCCGGGAGTACGCGGGCGCCCTCCGGCTCGTGGACATCGGCCTGGACCTCCCGGCGGGCGCGGCGGCGGCCGAGGCGCTGCAACACGAGGACGTGGCCGGGCTGCTGCCGCGCCCCGCCGCCGAGAGCGACAAGTACCGGCGCGGAGTGGTCGGGGTGGTCGCCGGCTCCGCCCGCTACCCGGGCGCCGCGGTGCTCTGCGTCTCCGGGGCGCTGCGCGGCGGTGCCGGGGCGGTGCGGTACGCGGGCCCGGCCGGCGAGGCGGTGCTCGCCCGCCACCCCGAGACCCTGGTGCACCCCGGCGGCCCGGCCGAGGCGGGCCGGGTGCAGTCCTGGGTGATCGGCCCCGGCCTCGGCGACACCCCGGGGGTGGAGGCGGTCCTGGCCTCCGAGGTCCCGGTGCTGGTGGACGCCGACGGGCTGCGGCTGCTCGACCCGGCCGCGGTGCGCGCCCGCCCCGCGCCCACCCTGCTCACCCCGCACGCCGGGGAGGCCGCCGCGCTGCTGGGCGCCGCCCGGGAGGAGGTGGAGGCCGGCCGGCTGGCGGCCGCGCGCGAACTGGCCGCGACGTATGGGGCGACGGTGCTGCTCAAGGGCTCCACCACGGTCGTCGCCTCCCCGGACCCCAAGGAGCCGGTCCGGGTCAACCCCACCGGCACCCCCTGGCTGGCCACCGCCGGCTCCGGGGACGTGCTCTCCGGACTGGCCGGCTCCCTGCTCGCCGCCGGGCTCGCCCCCCGGGACGCCGCCTCGGCCGCCGCCTACCTCCACGGCCTGGCCGCCCGCCGTGCCGCCCGGGGCGCCCCGGTGGCCGCCTACGACGTGGCCGAGGCGCTGCCGGGCGCCTGGCGGGATGTGACGGACGGCGGCTGACCCGCCGATGGCCCCGGCCGGTGACCTGACACCCTGCCGGTGAGGGCCGCGGGCCCCGGACACCGGGGTGAGAGACTGAGCGCGATGAGCGAGATGACACCGCAGACCCCCCGCGCGCCGCACCACCCCCGCGCCCGCGCCGAGATCGACCTCGGCGCGCTGCGCGCCAATGTGCGCGCCCTGCGCGGCCGGGTCGGGCCGGACGTCCGCCTCATGGCCGTGGTGAAGGCCGACGCCTACGGCCACGGGGCCGTCCCCTGCGCCCGGGCCGCGCTGGCGGCCGGCGCCCACTGGCTGGGCACCGCCACCCCGCAGGAGGCCCTCGCCCTGCGCGCCGCCGGGATCGACGCCCCGCTGCTCTGCTGGCTGTGGACGCCGGGCGACCCCTGGCGGGAGGCGATCGAGGCCGGGATCGACATCGGGATCAGCGGGCTCTGGGCGCTCACCGAGGTCACCGCCGCCGCCCGGGCCGCCGCCGGCCGCCCGGCCCGTGTCCAGCTCAAGGCCGACACCGGCCTCGGCCGCAACGGCTGCCAGCCCTCCGACTGGCCCGCACTGGTCGCCGAGGCACTGCGCGCCCAGGGCGAGGGACTGCTCCGGGTCACCGGGATCTGGTCCCATCTGGCCCGCGCCGACGAACCGGGCGACCCCTCCATCACCGCCCAGGTCGACGTCTTCCGGGACATGCTCGCGTACGCCGAGAAGGCGGGCGTCGAGCCCGAGGTGCGCCACCTCGCCAACTCCCCGGCGGCGCTCACCGTCCCCGAGGCCCACTTCGACCTGGTCCGCACCGGCATCGCGCTGTACGGGGTGTCGCCCAGCCCCGAGCTGGGCACCGCCGCCGACTTCGGGCTCCGCCCGGTGATGCGGCTGTCCGGCAGCGTCGCCCTGGTCAAGGGCGTACCGGCCGGACACGGCGTCAGTTACGGCCACCACTACGTCACCGAGCGGGAGACCACCCTCGGCCTGGTCCCGCTCGGGTACGCCGACGGGGTCCCGCGGCACGCTTCCGGCCGCGGCCCGGTGCTGGTCGGCGGCAAGGTGCGCACGGTGGCCGGGCGCATCGCCATGGACCAGTTCGTGGTGGACCTCTCGGGGGACACCGTGGAACCGGGTGCACAGGCCGTGCTGTTCGGGGCAGGCGATGAGGGTGAGCCGACCGCCGAGGACTGGGCCCGGGCCGCGGACACGATCGCGTACGAGATCGTGACCCGGATCGGTTCACGCGTACCGCGCGTCCATATCAACGAGACGGATTCCGGGACGTCTTCCGGAGCGGACGGGACCGGCTGACCGGAGCCGGCGGACCGGGAACGAGTGATCGGGACCGGTGGACCGGGACCGACGGGCGGGGCCGCGCGGAGCGGAACCGCAGAAGCGGTGGGAGGCAGCCGTAGTGAGTGAGACCAGTCCGGCGGCCCGCGCGGCCGCCACGGGGGTGGACCGGATGGCCGGGGCGGCCCGTTCCCGGCGGGCGGTGCGCGCGGCGGGCGCCGCCGCGGCCGCGGCCGGAGCGGCGGCCTCCGCCGTACCGGAGGTGCCGATGCCCGTGCCGATGCCGGTCGGCTCGGCCGCCTGGCGGCGCGCCGGTCTGGCGGGCGCCGCCATAGGAGTGATGGCCGCGGGCGCGGCCGCAGGGGTGGCCATCGAACGGCTCACCGTCGGCCGCGGTATGCGCCGCAAGGCCCGCCTCGCGCTGGACGCGGCCGGTCCCTACGGGGCCCTGCGCGGCGTCCCCGGCAAGACCCGGGCCGACGACGGCACCGAGCTCTACTACGAGGTGGACGAGGCCGAGGAAGCCGAGGGAGCCGGTACCCCCGGCCGCCCGCCGGTGACCGTGGTCTTCAGCCACGGCTACTGCCTCAACCAGGACTCCTGGCACTTCCAGCGGGCGGCCCTGCGCGGTCTGGTCCGCACCGTCCACTGGGACCAGCGCAGCCACGGCCGCTCCGCGCGCGGCGCCGCCCAGCGCGGGCCCGACGCGGTGCCGGTCACCATCGACCAGCTCGGCCGCGATCTGAACGCGGTGCTGGACGCGGCGGCGCCCGAGGGGCCGCTGGTGCTGGTCGGGCACTCCATGGGCGGGATGACGGTGATGGCGCTGGCCGAGCAGTACCCGGAGCTGGTGCGCGAACGGGTGGTCGGCGCCGCCTTCGTCGGCACCTCCTGCGGCAACCTCGGCGAGGTCAACTACGGGCTGCCGGTCGCCGGGGTCAACGCGGTGCGCCGGGTGCTGCCGCAGATACTGCGGGCGCTCGGCTCCCAGGCGGAGCTGGTGGAAAAGGGCCGCCGGGCCACCGCCGACCTGTTCGCGGGGCTGGTGAAGCGGTACTCCTTCTCGTCGGCCGAGGTGGACCCGGCGGTGGCCCGGTTCGCCGAGCGCATGATCGAGTCGACCCCGATCGACGTGGTCGCCGAGTTCTACCCGGCCTTCAACGAGCACGACAAGGTGGCCGCGCTGGCGGTGTTCGCCGAGGTCCCGTCGCTGGCCCTGGCCGGTCAGCAGGACCTGGTGACCCCCAGCTCGCACACCGAGGCCATCGCCGCGCTGCTGCCCGACGCCGAACTGGTGCTGGTGCCGGACGGCGGCCATCTGGTGATGCTGGAGCACCCCGAGGCGGTGGACCGGCTGCTGCTGCGCCTGCTGGACCGGGTCGGCGTCCTGCCCGCGTCGGCCCAGGACCCGGACCCGGACTCCTGCCGTACGGGCGGCAGCTGAGCCGGCCCGCCTGACCCGGCCCCGGTCGCCGGTTCGCCGGCCCCCACTCCGTACGGGCTACCGTTGGCGGCTATGGAAGCACCGCACTCCCCGGCCGCCGAGGCGGCGGCCCGGATCACCCTCCACTCGCCCGACCAGACGCAGGCCCTCGGGCGGGCGCTCGCCGCGCTGCTGCGCCCCGGCGACCTGGTCCTGCTCACCGGCGAGCTGGGCGCCGGGAAGACCACGCTGACCCGCGGGCTCGGTGAGGGGCTGGGGGTGCGGGGCGCGGTCACCTCGCCGACCTTCGTCATCGCCCGCGTACACCCCTCGCTGACCGGCGGGCCCGCGCTGGTCCATGTGGACGCCTACCGGCTCGGCGGCGGTCTGGACGAGATGGAGGACCTGGACCTCGATGTCTCGCTGCCGGAGTCGGTGGTGGTGGTCGAGTGGGGCGAGGGCAAGGTCGAGGAGCTGTCCGAGGACCGGCTGCACATCGTCATCGACCGGGTCGTCGGGGAGACCGACGACGACCGGCGGCAGATCACCCTCACCGGCATCGGCGGACGCTGGGCCGGAGTCGACCTGGCGGCGGCCCACCCCTAGCAACAGGAACACCCGGCTCCGTACTTTCCGACAAGATGTCGGCACCATGTTGCACCGGGCGTGTAAGGCGTGGTCCCATGGACACCAGGACTTGGTTAGGTGTACCTAACCTACGCCCTATGGAGCCCCGGGAGGCAACCATGCCGAGGTCGAAGCAGGACGGGCCCGAGACGGACGTGTCGATGCGCGACCTGCTGGCGTCGTGCGCGGCGGCCAGCGCGGTGTCCACCCCTCCCCGGCTGCTGCGGGAGAACCCCGAAGAGGCCGCGGGGGACGGGGCGACCGGCGCCGAGGGGTGTGCGGAGGCCCCGCCGCGAGCGGCCTGAGGAGCTACTCCGGGGGCCTCAGCCGACGACGACGACCTTCGAGTTGACCGTGGCGAAGGACCACATCGCGTTGCCGTCCGCGCGCTTCATCCGGATGCCCCCGGTCTTGCGGGCCGGGTCGGTCGGCGGCGTGGAGCCGTCGACCGCCGCGCTGAACCCGACCGTCACTCCCTCCACGGTGGCGAACCGCACCACATGCTCGATCCGCACCCCGTCCGAGCCGGCCACGCTGTTCGAGCGGGACGAGACCTGGTAGGTGCCGACGGGCGGATGGACCGTGCTCGGTGACACCGGGAACGTCCGCGCCACCTTGCCGGCCTCGTCCACCAGCCAGACCCGCCGCCCACCCAGTGCGTACACCACCCGGGGGCCCTCGCCGGAGTCCTTCGGCAGCGCGGTCGGATGGCCGGGCACCTCCTGTGCGCCCGGGGCGCGCGCCGCCAGGGTCGCGTCCCCGGCGCGCGCCCCCGAGGTGAGCGCCGCCGGGACGTTGGTCGCCGCTTGGTAGGCGAAGCCGGCGATGGTGAGGGCGGCCGCCGCGGTGAGACCCGCCACCAGATGCGCACTTCGAACGGCCATGTCGTCACCCATTTCACATATATGCCTACCCGGTGTGACCGTAGCAGGATCGGAGCGCGGGGCCGGGGCGGCATGCCCGGCCCCGGGGAGCCGTAGGCTGTTCGTTGTGCTGCTGCTCGCCTTGGATACCGCCACCCCCGCCGTCACCGTCGCCCTGCACGACGGCTCGGCCGTCATCGCCCGTTCGAGTCAGGTGGACGCGCGCCGCCACGGTGAGCTGCTGCTCCCCGCCGTGGACCGGGTGATGAAGGAGTCCGGGCGGGCGCTGGACGAGGTCACCGGCATCGTGGTCGGCGTCGGCCCCGGCCCGTACACCGGGCTGCGGGTCGGCCTGGTGACGGCCGCGACCTTCGCCTCCGCGCTCGGCGGCGTACCGGTGCACGGGGTGTGCACCCTGGACGGCCTCGCCTACGCCTCCGGGATCGAGGAGCCCTTCGTGGTGGCCACCGACGCCCGCCGCAAGGAGGTCTACTGGGCGCGGTACAAGGACTCCCGCACCCGGATCGGCGGACCCGCGGTGGACCGCCCGGCGGAGATCGCCGAGGCCGTGGCCGGGCTGCCCGTGGTGGGCGCCGGGGCGCGGCTGTACGGGGAGGCGTTCCCGGAGGCCCGCGACCCCGAGCACCAGTCGGCCGCCGCGCTCGCCTCGCTGGCCGCCGAGCGGCTGGCCGCGGGGGAGCCGTTCGAGGAGCCCCAGCCGATGTATCTGCGCCGCCCGGACGCGCAGGTCCCCAAGAACTACAAGGTGGTCACACCCCGGTGACCGGGATCGTCCTGCGCGAGATGCGCTGGTGGGACATCCCGGCGGTGTTGGTCCTGGAGCATGAGCTGTTCCCGGAGGACGCCTGGTCGGAGGGGATGTTCTGGTCCGAGCTGGCGCACGCCCGCGGGCCGCGCGCCTCCCGCCGCTATGTGGTGGCCGAGACCGCGGACGGCCGGCTCGCCGGGTACGCGGGGCTGGCCGCCGCGGGCGGTCTCGGCGATGTGCAGACCATCGCGGCCGCCCGCGACCAGTGGGGCACCGGGCTCGGCGCCCGGCTGCTGACCGATCTGCTCCAGCACGCCACCGCCTTCGAGTGCGCCGAGGTGCTGCTGGAGGTACGGGTGGACAACACCCGCGCGCAGAAGCTGTACGAGCGCTTCGGCTTCGCGCCCATCGGCTTCCGGCGCGGCTACTACCAGCCGGGGAACGTGGACGCGCTGGTGATGCGGCTGGAACTCGCGGCCGACCCCGCCGGACCGCCTCCGGTCCCGGCTGCCGACCCCGCCCCTCCGGCCCTCCCCACCCCCTCCGCCCGCCCCGGCACGGACGACGACCACGCACGATCAGGAACTGAGAACCATGGCGCACTACCAGGATTCGAGAACCATGGCTGACGAACCCCTCGTCCTCGGCATCGAGACCTCCTGCGACGAGACCGGCGTCGGAATCGTCCGCGGCACCACCCTGCTCGCCGACGCCATCGCCTCCAGCGTCGACACCCATGCCCGCTTCGGCGGTGTGGTGCCCGAGATCGCCTCCCGGGCCCACCTGGAGGCCATGGTCCCCACCATCGAGCGGGCGCTGAAGGAAGCCGGGATCTCCGCCCGCGACCTGGACGGCATCGCGGTGACGGCAGGGCCCGGGCTGGCGGGCGCGCTGCTGGTCGGTGTCTCGGCGGCCAAGGCGTACGCCTACGCGCTGGGCAAGCCGCTGTACGGGGTGAACCACCTCGCCTCGCATATCTGCGTGGACCAGCTGGAGCACGGCCGGCTGCCCGAGCCGACCATGGCGCTGCTGGTCTCCGGCGGGCACTCCTCGCTGCTGCTGGCGCCCGACATCACCGCCGACGTCCGGCCGATGGGCGCCACCATCGACGACGCGGCGGGCGAGGCCTTCGACAAGATCGCCCGGGTGCTGGACCTCGGCTTCCCCGGCGGCCCGGTGATCGACCGGCTCGCCAAGGAGGGCGACCCGAACGCCATCGCCTTCCCGCGCGGACTGAGCGGATCGCGGGACCCCGCGTACGACTTCTCCTTCTCCGGTTTGAAGACCGCGGTGGCCCGCTGGATCGAGGCCAAGCGGGCGGCCGGCGAGGAGGTGCCGGTACGCGATGTGGCGGCCTCCTTCCAGGAGGCGGTGGTGGATGTGCTGACCCGCAAGGCGGTGCGCGCCTGCAAGGACCAGGGCGTCGACCATCTGATGATCGGCGGCGGGGTGGCCGCCAACTCCCGGCTGCGGGCCCTGGCCGCCGAGCGCTGCGAGCGGGCCGGTATCCGGCTGCGGGTGCCCCGCCCCAAGCTGTGCACCGACAACGGGGCGATGGTCGCCGCGCTCGGCGCCGAGATGGTCGCCCGCAACCGGCCCGCCTCCGATCTGGAGCTGCCCGCGGACTCCTCCCTCCCGGTCACCGACCCCCATGTCCCGGGCCATCACCACGATCACGACCATGTGCACGAGGTCAGCAAGGAGAACCTGTACTCGTGACCCCGATTCGGGAGTGTCCGTGACCCTGACCCTGATGTGGGAGGCCCGCGCCGCCGACGGCCGGGGCGCCGAGCTGCTGGCCTGGGCCCGGGCGCAGCGGCCGCCGTCCGATCCCGGGCTCGCCCCGTCGCGCCGAGAGACCTTCACCGCCCCCGGCGACCGGGTGCTGGTACTGACCTGGTGGGACGCCCCCGAGGGCACCGAGGTGCCCGAGCTCCCCGACCCGCCCGCCGAGCTCCTCGCCCGCCCGGTCCACCGCTGGCGCTTCACCTCGGTGGAGGTGGCCGGGGGCTGAGCCTCGGGGGCCTTACGGGGATGTCTGCTCCGGCTCGGCGCCGCCCGGCAGCATCGGGCGCATGAAGGTGCGCTCGTACCGCAGGACGCAGCCGCTCTCGTCCCGGATGCGGTCGGCCGCGACGAACTCCGGGTCCTGGCCGAAGCGTGCGCGGTAGCGCTCGTACGCCGCGAGGCTCGGGAAGCTGAAGAGGGCCAGCGCCTCGTCGCTGGCGCCCTCCCCGGGCAGGAAGTAGCCGTGATGGGTGCCGCCGTGCCGGTCCACCAGCTCCATCCAGCGGCGCCCGAAGCGCTCGAACGCCTCGATCCGCGACGGGTCGATCACATACCGGACCACGCAGGTAATCATCCGCGCATGGTAGGCCGGGCTGGGACGCGAGGCCGGTCCCGCCCGCCGCACCTCCCCTTCCCGTCCTATTGACGATAAGCGGTCAGGCTCGTTATCGTCGTACTGACGACATCGAGCCGAGGGGGGCCTGTCATGGCCGACATCACCCGGCGCCTGGGCTGGCGCCATCTGCGTTCCGCGCCCACCGCCCATATCCGCCACCACAAGCGCGGCCGCCTCGCCCATGACGGCCGGGGGCTCAGCTTCTGGTACCGCTCGCTGTCAGCGGCGCTCTCCGAGGTCCCGGTCGACGACCGCGAGCTGGCCATGGCGTTCCACGCCCGTACGGCCGACTTCCAGGACGTCACCGTGCAGGCCACCGTCACGTACCGGGTCAGCGACCCGGCCAAGGCGGCGGAGCGGCTCGACTTCTCGGTGGACCCGGACACCGGGAGCTGGCGCGGCGCGCCGCTGGAGCAGCTGGCCACCCTGCTCACCGAGACCGCGCAGCAGCACGCGCTGGATGTGCTGGCCCGCACCGCGCTGGCCGCCGCCCTGGTGGACGGCGTCGCCGCGGTGCGGGAACGGGTGGCCACCGGTCTGGCCGCCGAGCCCCGGCTCCCGGACACCGGCATCGAGGTGGTGGCGGTCCGGGTCGTGGCGATCCGCCCCGAGGCGGAGGTGGAGCGCGCCCTGCGCACCCCCGCCCGCGAGCAGATCCAGCAGGAGGCGGACCGGGCCACCTACCAGCGGCGGGCCGTCGCCGTCGAACGGGAACGGGCCATCGCCGAGAACGAGCTGGCCAGCCAGATCGAGCTGGCCCGGCGGGAGGAGCAGCTGGTCGAGCAGCGCGGCACCAACAGCCGCCGGGAGGCCGAGGAGAAGGCGGCGGCGGACGGCGTGCAGGCCGAGGCCGAGGCGGCCCGTACGGTCCGGCTGGCCGGCGCCCATGCGGAGGCGGCCCGGGTGGCGGGCGCGGCGCGCGCCGAGGCCCAGGCGGCCTGGCTGCGGGTGCACGGCGAGAGCGACCCGGCGACCCTGCACGCCCTGGCGGCCACCCGGCTGGCGGAGAACCTGCCGAGGATCGAGAGTGTCACCCTCTCCCCGGACGTGCTCACCTCCCTGCTGTCCAGGCTCGGGCGCCCGCACGGCGGTACGGACGCGTGAGCCTCGCCCCGCGCGCGGTGCTGGTGCACCGCAGGACCGAGTACGAGGAGCTGCTGGCCCGGCACGGGACGCACGGGCAGGCCGCGTTCTTCCTCTCCAGCCGGGGCCGTTCGATCGACGAGGTGGCCCGCCGCCATGACCGCACCGAGCAGGCGCTGCGGGAGGTGGCGGCGGCGGTGCCGCTCACCTGGCGCTCCACCCGGGTGGAGCGGGCGGACCTGGACCGCTTCCTGTTCGCCCCCGAGGACGTGGTGGTCGTGGTCGGCCAGGACGGGCTGGTCGCCAACACCGCGAAGTACCTGGGCGGGCAGCCGGTGGTGGGCATCGACACCGACCCCGGGCGCAACCCGGGCGTCCTGGTCCGCCACCGCCGTACCGACGCGGCGGCCCTGCTCCGTGCCGCGAGCGCCGCGGGCGGCCGGGCGGAGGAGCTGACCATGGTCGAGGCCGTCGCCGACGACACCCAGCGCCTGCTGGCCCTCAACGAGATCTATCTGGGCCCGCCCGGCCACCAGACGGCCCGCTACCGGCTGGGCCCCGACGGCGAGCGGGACCAGGGCGAGGCCCAGGCCTCCTCCGGGCTGCTGGTCGGCACCGGCACCGGCGCCACCGGCTGGCTCCGCTCACTGTGGCTGGAGCGCGGCAGCACCACCCCGCTGCCCGCCCCGTGCGACCCCCGCCTGCTGTGGTTCGTCCGCGAGGCCTGGCCCTCACCCGCGACCGGCACCACCAGGGTGGCCGGCGAACTGGGCCGGGGTCAGGGCCTGCGGCTGACCGTGGAGTCGGACCGGCTGGTGGTCTTCGGGGACGGCATGGAGGCCGACGCCCTGGAGCTGACCTGGGGCCAGAGCGTACGGCTGGGCATCGCGGAGACGGTGCTGCGGCTGGTGGTCTGAGCCCGCGGCCACCTCTGGCAGCCTGGTGACCTGGACACATGGACACCCGGACCGGATGGTGGAGCATGACCCTCAGCTCGTCGGACCACCCCCTGATCCCGCGGCCGCCGGCCACCGCCGCCGCGCTGCGGGCGGCCGTCGCGCGGATCGCCCCGGCCGCGCTGCCCGCCTTCACCGGTGAGCTCGACCGGGCCGCGGACCGGGCGCTGCTCGGTGCGGACCCGGCGCCGCTGCGCCGGTTCACCGCTCAGTGGGCGCTGTATGTCGAGATCCAGCGCCATCCCCGGCTGGCGGCACGGTTGCGGGAGGCCGAGCAGATCGCCGCGACGGGCGAGGAGCCCGAGGCCCGGCAGGCGGCGGCCGAGGCGGGCCGGGTCCTGGACGAGGCACGCGCCACCCTCGTGGCGAGTGAGTCCCCGGGCGCCGACTAACCTCGGCGGATGCCGAGTCGAACCACCCCGCTGCCGCCGCCCCCGCCCCCGCCGTATCTGCGGAGCTGGCCGGACGAGGGGGCCCGGCGGGCGGACCGGGAGCGGGCGGTCGGGGAGTCGAGCGCCCGGCTGCTGGGCGTACGGCGACTCGGTAGGTATCTGCTGATGCTGGCCGCGCTCCAGGGCGCGTGGGGGGTCTTCGGGCTGGGGCTGGTGTCCGTCGTGGACGGGGCCGTGGACCCGCTGACGGCGCTGGTCGTCATCCTCGTCGCCGGGCTGGGGCTGGTCGGGCTCGCCCTCGCGGTGTGGGGAGTGGTCGAGGGGGTGCGGCGGGACCGGGTGGCCCGGGCGCGGCTGCTGGAGTGGGCCGCGCTGGACCCGGCCCCGGTGCGCGACCCCCGGTTGCGGGCGCCCGGGCTCAGCCTGCTCTGGCTGCTGCTCGGGTTCGTCCAGTGCGCCGCCGGGCTCTGGCTCTGCTTCGCCGTACCGGCCGCCGCCCGGCCCGGCTCCACCACCTTCGCGGAGGTCGTCTTCGCCATGGGCGCCGGGATGATCCTCTGGGTCAACGGGCTGCTCGGCCTGGTGAAGGCGGCCGGGCACTACCGCGTGGCGGTGCGGCTGGGCGGAAAACCGGGTGACCCCGCTGGTGCCCGTCCCTAGGCTCACCGCCATGACCGGGGCCCTGTTGAACGTGGTGGACATCGAGGCGACCTGCTGGGAGGGTCAGCCGCCGCCCGGCGCGGTGAGCGAGATCATCGAGGTCGGGCTGACCGTGGTGGACCTGGTCGCGCGGGAGCGGATCGCCCGGCACCGCATCCTGGTGCGGCCGAAGCGGTCGGCGGTGAGCGCGTTCTGCACCGAGCTGACCGGGCTGACCCCCCAGGAGGTCGCCCGCGGGGTGGACTTCGCCGAGGCCTGCCGGCTGCTGGCCGCCGAGCACCGGGCCGGCAAGCGGGCCTGGGCGAGCTGGGGCGACTACGACCGCAAGCAGTTCACCCGCCAGTGCGAGGCCACGTCCACGCCGTATCCCTTCGGGCGCCGGCACATCAACGCCAAGGCCGTGTTCACGGAGGCATACGGGCTGGGCCGGCGCCCCGGGATGGCCCGGGCCCTGGAGGTGGCCGGGCTGCCGCTGGAGGGGCGCCACCACCGGGGCGAGGACGACGCCTGGAACATCGCCGCCCTGGTGCTCGACCTCGCCGGGCGCGGCGCCTGGCCGGACGGGCGCCCGTACGCCTCCCGAGGCGGGTTCAGGCCAGGGGGCGGCCCACCAACATCACCGGGGCGCCCGCCGCGCGGGTGAGGAAGACGGTGGCCGCGTTCGGCCCCTTCGGCTTCAGCTTGCGGCGCAGCTCCTCCGGTTCGACCGCCGAGCCGCGCTTCTTCACCGTCAGGGTGCCCACCTCCCGCTCCCGCAGCAGCGCCTTGAGCCGCTTGAGGCTGAACGGCAGCTCGTCGGTGATCTCATAGCCGGTGGCGTACGGGGTCGGGGCGGCGGTGTCCGTGGTGATGTACGCGATGGTGGCGTCGATCAGCCCGCCGGCCAGCTCCTCGGCCGCCTCCGCCACCAGATGCGCGCGGATCACCGCGCCGTCCGGCTCGTAGAGGTAGCGCCCGAGCGGGCGGACCGCCGGGTCGGGCAGCCCGCGCCCGGTGAGGGTGCGCGGGCCGGGCAGCAGGGTCGCGGTCACGGCGCCCGGACGCGTACCGAACCAGAGCACCGCCTCCTTGACGTCCCCGCCGTCCGAGACCCACTCCGCCTCCGCCTCCGGCGGCACCGCCTCGTGCGGGATGCCGGGCGCGATCTTCAGCGCCGCGTGCCGCGCGGTACGGGCCGCGCCGACCGCCCAGGACAGCGGCGGTGAGTAGGCCTCCGGGTCGAAGATCCGGCCCCGGCCGCCGCGCCGCGCCGGGTCCACGAACACCGCGTCGTAGGGGGAGGTGTCCACCTCCGTGACATCGGCGCGGCGCACCTCGACCAGGTCGGCGAGGCCCAGGGCGGCGGCGTTGGCGCGGGCCGCCGCGACCGCCAGCGGGTCGCGGTCCACCGCCAGCACCCGGATGCCCGCCCGGGCCAGCGCGATCGCGTCCCCGCCGATCCCGCCGCACAGATCGGCCACGCTGCCCACGCCCAGCGCGGCGAAGCGCGCCGCCCGGTGGGCGGCCACCGGGGCGCGGGTGGACTGCTCGACACCGCCGGGCGTGAAGTACATCCGGTACGCGTCCGCCGCGCCGAACTTGGCCACCGCCCGCTGCCGCAGCCGGGCCTGCGCGACCGCCGCCGTCACCAGCTCGGCCGGGTGCTCGCGCCGCAGCCGGGAGACGACCGCCAGCTCCTCGGACGGGGCGAAGTCGCGCAGCTCGGCGAGGAGGGCCTGCCCCTCGTCGGTGAGCAGCGCGTCGAAGGCGTCAAGGGCGGTGCGGGGCGCGGGGGCGGCAGCGGCGGAGTGGTCGGTCACCTGCCCCATTGTGGGCCAGCCGGGTCATGGTCCGGGGCCCTCCCGGCGGCGTCGCCCGTACACGAGGCGGGGCGTTGACAGGATGCGCGCCATGCATCTAGTAAGACAAAAAGGTCAAAAGCTTGGCGGACGGGTCGGGGTCCGGGCGCGGATCGCGCTCTGCGCGCTGACCCTCGCCGCCCTCGGCTCCGCCTGCGCGACGGCCGAAAGCGGAGGCGCGGGCGCCCCCGGGGCCGCCGGGCAGCCCCGCCCCGAGCAGGCCGCCGGTGCGGCCGGCGCCCTCGCCGCATACGCCGAGAAGACCCGGAAGGTCCAGGCCGCCCGCGTGGTCGCCGCCCGCAGGTGGGGGCTGCGGCAGGTCCCGCTCCCCGCGCCCGCGCCCCCGGCGAAGAAGCCCGAGATCACCTTCCGCAAGGGCTTCGAGGTCGGCGACCCGTCCCTGCCGCCGGTCTTCACCACCGTCCCCACCAAGGAGAAGATCGTCTTCCTGACGATCGACGACGGCTCGGAGAAGGACCCCGAGCTGCTGCGGATGATGACCGAGCTGAACCTGCCCTACAGCGCCTTCCTCAGCGACTACCTGGTCAAGGAGGACTACGGCTACTTCAAGCAGATGCAGCAGCGGGGTGTCGCCCTGCACAACCACACGCTCAACCACCGCTATCTGCCCGCGCTCTCCTACGAGGAGCAGAAGCAGGAGATCTGCGGCATGCAGGACGTCATCGAGAAGAAGTACGGCAAGCGGCCGCCGCTGTTCCGCCCGCCCTACGGCAACTACGACAGCGACACCCTGCGCGCCGCCCAGTCCTGCGGCGTCAAGGCGGTGCCGCTCTGGGCGTCCGAGGCCTTCGCGGACCACATGGAGTGGCGCGAGTGGGACCGCGACCTCCACCCGGGCGACATCATCCTCAGCCACTTCCGCGGCAAGGGCGACTGGGAGGGCTCGATGGCCGACATGGTCCGCCAGGTCATGAACGTCATCACCGCCAAGGGGTACGCCGTGGCCCGGCTGGAGGACTACGTCTGAGCGGGATCCCGCGCGCGGGCGGTGACGGGCGCTGACGGCAGGTTGGAACATGTCCGTTAGCTGATCGTCATATGGATGGTCAAGTCCCTGACGTCGGATGGCTTAACGTTTTTTGACGGAGAGTCGAGCCGGCCGGGACACCGACCGCCGGCCGGAGCGCACCTTGGGGGGACCTCCGTGTCAGAACGCGTGCCCGGACAGGGGACTTCGCCGACCAGTGGCCCGGCCGGGGCCCCGTCCCTTTCCCCGTCCTCGTCGCCGTCCCCGTACCGGAGCGACCGCCGGCGCCGCCCGGCCCGTTGGGCGCTGGCGCTCACCGCCGCGGGGGTCGCCGCCGCCGCGCTGGCCGCCACCGTGCTCGGCACCGCCGACGCCCCCGCCGCGCCGCCCGCGCACGCCGTATCGCCGGGCCGGGTCACCGACGCCTCCGCCGCCCGCGGCGACGCCCGGCCCGGCGGGCACCAGGGCCGGGACCGGCACGAGCAGGCCGACGGCCGGGCGGGCGGCGCCACCGGCAGCCTCAGTGGAGCGGGCCTGGAGCGGCGGCGGCCGCTGCAGATCATGCCGCTGGGCGACTCCATCACCTTCGGTGTCGGCAGCTCCACCCGCTCCGGCTACCGCGGCGTGCTCTTCGGCAGCCTCCGCGCCGACCTCGCGGTGGACTTCGTCGGCTCCCGGCGCTCCGGGGACTTCGCCGACCTCGACAACGAGGGCCACCCCGGCGCCCTGATCCGCCGGATCGCCCAGGACGCCGCCGCCTCGGTGCCGGTGCGGCACCCGGACGTGATCCTGCTGCACGCCGGCACCAACGACATGAACCGCGGCAACCCGGCCACCGCCCCCGCCCACCTCGCGGCGCTGGTCGACCAGCTGCACGCCGACGCCCCCGGCGCGACCCTGGTGGTGGCCACCCTGGTCCCCGCGCGGACCGCCGCACTGCGGGCCAGGATCGCCGTCTACAACGCCGAGGTCCGCCGGATCGTCCAGCAGCGCGCCGCCGCCGGGCGCCGGATCCTGCTCGCCGACATGGGCGCGCTCACCCCGGCCGACCTGATGGACAAGCTCCACCCGCATGACGCCGGCTACGCCAAGATGGCCACCGCCTGGCACGCCGCCCTCGGCGCCGCGGCGGCCAAGGGCTGGCTCGCCGACAGCGACCCCAGTCAGGGGTCCTGATCCCGACGCGGCGGCGCTCGCCTGGCACTCCGCTTGACCGAGTGCTAATCACGGTCATAGTCTCTGGTCTGGCACTCCCCACTGGAGAGTGCCAACACAGCGACGGGCAGGTCCGGCACCCGCGACGACGGATCGACCTGGTCGCCACCTCAGACAGTTGACCCCGTGAGATCTCCGAAGGGGGAGGTCGGATCGTGACGACCACCAGCTCCAAGGTTGCCATCAAGCCGCTTGAGGACCGCATCGTGGTCCAGCCGCTCGACGCCGAGCAGACCACCGCCTCTGGCCTGGTCATTCCGGACACCGCCAAGGAGAAGCCCCAGGAGGGCGTCGTCCTGGCCGTGGGCCCGGGCCGCTTCGAGAACGGCGAGCGCCTGCCGCTCGACGTCAAGACCGGCGACATCGTGCTGTACAGCAAGTACGGCGGCACCGAGGTGAAGTACAGCGGCGAGGAGTACCTCGTCCTCTCGGCTCGCGACGTCCTCGCGATCGTCGAGAAGTAAGTCACCTCAGCGGCAGCACCGCGGCCCGGCCGCGGAGCACGACCGCTGAAAGCTTGAACGCTTGACGAGCTGCGCCCCTGGCACCCCGCCGACAACGCCGGGCGCGAGGGGCGCGGTTCTTTTTCACCGGCGATGGCGGCGCGCCCGAGCGCGCCCGACGATCGCAATCGAGAGGACTTGGAACGCTCCCATGGCGAAGATCCTGAAGTTCGACGAGGACGCCCGTCGCGCCCTTGAGCGCGGCGTCAACAAGCTCGCCGACACGGTCAAGGTGACCATCGGCCCCCGCGGCCGCAACGTCGTCATCGACAAGAAGTTCGGCGCCCCGACCATCACCAACGACGGCGTCACCATCGCCCGCGAGGTAGAGGTCGAGGACCCGTACGAGAACCTCGGCGCCCAGCTGGTGAAGGAGGTGGCGACCAAGACCAACGACATCGCGGGTGACGGCACCACCACCGCCACCGTGCTCGCCCAGGCGCTCGTCCGCGAGGGCCTGCGCAACGTCGCCGCCGGCGCCTCCCCGGCCGCCCTGAAGAAGGGCATCGACGCCGCGGTCAAGGCCGTGTCCGAGGAGCTCCTCGCCACCGCCCGCCCGATCGACGACAAGAGCGACATCGCCGCCGTCGCCGCGCTCTCCGCCCAGGACAGCCAGGTCGGCGAGCTCATCGCCGAGGCGATGGACAAGGTCGGCAAGGACGGTGTCATCACCGTCGAGGAGTCCAACACCTTCGGCCTGGAGCTGGACTTCACCGAGGGCATGGCCTTCGACAAGGGCTACCTCTCCCCGTACATGGTGACCGACCAGGAGCGTATGGAGGCCGTCCTCGACGACCCGTACATCCTGATCCACCAGGGCAAGATCGGCGCCATCCAGGACCTGCTGCCGCTGCTGGAGAAGGTCATCCAGGCCGGTGGCTCCAAGCCGCTGCTGATCATCGCCGAGGACGTCGAGGGCGAGGCCCTGTCGACCCTGGTCGTCAACAAGATCCGCGGCACCTTCAACGCGGTCGCGGTCAAGGCCCCCGGCTTCGGCGACCGCCGCAAGGCGATGCTCGGCGACATGGCCGCCCTCACCGGCGCCACCGTCATCGCCGAGGAGGTCGGCCTCAAGCTCGACCAGGCCGGCCTGGAGGTGCTCGGCACCGCCCGCCGCGTCACCGTCACCAAGGACGACACCGTGATCGTCGACGGCGGCGGCAACAGCGACGACGTCACCGGCCGGGTGAACCAGATCAAGGCCGAGATCGAGACCACCGACTCGGACTGGGACCGCGAGAAGCTCCAGGAGCGCCTCGCCAAGCTGGCCGGCGGCGTGTGCGTGATCAAGGTCGGCGCCGCCACCGAGGTGGAGCTGAAGGAGAAGAAGCACCGTCTGGAGGACGCCATCTCCGCGACCCGCGCCGCGGTCGAGGAGGGCATCGTCTCCGGTGGTGGCTCCGCGCTGGTCCACGCCGTCAAGGTGCTGGAGGGCAACCTCGGCAAGGAGGGCGACGAGGCCACCGGTGTCGCCGTCGTCCGCCGCGCCGCCGTCGAGCCGCTGCGCTGGATCGCCGAGAACGCCGGACTTGAGGGCTACGTGATCACCGCCAAGGTGGCCGAGCTCGACAAGGGCCAGGGCTTCAACGCCGCCACCGGCGAGTACGGCGACCTGGTCAAGGCCGGCGTCATCGACCCGGTCAAGGTGACGCGCTCCGCCCTGGAGAACGCCGCCTCCATCGCCTCCCTGCTCCTCACGACCGAGACCCTGGTCGTGGAGAAGAAGGAAGAGGAGCCGGCGGACGCGGGCCACGGCCACGGCCACTCCCACTGACGCACCCGGCGGCCGTGAGGCCACGCCGGTCAGACATACGAGGCCCGGTGCCCCCGTCGCGGGGGCACCGGGCCTCGGTGCGTCTCCGGATGTCCTTATGCCGACCGGCTCAGCTCCGAGGGGTGCACCGGGTCGGCGAACGGCAGCCCGCGCGCGTAGCGCTCCAGCTCGTCCAGGGCCGCGTCCGCCATCCGGTGCAGCTCATTGCCGAGCGAACCGGCGATATGCGGGGTGAGCAGCACGTTCGGCAGGGTGTAGAGCGGCGAGCCGGGCGGCGGTACGTCCGGATCGGTGACGTCCAGCACCGCGCTCAGCCGCCCCGGGGTGAGGTGCCCCAGCAGCGCGCGCTCGTCGACGAGCGACCCGCGCGAGGTGTTCACCAGCGTCGCCCCGTCCGGCATCAGCGCCAGCTGCCGGGCCCCGATCATGCGGTACGTGGCGGGGAGCTGCGGCGCGTGCACCGAGACCACGTCGGAGCGGGCGCACAGCTCGTCCAGACCGGTGCGTACGGCGCCGAGCGCCAGCGCCTCCGTGTCCGTCAGATACGGGTCGTACAGCAGCACCTGGAAGTCGAAGGGGCGCAGCAGCTCGATCACCCGCCGCCCGATCCGGGAGGCCCCGACGATTCCGACGGTACGGCGGTAGTTGCCGCTGTCGGCCAGCTCGGCCAGCCAGTCGTGGCCCTCGCGCAGCTCCGCGTAGCGGCGGGCGGCGCGGCCCACCCGCTTCCCGGCCAGCAGGATCACCGCGAGCGTGTACTCGGCGACCGGCAGCGCGTTGGCGGCGGCCGCCGAGGTGACAACGATGCCGCGCTCCCAGCAGGCCTCGGTGACATGGTGCTTGACCGACCCGGCGGCGTGCACCACGGCCCGCAGCCGGGGCGCCCGGTCCAGTACGGCCTCGGTGAGCGGGGTGGCGCCCCAGCAGGTGAGCAGCACCTCCGCCTCGGCGAGCGCGGCGGCGACACGGGGGGTGGGCGCGGCCAGGTCATGGGCGACCAGCCGCGGATCGGTCCGGCTCAACTCGGCCAGCCGGACCCGGTGGGCCTCGGTGAGCAGCCGGCCGGGGACGCCGGGGCCCATCGCCAGCAGCAGCGGGGGCCGGTCGTCCGGCCGTTTCTCCGGTTGCCGCTCGGGCCGGTGGTCCGGCCGTTTCTCCGGCTGCCGCTCGGGCCGGTTGTCAGTGGCGGGGTGCATGGTGGAAGTCGAACTCCTCACAGAGGGTCTCACTGGGGGTCCTCACCGGGGTCACTTGACGCTGCCGGCGGTCAGTCCCGCCTTCCAGTGGCGTTGCAGCGAGACGAAGGCGACGACGAGGGGGACCACGGCGAGCAGGGAGCCGGTGACGACGAGGGGGTAGAAGCCGGGCTCGGCGTGGGCGTTGCTGTTCCACGCGTACAGGCCGAGGCTCAGTGGGAAGAGCTGCTGGTCGGAGAGCATCACCAGAGGGAGGAAGAAGTTGTTCCAGATGGCGGTGAACTGGAAGAGGAAGACGGTCACCAGACCCGGCATGACCATGGGCAGCCCGATGGACCAGAAGGTGCGCAGTTCCCCGGCGCCGTCGATCCGGGCCGCCTCCAGGGCCTCGCCGGGGATGTAGCCGGCGCAGAACACCCGGGAGAGGTAGACCCCGAAGGGGTTGACCAGGACGGGGACGAGCACCGCCCAGTAGCTGTTGACCACCCCGGTCTTGCTGGCGAGCAGGTACATGGGCAGGGCGAGCGCGGTGCTGGGCACGAGCACGCCCATCAGCACCACGCCGAACAGCTTCTCCTTGCCCCGGAAGTCATAGGTGTCGAAGGCGTAGCCGGCCGCGATGCAGACGAAGGAGCAGACCAGAGCGCCGCCACCGGCGTAGAGCAGGCTGTTGAGGTACCAGCGGAAGTAGACCCCGTCGCCGTACTCGGCGAGCCGGGCGAGGTTGCCGCCGAGGTCGAACCCCTCGAAGGAGAAGGCGTTCCCGCCGAGCAGCCCGCCCGCGTCCTTGGTGGCGGCGGTGACCAGCCAGACGAGGGGGAAGAGCATGTAGCAGGCGGAGAGCAGCAGGGCGCCGTTGACCGCGGCCTTCGACAGCCAGGGCCCCGAGCGGCGGGGGCCGGGCCGAACAGGGGTGGTGGCGCTCATGCCGTGCGCTCCTTGCTCTTCTTCTCACGGTTGCCGGCGAGGCGGGTGACGGCGAACGAGAGCAGTGCGGCGGTGAGTGCCAGCAGCACCGAGGCGGCGGCGGCCAGCCCGTAGTCGTTCCGGTCGAACGCCGCGGTGTACGCGTACATGTTGGGCGTCCAGGTGGAGGTGACGGCGGAGCCGGTGCCCTTGTTGAGGATCAGCGGCTCGGTGAACAACTGGAGCGAGCCGATCACGGTGAACAGGGCGACCATCACCACGGACGCCCGGATCAGGGGGAGTTTGATGGAGAAGGCGGTGCGCCAGGCCCCGGCGCCGTCCACGGTGGCGGCCTCCAGGACGGAGCGGTCGATGGCCTGGAGGGCGGCGTAGAAGATGACCATGTTGTAGCCGAGCCACTCCCACAGCGCGATGTTGACCACCGAGGGGAGGGCGCCGGAGGGGGAGAAGAAGTCGAAGCCGATTCCGCCGGCCTCCATGGCCTTCACCACCGGGCTGAGCTGCGGGGTGTAGAGGTACACCCAGATCAGCGCGGCGATGATGCCGGGGACGGCGTGCGGCAGGAACAGTGCCAGCTGGAAGAAGCGGCGGGCCCGGGCCAGCGCCGAGTCCAGCAGCAGCGCCAGCCCCAGTCCGCCGGCCAGCAGCAGCGGGATGTAGACCAGGCAGTAGCCGAACAGCACGAGGAAGCCCTCGCGGAAGGCCGCGTCGCCCAGCGCCGCCGTGTAGTTGCCCAGTCCGCTGAAGACGGTCTCGGTGCCGCCGAAGCCGAGCCCGGACTGCTTCTCGGTGAACAGGCTCAGCCAGAGCGCGTAGCCGATCGGCAGCACCATCACCACGGCGAACAGCACGAAGAACGGCGCCAGCAGCAGGGCCGCCGCCCCCGCCCGGGCCCGCGCCCCACTCCGCCCACCGGGCCGGACGGCGGCAGGGGAGGGGGCGGGGCCGCCGGGGGCGGGGTGGGCGGCGGGAGAGCCGCTGGGGGTGGGGTGGTCGGTGGTGCAGGGTGCGGTGTCGGGGTGTTCGGCTGCCGTACTGCCGGATCCGGAGCGGGCGGCCTCGCGGTGGCCCGGCGCGGGGCGGCCGGAGGCGGTGGGCTCGGCCGCCGGGCTGCCGGAAGCGGTGGGGTCGGCCGCCGGCTGTCCGGGCGCGGGGCTGCCGGGTACCGGCCGGCCGGCTGTGACGCGGTCCGTCACGTCCTCAGCCCTCGACCTTCAGGCCGCGCTTCCTCAGCTCGGCCACCGTGGCCTCATGGCCGGCCCGGACCGCGTCGGCGATGGTGGTGGAGCCGCCGGAGACCTTGCCGAGCTGGTCCTTGATGGTGGTGTTGGTGGTGCCGGTGGTCGGGCCCCACGCCCAGCCGCCCTTGATGGAGGCGCCCGCCTCGTCGAAGAGCCGGTAGATGTCCTGGCCGCCGTAGTACCCGGCGTCGAAGGCCGACTTGGCGACCGGGCGCAGCTCGGTGGCGGCCGGGAAGGCGCTGGAGGTCCCGGAGCCGATCCGCGCCTTGACACCCTGCTCGGTGGTGGCCATCCAGGTGGCGAACTCCACGGCCGCCTCGGCGTGCCCGCTGTCCTTGGTCACCGCGAAGGTGGAGCCGCCCAGCATCCCGCTGGCGGGCTTGCCGTCCCAGCTCGGCATGGGCGCCACCGCCCACTTGCCGCTCTGCTCGGGCAGGGTGCCCTTCAGCACTCCGGCGCCCCAGGAGGCCCCCAGATAGCCGATGGTGGAGTCGTTCTTCAGCGAGCCGGTCCACTCGGGGCTGAAGGAGACGTCGTTGTGGACCAGGTCCTTGTCGAGCAGGTCCTGCCAGTAGCCGGTGACCTTCGCCGTGGCCGCGTCGGTGGTGTCGATCTTCCAGGTGTCGCCCTCGGCCTTGAACCACTGGGCGCCGGCCTGCCAGACCATCGCCTCGAAGGTGGTCGGGTCGTCCGGGAAGAAGGTGGCGATCCGCGCCTTGGCGTTCGCCTTCTTCACCTTCTCGGCCGCGGCCCGGAACTCGTCCCAGGTCTTCGGCACCTCCACGCCGTACTTCTCGAACAGGTCCTTGCGGTAGTAGAAGGCCTGCGGCGCGGCGTCGAAGGGGACGGCCCAGCTCTTCCCGCCCAGGGTGGTCAGCTCCACCGCCTGCGGCAGCAGCTTGCCCTTGACCTCCTCCGGCAGCCGGATGTCCTTCAGGGCGCCCTGGCTGACGAACTCCGGGAGCGAGGGGTACTCGATGGACACCAGGTCGGGGGCGTTGCCCGCCTTGACCGCGTTGGAGATCTTGGCGTAGCCGCCGGCGCCGCCCGCCGGGATCTCCTCGAACTTCACCCGGATGTCCTTCTGCGCCGCGTTGAAGGCGTCCACGGTCTCCTTGGTGCCCTTGGCCCAGCCCCAGAAGGTGATGGTCACCGGCTTGCCGTCGGCCGCCGGGGCGGAGTCCTCACCGCCCCCGCAGGCGGTGAGGACGGCGAGGGCGGTGACGGCGGCGGCTATGGCGGAGGTGCTTCTGTTCCTACAGCGGCTCACGGCGGCTCTCCTGAACGGACGACTGCGCGGAAGGTGTGGCCGTGATGATTGAGCCGTTTATGAGCGAAGTCAAGAGCGAAAGATTGTTTGATCGAAAATTGATCAGATGGCCGCAGCAGGTGGCCGCCGCCAGGTGGGCACCATCAGGCGGGCGCCGTCAGGCGGAAGGCCCGCCCGCGCTCTCCCGGTCCGCCGCGCCCTCCCGGGCCACCGCTGCCTCCCGGACCGCCGCACCGGAGGCCATCGGGGCCGCCCCGCACGACGCCCGCACCCGCAGACTCGGCAGCAGGGTCACCTGGCGCCGCGCGTCCGCCGCCCGGCCCTCGCCCTCCCCACCGGCCACCGCCCCGCCCGGCATGCCCGGCGCGCCCGCGGCCCGCGCCGCCAGCCGCTCCACCAGCAGTTCCGTCGCCAGCCGCCCCACCTGCCGCTTCGGCGGGGCCACCGCCGTCAACGGGATGTCCGCCAGCGCGGCGACCTCGTCGTCGTACGCGATCAGGGCCAGGTCCTCCGGCACCCGCACCCCCACCTCCGCCAGCCGCTGGACCATCTGGATGGCGTCCACGTCGTTGTGGACCAGGGCCGCGGTCGCCGCCCCCGAGACGACGGCCGCGCGCAGCGCCCGTACCGCCGCCTCGAACCCCTCCGGCTCCAGCTCCGCCGGCACCGAGTCGACCACCGGCCCGGGCGCGTCCAGCCCCAGCAACCGCAGCGCCCGCGCGTACCCGGCCCGTACCGCCAGCGCCGTCGGGGAGTCCGCCCGGGCCACCAGCAGCGGCGCCCCGTGCCCCAGCCCCACCAGGTGCCGCACCGCCAGCAGCACCCCGTGCCGGTGGTCGGAGGACACCCGGTCCAGCCCGTCCAGCGCCGAACCCGGCTCGGCCCGCCGCTCCAGCAGCACGGCGGGCACGGGCAGTTCGGCGATCCAGTCGCCGTGCTCCGCCTGGTCGCCCGGCGCCCGCCAGCCCGGTGCGACCAGCAGTCCCTCCGCCCCCGAGGCCAGCAGCCCCTCGGTGCGCGCCCGGTCGTCCTCCGGCCGGTAGTCCGAGATCCGCAGGATCAGCCGCGCCCCGGCCCGGGCCGCCGCCTCGCGCGCCCCGCGGATCACCTCGGCGAAGTAGTACGTGGCCGAGGGCGCCAGCAGACCGATGACCGGCCCCCGCCCGGGCGCCGCCGACAGGGCCTCACTCCCGGCCGGAAGCTCCGCCCCGCCCGGCTGCCCGGCCGGCCCCGGCCAGGACACCTGCCCGTGCACCCGGTCCAGCAGGCCCCGCCCGGCCAGCGCCTCCACGTCCCGGCGGGCGGTCACCGGGGAGACGCCCAGCTGCACGGCCAGGTCGGCGACCCGCGCGGTGCCCCGCTCCCGTACCAGCGCCAGCAGACGGTCGTGACGTTCGGCGGCACTCTCACGCACGGTGGAAATCCCCCTCCTCGGTGGCCGGACCGGTCGCGCCGGTCGCCCGACCCTAATCCACTCTGATCGAATGAGGAACGTTCGATCATCCGGGCAGTCCGATCATCCGGGCCATGCGTCCTGACGATCGATCACCGGCGCGCCCCCCCCCAGGCCCGGCCGGGCACCTGCCCGCCCGCACAGGTCACCCGTCCGCCGTCAGCTCGGGCCGTACTTGCGCCCCGCGCGCGAGCTGACACCCCCGAGCAGACTGCGCGGCGCCAGCTTCACCACACCCATCAGCGCCTTGTAGCGCGGGTCCGGAATCGAGATCGTCCGTCCACGGGCGAGGTCCGCCATGGCCGCCGCGACCAGCTTGTCGGCGTCCAGCCACATCCAGCCGGGGATGTTGCCGGTCCCCATGCCCGCCCGCTCATGGAACTCGGTGCGCACGAACCCCGGGCAGAGCGCCATCAGCCGCACCCCGCTGCCGGCCAGGTCCTTGGCCACCCCCTGGGTGAACTGCACCACCCACGCCTTGGACGCCCCGTAGGTGCCGCGCGGGACGAAGGCGGCCACCGAGGCCACGTTCACCACCCCGCCCCTGCCCCGTCCGCGCATCGCCTCGCAGGCCGCGGACGTCAGCCGCAGCACCGCCTCGCAGTGCACCTTCAGCATCCGCAGCTCGTCGCCCATGGACACGTCCAGGAAGCGGCCCTTGTTGCCGAAGCCCGCGTTGTTGACCAGCAGGTCCACCGGGCGCTTCGGGTCGCCGAGCCGCCGCTCGACCGCGCCGATGCCCTCCTCCGTGGCCAGGTCGGCGCTGAGCACCTCCGCCTCGATGCCGTGCCGGTCATGGAGCTCGGTGGCCTGCTCGCGCAGCCGCGCCGTGTCACGGGCGACCAGGACCAGGTCGTGCCCGTCCGCCGCGAGCCGACGCGCGAAGGCGGCGCCGATGCCCGCGGTCGCGCCCGTGATCAGTGCAGTCGTCATAAGCGGCACGTTAACCGCCCCCGCACCCCGCGCGGCACACCCCCCACCCGCCCGCCCGCTCCTCCCGGTGGCCCCGGGGCGTCAGGCCAGGCGTTCGGCGTTCCGGTCGCCGGCCCGGGCCACGTACGTGCGGGCGGACTCCAGCAATTCCGGGTGGAGCGCCTCGCCGGCCGCCAGCACCTCGGGGAGCAGCGTCCGCTCGGTCGTGGCGGCCCGGAAGGCGACCGACACGGTCACCCGGTGCGCCGGGCGGTGCACCACCTCGACCGCGTCACCCGCGCGGATCTCACCCGGCCGGAGCACCCGCAGATACGCGCCGGGCGCCGCCTCCTGGGTGAACCGCCGCACCCAGCCGCGCTGGCCCAGATGGGCCGCGAAGGTACGGCACGGGATGCGCGCGCTGGTCACCTCCAGGAGCAGCTCCGGGCCGATCCGCCACCGCTCGCCGATCAGGGCGCCGTTCACGTCCACCCCGCCGGTGGTGAGGTTCTCCCCGAACGCCCCGTTGGCCAGGGGCTGCCCCAGCTCGCGCTCCCACCCGTCCAGGTCCTCGCGGGCGAAGGCGTACACCGCCTGATCGCTGCCGCCGTGGTTGCGCATGTCCCCGATGGCGTCCCCGGCCAGCCCGCTGCCGCCCTCGCCCTTGACCCCGGGGTCGCTGACCAGCACGGGCCCGTCCACGGGCCGCTTGTCGATCCCGGTCACCCCGGCGGAGGAGGCCTCCGTCGGGCGCATCGCCCCGATGTTCACCGTCAGCACCTTCATGCCCGCACGCTATCCCGGAATCCCGGAAGGGCTCAGGTGCCCGGAATCCGGGAAGGGCTCAGCTGCCCGGAATCCCGGAGGGGCCGGTGCGGCCCGCGTCTCAAAGCGGGTGAAGGCGATTCGCTTCCGTCTCCAAGCTCCGCTTATGCTCGCGGGGTGATCGAAGCCCGTCATCTGCGCGTCCTGCGCGCCGTCGCCGCCACCGGCTCCTTCTCCGCGGCCGCGCGTGAACTGGGCTGCACCCAGCCCGCCGTCAGTCAGCAGATGAAGGCGCTGGAGGGCTCCACCGGCACCCCGCTGCTCATCCGCACGGGCCGCGAGACCCGGCTGACCCAGGCCGGCGAGGCGCTGGTCCGGCATGCCGCGGGCATCCTCGCCGGACTCACCGCGGCCGAGGAGGAGGTCGCCGCCATCGCGGGCCTGCGGGCCGGGCGGGTGCGCCTCGTCTCCTTCCCGAGCGGCAGCTCCTCGCTGGTGCCGACCGCTCTCGCCGCGCTGCGGGCCGACCACCCCGGCACCCGGGTCTCCCTGGTCGAGGCGGAGCCGCCGCGCTCGGTGGAGATGCTGCGCGAGGGGGACTGCGACGTGGCGCTCGCCTTCCGCTACGGCGGTGGGACGGGGCGGAACGGGAGCGGCGGCGGGCCGCGCGAGCAGGCGGCCGCCGGGGACGACTGGACCGACCTGGTGGTCCGGCCGCTGCTCACCGACCGTCTGGTGGGGCTGGTCCCGGAGGGCCACCGGCTCGCGGGGGCGGGCTCGGTGGGCATCGCCGAGCTGGCCGAGGAGTCCTGGATCGCGGGCTGCCCGCGCTGCCGCCGCCAGCTGGTGCAGGTGTGCGAGGCGGCCGGGTTCGTCCCGCGGATCGACTTCGCGACCGACGACTACCCCGCGGTGGTCGGCCTGGTCGGCGCCGGGCTCGGGGTCGCGGTGCTGCCCGAGCTGGCGGTGGAGTCGGTACGGCCGCGGGGCGCGCGTACCGTCGCGGTGGAACCGGTCGTCGAGCGCGAGGTGGTGGCCCTGACGCTGCCCGACCTGGCCCAGGTGCCCGCGGTCGCGGCCACCCTGGACCGGCTCGCCGCCGCAGCCGCCCGAAGCTGACCCGCGCCGCCCTCCGGGGCCCGCGCCCCTGGGTGCGCAGAATCGGGTCCGTGTGCGCGGAAGCGGCCCCGGGTGCGCAGGAACGTTCCTCCTCGACGTTCGCGGGCGCCGGTGCTCAGGAGTGGTAGACCGTCCGCGAGGACGGCTCAGAGGTGCGGTGGCCGTGGTGGTGGGCGGGGGAGGCGGCGGCCGGGGTGCCGTTCGCCGAGGGGGCGGTGGAGACCAGGCGGTTGCGGGCCCGCCCCATCAGCTCCTCGCGTTCGTCCTCGGTGAGGCCGCCCCACACCCCGTACGGTTCGCGCACCGCCAGGGCGTGGGCCGCGCACTCGGCCCGGACGGGGCACCGCATGCACACCTCTTTCGCCGAGTTCTCGCGCGCACTCCGCGCCGCGCCGCGCTCACCCTCGGGGTGGAAGAAGAGTGAACTGTCGACCCCTCGGCAGGCCGCGAGCAGCTGCCAGTCCCACAGGTCGGCGTTGGGTCCGGGAAGGCGGGAGAAATCTGCCATGGCGCATGTCCCTTGGTTCCGGTGCGTGAGCGAACTCCGGTGCCGACCGGAGCTGAGCGGGCGGACTTGAGCGGATGGGGCGGGAGAGGGGTGAGAGGAGGAGTCGGTGGGGCGGTGGTAGGTGGCCGGTGCGGCCATGACCGGCGGCCCCGTACAGCCACGACGTTACAACTACTGTCTAAGTAGATGTAAATATGACTCATTGCGAATCTAGCCACAGACACTGGCAAAGTGAAGGAAAAGCAGCTAAATGGGGCATAGCTCCAGGTGAACCATTCGTGACCTGCGTCGCTCTCCTCCGTACCGGCCCGCTCACATAGAGTGCCGAAGGGGTAGCGGGGACCCGTAACTCTTTCGAGTGACCGTCGTTGAGAGTGCGGAGCGGTTGATGAGAGAAGCGCTCGGGCAGATGTCCGGGGGCGTCAACCGCACAGGTGACGATTCACGACCAGCCTGGAGGCTCTAGGTGACGCGCATCAGCTGCGGAGGACGGCCATGACATCCGTTCTCGTCTGCGACGACTCCCCGCTTGCCCGAGAAGCGCTCCGCCGCGCCGTGGCCACGGTGCCCGGCGTCGAGCGCGTGACGACCGCGGCCAACGGCGAGGAAGTCCTCCGCCGCTGGGGCGCGGACCGCTCGGACCTCATCCTGATGGACGTGCGCATGCCCGGTCTGGGCGGCGTGGAGACCGTCCGCCGGCTGCTCTCCGCGGACCCCGGCGCCCGCATCATCATGCTCACCGTCGCCGAGGACCTGGACGGTGTGGCGCTGGCCGTCGCCGCCGGCGCCCGCGGCTATCTGCACAAGGACGCCTCCCGCGCCGAGCTGCGGGCCACGGTCACCCAGGCGCTCGCCGATCCCACCTGGCGGCTCGCCCCGCGCCGGCTGCGCTCGGCCGAGATGGGCGCCGCGCCCACCCTCACCGCACGCGAGATCCAGGTGCTGGAGGGCATGAGCCACGGCCGCTCCAACGCGGAGATCGGCCGCGAGCTGTTCCTCTCCGAGGACACCGTGAAGACGCACGCCAGGCGGCTTTTCAAGAAGCTGGGCGCCTCGGACCGCGCGCACGCCGTCGCGCTCGGCTTCCGCTGGGGCCTGGTGCGCTGAGGCGCCGGCCGTGGCGGCCCCGTCCGCCCCGCGGCGGACGGGGCGGCGGAGCGACGGGATCTGTTTCCGCGCCGATGCCGCATCCTTGAAGAGTGGAGTTCCTCGGGGACAAGTCGATCGAGCGGGAGGGGAGGGCGCACGAGATGACGAGCGCGCCTGCTCATAACGCTTCGGTGCACAAGGGTGGAAGCGGTACGGCGGACGGGCACCCGCCGGTGCACCATGGACCGATGCGTGACAACGAGGCGGCCCCGGCCCAGACGGCGGCCGCCGTCCAGGGCACCGCCCGTGGAGCGTCCCCCTCGCAGGGGCCCGCCCGCGGGGGAATCGGGGCACTCGTCCACCGCGCGGTGGAGGGCGACGAGCAGGCCACCCACGACCTGCTCGCCCATGTCCACCCGCTCGCCCTGCGCTACTGCCGCACCCGGCTCAACCGGCTGCCCGGTGACGCTCGCCACTTCGTCGAGGACCTCGCCCAGGAGGTCTGTGTGGCGGTACTGATGGCGCTGCCCCGCTACCGCGACACCGGCCGCCCCTTCGAGGCCTTCGTCTTCGCCATCGCCGGCCACAAGGTCGCCGACCTCCAGCGCGCCGCCATGCGCCACCCCGGCTCCACCGCGGTGCCCTCCGACGAGATGCCCGAGCGGCCCGACGACTCCCTCGGCCCCGAGGAGCGGGCACTGCTCAGCGATGACGCCGAGTGGGCCAAGCGGCTCCTCGCCAACCTCCCCGAGGTCCAGCGGGAACTGCTGGTGCTCCGGGTCGCGGTGGGCCTCACCGCCGAGGAGACCGGCCAGATGCTCGGCATGTCCCCGGGCGCGGTCCGGGTCGCCCAGCACCGCGCGCTCAGCCGGCTCCGCGCCCTCGCCGAGCAGTGACCCCCCTACTTTTCCCGCCCCTTCCGTCGCCCGTGTGAACGTCCAAAACTTCTCGGTGATCTTGTTCGTGGAATGGGACACGCCGCGAGCCCGTTAGCATGGACATCCGCACCGAGCAAGGCCATCTGGGGAAGGTGTCATGACCGCTTACGTCGACGGAGTGCCCGAGAAGTTCGCGACGCTGGGGCTTACCTACGACGACGTGCTGCTGCTGCCCGGCGCGTCGGACATGGCCCCGGACCAGATCGACACCTCGTCGTACATCTCGAAGAACGTACGGGTGAACATCCCGCTGCTGTCGGCGGCGATGGACAAGGTGACCGAGTCCCGGATGGCCATCGCCATGGCCCGCCAGGGCGGCGTGGGCGTGCTGCACCGGAACCTGTCGATCGCCGACCAGGCGAACCAGGTGGACCTGGTCAAGCGCTCCGAGTCCGGCATGGTGACCGACCCGATCACCGTCCACCCGGACGCCACGCTCGCCGACGCCGACGCGATCTGCGCCAAGTTCCGCATCAGCGGCGTGCCCGTCACCGACCAGGCCGGCAAGCTGCTGGGCATCGTCACCAACCGCGACATGGCCTTCGAGACCGACCGCGGCCAGCAGGTCCGGGACGTCATGACCCCGATGCCGCTGGTCACCGGCCGGGTCGGCATCTCCGGCGTGGACGCCATGGAGCTGCTGCGCCGCCACAAGATCGAGAAGCTGCCACTGGTCGACGACGCGGGCATCCTCAAGGGCCTGATCACCGTCAAGGACTTCGTCAAGGCCGAGAAGTACCCGAACGCCGCCAAGGACAAGGACGGCCGACTGTTGGTCGGCGCCGCCGTCGGGGTCGCCGGGGACGCCTACGAGCGCGCCCAGGCCCTGATCGAGGCGGGCGTCGACTTCATCGTGGTCGACACCGCGCACGGCCACTCCCGGCTGGTCGGCGACATGGTCGCCAAGATCAAGTCGAACTCCTCGGTGGACGTCATCGGCGGCAACATCGCCACCCGCGACGGCGCCCAGGCGCTCATCGACTCCGGTGTGGACGGCATCAAGGTCGGTGTCGGCCCCGGCTCCATCTGCACCACCCGGGTGGTCGCCGGCATCGGCGTCCCGCAGGTCACCGCCATCCACGAGGCCTCCCTCGCCGCCAAGGCGGCCGGTGTCCCGGTCATCGGCGACGGCGGACTGCAGTACTCCGGCGACATCGCCAAGGCGCTGGTCGCCGGCGCCGACACCGTGATGCTCGGTTCGCTGCTGGCCGGCTGCGAGGAGTCCCCGGGCGAGCTGCTCTTCATCAACGGCAAGCAGTTCAAGTCGTACCGCGGCATGGGCTCGCTGGGCGCCATGCAGTCCCGCGGCGAGCAGCGCTCCTTCTCCAAGGACCGCTACTTCCAGGAGGGCGTCGCCTCCGACGAGAAGCTGGTCCCCGAGGGCATCGAGGGCCAGGTGCCCTACCGCGGCCCGCTCTCCGCGGTGGTCCACCAGCTGGTCGGCGGTCTGCGCCAGTCGATGTTCTACGTCGGCGGCCGCACCGTGCCCGACCTCCAGGCCAACGGCCGGTTCGTCCGGATCACCTCCGCGGGCCTCAAGGAGAGCCACCCGCACGACATCCAGATGACCGTCGAGGCGCCGAACTACAGCAACAAGAGGTAACCCGTCCGGGTGCGGCGGAGGGGCGGATTCCGGCATACGGCCGGGACCGCCCCTCCGCCGTGCGTCGGGGATACTGGTAGGCGCAGACGTAGAGGGAAAGGCCACACATCGTGACTGAGATCGAGATCGGGCGCGGCAAGCGCGGCCGCAGGGCGTACGCGTTCGACGACATCGCCGTCGTCCCGAGCCGGCGCACCCGGGACCCGAAGGAGGTCTCGATCGCCTGGCAGATCGACGCCTACCGGTTCGAGCTGCCGTTCCTGGCCGCCCCGATGGACTCGGTGGTCTCCCCCGAGACCGCCATCCGCATCGGCCAGATGGGCGGCCTCGGCGTCCTCAACCTCGAAGGCCTGTGGACCCGCTACGAGGACCCCCGGCCGCTGCTGGACGAGATCGCCCACCTCCCGGCCGACACCGCCACCCGCCGTCTGCAGGAGATCTACGCCGCTCCCATCCAGGAGGAGCTGATCGGCCTGCGCATCAAGGAGGTGCGCGACTCGGGCGTGGTCACCGCCGCCGCGCTCTCCCCGCAGCGCACCGCGCAGTTCTCCAAGGCGGTCGTCGACGCGGGTGTGGACATCTTCGTCATCCGCGGCACCACCGTCTCCGCCGAGCATGTCTCCGGCGCCGCCGAGCCGCTCAACCTCAAGCAGTTCATCTACGAGCTGGACGTCCCGGTCATCGTCGGCGGCTGCGCCACCTACACCGCCGCCCTGCACCTGATGCGCACCGGTGCGGCCGGCGTGCTGGTCGGCTTCGGCGGCGGCGCCGCCCACACCACCCGCAACGTGCTGGGCATCCAGGTCCCGATGGCGACCGCCGTCGCCGACGTGGCCGCGGCCCGCCGGGACTACATGGACGAGTCCGGCGGCCGCTACGTCCACGTGATCGCGGACGGCGGGGTGGGCTGGTCCGGCGACCTGCCGAAGGCCATCGCCTGCGGCGCCGACTCGGTGATGATCGGCTCCCCGCTGGCCCGCGCCACCGACGCCCCCGGCCGCGGCCGGCACTGGGGCATGGAGGCCGTCCACGAGGACGTGCCGCGCGGCAAGCTGGTCGACCTCGGCGCCGTCGGCACCACCGAGGAGGTCCTGACCGGCCCCTCGCACACCCCGGACGGCTCGATGAACTTCTTCGGCGCCCTGCGCCGCGCGATGGCCACCACCGGCTACAGCGAGCTGAAGGAGTTCCAGCGCGTGGAGGTCACCGTCGCGGATGCCCAGCACAAGCGCTGACGGCACCCGAACGGACCTCGGAAGGAAGGGCCCGCACCCCATCGCCAAGGGTGCGGGCCCTTTCCGCGTACGGTCTACGGGGCGCCGGGGGTCACAGGCGGTGCGCGGCGCCCGCCGGGGTGGCCCCCCGGGTGTCCAGCAGCAGCTGCGCCTTCACCGCCAGGCCCTGGAGGTCGTACGTACGGTGGTGCTGGAGCAGCACCGTCAGATCGGCCGCCGCGGCCGCCTCGTACAGCGAGTCGGCCCGCGGGACGCGCCGCCCGCCCACCCGCCAGCCGGCCACATAGGGGTCGTGGTAGCCGACCTGGGCGCCCATCGCGGTGAGCCGTTCGGCGATCTCGGTGGCCGGTGCGCCCTGCCGGTCGGCGAGGTCCGGCTTGTAGGTGACGCCCAGCAGCAGCACCCGGGCCCCGCGCGCCGACTTGCCGTGCTCGTTGAGCAGGGTGGCGCAGCGCTGGACGACGTAGGCCGGCATCCGCTCGTTGACCTCGCCGGCCAGCTCGACCAGGCGGAGCGGGCGGTGCCCCGGCAGGGTGCCCACCGGGGTGCCGTGGCCGCCGACGCCGGGCCCGGGGCGGAACGCCTGGAAGCCGGACGGCTTGGTCTCGGCGCACCGGATGACGTCCCACAGGTCCACGCCGAGGTCGTGGCAGAGCACCGCCATCTCGTTGACCAGGGCGATGTTGACGTGCCGGAAGTTGGTCTCCAGCAGCTTGACGGTCTCCGCCTCGCGGGTGCCCCGGGCGCGGACCACCTTGTCGGCGAGGCGCCCGTAGAAGGCCGCCGCCGACTCGGTGCAGGCGGGGGTGAGCCCGCCGATGACCTTGGGGGTGCGGGCGTAGCCGTGGGCGGGGCGGCCGGGGTCGAGGCGGCCGGGGGAGTAGGCGAGGTGGAAGTCGCGCCCGGCACGCAGTCCGGAGCCCGCTTCGAGCAGCGGCAGCAGGTGCTCCTCGGTGGTGCCCGGGTGGACCGGGGACTCCAGCAGCACGGTGGTGGTGGGGCGCAGCCGGGCGGCGAGCGCGCGGGCCGCCTCGTCGAGGGCGGTGAGGTCCGGGCCGCCGTCGGGGCCGGGCGGGGTGGGCGCGCAGATGACGGCGGTGCGGACGCGGCCCAGCTCGGCCGGGTCGGTGGTCGGCCGGAAGCCCCCCGAGAGCATCCGGCGGATCTCCGGCGCGGTCAGCGAACCGTCGACCGGAGGGCGCCCCGCGGCCAGCTCGGCGACCACGCGCGGGTCGGTGTCATAGCCGATGGTGTCGATACCGGCGGCCGCGGCGGCCTGGGCCAGGGGCAGTCCGAGATGGCCGAGGCCGATGACGGCGAGGTCTGCGGGCATGGGGTGATGCCGTCCTTCCCAGGGGCCGGTAACCGGAGTGGACGAGCCGCGCAAGCCCTGTGGTCAGAACGAGTGCGACGCAATGTCAGACTAGGCGTAAATATGACCGTTATGCGGCATTACCGGCCGGGAAGATCCGGAGTGTTGCCGGGGGAACGGTGCCCTGCTCCGGGTGGGGGACGCGCCGGGTTGTCCACAGGCGCGGCGATGACGCGGGGTTGTCCACAGGTGGCGGGGCAGGCGGTGGCTGAAGTCGGCGGGGCGGGCCAGAATCGAAGTGGTGACCTTGCGGGCCGGTGTCCGTGTCCGCGGCGCTGTGATGCGGATGCCGGACGTCAGCTGTCGGTCGGCGGTCGGCGGGGGACGGACGGGCAGGACCGGGCAGACGGGCAGGGCGGGCACAGAAGTGGCCGCCGGGGCTCGCGGTGAGGACCGGGCAGGACGGGCAGGACCGAAGACGACCCGGGAACGACGGGAGGCAGCGGTGAGGACAGCGACACTGGGGCCCGCCGAGCGCGCGGAGGCGCTGGCGGCCATGGCCGAGCGGGAGCTGGACGTGCTGGTCATCGGCGCCGGGGTGGTGGGCGCGGGCACGGCCCTCGACGCGGCCACCCGGGGCCTGGCGACCGGCCTGGTGGAGGCGCGCGACTGGGCGTCGGGCACCTCCAGCCGGTCCAGCAAGCTCATCCACGGAGGCCTGCGCTATCTGGAGATGCTGGACTTCGCGCTGGTCCGGGAGGCGCTGAAGGAGCGCGGACTGCTGCTGGAGCGGCTGGCCCCGCACCTGGTCAAGCCGGTGCCCTTCCTCTATCCGCTCCAGCACAAAGGCTGGGAGCGGCTCTACGCCGGTTCCGGCGTCGCGCTGTACGACGCGATGTCGGTCTCCTCGGGCCACGGCCGCGGCCTGCCCATGCACCGCCACCTCTCCCGCCGGCACGCGCTGCGGGTGGCCCCCGCGCTGCGCAAGGACGCGCTGGTGGGCGCCCTGCAGTACTACGACGCCCAGATGGACGACGCCCGCTTTGTGACGGCCCTGGTGCGCACCGCCGCCAGCTACGGGGCGCAGGTCGCCAGCCGGGCCCGGGTGATCGGCTTCCTCCGTGAGGGTGAGCGGGTGGTCGGCGCCCGGGTGCAGGACGTGGAGGCGGGCGGCGAGTACGAGGTGCGCGCCAAACAGGTGGTCAACGCCACCGGGGTGTGGACCGACGACACCCAGGCGCTGATCAACGAGCGCGGGCAGTTCCACGTCCGCGCCTCCAAGGGCATCCACCTGGTGGTGCCCAAGGACCGCATCCACTCCACCACCGGGCTGATCCTGCGCACCGAGAAGTCCGTCCTCTTCGTCATCCCCTGGGGGCGGCACTGGATCGTCGGCACCACGGACACCGACTGGGACCTGGACAAGGCGCACCCGGCCGCCTCCAGCGCCGACATCGACTACCTGCTGGAGCACGTCAACAGCGTGCTGGCGGTCCCGCTCACCCGGGACGACGTGGAGGGCGTCTACGCCGGGTTGCGGCCCCTGCTGGCGGGCGAGTCCGAGGCGACCAGCAAGCTGTCCCGCGAGCACACCGTGGCCCATCCGGTGCCCGGACTGGTGGTCGTCGCGGGCGGCAAGTACACGACGTACCGGGTCATGGCGAAGGACGCGGTGGACGCCGCGGTGCACGGCCTGGACAGCCGGGTGGCGGCCTGCGTCACCGAGGACGTACCGCTGATCGGCGCCGAGGGCTACCGCGCCCTGTGGAACGCCCGCGCCCGGATCGCCGCCCGCACCGGTCTGCATGTGGTCCGGGTCGAGCACCTGCTCAACCGGTACGGCTCCTCGGCCGAGGAGGTCCTGGAACTGATCGCCGCCGACCCCAAGCTGGGCGAGCCGCTCGGCGGCGCCGACGACTACCTGCGCGCCGAGGTGGTCTACGGCGCCTCGCACGAGGGCGCCCGGCACCTGGACGACGTGCTGACCCGGCGTACCCGCATCTCCATCGAGACCTTCGACCGGGGCACCCGCTGCGCCCGCGAGTGCGCCGAGCTGATGGCACCGGTGCTCGGCTGGGACCAGGGGCAGATCGACCGGGAGGTGGAGCACTACGAGAAGCGGGTGGAGGCCGAGCGGGAGTCGCAGCGCCAGCCCGACGACCTCACCGCGGACGCCGCCCGCCTCGGCGCCCCGGACATCGTGCCCCTGTAGGGAGAGGGACAGGGAGAACGGAGCGAGGGGAGCGAGGGGATCGCCCCGTGGGCGTCGGTGCTCCGGCGGCTGGAGGGCGCCTGCCGTCTCGTCCCGGTGCTCGAACCGGGGCGGACGGCCGGGGCGTTGGGCGTATCGATCGAGTGAGGCGGGGGCGACCGAGGGTGTACAGGGGGCGGATGTGCCGGACATACCCGGAAGCTGACGGACCCGGAGGCGCCGCCGGTCCCGGAGTGGGTGACAATGGAGTTTCTTCCAGGGCGGGTTACCGCATCGCGCGGACGCGGTAGGCGCGGGCGAGGAACAAGGATCGCAGAGGGGACGCATGTCGGGAGCGGAGCAGTCGCGCAGGGCGGCTCGGGAACCTCAGCGGGACAAGGGCAAGCCGGCCACGGACGAGGCAGGGCGGGTCCCCTCTCCTCGGGGTGCCCAGCCGGCCGGGGACTCCACGATGAAGCTCGGGGCGGCCAAGGGGTCGGACGGGGCCGCGAGCGGCCCGGACGCCGTCGAAGCGCGAGCGGACAGGCCGCCGGCGAGTTCCGGCCAGCCGGCCGCGGGCACGGGCCCGAAGCCGGACAAGCCAACCCCGGGGGCGGACAAGTCAACCCCGGGGGCGGACACGCCGACCCCAGGGGCTGACAAGCCAACCTCGGGACCGGACAAGGGAACCGAGCGGCCCGATGCGGCGGCCGGGTCCGGGGCGGCTGCTGGCGGCGACGGCAAGCCCGGGCAGGCCGAGCCCACCGGCGCCGAGCCCGCCGATGGCCGGAACGCTGACGGCAAGTCCGCCGACGCGAAGACCGCCGAAGGGCCGCGGACGACCAGGGAGTTCACCAAGGAGACGGCGGCCGGTGGTGCCGGTGACGAGGCGTCGCCCGCCAAGCCCGCCGACCGGGTGCCGACCCGCAAGCCGGTCAGCTCCGCCAAGGAGGACGGCCCCGCCAAGCAGGCCGGCGCCAAGCAGGGCGGCGAGACCGACACGGCCAAGGCCCAGGCCCAGGACCTCACCAAGGGCAAGGACAAGGGCAAGGACGGTGCCGGGGCGTCGGGCGCCCGCCCGGGCAGCGGCAGCCGATCCGGCAGCGGTAGTGGCAGCAGCCACGGCAGCGGCAGCGGCAACGGCGGCCGGTTGCTGGCCGGGCGGTACCGGCTCGACGGTGTGCTCGGCCGGGGCGGCATGGGCACCGTATGGCGGGCCGTGGACGAGACGCTGGGCCGCACGGTGGCGGTCAAGGAGTTGCGCTTCCCCAACAGCATCGACGAGGAGGAGAAGCGCCGTCTGATCACCCGCACCCTCCGCGAGGCCAAGGCGATCGCCCGGATCCGCAACAACGGCGCGGTCACCGTCTACGACGTTGTGGACGAGGATGACCGCCCGTGGATCGTCATGGAGCTGATCGAGGGCAAGTCCCTGGCGGACGCGGTACGTGAGGACGGCCTCCTCACCCCGAAGCGCGCCGCCGAGGTGGGCCTCGCCGTCCTGGACGTGCTGCGTTCCGCCCACCGCGAGGGCATTTTGCACCGGGACGTCAAGCCGTCCAACGTCCTGATCGGCGCGGACGGCCGGGTCGTCCTCACCGACTTCGGCATCGCCCAGGTCGAGGGCGACCCCTCCATCACCTCCACCGGCATGCTGGTCGGCGCCCCCTCGTACATCTCCCCGGAGCGGGCCCGCGGCCACAAGCCCGGCCCCGCGGCGGACATGTGGTCGCTGGGCGGCCTGCTGTACGCGAGCGTCGAAGGCTGCCCGCCGTACGACAAGGGCTCCGCCATCGCCACGCTCACCGCGGTGATGACCGAGCAGCTCGACCCGCCGAAGAACGCCGGCCCGCTGACCGAGGTCATCTACGGGCTGCTGGAGAAGGACGCGGCCAAGCGGCTGGACGACGCCGGGGCGCGGGCGCTGCTCCAGGCGGTGATCCGGGCCCCCGAGCCGGCGGCCGTGGAGGAGTCCTCACCGGAGGCCACCCGGGTCGTTCCGCTGCCTCCCGTACCGCCCGCGCAGCCCGCACCGCTGGAGAAGCGCGAGAAGCGGACCAGGGGCGGCGACCGGACCGGCTCGCGGACGGCCGGAGCCGCCGGGGCAGCCGGGGCGACCGGGGCCGAGCGGCCGGCGACCGAGGCGGCGGCCGAGCGGATGCGCGGCGCGCTGCGCTCCGTACGGAACGCGGCCGCGGCCACCTCGGCCAACCGGCAGGACTCCGCCGCCCGTTCCCGTACCACCACCACCGCCGCCGGGACCGGCAGCGGTGTGACCGCGTCCCAGGGCCGGGGACCGGCGGCTCCGCCGAGGGCCCCGCTGACCGATGTGGTGTCGCGCCGGACCCTGGTGGTCATCGCGGTCGTGGTGGTGCTGGTGATCGCCGCGATCGTGGCCGTCATCGCCGCCGGCGGCGACGATCCGGGCACCAAGGGCCAGGGTGGCCCCGGTGCCGACCGCACCGCCTCGGCCGGCTCGGAGGTCGAGCCCACCGGCGCGTCCGGGAGCGGCACGGGCCAGGGCGAGAGCGACGGCAAGGCGGACGGCAAGACGGACGGGAAGGACGACGGCAAGGACGAGGGCAAGGGCGGGCAGCCGGGCGGCGGGCCCTCTCCGGGCGCCTCGGGCGACGACCGGCCCGAGGACGGCGGCACCCCCGGCACCGGTGGCGACGACGGCAAGCCCGGCGGCCTGCCCGCGGGATACACCACGGTCTCCAACGACACCTTCCACTTCAGCATGGCCATGCCCAAGGACTTCTCCCTGAAGGGGATAGCCGGGCAGAACTCGGGCGGGAAGTTCTGGGGCGCGTCCCCCTACCCGCGCGTCCAGGTCGACTTCACCGGCGACCCGAAGGGGGACGCCGCCCTGGCGTGGAACCTCGCCCGGGCCGGGGTGGCGGTCAGCAGCAACGGCTACCGCCACATCGGCATAGCGAAGGTCGACTACAAGGGCTACCCGACGGTCGCCGACTGGCAGTTCGAGCGGGACGAGAACGGCGAGCGGGTCCGGGTGCTGAACCGCGGCTTCAAGGTGGACGCAGGGCGCGGCTACTCGATCATGATCAGCTGCCCGGTCGCCGAGTGGGGCGGCAAGGAGTGCACCACGCTCCGGGAGACGGCCTTCGCGAGCTTCACCCCGAAGGGCTGAGGCCCCGGGAAGGGTCGAGACCCCGAAGGGCTGAGGAGGCTTCAGGTCCGGGGGCCCGGTGGGACCTCCGGATCCCGCCCGAGGACGGTCCGGGGCACGTATCGTGAGAGTCCGAAGACCGTACGCAGCCGGACAACCCCTCGGGTCGGTCCGCAACCGTTCGACAAAAGCTCGACAACTGCTCGGCCGACGACCGAATCTGACGGTTGTCTACGATCTGGGGTAGCCGGGCCCGGGTAACCGGATCCCAGGAGCCGGACCCGCCGCACCGCGGTGGCCGGAGGACGAGGTCCGTGGGGAGGCGGCATCGTGGACGAGTACGCGGGCAGGGTGCTGGCCGACCGCTACCGCCTACCGCTGCCACCCCAGGACGAGTACGGGTACGAGCAGGAGCCCGTCGCCACCCGCGCCTTCGACACCTACAGCGGCCAGGAAGTGATGATCCGCCGGCTTCCGCTGCCGGAGATCGTGGACGCGGAGGTGCTGGACGCCGACGAGCCGGGCACTCGCCGTCCGGCCCGCGGCCCGGCCGCCCCCCGTCCGGACCACGCCGTGCGCCGCCCCACCGACCCGTTTGTGCGCCGGGCCGTCGAGGCCGCGCAGGCCGCCGCCCAGATCCCCGACCACCCCCGGCTCGACCAGGTCTTCGACGTGTTCGCCGAGGGGGGCTCGCTGTGGATAGTGAGCGAACTGGTGGCCGCCCGCTCCCTGGCCTCGCTGCTCGACCAGCAGCCGCTCACCCCCTACCGCGCGGCCGAGATCGGCTCCGAGGTGCTCACCGCCCTCCGCGCGCTGCACGCCCACGGCTGGACGCACCGCAATGTCACCGCCCAGACGGTGCTGGTCTGCGACGACGGCCGGGTGGTGCTCACCGGGCTCGCCGCGGGCGCGGCCGAAGAGGCCCTCTGCGGCTACGACCCCCTGCCCGACCAGGACGATCAGGACGAGCAGGGCTACGAGGATTTCGCGGACGACGCGGACGACGCGGAGTACCAGGGCGGGACGGACGATGATGGCGGCCCGATCGCCGCAGAGGGTGGCGAGGGCTACGACGAGGAGGCCCCGGGCTCCCCGCCGGAGGCGTCCAGCGGTGCGGGCGGCCACCAGCGGCAGTACGACTACGCGTACGGATACCGCTACGGGGACGGCGGTGGCTACGACGAGGCGGAGGCCTCCGCCGCGCCTGCGCTGCCCGCGCTCGCCCCAGGCTACGAGCCGGCGCTGCCACAGCGTCACGGCGCCGAGCCGGTGCCCCGGCCGGGAGAGCGGCCCGACCAGCCGCCGGGCGAGCCGGTGCCGCCACCCGTGGTGCCGGACGCCCGGGCCGCCCGGGCCGGCGCCATCGCCGCCTACAGCGCCGGTACCCGGGCCGCCGCCCGCGCGGCCGAGGCCCGGGCCTCGCTCTCGCTTCCGCCCGCCCCCGAGGACACCGGCGCACGGGCCCTGCCGCCCAGCGGTACCCCGCCCCACGCCGCCGGGGCCGGGGAAGCGGAACCGCGGTGGTGGTCCCATGACCCCGCGCTCACCGATGACGAGGACGACGACGAGGACGAAGGCCAGGACCCGGCGTACGGGACCCAGCCGTACGGGGCGGAGGGTTACGGGGCCGAGCCGTACGGAGCCCGGCCGTACCGGCAGCCGGACGAGGGGCCCGGCACGGACACCGGCCCGGAGCAGGAGCCGCCCCGGCGCGCCCATCTGACCGGGGTCTGGAACGACGGCCCCGGCGGAACCGGCCGGGGCGGGTCCGTGCCCGCGGGCGGCGGCCGCTCCCCGTACGACCGGTACAAGCCGTCCGGGTCATCCGGCCAGAGCCACTCCCCGTACGGCACCCGGGACGCGCTGCGGGCCGACGCCCGGCGCGAGCAGCCCCGGCTGCCCGTACCGGCCGCGGCGACCTCCTCCCGTACCGCCGCCGCCGCCCGGGAACCGTCCCCGGACTCTCCCCACGGCGACGGTCCGGCGGCCCCGCCCCGCTACCGCGGCCCCGAGACCCCGCTGGCCGCCGAGCGCGCCCGGCAGACCCGGATCGCGGTGGTCGGCCCGGTCACCGAGCGCTGGGCGCCCGAGCAGGCCGGACCGGTGCACGGCACCTGGCAGCTGGCTCCGCCGGTCGGGCCCTCCACCGACCTCTGGGCGCTCGGTGCCCTGCTCTACCGCGCGGTCCAGGGGCACGCCCCCTACCCGGAGGAGCACGCCGCCGAGCTGGTGCAGATGGTCTGCGCCGAGCCGCCCGCGTTCGCTGAGGAGTGCGGCCCGCTGCGCCCGGTGGTCGAGTCGCTGCTGCGCCAGGACGCCACCGAGCGGCCCGATGTGGAGGAGCTGCGCGGCTGGTTGCGCTCGCTCGTCCGCTCGGCGCCCGAACCGGAGGCCGGGGCCCATCTCGTACCGATGCCGTCCGTCGACGCCGGCCGGCTGCCGGTGGTGCGCCGCCGCGGCGAGTTGGTGCGGCGGAGGCGGGCGGGCCGGGCCCAGGCCGGCGCCCACCGCCACCGCAAGGCCCGCGCCGCCTCCCGGACGGCGGCCGCCCCGCCCGCCGAGACCACCGCGCCCCTGCCGCGCCCCGCTCGGGAGCGCCGGCCGGACAAGGCCGCGCGGAGCGACGGCAGCCCCCGCTCGCTCGGCCGCCTTCTGCTGCTGCTCGTCCTGCTGCTGCTGGCCGCGGCCATCGCGTACGCGGTGGCGTTCCTGCCCAAGTCGGGGGAGACCGAGAACGGCGGCAACGGGCAGTCCGCCGCCCCGCCCACCCCCGGACCCTCTCCCTCCGTTTCTGCCTCCGGCTCGGCGACCGCGCCGGGCCCGGGCGGTGACCCGGCCCCGGCCGACCCGTCCACCGACGGCGGCCAGGCGCCCTCCACCAACACCGTTCCGCCGGGTGGCGGCCCCGAACTCGCCGACGGCTACGCGGTCCGCGACGATGCCGAGGGCTTCCGGATCGGGGTGGACAAGAACTGGCAGCGCAGCCCGATCAACGACGCCGGCCAGGTCCGCTACACCGGCGGGGACTTCACCCTGATCGTCGTGCCCGGCCGCGACACCGTGCGGTCGGCCGGCGGCGATCCGCTGGAGTACCAGCGCACCAGGGAGCGCGAGCTCCAGCCCTGGCGGGACTCCACCTGGGCGACCGCCACCGGTCTGCGCCGGGTGGACGTGGGCCGCCAGGCCACCGCGGAGGGCCAGTTCACCTGGACCGACGCCAGCGGCCGCGAGGTGTACGTCCGCAATCTGGCGCTCATCGTCGGCGAGCGCTACCACGTGGTGCAGGTGATCGGCCCGGAGAGCCAGCGCGACAAGGTGTCCGAGATCTACCAGCAGGCCGTCACCGCCTACCGCGCCACCCGCTGACGGCCTCTGCCCCGCCCGGATGGCCCGGCGCGGGACCGTCGGGTTCGCGCCATCCGCGGGCGGGCGCGGGAGTGCCCCCGGTGTCGGCGTGATCCCGTGCGGGTACGGAGACGGGGGAGCCGTCCGGGGCGCTCCGGCGGGTACCCGTCCGGCGGCTTCCGGCTTTCTCGACCGGTCCGGCGGGGACGGCGGGCCCTCCGCATCCGTACACGTTGTTCGTCGCTCACCTGAAGGCCGTCCGCGAGTCCTCACGCCGGGGCTGACGGCGGACGGGCACGCGGGTCGCATAAGGGCCCGCGCACCGGATCGCGCCCGGGACCCGTCGCCGGATCCGTTCCGGACCTGCCCTGGACCTTGTCCTGGACCTCGTCCCGGACCTGCTCCCGGCCTGTTCCGGACATTTTCCGGGGGCCCGGTGGCGGACGCGAGCAGAGGGGATGTGCCGTGTCCGGACCCCGGCAGCAGCGGCGGATCGTCGGACGTTACCGGCTGGAGGCGCGCCTCGGGCGCGGGGGGATGGGCACGGTCTGGCGAGCGTACGACGAACTGCTCGGCCGGCGCGTCGCCGTGAAGGAGCTCCATCTGGACGAGCTGCACGAGGACGCGGGCGCCGCGGGCTCCTCGTCGCTGAGGGAGGCCCGCGCCATCGCCCGGGTCCACCACCCGCATATCGTCTGCGTCCACGATGTGGTGGAGGAGGACGGCGTTCCGTACATCGTGATGGAGCTGGTGGAGGGCGGTTCGCTGGCCCGGCGGCTGGCCCGGCACGGCCCGCTCGCCCCGAGGGAGGCGGCCCGGCTCGGGCTGGCGCTGCTGAGCGCCCTGCGCGCCGCGCACGCCCTCGGGGTGCTGCACCGCGATCTGAAGCCGGCCAACGTCCTGCTGGAGGAGGGCACCGGCCGGGTGGTGCTCACCGACTTCGGCATCGCCCAGCTCGCCGGGTCCACCACCATCACCGAGGTGGGGATGTTCGTCGGATCGCCCGAGTACACCGCTCCCGAGCGGATGCGGGGCGCCCAGGCCGGGCCGGCCAGCGATCTGTGGTCGCTGGGCGCACTGCTGTGCGCGGCGCTGACCGGCCAGTCGCCGTTCCACCGGGACTCGCTGGGCGGAGTGCTGCACGCGGTGGTCGAGGAGGACATCCGCCCACCCGCGGCGGCCGGGCCGCTGCTGCCGGTGGTGCGCGGTCTGCTCCAGCGCGATCCGGACCGCCGGATGGGCGGCGCGGAGGCCGAACGGCTGCTGCGGTCGTACGCGGAGGCCGCGGGCGAGGCGCCCGGATACCGCCTGCCGGGCGGGACACTGCCGCTCGGCACCCTGGCGCCTGGCGACGGGGGTGATCGGCCGGCGGGTCCGTCGCCGGAGGGCGGTGGGCCGGAGGGCGGTGGGTGGGGGAGCGGTGGCCCGGAGGGCGGTGCGCTGGAGGGCCTTCCGGCTGGAGGCTTTCCGCCGGACGGGGGTACGCCCGGGGATGGTGTGTCCGGGGGCGGCATGTCGGAGGGCGGTACGTCTCGGAGCGGTACGTCCGAGGGGGCGCCGCCGCACGACCGTGCCGACGCGGTGCCGCCGGACTCGTCCGGCCGCGGTCCGTCTCTCCACGGCCCGTCGGGTCACGGTCCGTCGGGTCACGGGCCTTTCGGGCATGGCCACCCGGCCCATGGAGAGCACCGCCACGGCCCCTTCCGTCCGGCCCCGCCCCGTTCCGGCCCCTCCGCTCACGGCCCGTCCGACGCGGCGCCGCCCGCCCGGCCCGTACGCCGGCGCCCCGGCCCTCCGGGATCCGGGTCCCGCCCCGGGCCCCGCTCCGGGCCCGGGCCGTGGCCCTCCGCCGTCGGCGGATCCCCGCACGAGGCCGCGGCCCGCCGCCCCTTCCGGGACTCCTTCGGGCGACCCCACCCCCGTACCCCGCTCCGGGGGCCGCTGATCGCCGCCGCGCTGCTGGTGGCCCTGGCCGGACTGGGGGCCGCGGGGGTCCTGCTGCTGCGGGGCCATGACGGGGAGGGCGGGGGCGGGGACCGCCGTACGGCCACCACCTCACCCGCCCCCGAGCGGTCCACCCCGCCCTTGCGCCCGCGGACGGGCCAAGACGTCCCCCACACCGTCAAGCCGCCCCAACGCCCCTGATCAGGCCTTATGTGCCAGTGAACGCTGGCGGGGTGTGCGGGGCCGGTGAAAAGCTGTTACCGGCGGGTACCGAAGTGCCGTCTTCCGGCATACCCTCGGCCCCATGACGGACACCACTGCCGCGAAGGGCGCCCAGGCGGGCGCGACGGCCACCGGACCGGGCCAGGCGGCCCAGGGGCCGGGCGGCGGGACCAACCCGGTCGCCCCGGCGCCGGCCGGCGTGCGCACCGCCGCCGACGTGGTCACCCCCGATCTGGTCGCCCGGCTCGTCCGCGGGGTCGTCGGCTCCGGACGTACCGCCAACCACACCCCGTTCACCGGGGAGCGGCTGGCCGAGCTGCCCGAGTCCACCCCCGAGGACGTCGCGGAGGCCTTCGACCGGGCCCGCACCGCCCAGCGGGTGTGGGCGGCCACGCCGGTGCGGGACCGTGCCGCGGTGCTGCTCCGCTTCCACGACCTGGTCCTCCAGCGGCAGGCCGAGGGACTGGACCTGGTCCAGCTGGAGACCGGCAAGGCCCGGCTGCACGCCCATGAGGAGATCCAGGCCGTCGCCGTGGCCGCCCGCCACTACGGCCGCCGAGCCGCCGCGTACCTCAAGCCCCGCCGCCACACCGGGGTGCTGCCCACCCTCACCAAGGTGACCGAACTGCGCCAGCCGCGCGGGGTGGTGGGCCAGATCGCCCCCTGGAACTACCCGCTGGAGCTGTCCGTCGGCGACGCCCTGCCCGCCTTCGTGGCCGGCAACGCCGTCGTCATGAAGCCCGACACCGAGACCGCGCTGACCGCCCTGTGGGCGCGTGAGCTGCTGATCGAGGCGGGGCTGCCGGAGGAGGTGTTCCAGGTCGTGCTGGGCGAGGGGCCGGTGGTCGGGCCCGAGGTGGTCCGGCACGCCGACTACGTCTCGTTCACCGGCTCCACCCGCACCGGCCGCGAGGTCGCCCAGGGCGCCGCCGCCCGGCTGGTCGGCGTATCGCTCGAACTCGGCGGCAAGAACGCCATGCTGGTCCTGCACGACGCCGACATCGAGAAGGCCGCCGCCGGGGCCGTCCGCGCCTGCTTCTCCTCCGCCGGTCAGCTCTGCATCTCCATCGAGCGGCTGTACGTCCACGAGTCCGTCGCCGATGACTTCGTGGAGCGGTTCGCCGCCCGGACCAGGGCCATGCGGCTCGGCAACTCCCTGGCGTACGGGGCGGATATGGGCTCGCTGGTCGGCGAGCGCCAGCTGGAGACCGTCAACCGGCACGTCGAGGAGGCCGTCGCCAAGGGCGCGGTACTCGTCGCCGGGGGCACCGCCCGCCCCGACATCGGCCCGCTGTTCTACGAGCCGACCATCCTGGACGGCGTCCAGGAGCCGATGGCCGTCTGCTCCGAGGAGACCTTCGGCCCCGTCGTCTCGGTCTACCGCTTCCGCGACGAGGACGAGGTGGTCGAGCGCGCCAACGCCACCGCGTACGGGCTCAACGCCTCCGTCTGGACCCGCGACTCGGCCCGCGGCCACACCATCGCCGCCCGGCTGCGCACCGGCACGGTCAACATCAACGAGGGGTACGCGCCCGCCTACGGCAGCGTGCAGTCGCCGATGGGCGGGATGAAGGACTCCGGTCTCGGCCGCCGGCACGGCTCCGAGGGCATCCTCAAGTACACCGAGGCCCAGACCGTGGCGCAGCAGCGGCTGCTCCCGCTCGCCCCGTCCTTCGGTATGGACGACGAGGCGTACGCGGCCCTGATGACCCGCGGACTGCGGGTGATGAAGGCCCTCCGCTTCCGCTGACCCCCACCCCTCCCCCCTCCCCTCACTCTCTCCGGTACGAGGAGCGCCATGTCCCAGGTCACCCCTGCCCGCGACCAGGAAGAAACCGGCGACCAGAAAGCCGGTGACCAGGAGGCCGGCTACGACTACGACGTCCTCGTCGTCGGCTCGGGATTCGGCGGCTCCGTCTCGGCCCTCCGGCTGACCGAGAAGGGCTACCGCGTCGGCGTCCTGGAGGCCGGCCGCCGCTTCACGCCCGCCACCCTGCCCAGGACCTCCTGGGACCTGCGCAACTACCTGTGGGCTCCGGCCCTCGGGCTGTACGGGCTCCAGCGGGTCCATCTGCTGGGCAATGTGATGGTGCTGGCCGGTGCCGGGGTCGGCGGCGGCTCGCTCAACTACGCCAACACCCTCTACGTACCGCCGCCGGCGTTCTTCCAGGACCGGCAGTGGGCGTCGATCACCGACTGGCAGGACGAGCTGGCCCCGTACTACGACCAGGCCAAGCGGATGCTGGGGGTGCGGCTCAACCCGACGATGACCCCCTCCGACGTCCACCTCAAGGCGGCCGCCGAGGCGATGGGGGTGGGCGACACCTTCCATCTGGCCCCGGTGGGCGTCTTCTTCGGCGACGGCAAGGACGCCGACGGCGCCGACGGTGTGAAGGCGCGGCCCGGCCGGGAGGTCCCCGACCCGTACTTCGGCGGCGCCGGCCCCGCCCGCCGGGCCTGCACCGAGTGCGGCGAGTGCATGACGGGCTGCCGGCACGGCGCCAAGAACAACCTCACCGAGAACTACCTCCACCTCGCCGAGCGGGCCGGTGCGGTCATCCACCCGATGACCACGGTCACCGCCGTCACCGAGGACCCCTCGGGCGCCGGCTACCGCGTCTCGGTGGCGCCCACCCAGCGCCGCCGCAAGGCCGCCCCGCGGGTGCTGCGCAGCCGGTATGTGATCGTCGCGGCCGGCACCTACGGCACCCAGACCCTGCTGCACACCATGAAGGACCGGGGGCTGCTGCCGCGGATCTCGGACCGGCTCGGCGAGCTGACCCGTACCAACTCCGAGGCGCTGGTCGGCTCGCAGACCTCGGACCGCCGCTACCGCAAGCGCCACGGCCACCCGAAGGCCGACTTCACCCAGGGCGTCGCCATCACCTCGTCCATCCACCCGGACGGGAACACCCATATCGAGCCGGTCCGCTACGGCAAGGGCTCCAACGCGATGGGCTCGCTCTCCATCCTTCAGGTGCCCTTCGCCGAGCGGCGGGTGGCCGCCTGGCTGAAGAACGTGGCCCGGCACCCCTGGCTGACCGTGCGCTCCCTCTCCAACCACCGCTGGTCGGAGAAGACGATCATCGGCCTGGTGATGCAGTCGGTGGACAACTCGCTGACCACCTACCGCAAGCGGGGCGGGGTCGGAAAGGGCCTGCTGACCGCCCGCCAGGGCCATGGCGCGCCCAACCCCAAGCAGATCGCCGAGGGCACCCGGGCCGCCACCCTGCTCGCCGAGGAGATCAACGGCTTCGCCGGCTCCAACGTCGGCGAACTGATGGGCACCCCGCTGACCGCGCACTTCCTCGGCGGCTGCGTGATCGGCGCCACCGCCGAGGACGGCGTCATCGACCCGTACCACCGGGTCCACGGGCACCCCGGGATCCTCGTGGTGGACGGCGCCGCGGTCTCCGCCAACCTCGGCGTCAACCCGTCGCTGACCATCACCGCCCAGGCCGAGCGGGCCATGTCCTTCTGGCCGAACAAGGGCGAGGACGACCCGCGCCCGCGCCAGGGCGAGGCCTACACCCGTATCGCGCCGGTCGAGCCCACGTCGCCCACCGTCCCGGCAGACGCCTTCGGCGCGCTGCGGCTGCCGTTCCTGGGCATCCCCACCGTCCCGCCGAAGTCCTGAAAGCGTCCTGGAGGTCGCTCGGATACGACGGAGGCGCTGCACCCCCCTCCGAGTGCAGCGCCTCCCGGCCGCCCCCGTGTGGTCACGGGTGTGGCCTTTGTGTCGTATGCATGACCTGTGAGCGGTGTGAACGGTTGCCCGTCCACCGAGGGAAACCAGGTGTGGTCTGCGTCACACTCGCTGTGGAGCGGGCCGGAACATGCCGAGGGGCCCGTGGGCGCCGCTTTCGCGGGCGCCACGGGCCCCTCGGGTCCGGGCGCCGGCGACAGGGCGGCGGCGGTGCCCGGTGCGGCGGCGCGGGGGGCGGCGCCGCCGGGGAGGTGTGCTTTCGGGGTGTGTGCTCTTTTTGGGGGGCGGCCGGGGGACGGGGCCGGGGTGCTGCTGGGCCGGGGTGCTGCTGAGCCGGAGCGGGACGGGGTGTACGGGACGGGTGTGCGGGTCGGGGAGGGACCCGATGCGGCCGGTTCCGGGCGTCCCTGGAACCGGCCGCTCTTTTGGGTGACCGGGCTGCTGTCCCCTGCCGTCCGGTCACGCACGCTGAGGCGAGGTCCCACGGCGTACCAGGAGGTACGCCACACGCCCCAGCGGAGCCACGCGTGGTTTCTGACGGCCCGCCCCTGGCTGACACGGACACCCCGACCAACGAAGACCGGTCCCGGGCGGTCACGCGCCAGACGGGTGAGAGCGGCTCCGAACTCACATCCGGCCACTTTTTGGGTAGAGGGGTCAGACGGTGCCCCGGCACAGCTCCAGCACGGTCATCGCCAGCGAGGTGCCGCGCCGCCCCAGGGCGTCCCGGTAGTGGGAGAGGACCTCCGTCTCGCGGGCCAGGTTCACCCGGCGGCCGCCGGAGGCGATCCGGGCCTCCTGGATGACGGCCGAGACGGCCATCCGCTCCTGGATGAGGCCGATGATCCGGTCGTCCAGGGCGTCGATGCGCTCCCGGGCACCGGAGACCACCCGCGACGCCTCCTCGGTACGGGCGCCGGTCCACTCGGCGGCGCGGGCGGCGGGGGTGGTGGGGGTGGCGGGGGTGGTGGGGGCGGTGACGGCATTCATGGGGGGTCTCCTCGGAGGACTCGGTCATCGGGGTCGGGGCGGCGGGCCCCCGGCGGTCGGCTCCGGGAAACACACAGGCGCCCCGGACCGAATTCGGCCCGGGGCGCCTGGGAAGTCGCTTGTCAGTGGCTCAAGCAGCACGACCATGGCAGCCGGACGGGCCGGGTGCCATAGGTAAAGACGAAGGTCGAGAGCTTGCGCATGGCGACAGTATGGACCATCACCCGAAGGGGGCGGCCGCCGGTTCGGATGGTGAGACGAGAAGGCGGGTGACCGGGGCCGTTAGAATCGAGACACACCCCCTACATCACCGCACCCCACACCTCACGTCTCCACGCCGGAAGGCCGCCGTAGTGTCATCAGCGAATCCCGCTGCCGCGCCCGACGCCGTACTCGTCGTCGACTTCGGCGCGCAGTACGCCCAGCTCATCGCCCGCCGCGTCCGTGAGGCCCGGGTCTACAGCGAGATCGTCCCCTCCACCATGCCGGTGGACGAGATCCTGGCGAAGAACCCCAAGGCGATCATCCTCTCCGGCGGGCCGTCCTCCGTGTACGAGGAGGGTGCGCCCAGCATCGACCGCGCCCTCTTCGAGGCGGGGGTCCCCGTCTTCGGCATGTGCTACGGCTTCCAGCTGATGGCCACCACGCTCGGCGGCACCGTCGACAACACCGGCGCCCGCGAGTACGGCCGCACCCCGCTGCACGTCTCCAAGGCCTCCTCCACCCTCTTCGAGGGCACCCCGACCGAGCAGCCGGTGTGGATGTCGCACGGCGACGCCTGCTCCGCCGCGCCCGAGGGCTTCACCGTCACCGCCTCCACCGACGTGGTGCCGGTCGCCGCCTTCGAGAACGACGAGAAGAAGCTCTACGGGGTGCAGTACCACCCCGAGGTGATGCACTCCACGCACGGCCAGCAGATCCTGGAGCACTTCCTCTACCGAGGCGCCGGGCTCACCCCCGACTGGACCACCGGGAACGTCATCGAGGAGCAGATCGAGTCGATCCGCGCCCAGGTCGGCGACCGGCGCGCGATCTGCGGGCTGTCCGGCGGTGTCGACTCGGCGGTGGCCGCGGCCCTGGTGCAGAAGGCCATCGGCTCCCAGCTCACCTGCGTCTATGTCGACCACGGGCTGATGCGCAAGGGCGAGACCGAGCAGGTCGAGAAGGACTTCGTCGCGGCCACCGGTGTGCAGCTGAAGGTCGTGGACGCCCAGGAGCGGTTCCTGTCCGCGCTCGCCGGGGTCTCCGACCCCGAGGAGAAGCGCAAGATCATCGGCCGGGAGTTCATCCGGGTCTTCGAGCAGGCCCAGGCCGAGATCGTCGCCGAGGCGCCGAACGACCAGCCGGTGGAGTTCCTGGTGCAGGGCACCCTCTACCCGGACGTGGTGGAGTCCGGCGGCGGCAGCGGCACCGCCAACATCAAGTCCCACCACAACGTGGGCGGGCTGCCCGAGGACCTGGAGTTCCAGCTCGTCGAGCCGCTGCGCCAGCTGTTCAAGGACGAGGTCCGGATGGTCGGCCAGGAGCTCGGCCTGCCGGAGGAGATCGTCCACCGCCAGCCGTTCCCGGGCCCCGGCCTCGGGATCCGGATCGTCGGAGAGGTGACCCGCGAGCGGCTCGACCTGCTGCGCGAGGCCGACGCCATCGCCCGCGAGGAGCTGACCGCGGCCGGTCTGGACCGGGACATCTGGCAGTGCCCGGTGGTCCTCCTCGCCGACGTCCGCAGCGTCGGCGTGCAGGGCGACGGCCGCACCTACGGCCACCCGATCGTGCTGCGCCCGGTGTCCTCCGAGGACGCCATGACCGCCGACTGGACGCGGATGCCGTACGACGTGCTGGCCCGTATCTCCACCCGGATCACCAACGAGGTCCGCGATGTCAACCGCGTCGTCCTGGACGTGACCTCCAAGCCCCCGGGCACCATCGAGTGGGAGTAGCCCTCCCGCCGGTCCCCCGTAGCGGAGCCGCCGCCCACATCGCGTGGACGGCGGCTCCGGCCGTTCACCCCTCCTCCGCCTCCCCGTCCTCCAGCAGCTCGAAGTCCTCATAGGCGAAGCCCGGCGCCACCACACAGGAGACCAGCACCGGCTCGTCGCCCAGCGGCTCGGCCGACTGCCAGTGGCCGGCCGGGACCAGCAGCTGCGGGCGCTCGCCGTCCTCCACCGAGGCGCCGAGCACCAGATGCTCGGGTGTCCCGCTCGGTGCCTCGCCCGGCCCACCCAGCGAGAGCCGGAGCGGGCCACCGCGGTGCCAGAGCCACAGCTCGTCGGAGCGCACCCGATGCCAGGCGGAGGTCTCCCCGGGGTGCAGCAGGAAGTGGATACCGGTGGCGTAAGCCCGGGGGCCCGGGTAGCCGTCGGGTGTCACGGCGCCCCCGGTACGCCAGGTCTCCCGGTACCAGCCCCCCTCCACATGGGGCTCCAGCCCGAGCAACTCGACCAGCGGGGAGCGGTCCGCGGACAGTGCACGCGATACGTCATCGGTCATGCCCGCATTCTGGCCCCGGTTGTGGGTGCTGAACCCGGCCTTGGGGGGGCTGTACTCGGTCCCGAGGGGATGAACCGGGCCTTAGGGGTCTGGACCCGGTCCTGGGGGTTGGACCCGGCTCCAGGTGGTGAACCTGGCCCCGGGGGATAGGCCCGGCCCCGGGCGGTGAACCTGGCCCGGGTGGTGAGCCCGGTCCCAGGGGCCGTGAACCGGGCCCCGGGTGGTGGGCCTGGCTGTGTGGTGAGCTCGGCCCCGGGTCGTGAACCGGGCCCCTGGGGCCCGGCCTCGTGGGGCGACCCCGGCCTCGGGGGGCGACCCCGGCCTCGGGGGCGAACCCGGCCTCGGGGGGGGCGAACCCGGCCTCGGGGGGCGAACCCGGTCCCGGGCGGTGAACCCGGTCCCGGGCGGTGAACCCGGTCGGTCCCCGGTACGTATCCCCGGGAGGGGGTCCGCGGGACCATCGGGGTCCGGGCCCGGCGTGGAGAGGCGGACGGCGATGACCCACACCCACGGCGCGGCGGGGCGCTACGACGACGGCGAGCCAACCGTGCGCTTCGACGGGGACGTGTCCGCCGGACGCTTCGGCAGGGGCGCTTCGGCCTGGCGCTCCAGCGGCGAAGAGCCCGCCGGACGCTACGACGGAGCCGAGCCCACCGGGGCCTTCGGCGGAAGTGAACCCTCCGGCCGCTTCGGCGCGCGGGTGCGGCCCGGGCGCTTCGAGGCCGGTCGGGCGGACGGGCGCCGGGGCGGAGCTGAGTCGGGCGGGCGCCGCGGCGGAGGCGGGTCCGACGGCGGGGGGTGGGCCGGGCTCGGGCGGTACGCGCTCCTTCCGTTGCGGATCTTCCTCGGTGTGACCTTCATCTACGCCGGGCTGGACAAGCTCACCGACGCCGGCTTCCTCGCCGCCTCCGGCCCCGGGTCCGTCGGCGAGACCATGCGCGCGGTCCGGGACTCCTCCGCCGTGCCCTGGCTGGTGGACCTGGCGCTGCGGAATCCGGAGGGCTTCGGCTATGCCCTCGCCGCCGGTGAGCTGGCGGTCGGGGTCGGCACCCTGGTGGGGGTGCTGGCGCGGCTGGCGGCGCTCGGCGGGGCGCTGATCTCGCTCAGTCTGTGGCTGACCGTCAGCTGGCCGTCCGAGCCCTACTACTACGGCAACGACCTCCCCTATCTGATCGGCTGGCTGCCCCTGGTGCTGGCCGGGGCGCCGCTGCTCTCGGTTGACGCGGCCTGGTCGGCGCGCCGCCGCCGGGCCCGGTAGCCGGCGTACCCCGCCGCCCCGGCCAGCAGCAGCCCGAGGACGAGCACCGGGAACACCGCGTACCAGGGGGCGTGCCAGGCACCGGCCGCGTCCCCCGCGTAGAGGGTGGCGACGGCCAGCCCGGTGGCGCCGGTGACCAGGCGGCCGGGGTGGAACTCATGGCGTAGCACGGGTGACCTCCACCAGGCCGACGGCGATCTTCAGCTTCAGCTCGACGGTGCCCGCCGGGGCGGCTCCCCGGGGCGGGGCGACGGTGTGCACCGCCTCCTGGCCGGGGGCCACGTCGATGTCCCCGGGCGGGTCGTCCGGCAGCTTGAGGTCGCCGAGCCCGCTCTGGGCACGCACCTTCACCGTGACGTCCCGGGGCACCACCACCTCGACCCGGCCGGCGCCTACCTCGGCGGAGGTCTTCACCGTCTGGCCGGCGGGTATGGAGAGCGCGGACAGGTCGAGGGTGCCGACCCCGCTGCCCAGCGCGTAGGAGGGCCGGACGTCCGCCGCCACGGCCGGCTTCCACTCGGTGCGCATCCAGTCGGTGGTGATCCGGTGCGGCAGCGCCGAGGCGCCGGCCAGCAGCAGGGCCGTCAGCACGGTCAGGAAGACCGTCCCCGAGCCGGTCCGGCCGGCGAACGAGCTGATCACCAGCCCGAAGGCGAACACCGCCAGCGCACAGGCCAGTCCGGTCTGGAGGCAGACCGCCAGCGGCTCGGAGCCCCAGCGCAGCCCCGTGCCCAGGGCGCCCGCCGGCAGCGCCAGCAGCAGCACCAGCCCGCCCAGCGGCCGGGGCCCCCGGGCCACCGGGACCGCCGAGGCCGGGCTCTTGCGCCGCTCGGCGGGGGTGCCCATCCCCACCGCCTCCTCCGGGCCCCACAGATACCCCAGGGGCACCGGGCCGGTGGTGCCGTCCTTGACGATCGGGTCCCGCCACCAGGACGGCAGGTCGCGCGGGGGCGGCGCCTTGGTCTCCGGCGGGGCCTCCGCCACCGTGTGCACGGCGGCCGGGCCCTCGCCCGGCTCCGGCTCGGTGGAGCGCCGCCGCGACCAGACGGCCGCCCCGCCCACCGCCAGCACCAGCAGCAGCGAGAAGGAGACCGTGCCGCCGTTGTTCAGCATCGACAGGAACAGCCCGCAGCCCACCAGCGCCATCAGCACGGCCAGCAGCGAGGCCCCGTCCACCCGGCCGGACAGCAGCCGCCGCCCCTCCGGCTCCTCCTCGCCGTCGGCCGGCAGCAGCAGCCAGGCGAAGCCGTAGAAGACCAGCCCGATGCCGCCGGTCACCGCGAGCACACCGGTGGCCACCCGGAAGATCACCGGGTCGAGGTCGTAGTACCGGCCCAGGCCGCCGCAGACGCCCGCCACGACCCGGCGGCGCGCGGTGCGCCGCAGCGGGACGGGCGGTGCCCCCGGGGCCTCGCGGCCGTCGGGGGGAGCGGAGGGAGCCGAACGCGTCATACGTCCATGGTGACCGACGGTGACCACCCGCCGCTACCGTCCGCGACCCTGGTCCGACCCTGAGGTTCACACCCCGTCCACTCGAACGCTCACCGGGCTCTCCTCCGGGATGGGCTCCGGGATGATCTCCGGGACGTTCTCAGGGTCGAGCCAGGGGACCGCCCTGATACCGGGGTGCGGCCGGACGTGTGACGATCAGAGCATGCCCGTCACCACCCGTCCGGCCGACCTCGACGAACCACCCGTGCGCAAGCTGTACCGCAGCGCCGACGGGCGGATGCTCGGCGGTGTGGCGCGCGGGCTGGCCGGGCACCTGGGGCTGCCGGTGGTGTGGGTGCGCCTCGCCTTCCTGGCGCTGTTCCTCTCCAACGGCCTGGGCGTCCTGCTGTACGCGGCGTTCTGGATCGCCGTCCCGCTCGGGGTCGGCGGCCGGGCCAGTGAGTCGCGCTCGGTGTTCGAGACCACCGCGGACGGGCGGCGCCGGCTGCGCAAGCCCGACCGCGGCCAGGTCGTCGCCATGGTCGCGCTCGCCATCGGCGCGGTCGCCTTCGCCGGCAGCGTGGACTTCGGCGCCGGTGCCGGGCGCTATGTCTGGCCGACCCTGCTGGTCGGCGTCGGCGTCGTCCTGGTCTGGCGCCAGGTGGACAACGCGCGCCGCGCCCGCTGGACCGAGGCCGGCGGCCGCAGGCGGCTGTTCCAGCTCGCCCGGGCCGTCGCCGGGGTCGCCCTGGTCGGTATGGGGCTGACCGTGTTCCTGGTGGTCCGCGGGGCGGCCGCCCAGCTCGGCACCGCGCTGACCGCCGCGATAGCGGTGCTCGCCGGGATGGCCCTGCTCGCCGGGCCGTGGCTGGTGCGGATGTCCCAGGACCTCTCCGAGGAGCGGACCATGCGCATCCGCGCCCAGGAGCGGGCCGAGGTCGCCGCCCACGTCCATGACTCCGTACTGCACACCCTGACCCTGATACAGCGGCACGCCGAGGACCCCGGTGAGGTCCGCCGGCTGGCCCGCGCCCAGGAGCGGGAGCTGCGGAACTGGCTCTACCGCCCCGAGGGCACCGGCAAGGACGAGAGCGACGAGCCCGACACCCTCGCCGAGGCGGTGAAGCGGACCGCCGCCGAGGTCGAGGACAAGCACGGCGTCCCGATCGAGGTGGTGGTCGTCGGCGACTGCCCCTTGGACGAGCGGCTGGCCGCCCAGCTCCAGGCCGCGCGCGAGGCCATGGTCAACGCCGCCAAGTACGGTGGCGGGGGCGGGCCGGTCCAGGTGTTCGCGGAGGTCGAGGGCCGCACGGTCTTCGTCTCGGTGCGCGACCGGGGGCCGGGTTTCGACCTGGACGCGGTTCCCGAGGACCGGATGGGCGTACGAGAATCGGTCATCGGCCGGATGCGGCGCAACGGCGGCACCGCCCGGGTGCGGACCGCCCCGGGCGAGGGCACCGAGGTGGAGCTGGAGATGGAGAGGGCGGACGGATGAGCGAGACCACGACGGGGGCCGGGCAGACGGAGGCCGGACGCCGGGTTCGAGTGGTGCTGGTGGACGACCACCGGATGTTCCGCACGGGGGTGCGCGCCGAGATCGGCCGCACCGACACCACCGGGGTCGAGGTGGTCGGCGAGGCCGCCGACGTGGACCAGGCCGTCGCCGTGATCACCGAGAGCCGCCCCGAGGTGGTCCTGCTCGACGTCCATCTGCCGGGCGGTGGCGGGGTCGAGGTGCTGCGCCGCTGCGCCGGTCTGATGGCGGCCGCCGAGGACCCGGTGCGGTTCCTGGCGCTCTCCGTCTCGGACGCGGCCGAGGACGTCATCGGCGTCATCCGGGGCGGCGCCCGCGGCTATGTCACCAAGACCATCACCGGCACCGATCTGGTGGACTCGGTCTTCCGGGTCCAGGAGGGCGACGCGGTCTTCTCGCCCCGGCTGGCCGGCTTCGTGCTGGACGCCTTCGCCTCCACCGACGCCCCGCCGGTGGACGAGGACCTGGACCGGCTCACCCAGCGCGAGCGCGAGGTGCTGCGGCTGATCGCCCGGGGGTACGCGTACAAGGAGATCGCCAAGCAGCTGTTCATCTCGGTGAAGACCGTGGAGTCCCATGTCTCCGCGGTGCTCCGCAAGCTCCAGCTCTCCAACCGCCATGAGCTGACCCGCTGGGCCACCGCACGCCGACTGGTCTGACACCCCCCGTCCCCAGTGGGCTCAGGCCACCCGGGTGGCGCCCGCCCAGGGCATCTCGTCGATCGGGGCGATCCGCACCGGGGCGCCCGGGCGGGGCGCGTGGATCATCCGGCCGCCGCCGATGTAGAGCCCGACATGGCTGATCCCGGAGTAGAAGAACACCAGGTCGCCCGGCGCCAGTTCACCCCGCCCGACCCGCCGCCCCGCCCCGATCTGGGTGTACGTGGTCCGGGGCAGCGCCACCCCGGCCGAGCGCCAGGCCGCCTGGGTCAGCCCCGAGCAGTCGAACGAGGCGGGGCCGGTCGCCCCCCAGACGTACGGCTTGCCCAGCGCTCCGTACGCGAAGGCGATGGCCGCGGCGGCCCGGGACCCGTCGCCCGGCGGCGGCCCCGGCCGGGGCCCGGACGCGGCGACCTCCCCGTCGTAGGCCGCGCGCTGCGGCTGCGGCAGGCTGTCCACCAGCCGCCGCGCCGCCGCGGCCTTGCCGTGGACCACCGCCTTGTGGCGGCCGGCCTCGGCCCGTAGCGACTCCAGCTCCGTCAGCCGCCCGGCCGCCTCCGACCGCAGCCGGGCCAGCTCCACCAGCTCGCCGCGCAGCGCGCCGACCGTCCGGGCCCGGTGGTCGGCGGCCCGGTCGGCGAGCACGGCGCCGTCCAGATAGGCGTCCGGGTCGGCGGTGAGCGCCAGCCGCAGCGCGGGCGGCAGCCCACCGCCCGTACCGGAGCGGTAGTCGGCGGCGGCCATCGCGCCGACCGCGTTCCGGGCGGTGCTGAGGGACGCGGTCCGCCGGGCCACCTCGTCGCGGAGGGCGTTCACCGCCTTCCGGGCGCCGTCCGCCTTCTCCCGGACGGCGTTGTACCGCTCGGCCGCCTCCTCGGCGGCCCGGTACAGCCGGTCGGCCTCCGCCCTGGCGCCCGCCGGGGTCAGCCGGGGCTCCGCGTGCCCGGAACCCGTCAGCGCGGTCGCGGTAGCCGCCCCGGCGAGCGCCAGCGTCAGCGCCGCCCGCCCACCGGCCGCCCCGGCCGTCCCGACCGCGGTCTCCCGCCGCCACCCGCGATGGCGGTCACCGGACCGCCCCTCGATACCGCCGCCCTCCCGCCGTGGGCCGGGCGGCCCCGGATCGTGCGGGGGGACGGGTTCCTGGTGCTGGCGTGCTGCCACGGCGGCGGTCACTTCCCTTCCTGGACGTGGCAGGGACGCTAGGCGCCCGAGTCACGCGCCGGACGGGGAATGACCGCAACTGGCCGCCGTTGGCGCCTCGGTGATCCGGTGCGACCGGATGCCGGACGGGAACGGACCGGAACGGCCCCGAGGCGGATCCCTCGGTGAGGAGCTCCCGCGCGAGCCGCGGGCCCGCCCCCGGGCGGCGGAGGGCCCGGGAGCCCCGTCTAGGCTCCGGGCCATGGACGTCCTCATCAATGTCTTCGTCGCCCTGCACATCATCGGTATCGCGGCGCTCCTCGGCGGCTTCCTCACCCAGATGAAGGCGATGAGCGCGGGCACCGCCCGGTTCAGCCCGGCCATGCTGCACGGCGCGCTGACCATGCTGCTCACCGGCATGGTGCTGGTCGGGCTCGACCAGGCCGACGACCAGACCGTGAACAACATCAAGATCGGCGTGAAGCTGGCGATCCTGGTCGTCATCCTCGGTCTGGTCTACGTCAAGCGCGACGAGGAGAAGGCGGACAAGGCCCAGTTCGGCGCCGTCGGCGGGCTCACCCTGGCGAACATCCTCATCGCCACCCTCTGGACCTGACGGCGCCGGGCCCGCGGGCCTCAGGCGGGCCCTTGGGCCTCAGGCGGGCCGGACGCTGCCGTGGATCGGCATCGAGAAGACGGACTCCTCGCGCACCCCGGCACCCGGCCCGGGGGCGTGGATCATCATCCCGTCGCCCTTGTAGATGCCGACATGCCCGCCCTCACCGGAACCGCCGCCGTGGAAGAACACCAGGTCACCGGCGCGCATCTGCCCCATCGCGACCGGCGTACCGGCCAGCGCCTGCGCCCCGGCGTCCCGGGGCAGTTCGACACCCGCCGCCTTCCACGCGGCACGCACCAGCCCGGAGCAGTCATACGAGCTCGGGCCCGCCGCCCCCGGCACATACGGCTTCCCCAACTGGGCCTCGGCGAAGGCGACCACCCTGGCCGCCTCGGTGCTCAGCGAGCCGGTGGCATCGGCGCTGGGAGCGGTCACCGGGGTCGTTACCAGCGAGGGCGGCAGTACGGGCCGGGGAGGGGCCGTCGGACGGGGCGGGACCACCGACAGGTGCCGTGCGGCCGCGGGGATGGCGGTGGAACGAGGCTCCACGGGTATCCCCGTGGTGGGTATCCCGGTGGCGGGCGTCCGCTCGGCGGCGGCCCGTACCAGCAGCAGCCGGGCCTGGGCCAGCCGTGACTGGCTGCGCTCCTTGACCACCCGCGGGGCGGTCTCCACGGCCACCCCGCCCGTACGGTCCTCCTCCTCGCACCCCGCCTCGCTCCGTACCGCCTCGGTCCGCACCGTCTCCATCCAGGCGTCCGGCAGCCGGTCCTCCGCGCGCGGCGGCGGGGCGTCGATGAGGTCGGCGACGCGGTCGGAGGTGCGCTCGGTCGGGCGCTCGGCCGGCGCCGTCCCGACCGCGGTGACCCCGGACCGTGCCGCCGCCGTCCGGCCGGTGTCGCCGCTGCCGGCCTGCCGGTAGAGGTCGTCCACCTTGGCGCTGACCTCCTCGGGGGAGGGCGCTCCGGCGGTGGGTGTGCGCCCGGTGGGCGGGGCGGGGGCGGCGGTGGCGCTCTGCGAGGAGATAAAGGCCACCGAAGCGAGGGCGGCGGCCGTGGTGACCCCGACGGCGGCGGGGGACGAACTGTGCAGGACGGGCAGGGTGCGTGAGCGCGGCTTGCGATGCGACGCCAAGGCCGGCATCTCCTTCCATGGACCGCCTACCGGGTCGGCCCTGGGCGGCCGGTGCAGGTTCGGGCGGAACGGAAGGTGCCCTACGGCCCGCCGCCGGGGGAGCGGTCGCGGGCCGATTCACCTCGGTCGTACGTCGTGGGACCCGGTGCCGTGCCGCTGCAGGGCAGCACGGAGACGGCGGTGGCGACCCGACCGGCGTGGTTCGCCGATGCGGGACGGGCCGCTTGGGCGAGCACGCTAGCCAACGTGTGGTGGTGCTGTGAAGGATGATGTTCGATTTGCCCGATACATTTCCGTGACCTTGGCGCGATGTCTGCGGGCCGGTACGGATCCGGTACGCAGAGTGAGCCACCGGTGCGCGGCGAGGGCGTCCTGAGGCGCGGGGTGGCCGAGTCCATACGGTGGGACCGGCCGTTCGGCCCCGGCTGTCAGTGGGGCGTCCTAAACTCGATAGGCGATGAGCAGCCTCTTTGACGACAGCTTCCTGGCGGGACTCGGCGACCGTAAGGCCGGTGACCGTACGGCCGAGGAACCGCCCCCGCCCGAGGACCTCGACGACCACGGTGACCACGGTCCGGGCGCCGAGGAGGTCCCGCATGACCTCTTCGGGGACCGCTTCGACGTGCCCCCGCCCCGGGAGAGCCGGCATACCGCCGTGGACCCCGCCGCGCTGCTGGACGGGCTGAACGAGCAGCAGGGCGCCGCCGTGGTGCACACCGGCTCCCCCCTGCTCATCGTGGCCGGTGCCGGCTCCGGCAAGACCCGGGTGCTCACCCACCGGATCGCGCATCTGCTGGGCACCCGGCATGTCCATCCCGGCCAGATACTGGCGATCACCTTCACCAACAAGGCCGCCGGGGAGATGAAGGAGCGCGTCGAGCAGCTCGTCGGCCCGCGCGCCAACGCGATGTGGGTGATGACCTTCCACAGCGCCTGTGTCCGGATCCTGCGCCGGGAGTCCAAGAAGCTGGGCTTCACCTCCTCGTTCTCGATCTACGACGCCGCCGACTCCAAGCGGCTGATGGCGCTGGTCTGCCGTGATCTGGATCTCGACCCCAAGAAGTTCCCGCCGAAGTCCTTCAGCGCCAAGGTCTCCAACCTGAAGAACGAGCTGATCGACGAGGAGTCCTTTGCCGACCAGGCGGCTGACGGCTTTGAGAAGACGCTGGCCGAGGCGTACCGGATGTACCAGTCCCGGCTGCGCGAGGCCAACGCGCTCGACTTTGACGACATCATCATGACCACCGTCCATCTGCTCCAGGCCTTCCCGGACGTGGCCGAGCACTACCGGCGCCGCTTCCGGCATGTGCTGGTGGACGAGTACCAGGACACCAACCACGCCCAGTACACCCTGGTGCGCGAGCTGGTCGGCACCGGCTACGAGGACCTGGCCCCGGCCGAGCTGTGCGTGGTGGGCGACGCCGACCAGTCGATCTACGCCTTCCGCGGGGCCACCATCCGTAACATCCTCCAGTTCGAGGAGGACTACCCGGACGCCACCACCATCCTGCTGGAGCAGAACTACCGCTCCACGCAGACCATCCTCTCCGCCGCCAACGCGGTCATCGAGCGCAACGAGAGCCGCCGCCCGAAGAACCTGTGGACCAACGCGGGCGCCGGTGCCCAGATCACCGGGTATGTCGCCGACACCGAGCACGACGAGGCCCAGTTCGTCGCCGACGAGATCGACCGGCTCACCGACGCCGGTGACGCCAAGGCCGGGGACGTCGCGGTGTTCTACCGCACCAACGCCCAGTCCCGTGTCTTCGAGGAGATCCTCATCCGGGTCGGGCTGCCCTACAAGGTCGTCGGCGGCGTCCGGTTCTACGAGCGCAAGGAGGTCCGGGACGTCCTCGCCTATCTGCGCGTGCTCGCCAACCCCGAGGACAACGTCCCGCTGCGCCGTATCCTCAACACCCCCAAGCGCGGCATCGGCGAGCGCGCCGAGGCGATGGTCGACGCCCTCGCGCTCCGCGAGAAGATCACCTTCCCGCAGGCGCTGCGCCGGGTGGACGAGGCCTATGGGATGGCCGCCCGCTCGGCCAACGCGGTCAAGCGGTTCAACACCCTGATGGACGAGCTGCGCACGGTCGTCGAGTCCGGCGCGGGCCCGGCCGTGGTGCTGGAAGCCGTACTGGAGCGCACCGGGTACCTCGCCGAGCTCCAGGCCTCCACCGACCCGCAGGACGAGACCCGGATCGAGAACCTCCAGGAACTCGCCGCCGTGGCTCTGGAGTTCGAGCAGGACCGGCAGGGGGACAACCCCGGCACCCTGGCCGAGTTCCTGGAGCAGGTGGCGCTGGTCGCCGACTCCGACCAGATCCCGGACGAGGACGAGGAGGGCTCCGGCGTCATCACGCTGATGACCCTGCACACCGCCAAGGGCCTGGAGTTCCCGGTGGTGTTCCTCACCGGTCTGGAGGACGGCGTCTTCCCGCATATGCGGGCGCTGGGCCAGACCAAGGAGCTGGAGGAGGAGCGGCGCCTGGCGTACGTGGGCATCACCCGCGCCCGTGAGCGGCTCTACCTCACCCGCTCCACCATGCGCAGCGCCTGGGGCCAGCCCTCGTACAACCCGCCCTCCCGCTTCCTGGAGGAGATCCCCGGCGCGTATCTGGAGTGGAAGCGCACCGGGGCGAAGGCGGCACCGGCCGGTCCGGTCTCCGGGATCGCCTCCTCGCTCTCCTCCTCGCGTTCACGCAGCGCGGGCCCGTCCGGCTTCGCCACCCGGCGTACGTCGGAGAAGCCGGTGATCGCCCTCTCGGTCGGCGACCGGGTCACCCACGACCAGTTCGGCCTGGGCACGGTGCTGGCGGTGACCGGAGCGGGCGGAGACGCCCAGGCGACCATCGACTTCGGGGACGAGAAGCCCAAGCGGCTGCTGCTGCGGTACGCCCCGGTCGAAAAGCTGTAGCACCGGCGGGAGTCGTGCGGATACGGTGAAGGGGTCCGGCTCCGGGAGGAGTTCGGACCCCTTCGTGTGACGTCAGCGGGGTGCGTCGGTCAGCCGGTCGGGTGGAGACTCGTGCGCTTTCCGCGAGGTCAGCCGGTCGGGTTGAGACCGTGGCTGAGCAGCCAGGGCAGCGGGTCGATGGCGGAGCCGCCGCCGGGGCGCACCTCGAAGTGCAGGTGCGGGCCGGTGGAGTTGCCGGAGTTGCCGGAGTACGCGATGGTCTCGCCGGCCTTGACCGAGCCGGAGCGGATCTTGGCGCTGCTGAGGTGGCAGTACCAGGTCTCGGTGCCGTCGGGGGCGGTCACGATGACCATGTTGCCGTAGGCGCTGTTCCACTGGGTGCGCACGGTGCCGTCGGTGGCGGCCATCACCGGGGTGCCGTACTGCACCGGGAAGTCGATCCCGGTGTGCAGCGACATCCAGTTGACGCCGGCCTGGCCGTAGCGGGCACTGAGCTGGTGCAGCGCCACCGGCAGCGCGAACTTGGGGCGCAGGGCCTCGCGCCGGGCGGCCTCCTCGATGCGCTTCTTGCGGTCGGCCTCCTGGCGGACCTTGAGGTCGATGCGCTCCTGGGTGCGGCTGGCCCGGTCGCCGAAGTCCCGGGCGTCCGCGCTGAACGCCTCCAGCTGGGTGTCGAGCTGGCGGTTGGCGACCACCGGCTGCACGGTCGGGATGTCGGCGGCGGTCACGGCCTTGTCGTCGGTCTTCGGCTTGGTGGCCTCGCCGGTCAGGTCGGTGACCGAGGCGGCCGCGATACCGGCGACGCCCATGACGCAGGCCGAGGGCACGGCGACGGTCAGTAGCGCGGACCGCTTGGCGGGGGTACGGCGCCGGCCGCGGGCACCGCCCTGGGAGCCGCGCCGCGCCGGCCGCGGGACCACCGCGGCGAGCTCATGCACCTGCTCCTGCCCCTGGTCCTGCTCCGGGGCTTCGGCCCCGTCCGACTCGTCGGCGTCGCCCGCCGCGTCCTGCACGGGCTCGGCGTCCTGCTGGTCCTCAAGGGGCTGGTCCGCCGCCGCGTAGTCGTACTGCTCCGGGACGGTGAACGTCTCGGTGGGCGCGGCCGCGTACTGCCAGGCGGCGGTGGAGTAGGCGCCGGTGTCATAGCCGGAGGCGTCCCACTGGGCGGTGGCCTCGTAGACCGGGGCCGGCGGCTGCGGGGCGGGGGCCTCCGGGCCGGCCAGGGTGGCCGTCTGCATGGTCTGGGTGGCGGCGTCGGCCCAGGTGGTGGCGGACCACTGGCCGGTGTACTCGGGGTACTCGCCGTATCCGGCGGCGGCCGCCCACTGGGTGGTGTCGTACTGGCCGCTGTGGTGGCCGTCGGCCGCCGAGCCCTCGTAGCCGGGCATCGGGTACGCGGCGGTGCCGGGGTCCTGGAGGTCCTGGGGGAAGACGCCCCCGCCCTCGGGAAGGGTCGCAGTGTAGGCGGCGTGCGTCTGCTCGGCGGTTCCGGGGTAGTCGCCGAAGAGCGGGTCGGCGGCGAAGGCACCGGGGGTGAACGAGCCGGTGGCGTATCCGGCGTCGGCGTAACCGGAGCCGTGGTCGTACCCGGCGGTCTGGTCCTGGCCGGCGCTCTGGTCATGGCCGGGGTGGAAGCCGCTGGCGGTGAAGCTGCCGGTCTCGTGGGTGGTCGGCGCATAGGCGCCGTCCCCGAGGTACCCGGCGTGGGGGTGCTGGTCGTTCACCAACGTCTCTCTCGCCTCGGCAGCAGGACCAGTTCCGGGACGGCCCCACGAAGGGGGCCCCAGAGGGGAAAGCAGTGGGCGCGACTGTACCCGGCGGTATGCGCGAGCGACAATCTTCCGCGGGGTTTCGACCCGGAGGGAAACGGGCATTCGGCCGTCTTTCGGCGGAGGGCGGACGCAGCCTTGGCCGTACGTTCGACAGTCGTTCGAATCTCTGGGGTGACGGCTAGGCGACGGCGGCGGAATCAGACGTTCCGCCGGAGTGCCCGTCGGGGGTCGCGGACAGTGCCTCATGGACCGCCGCGGCGACGGCCGGATGGAACAGCAGTGCCAGATGACCGATCCCGGTGACCCGGACGTTCTCCGCCCGGAGGTCGGGGTGGTCGATCCTGGCCGTCTCGACCGGTGACATCAGCGCGTCCAGATCGCTCCAGAAGCCGACGAAGCGGGTACGGCAGCCCGGTGCGGGACCCGCCAGCTCCCGCAGCACCGAGGAGCCGGGCCGCAGCTGGCGGACCAGCGGGTGCAGTCCGGCGGGCGGCACGGCGGCGGTGCCGGAGTGCGGGGTGCCGAGCGTGACCAGGGTGCGCACCCGGCGGTCGCCGCCGAGCCGCTGCACGTAGTACCGGGCGATCAACCCGCCCAGGCTGTGGCCGACCAGATCGATCCGGGCGTGTCCGCTGCGGGCGCACACCTCTTCCACATGGCGGCCGAGGAGTTCGGCGGCCGTACGGATGTCGCAGGTCAGCAGCGAGTAGTTGAGGCACTCCAGCCGACGGCCCCGCCGGCTCAGGGTGCGGCGCAGCATCACGAAGACGGAGCGGTTGTCCACCAGCCCGTGCAGCAGTACGGCCGGTGGCTCCGCCCCGGCGGTACGGGCCGGCGCCCGGCGGCGTCCGCCCACGGTGCCCGCCGGGTAGATGCCCGCCGGGTAGAGGAGGAGGTGGCCGGCGAGGAGCGCGGCGTCCAGCGCGGTGGCCCGAACGAGCGCGGCGGACAGTTGGAGGGGGAGTCGGAGGGTGAGGGGCCGAAAGGGGAGAGCGAGGAGCGGATGCATGGGCCGACCTCCGAGGAAGGGGGAGCCGAGGCGGAGGGTCGACGGGCTGCCGTGGCGGCGAACTGCGGTGCCTGGCGGCGAGCGGTGCGCTTGGCGACGAGCTGCTTCCCGGGCCGCGAGCGGTGCGCTTGGCGGCGAACTGCTTGCCCGGCCGTGTCTGCGGCTGCCTGCCTGCCTGCCTGCCTGCCGTGGCCGGGGTGTCTGCTTGCCGTGCCGTGGCTGTCTGCCGTGGCCGGTGGTCTGCCTGCCGTGGCGCGCGCCGCGCGGCCTGCGGCGCGGCGCCACGGCTTCCTCACTGCGGCTTCCTGGTGATCGCCCGCCCGGCGGTGGCCCGTTCTTGGCGGCGATCCGCGACGAACATGTCCCACGTGTGATTTCCCCCTCCCCGGCGGTCGCGAAACGACCGGGTGCGGGATGCTGTAGATAACGTTCGTTCACCTCCCCGGGGCACCAGGCGCGGGGGACGCAGCTGGAGGCAGTGATGGGTGTGACCGGTCCGATCCGCGTGGTGGTGGCCAAGCCGGGTCTCGACGGCCACGATCGCGGCGCGAAGGTGATCGCGCGGGCGCTCAGGGACGCCGGTATGGAGGTCATCTACACGGGGCTGCACCAGACGCCGGAGCAGATCGTGGACACCGCGATCCAGGAGGACGCCGACGCCATCGGGCTGTCGATCCTCTCGGGCGCCCACAACACGCTGTTCGCCAAGGTGCTCGACCTGCTGAAGGAGCGCGAGGCGGAGGACATCAAGGTCTTCGGCGGCGGCATCATCCCGGAGGACGACATCGCCCCGCTGAAGGAGAAGGGCGTCGCCGCGATCTTCACCCCGGGGGCGACGACCACCTCCATCGTGGAGTGGGTCAACGCCAACGTCCGGGTCTCGGCGGAGGCGTAGGGACGGGGCCTGCCGGCTGCGCGGGGCTGGGGCCACTGTTCTCGGCCCCTCCGGGGCCGCCCGGTCCGGTCTGTCCGGTCGCCGCCGCGGGACGCACCGCCTCCGCGGAGCCCGGGGTGAGTTCGGCTCGCATCAGGGCGCGGAGCCGCAGGGTGGCGACCAGGCGTTGGAAGGCCTCCGCCCAGTAGTCGCCCGCTCCCGGGGCGGCGTCCTCCGGGTCGTCCGAGCGGCCGGTGAGGACCTCCAGCCGCTCGGCCTCCGCCGGGTCGAGGCAGCGCTCGGCCAGGCCCATCACCCCGCTGAAGCTCCAGGGGTAACTGCCCGCGTCCCGGGCGATGTCCAGGGCGTCCACCACCGCGCGGCCCAGCGGCGCGGCCCAGGGAACGGCGCAGGTCCCCAGGAGCTGGAACGCGTCGGACAGGCCGTGCGCCGAGACGAACCCGGCCACCCACGCGGCGCGTTCGCCCCCGGGCAGTACGCACAGCAGCCGGGAGCGCTCGGCGAGCGAGGAGGTGCCGGGTCCGGTCGCCAGGGGAGCGGACGGGGAGCCCAGCAGGGCGCGGGCCCACTCCGCGTCCCGCTGGCGTACCGCCGCCCGGCACCAGGCCGCGTGCAGCTCGTCCCGCCAGTCGTCCGCCACATCGAGGGCGACGATCTCCTCGGCGCTCCGCCCGCCGAACCGCCCGGACCACGCCCCCAGGGGCGTCGCCTCCACCAACTGGCCCAGCCACCAGGCCCGTGCGCCGCGTCCCGCCGGCGGTGCCGGGACCACCCCGTCCCGCTGCATTCCGGCGTCGCACTCGTGGGGCGCCTCGACGGCGACCGCCGCGCCCGTGCCGCCCGTACGGTCGGGGCCCACACAGCTCGCCGACCGCTCGGCCATCCGGGCGGCGAACGCGGAACGCGGCAGCGCGGAGAGCAACTCGGCGGCCGTGGCGCGGACATTGCGGCTCCGGTCGGCGAGAGCCTGCTCCAGGAACGGCTCGTCGGTGCCGGACAGACCGGTGCGCAGCGAGTCCAGGAACATCAGCCGGTCCTCGGCCCGCTCGGTCGGCCAGGTCGAAACGAGCAGCGCCAGCCCTTCGGCCGGGTCACGGGTGCGGACCGCGGTCAGCAGGGCGACCCGCTCGGCGAACAGGCCCTCCTGCCAGAGTTGCCGTACGTCCTTTCGGCTGCCGCTCCCGGTCAGCGGGTCCCCTCCCGGGGTGCCGCGCAGCGCGAACCGCCAGTCGGGGTTGAGCCGGGCCAGCCACAGTCCGAGGGGCCCGGCGAACGCCAGGGCCGCGGGGCGCAGATCCGTCCGCGCTCGGGCCGCGTCGAGCAGCGCGGGCAGCAGCGGTGCCGGGGCCCGGTAGCCATGGGCGCGGGCCGCCGCCAGCCACTGCGGCAGCAGCTCGGTGAGGTCGGGCGCCGAGCCGCGCCGCCCACCAGCCGCCGTACCGGAAGCGGTTCGGTCGGCGAGCAGCGAGGCCAGCCGGCGGCAGGCGGCCTCGGGCGGTTCGGGCCTGGGGTCGTGCGGGGCCGGTTCGAGCAGGGCCGCGGCGAGGGGAGCGGGCCGCAGACCCGCCCGGCGCCGTACGGTGTGCACCGCGGCCTCGTCCAGCAGGGCGGCGGGCCCGGTCGCCGGGCCGGGCAGTCGGGGCTGACCGGGGCTCCCGGTGTGAACGCGCCGGGGTATGCGGCGGTCGGTGCCCAGCAGGGCCGCGGTGACCAGCTCCTCCCAGTCGGTGGGCGTGCTCGGGCTCGGCGTCGTCATCCGGGTCCCCCTTCGTCCTGGTCCGTCGAAGTCCTTGGTCGTCGGGATTCTTGGTCGTCGGGATCCTCTGTCCCGGGTCTCTGTTCAGGGCCACTGTCCCGGGTCTCTGTTCCGGGTCTCTGTTCAAAGCATCTGCCCCGGGCCTTCGTTCTCGGGCCCGGCTCCGCGCCCACGCCTGGCGTCAGACGAGTGCGACCAGGGGCGGGGCGGTGGCGACGGCGGCACCCTCGGCGGTCGCGCGGGCCCCGTCGCCGTACGCCGACCACACGGCCAGCGGGGTGAGGCCCCGGTGGCCGCACTCGCCGAAGACGGTCACCGGCCGGCCCCCGGACACCGCCGCCAGCCGCCACAGCCCGGGCCTGCCCAGCGCGGCCGGGGAGAGGGGCAGAGCCGCCGAACCGTCCGCCTCGGCCAGCTGCCAGCCGCCCCGGCCGTCCGGTAGGGGTATGACCGCGGCCAGCGTGACCGGCCGGGTGTCCAGCCAGGGGTCCTCCCGGAGCGCCGACCCATAGGCGGCCAGGGCCTCGGTGACGCCGCCACCGGGCGGTGGGCCCGCTCCGGGGGTCGGGTCCACGCCGGGAGAGGGGCCTTCGCCGGGGGCCGGACCTTTGTCGCGCGCCGGGTCGGCGAATCGCTCGCCGAGCTCCATCCTGAGCCCGCCCGCCCCGGGACGTGCGATCAGCTCCGCGTCCACCACCGCGCCCACCGGCAGGGCGAGCGCGGGCGCGCGGCCCGCCGCACCGTAGGAGAGCACCAGCGCCGTACGCCCGGTCCGCCGCCCGTGCAGCCATATCCGACGGGTGGTCAGCTTGCCGTCGGAGGTGTCGTACTGCGCCAGCACCGACCAGTGGTCGCGCCGTGCGGGGCCGTCGGCGGGCGCCGTCAGCCCCACCCTCGTCCGCACCGCCGATGCCAGCGGCTCCGGAAGGGCGTCGATCCGGGTCCACGCCCGGCCCAGCAGATGGGTCAGTGCGCACTCCTCCAGCAACCGGGCCGGCCACCCGGAGCCCGAGCCCGGTATCGCGCCCAACTCGCGGACCCGGGTGGCGAGCCCGGGCGCCTGCGCGTCCACCATCCGCGCCGCGGTCTCCTCCCAGAGGCCGTACCCGGTGCGGTCGGCCGTCGCCAGCCCGGCGCGGAGCAGATCCGCCAGGCGCTGCTCCAACTCCTCGACACCCGCGCTGATCCGGGCCGCCCGCCGCGCGGCCCGCCGGTCCGCGGCCTCGGCCGCCCCGTGCACCCCCTGTTGGTCCATGCGAACGACCGTACGACCCCCCACTGACAATCGCTTGGAGCAGCGGATTTCGTGCGGCTGAGGGGCTGTTGGGGACCCGTCGGGGGGCGGTGGGTAACAAGTTGACTTTACGACATCTTTACTGTTCTCTGCGTTTGCCATGTTCACACCTCCGGGGGGTCCCGTTCCGATGAACCGCATCAGCCGCTCTGTCGCCTCCGTGCTCGTCACGGGTGGCCTCGTCCTCGGCCTCGGTGCCTGCTCCGCGATCGCCGAGCAGACCGAGAAGGAGGTCACCAAGGAGGTCGACAAGGCTGTGGACAAGGCGGTGAACGAGGAGTACGAGGTCACCTACGAGGTGACCGGCGAGAAGATCAAGTCGATCGAGTTCAACGCGGGCGGCGGCAAGTCGGCGATGGACCCCAAGCTGGAGACCGTCGAGAACCCGGCGCTGCCGTGGAAGAAGACGGTGAAGCTGCGCGGTGTCGAGCCGCCGTCCGTCGCCCCGAACGCGCTGGACGTGGCCGGCGACGGCAAGGTGACCTGCAAGATCATCTACAAGGGCAAGGCGATCGCCGAGGAGTCGGGCAGCGGGTACGCCGCGGCCGGCGGCTGCGTCGCCGTCTCGCCGATCGCCAGCTGAGCCTTTCCGCTCCTCGCGCTCCGCACCGGCGCCCTCCGGCTCAGCCAGGGGCGCCCGTCGCCGTCAGGGAGCCGCCGGGCGCGGTCCCCTGAGCGTTGTCCCGGCGCCCGAACCCCCGATTGTCAGTGGCGTGGTGCACGGTGGAACCCGTAGCCGATCGCACACGATCCGGAGGGGGACCCGACCGTGCCCGAGACCACCGGCGCCACCACAGCCCCGACCCCGACCCCGACCACAGCCGAAGCCACACCCGCAGACCCGGATGCGGACGCAGGCGTCGCCGTAGCCGCGGAGCGAGCGGCCGCCGGGGTGCTCCGGCCGCACGCGGAGTACGCCTTCGCCCGTGAACTGGGCGCGCTGCGGGCCGCCGACGACCGGCCCCGACCGCCGCGCTGGCAGCTCTCCCCGTGGGGCGTCGCCACCTATCTGCTCGGCGGCACCCTGCCCGACGGCACCCTCATCACCCCGAAGTACGTGGGGCCGCGCCGGATCATCGAGGTCGCGATCGCCACGCTGGCCACCGATCGGGCCCTGCTGCTCCTCGGCGTGCCCGGCACCGCCAAGACCTGGGTCTCCGAGCACCTCGCCGCCGCCGTCAGCGGGGACTCCACGCTGCTGGTGCAGGGCACCGCCGGCACACCCGAGGAGGCCATCCGCTACGGCTGGAACTACGCCCGCCTCCTCGCCGACGGCCCCAGCGCCGACGCCCTCGTCGCCAGTCCGGTGATGCGCGCCATGGCCGAGGGCAGGACCGCCCGGGTGGAGGAGCTCACCCGCATTTCCGCCGACGTCCAGGACAGTCTGATCACCATCCTGTCCGAGAAGACCCTGCCCATCCCGGAGCTCGGCCAGGAGGTCCAGGCGGTACGGGGCTTCAACCTCATCGCCACCGCCAACGACCGCGACCGCGGGGTCAACGAACTCTCCAGCGCCCTGCGCCGCCGCTTCAACACGGTGGTCCTGCCGCTGCCGGCCACCCCCGAGGACGAGATCGACATCGTCTCGCGCCGCGTCGACCAGATAGGGCGGTCCCTCGGACTGCCCACCGCGCCGGACGGCGGCGACGAGATCCGACGGGTCGTCACCGTCTTCCGGGAGCTGCGCTCCGGGCTCACCACCGACGGCCGGACCAAGGTCAAGTCCCCCTCGGGCACGCTCTCCACGGCGGAGGCGATCTCCGTGGTCACCGGCGGACTCGCCCTCGCCGCGCACTTCGGGGACGGGCTGCTGCGGCCCGGGGACGTGGCCGCGGGCATCCTCGGCGCGGTCGTCCGGGACCCGGCCGCCGACCGGATCGTCTGGCAGGAGTACCTGGAGACCGTCGTCCGCGAACGGGACGGCTGGCAGGACTTCTACCGCGCCTGCCGGGAGGTGACGCGATGACGGCCGGCCCGCTGCTGCTGGGGGTGCGCCACCACGGCCCCGGCTCGGCCCGCGCCGTCTGGGCCGCCCTGGACGCCGCCGCACCGGCCGCCGTACTGATCGAGGGCCCGCCCGAGGCGGACGCGCTGCTGCCGCTCGCCGCCGACCCGCGGATGCGGCCACCGGTCGCGCTGCTCGCGCACACCGTGGACGACCCCGGCCGGGCCGCGTTCTGGCCGATGGCGGAGTTCTCCCCGGAGTGGGTGGCCCTGCGCTGGGCGCTCGAACGCGGCTCCGCCGTGCGGTTCTTCGACCTGCCCGCCGCCCACTCGCTCGCCATGGCCCAGGACCCCTCCTGGACCGACGGGGACGCGGAAGGCGGAGACGGAGGCGGAGGCGGCGGGGACTCGGGCGGCGGCGGGCACGGAGACGATCCCGAGGCCGCGGCCGACCGGGCCCGGCGGGCGGGGCTGCGCCGCGACCCGCTCGCCGCGCTCGCCGCGGCCGGGGGGTACGAGGACGCCGAGCGCTGGTGGGAGGACGTGGTGGAGCACCGGGCGGCCGCCGGGCCCGGGGCCAACGGCCCACCGGATACCGCCCCGCGCGATCCGCTCGCCGTCTTCGAGCGCCTCGCCGAAGCCATGGCCGCACTCCGCCAGGACGCCTCGGAGGAAGGGGAGCCGGGGACGGCCGAGGCCCGGCGCGAGGCGGTACGGGAGGCCCATATGCGGCTCCGGCTCCGCGCGGCGCGCCGGGAGTACGGCGACGTGGTGGCGGTGGTCTGCGGGGCGTGGCATGTGCCCGCCCTCACCGCCCGGACCACCGCCACCGCCGACCGGGCCCTGCTCAAGGGGCTCCCCAAGGTGCGTACGGAAGCCACCTGGGTGCCCTGGACCCACCGCCGGCTCGCCCGGCACACCGGCTACGGCGCGGGCGTCGACTCGCCCGGCTGGTACGCCCATCTCTTCGCGGCCCCGGACCGCCCGGTCGAGCGCTGGCTGACCCGGGTCGCCGGGCTGCTGCGGGAGGAGGACCACGCCGCCTCTCCCGCCCAGGTGATCGAGGCCGTCCGGCTCGCCGAGACGCTCGCCGCCCTGCGCGGGCGGCCGCTCGCCGGGCTGGCCGAGACCACCGACGCGGTCCGGGCGGCGATGTGCGGCGGCTCCGACGTCCCGCTCCGGCTGGTCGAGGACCGGCTGGTGGTCGGGGACGTCATGGGGCAGGTCCCCGAGGGAGCGCCCGCCGTCCCGCTGCAGCGGGATCTGACCCGGCTCCAGCGCACCCTGCGGCTGAGGCCCGAGCCGGACGAGCGCGCCCTCGACCTCGATCTGCGCAAGGAGACCGACGCGGCACGCAGCCGGCTGCTCCACCGGCTCCGGCTGCTCGCCGTCCCCTGGGGGGAGCCGGTGGCCGGCCGCTCCGGCACCGGCACCTTCCGCGAGCCCTGGCGGCTGCGCTGGGAGCCGGAGCTGCACATCCGGGTGGCCGAGGCCGGTGTGTGGGGCACCACGGTGCACGGCTCGGCGACCGCCAAGGCCGAGGCCCGGGCGGTCTCGGCGACCACGCTCGCCGAGGTCACCGCACTCGCCGAGAGCTGTCTGGCGGCGGGCCTGGCGGAGGCGCTGCCGGTGGTGATGCGGGCCCTGTCCGACCGCGCCGCGCTCGACGCGGACGTCGCCCATCTGGCGCAGGCCCTGCCCGCGCTGGCCCGCTCGCTGCGGTACGGGGATGTGCGCGGTACGGACACCGCTACCCTCGCCGAAGTCGCCGTCGGGCTGGCCGAGCGGATCCGGGTCCTGCTCCCACCCGCCTGCACCGGCCTGGACGCGGACGCCGCGGCGGAGATGCGCGGCCATCTCGACGCCGTACACACCGCGATACGGCTGCTGCCGGATGCGGACGTGGCTATAGACGCGGACACGAACGCGGGCGCGGGCGCGGGCGTGGACGTGAGTGCGGGGCGGGGGCTGCTCGGGCGGTGGGCGGAGACGCTGGGGCGGCTCGCGGGCCGGGAGACGGTGTCGGGGGTGGTGCGCGGGCGGGCGGCCCGGCTGCTCTTCGACGACGGGAGGCTGGACGAGGAGGAGGCCGCCCGGCTGATGGCACGGGCCCTGTCGGCCGGGGCGCCGCCCGCCGCCGCGGCCGCCTGGATCGAGGGGTTCACCGGCGGCGGGGCGGACGGGGCCGGCGGTGGACTGCTGCTGGTCCATGACGAGCGGCTGCTCAACCTGGTCGACGGCTGGCTGAGCACGGTGCCGGCCGAGGCGTTCACCGATGTGCTGCCGTTGCTGCGGCGCACCTTCTCCGCGTACGAACCGGCGGTGCGGCGGTCCATCGGCGAGCTGGTCCGCCGGGGCCCGGCCGGTCGGCGGCCGGGCCGTGGCGCCGCCCTGCCGGTTACGCCGGGCTTCGGGCCGGGGCTGGACGGGGAGCGCGCCGACGCCGTACTGCCGGTGCTGCGCTTGCTGCTCGGGGCCCCGTCAGGGCAAGGAGCCGGCCAACAGGGAACGGACACCGTGTGGGCGGGGCGATGAGTGAGGACGAGCGGCTGCGGCGCTGGCGGATGGTGCTCGGCCCAGGCGAGGGCGACGGCACCGGACGGGCCCTGGGCGGGGCCGACGCGGCCATGGACGATGCCCTGACCGCGCTGTACGGGGCGGAGGAGCGCGGCGGCGCCGGAGCGCGGCGCGGGCCGGGGCGGGGCGAGCGTACGGCGGGGCTCGGCGCCTCGGCGCCCTCGGTCGCCCGCTGGCTCGGCGACATCCGCCGCTACTTCCCCACCCCGGTCGTCCAGCTGATGCAGCGGGACGCGATCGACCGGCTCGGTCTGGCCGATCTGCTGCTGGAACCGGAGACACTGGAGGCGGTGGAGCCGGACGTCCATCTGGTCGGCACCCTGCTCTCGCTGGCCAAGGCGATGCCCGAGACGGTGCGGGAGACCGCGCGGTCCGTGGTCCGCCGGGTGGTGGAGGACCTGGAGCGGCGGGTGGCGGCCCGCACCCGGGCCGCGGTCGGCGGGGCGCTGGACCGAGGTGCGCGCACCAGCCGCCCGCGCCACCGGGACATCGACTGGAACCGCACCATCCGGGCCAACCTCGGCAGCTACCTCCCCGAGTACGGCACCGTGGTGCCCGAGCGGCTGGTCGGGCACGCCCGGGCGGCCAGGTCGGTCCGCAAGGACGTGGTGCTCTGCGTCGACCAGTCCGGCTCGATGGCCGCGTCCGTGGTGCACGCCTCGGTGTTCGCGGCGGTGCTCGCCTCCATGCGCTCCCTCTCCACCCGGCTGGTCGTCTTCGACACGGCCGTGGCCGACCTCACCGACCAGCTGGACGACCCGGTGGACGTGCTCTTCGGCACCCGGCTCGGCGGCGGCACCGACATCGACCGCGCGCTGGCCTACTGCCAGTCCCGGATCACCCGTCCGGCGGACACCGTCGTCGTCCTGATCAGCGACCTGTACGAGGGAGGGATACGGGACGGGATGCTGAGGCGGGTCGCGGCGATGCGGGCCTCGGGCGTGCGGTTCGTGGCCCTTCTCGCGCTCTCCGACGAGGGCGCCCCCGCCTACGACCGCGCCCACGCGGCGGCGCTGGCCGCGCTCGGTGTCCCGGCCTTCGCCTGCACCCCGGACCTCTTCCCCGAGGTGATGGCCGCCGCCATCGAGGGGCTGCCGCTCCCCGTACCGGACCCGACCGATCCGGAGGCACCCGCCTCGTCCGGTACGGAGATATCCGGGCCGGAGCCGGGCGGCCGGTGATTCCGGTCCGGTGAGGCCGGATCCCGTGACCGGATCCGGTGACCGGATCCTGTGACAGGTATCACCGCTCGGTTGTGATCTGCGATTTAGGGGCCCGGGGCGGACGGGGATAACCTGCGAGACGGACATGCCGCGTCCACGGACACCGTGTACGCCTCCCTTGTGACAGCGCAGTCACGTTGCCCTCCGCCCTGACCGGGCGCGCGGCACGCCCACGCAGACAACGAACCGCGATCACCAGAAAAGGGACGGACGCGCGTGGACCTGTTCGAGTACCAGGCGAGGGACCTCTTCGCCAAGCACGGTGTACCGGTGCTGGCCGGTGAAGTCATCGACACGCCTGAGGCGGCGCGCGAGGCCACCGAGAAGCTGGGCGGCAAGTCGGTCGTCAAGGCCCAGGTGAAGGTCGGCGGCCGCGGCAAGGCCGGTGGCGTCAAGCTGGCCGGCACCCCCGACGAGGCGGTCGCCCGCGCGACCGACATCCTCGGCATGGACATCAAGGGCCACACGGTCCACAAGGTGATGATCGCCGAGACCGCCCCGGAGATCGCCGAGGAGTACTACGTCTCGTACCTCCTCGACCGGACCAACCGCACCTTCCTGGCGATGGCCTCCGTCGCCGGCGGCATGGACATCGAGGAGGTCGCCGCGACGACCCCCGAGAAGCTCGCCAAGGTGCCGGTCGACGCCAACGAGGGCGTCTCCAAGGAGAAGGCCGCCGAGATCGTCGCCCAGGCGAAGTTCCCGGCCGAGGTCGCCGACCAGGTCGCCGACATCCTGGTCACCCTCTGGGAGACCTTCGTCGCCGAGGACGCGCTCCTCGTGGAGGTCAACCCGCTCGCCAAGGTCGCCGACGGCCGGGTCATCGCGCTGGACGGCAAGGTGTCCCTGGACGCGAACGCCGACTTCCGCCAGCCGGAGCACGACGCGCTGGAGGACAAGGCGGCGGCCAACCCGCTGGAGGCCGCCGCCAAGGCCAAGAACCTCAACTACGTCAAGCTGGACGGCGAGGTCGGCATCATCGGCAACGGCGCCGGCCTGGTCATGTCCACCCTGGACGTGGTCGCCTACGCCGGTGAGGCGCACGGCGGCGTCAAGCCCGCCAACTTCCTCGACATCGGTGGCGGCGCCTCCGCCGAGGTCATGGCGAACGGCCTGGAGATCATCCTCGGCGACCCGGACGTCAAGTCCGTCTTCGTCAACGTCTTCGGCGGCATCACCGCCTGCGACGAGGTCGCCAACGGCATCGTGCAGGCCCTGGAGCTGCTGAAGTCCAAGGGCGAGGACGTCACCAAGCCGCTGGTCGTGCGGCTCGACGGCAACAACGCGGAGCTGGGTCGCAAGATCCTGTCCGACGCCAACCACCCGCTGGTGCAGCGCGTGGACACCATGGACGGTGCGGCCGACAAGGCCGCCGAGCTCGCGGCTGCGAAGTAAGGGACGAGGTCGGAAACACCATGGCTATCTTCCTGACCAAGGACAGCAAGGTCATCGTCCAGGGCATGACCGGTGCCACGGGCATGAAGCACACCAAGCTCATGCTGGGTGACGGCACCAACATCGTCGGCGGCGTGAACCCGCGCAAGGCCGGCACCAGCGTCGACTTCGACGGCACCTCCGTACCGGTCTTCGGCTCGGTCGCCGAGGCGATCGAGAAGACCGGCGCCGACGTCTCGGTCCTCTTCGTGCCGCCGGCCTTCGCCAAGGCCGCCGTCGTGGAGGCCATCGACGCGGAGATCCCGCTGGCCGTCGTCATCACCGAGGGCATCGCCGTCCACGACTCGGCCGCCTTCTGGGCGTACGCCAAGTCCAAGGGCGACAAGACCCGCATCATCGGCCCCAACTGCCCGGGTCTGATCACCCCCGGTCAGTCCAACGCGGGCATCATCCCCGGCGACATCACCAAGCCGGGCAAGATCGGTCTGGTGTCCAAGTCCGGCACCCTGACCTACCAGATGATGTACGAGCTGCGGGACATCGGCTTCTCCTCGGCGGTCGGCATCGGCGGTGACCCGGTCATCGGCACCACCCACATCGACGCCCTGGCGGCCTTCGAGGCCGACCCGGAGACCGAGCTGATCGTGATGATCGGCGAGATCGGCGGCGACGCCGAGGAGCGTGCGGCCGACTTCATCAAGGCCAACGTCACCAAGCCGGTCGTCGGCTACGTCGCGGGCTTCACCGCGCCCGAGGGCAAGACCATGGGCCACGCCGGCGCCATCGTCTCCGGCTCCTCCGGCACCGCCCAGGCCAAGAAGGAGGCCCTGGAGGCCGCGGGCGTCAAGGTCGGCAAGACCCCGACCGAGACCGCCAAGCTGGCCCGCGCCATCCTGGAGGGCTGAGCCCCACCAGGAGCCCCACCGGGCTCCGCACGGCAACAGCAGAACGGGCCCGCCACCGGTCGCAACCGGCGGCGGGCCCGTCCGCGTACCCGGGGCCGCGCTCAGGGCAGCTGGGGGACCAGCCGGGCCGGGCCGCCGGCCGGCTCGGAGCGCAGCCGGTCGCGCAGGGCAGCGTCCTCCCGGGTCAGGCTCCGCTCCGGCCCGCTGAGGACCGGCACCCCGGCCACCGGTTCGCCCGGCGCCAGCGGCGGCTGGTACGAGGTCGGGGCGGTCGCCAGGGTGAACGCGGTCGCCCCGACGATCAGCACCGTCAGCACGATCGCCGCCCGGGTCCACAGCCGGATCCGGCGCTCGCTGCCGCTGCGGACCGAGCGCGGCGCGGCCAGCGACACCGCAGGGCCCTTGGTGAGCACAAACGTCAGCCGCTTGTGCAGCACCGCAGGATCGGCCACCTCGGGCACCTTCTCGGCCACCGCGGCCCGGGCGTGCAGCACCCGGTTGCCCGCCGCCGGGGTGCTGGCCTCGGTCTCGGCCGCCGTCTCCGGCAGGTCCAGGCCCAGCCCGTCGTAGAGCAGCAGGGTGCGCCGGTACACCGGCGGCAGCTCCAGCACCGCGGCCCGCAGCGCCTGGGCGGCGCGGTCGGCGCCGGGGGAGTCGGGGGTGCGCTGCGAGCGCCGGAAGCGGTGCCAGGGCGAGAGCGCGTACTCGTGCACGGCGGCCCGCACCCAGCCCGCCGGATCCCGGTCCACGGCGACCTCGGGCCACCGTTCCCAGGCCAGATGGAAGGCGTACTCCACCGCCTCCCGCGACAGCCTGCGCCGCCCGGTCAGCACATAGGCCTGCTGGACCAGCCCGGGCGCGGCCGCCTCGTACAGCGCGTCGAACGCCGCGGCGGGCGCGGAGACGGCCTCCGCGGAGGGCTCCGCCGGGTGCGCGGTGGGGGCTTCGTCGGAGCCGGTGCCCGCGTCGGCCGCCTGCTCGGCGTCGGTGACGGCGTCGGCATCGGTGCTGGTGTCGGTGTCGGTGACGGCGTCGGTGCTGGTGTCGGCCGTGGGATCCGGTGCGATTTCGGTCTCGGGCTCGGGCTCGATTACGGTCTCGGGCTCGGTTACGGAGGCGGGCTCGGTTACGGAGGCGGGCTGGGATGCCGGTACGGAGGCGGGTGCCGCGGCCGCTTCCCGCGCGGGATCGGGACCGGGGCTCCCGCCCGCGTCCATGGTCTCCGCCACCGGTTTCTCCGGTGCGGCGTGCAGGATCCTGGCGTACGCCTGGCGTTTGCGGCCGCGCGGGGTGGTGCGCCCGTTCTCCCAGGAGCGCACCGTCGCCCGGGTGACCCCCAGCATGCGGGCGAGCTGCTCCTCGGAGAGGTTCCTCGCCTCCCGGAGCCGGCGCCGTTCCCGGGCGGACGGCAGCGGAGGAGTGGGTCCTGGCGGCGGGGCGTCGGGCTTCCCGGCCCGGTCCGGCGGCCCGTCGGACGGCCCGGCGGGCGATCGCGCGCCGGACTCGTGGAACTCGTCGGGCTCGGAGGTGGTCGCGGTCCGGGTCATGGCCGGCCCCCGGCAGGACGGCCGTCGGCGGAGGGCGAAAAGTACATAAGCGTATATTGCGCGCCACACCGGCTCTTCGCCCGTTACCCGGATCAAGCGCGTGTCGTTGGCACCATGGCCCGGGTGATCGGAACGACGACCGTCCGCCGCCTCTCGGGGGTCCTTCCCGGGCTCTGTATGCGCGGCGCCCTCGCGGCGGGGCTCGGACTCGGTGCCGTCACCGTCGTGGTGCTGGCCCTGTGGATCGGCTCCCCCTACCCGGACAGCGGCCCCGGGGGCGCCCTGCATGTGGCCGCCGCCCTGTGGCTGCTGGCGCATGGCGCCGAGCTGGCCCGTCCCACGGTCCCCGCCGGGACCTTCGCCCCCGTCGGCGTGGTTCCGCTGCTGCTGGTCGCCCTGCCCGCCTGGCTGGTGCACCGGACCGCCCGGGACGCGGCCGACCCCGAGGACGACGGCCGGCCGCCCCCGCCCGGTGCCGTGGTGGCCGCCGTCTCCGGGGGCTATCTGCTGGTGGCCGCGGGGGCGACCGGCTACGCGGGGACCGGCGGCCCGCTGACCGTCGACCCGCTCGGCGCGGCCCTGCGGCTGGTCCCGCTCGCCGTGCTGTCGGCCGCCGCCGGGGTGTGGGTCGCGTACGGGCGGCCGCCCGGCCCCCTGCCCGGTTGGGCGCCGGAGCGGCTGCGGGTGGCCCTGGCCCGTTCGCGTACCACCGTCGCGGTACGGGCCGGAGCCGCTGCCACCGCCGTACTGCTGGCCGGGGGAGCGCTGCTGGTGCTGGCCTCCCTGGTCTGGCACATCGGGGCCGCCCGGGACGCCCTGCTGGGGCTATCCGGGACCTGGTCCGGACGGACCGGCGTGGTGCTGCTGGCGCTGGCCCTGCTGCCGAACGCCGCCGTCTGGGGTGCCGCGTACGGGCTCGGGCCCGGGTTCGCGGTCGGTGCCGCCGCCACCGCCACCCCGCTGTCGGCCACCGGCACGGCGGGGCTGCCGCCGTTCCCGCTGCTGGCCGCGGTCCCGGGGGACGGCCCCGGAAGCTGGCCGCACTGGACGTGCGCGCTGGTCTCCCTGGCCGCCGGGGTCGCGGTGGCCCGCCAGGCCGGGCGGCGCACCGGCGCGCGGGTACGGGACACGGCAGTGGCCGCGCTGCTGGCGGCGGTGGTCTGCGGGGCGGCCATGGCCGGGCTCGCGGCGGCGGCGGGCGGGCCGCTGGGCACCGCGCGGCTCGCCGAGTTCGGCCCGGTCTGGTGGCGTACCGGGGCGGCGGCGATGGGCTGGACGGCGGCGGTCGGTCTGCCGGGAGCCCTGCTGCTGCGGGCCTGGCGGGTACGGCGGGAGGCCCGGGAGGCGTGGGAGTTCGCCGCGTACGAGGAGTCGCCGCCGCCGTTGCCGACGGCCCGGGAGGAGGCCCCGGAGCAGGGGGCGGTCTACGGGTTCCTGCCGGCCGACTGGGAGGAGCCGGAGGCCCGCCGGGCGCGCTGGGCCGCCCTGAAGGAGGCCTCGAACCCACTGGTGGGGCCGCCGCCGCTGCCGGACACTCCGGATGAGACCGACATGGCGGACCCGGAGGACGGAGAGGGCGGGGAGGCCGCGGAGGGCGGCACTCCGTCCCCCTCGGCGGCTGAGTGACCGACGGCCCCCGCCGCGCAGTCGCGGTGGGGGCCGTCGCCGTCGGTGGAGGCCGTCGGGGGCGCGTCAGTCCTGGACGCCGAAGACGTCCCGCAGCGGCTCGGGCAGCCGCTCGTTGCAGGCCAGCAGACCGCTGCGGGTCAGCGAGTCGTCCATGCAGGTGTAGTAGTCGCGGTAGGCGAGCTGGACCGTGTACGTACCGGCCACGATCGCCAGGGTGATCGCGGCCAGCACCACCCCGCTGATCGCGGCCGTGGTCTGCGGCCGGCCGCCGCCCGAGGACTTGGCCGGGGCGGCCGGAGCGGGGGCCGCACCGGTGGCCGGCCGGGTGGCGTCGGTCGCGGTCGCGGCGGACCGGCGGGCGCGCAGCGAGCTGATGCCCCAGTACAGGGCCAGGGCGCCGAGCAGCAGGCCGATCTCGGTGAGGTCGAAGAGCGCGAAGAAGAAGCCCCACATACCGGCGAGCAGCGCGTAGCGCGCCCGGCGCTGGGCGGGGTCCTTCATGTCGACCCGAGGGGTCGAGGTGTTCTGCCCGCCGCCCGGACCGCCGCCCTGCTGGTCGCGCTGGTCGCCGTTCTGCGGCCGGCTGCCCCAGCCGCCGGAGGAGCGGCCGGGCTGCCGGGGGCTCCACTGGCCCCAGGGCGACCGGTTCCGCTCGCCGCCCTCGGACGACCCCTCGTCCCCGTCCCCGGACCCTTCGCCCTCCGGGCGGCGCGGCTGCCAGGGCTGGTCGGGGCGGCCCTCGGGGGGCGGGGCGAACGGGTTCTGCTCGTCACCCGAGGACCCCGAGGACCCCGAGGACCGGGAAGACCCGGACGAGCCGGAGGATCCGGACGACCCGGAACCGGGCCCGGAGCCCGCCGGGTCGGTGGACTGGCGGTCCCGCGACAGCAGGTGGATGGCCGTGCGGCGGCGTCGGTCCGGCATGTGGTGAACGTCTTCCCCTCAGACCCGTCGCTGCCGGGTCTTGTGTCGTCGTGCCCGCCCCGTGCCGGGGCGGCCCTGCCCCAGACGCTACCCGTCGGGTCCGCCCCCGTCCCGTGGGGGCGGTCGGGTGTGCCGGTATCGTTGCTGACGATCGGCCGCCTCGTAGGGTTCCCCGTATCGAGAGGCATGATCCGTTCGTACGACCGTACAAACGGTGGCCCCGGCCGGTCGTCCGCACTACCCCACTCCGTACTCCCCACCCCAGGTCCCCACCGCCGCAACGCGAAAAGAGTCCCGCCGTGGCCGCCGCCCCCGCCCGCCTCGTCGTCCTGGTCTCCGGATCCGGGACCAACTTGCAGGCCCTGCTCGACGCGATCGCCGCCGACCCCGAGGGGTACGGGGCGCGGGTCGTCGCCGTCGGCGCGGACCGTGGCGCGATCACGGGCCTGGAGCGGGCCGAGCGCGCCGGGCTGCCGACCTTCACGGTCCGGGTCGGGGACCACCCGAGCCGCGAGGAGTGGGACCGGGCGCTCACCGAGGCGGTCGCCGCGTACCAGCCGGACCTGGTCGTCTCGGCCGGGTTCATGAAGATCGTCGGCAAGGCGTTCCTGGAGCGCTTCGGCGGGCGGACGGTGAACACCCACCCCGCTCTGCTGCCCAGTTTTCCCGGGGCCCACGGGGTGCGCGACGCGCTCGCGTACGGCGCCAAGGTCACCGGGTGCACCGTCCACTTCGTCGACGACGGCGTCGACACCGGTCCGATCATCGCCCAGGGCGTGGTCGAGATCCGGGACGAGGACGACGAGGCCGCTCTGCATGAGCGGATCAAGGAAGTCGAGCGCTCGCTGCTCGTCGAGGTCGTGGGGCGTCTGGCCCGGCACGGCTACCGCATTGAGGGACGAAAGGTTCATGTCGGTGAATAAGCCCACCCGAAAGCCCATCCGTCGCGCGTTGATCAGCGTCTACGACAAGACGGGGCTGGAGGAGCTCGCCCGGGGGCTGCACGAGGCCGGTGTCGAGCTGGTCTCCACCGGGTCCACCGCGGCCCGGATCGCCGGCACCGGCGTCCCGGTCACCCGGGTCGAGGAGCTGACCGGCTTCCCCGAGTGCCTGGACGGCCGGGTCAAGACGCTGCACCCGCGGGTGCACGCCGGCATCCTCGCCGACCTGCGGCTGGACGCCCACCGCGAGCAGCTCGCCGAGCTGGGCGTGGAGCCGTTCGAGCTGGTGGTGGTGAACCTCTACCCGTTCCGTGAGACGGTCGCCTCCGGCGCCACCCCGGACGAGTGCGTGGAGCAGATCGACATCGGCGGCCCGTCGATGGTCCGCGCCGCCGCCAAGAACCACCCCTCGGTCGCGGTGGTCACCTCCCCGGGACGGTACGCGCAGGTGCTGGACGCGGTGAAGGACGGCGGGTTCGAGCTGACCGCCCGCAAGCGGCTGGCCGCCGAGGCGTTCCGGCACACCGCCGCGTACGACACCGCCGTGGCCTCCTGGTTCGCCGCCGAGTACGCCCCGGCCGACGACTCCGGCTTCCCCGAGTTCCTGGGCACCGTCCACCAGCGCGGCAATGTGCTGCGCTACGGCGAGAACCCGCACCAGGGCGCCGCGCTGTACCTCTCCGAGGAGGGCGGCGGCCTCGCGGGCGCCGAGCAGTTGCACGGCAAGGAGATGTCGTACAACAACTACACGGACACCGACGCCGCGCGCCGGGCCGCCTATGACCACGACGAGCCGTGCGTGGCGATCATCAAGCACGCCAACCCGTGCGGGATCGCCACCGGCGCGGATGTCGCCGAGGCGCACCGCAAGGCGCACGCCTGCGACCCGCTGTCCGCGTTCGGCGGGGTGATCGCGGTCAACCGCCCGGTGTCGGTGGCCATGGCCGAGCAGGTCGCCGAGATCTTCACCGAGGTCATCGTGGCCCCGGACTACGAGGACGGCGCGGTCGAGGCGCTGGCGAAGAAGAAGAACATCCGGGTGCTGCGGGCCTCCGGCGCTCCGGCCGCCACGGTCGAGGTCAAGCCGATCGACGGCGGCGCGCTGCTCCAGGTCACCGACCGGCTCCAGGCCGACGGCGACGACCCGGCGAACTGGACGCTGGCCGCCGGTGAGGCGCTGTCCGCCGACGAGCTGGCCGAACTGGCCTTCGCCTGGCGGGCCTGCCGCGCGGTGAAGTCCAACGCCATCCTGCTCGCCAAGGGCGGCGCCAGCGTGGGCGTGGGCATGGGCCAGGTCAACCGGGTCGACTCGGCGAAGCTGGCCGTGGAGCGGGCCGGCGAGGAGCGGGCCCGGGGCTCGTACGCCGCCTCCGACGCGTTCTTCCCGTTCCCGGACGGGCTGGAGGTGCTGACCGCGGCGGGCGTCAAGGCCGTGGCGCAGCCGGGCGGTTCGGTCCGCGACGAGCAGGTGGTCGAGGCGGCCCGCAAGGCCGGGGTGACCATGTACTTCACCGGGACGCGGCACTTCTTCCACTGACGCGGCGCTTCTTCCGCTGAGGCGGCGCTTCTTCCGCTGAGGCGGCGCTTCTTCCGGTGACGGCCGGCGTCCGGTGGTCGTACCGACGACGGAGCCCTTCCCGGCCTGGGCAGGCCGGGAAGGGCTCCGTCGTTCTCGCGTACCGCGGGCGGCGGTTCAGTGGCGCGGGCGCCTGAACCAGGCAGCCGACTCCGCCTTCGCCAGGAACACGATGATCAGGATGCCGAGTACCACGCTGATCAGCGCGAACAGGTTCGCCCCGAGCAGGCTGACCGCACTGAAGAAGGTGACGATCGAGGCGTACACGATCCCGGAGATCCGTATGCCGTTGCCGCCCTTGGCCAGCTTCATCCCGGTGATGAGCCCCCACACGGCGAAGGCCAGCACGAGGACACCCATCACGATCATGATGCCCGCGCCGATCGAGGCGACCGTGTCGACGTCCTCGGAGCGGGCGCCGGACGTCCTGGCGTTATCGGTGATCAGGTCCGCGAACCAGCTGGAGGCGACGACCATCACCACGCCGGCGACGGCCTGAAGGCCGCCGATGACCAGGAGCATGACGCGGGCGGCCTTGACCCCGCCCGGCATCGCCCAGGGCACGCCCGGGTAACCGCCGCCGTAGGCCGGGGCGGCGGGCGGGTAGCCGTAACCCGGCTGCGCGGGCTTGTCCTCGGGCGGGCCGTAGGGACTGCTGCCGGGGGCGCCGAAGCTCATGCGGGGTCTTCCTCCATCATCCGGTGATGCGATTGCGGCTCTCGGCCGCGACTGCCGGCCGGGGCTCTCGGCCGCGGGGGACCGTCAGTAGCGCGGACGGTTGAACCAGGCCGCGCCGTCCTTGGTGAGCATCGCGGCGAGGATGATGCCGCCGATCGCCAGGCCGATCAGCGCGCTGACCACCGAACTGGCCGTTCCGTTGCCGAAGTTGAGCAGGCTCAGGACGAGGAAGAGCGAGGCGTAGACGATCGTGGTGATCCGCACGCCGTTGCCGCCCTTGCCCATCTTGGCGCCCAGGATGATCGCCCACAGCGCGAAGGCGACCAGGATCAGGACCAGGATGAAGCCGAGGCCCGCCAGGCCGCTGGTCGCGTCGCCGGCGCCCACCTCGGAGGAGATGTCCTGCGCGGCGGCGACGACGAAGGCGAAGACGATGGCGGCGATGATCTGGAGGCCGCCGACGATGAAGAGCAGCACGCGTGCGGTCGTCACCAGGCCCGGCATCGACGCCGGCACGCCCGGGTAGCCGTAGCCGGGAGCGGCGGCCGGGGCCGGGGGAGCGGCCGGGTAGCCGTAGCCGGGCTGCGCGGGCTGCTGCGGCTGGCCCTGCTGCGGGTAGCCGTAGCCGGGCTGCGGGGGCTGGCCGCCCTGCGGGTAGCCGTAGCCCGGCTGCTGGGGCTGGCCCTGCTGCTGGCCGTAGGGGTTGTTGGGGTCGCCGAAACTCATGGCGGGTTTCCTCCGTTGTGGTGCGGGGACGGCGCGGCCCGCGCGGAGGAACGTTGGTGCCCGTTTCCTGCGGTTCTGCCCCCCTGCACTGCCCGCGGCACTGCGCGGATCATCGTGGTCGCTGCCGAGACCGCTTGTCCAGTCGATAGAACGAGGCGTTGTGCAAGTGCAACCTCGGCCGACCCCTGGGGTGGAAGCGTGGCCGGGACACCGGTCCGCGCCGCCGCGGACCGACCGGTACGGGGGACCGCCCGCGAATTGGAACAGGGACGGGTTCATCCGGGAGGATGGACCCATGACCGCCCAGATTCTCGATGGCAAGGCCACCGCCGCCGCGATCAAGTCCGAACTGGCCGCCCGCGTGGCCACCCTCAAGGCCCGGGGCGTCACTCCCGGCCTCGGCACCATCCTGGTCGGCGACGACCCGGGCAGCCACAAGTACGTCGCCGGCAAGCACCGCGACTGCGCGGAGGTCGGCATCGCCTCCCTCCAGCGCCAACTGCCCGCCACCGCCACCCAGGACGAGATCGAGGCGGTCGTCCGCGAGCTGAACGAGGACCCCGCCTGCACCGGTTACATCGTGCAGCTCCCGCTCCCCAAGGGGATCGTGGAGAACCGGATCCTGGAGCTGATGGACCCAGCCAAGGACGCCGACGGACTGCACCCCACCAACCTCGGCCGGCTGGTGCTCAACGAGCCCGCGCCGCTGCCCTGCACCCCCAACGGGATCATCACCCTGCTGCGCAAGCACGGGGTGGAGATCAACGGCGCGGAGGTCGTGGTGGTCGGCCGCGGCACCACCATCGGCCGCCCCATGCCGCTGCTGCTCACCCGCCGCTCCGAGAACGCGACGGTGACCCAGTGCCACACCGGTACGCGGGACCTCTCCGCGCATCTGCGCCGGGCGGACATCATCGTGGCCGCCGCGGGCGTACCGCACCTGATCAAGCCGGAGGACGTCAAGCCGGGCGCGGCGGTGCTGGACGTGGGCGTCAGCCGGGACGAGAGCGGCAAGATCGTCGGCGATGTGCACCCGGGGGTGAACGAGGTGGCCGGCTGGCGCGCCCCGAACCCGGGCGGCGTCGGCCCGATGACCCGGGCGCAGCTGCTGGTCAACGTGGTCGAGGCGGCCGAGCGCGCCGCGGCCGCCACCGAGACCGCCTGACCGACACCCGGCCCGACCGCGAGAGACGGCACGACACCGAAAGAGAGCGACCCATGGGCGTACGGGCTGACGGCGACCCGGCAACGGCGACCAGGCCGACGGGCCCCGCGTCCGCGGAGACCGAGGGGCCGGGCCCCGGGGATCTCGGCGGTGCCGCGCCGGCGGGGGCCGGGGACGGCGGGCCTGCGGCCGGGGCGGGGGCCGAGGGGCCGGGTCTCGGGGGCCCCGGCGGGACCGCGTCCGCGGAGGCCGAGGGGCCGGGCCCCGGGAATCTCGGCGCTACCGCGCCGGCAGGAGCCGGGGGGAGCGCTGGGAACGCCTCCGGTGCCGCCGGGAACGCCGCCGGTCCCGGGGGGAGCGCCGAGAGCGCCGCCGGTGCCGCCGGGAACGCCGCCGGTGCCGGGGGGAGCGCCGGGAACGCCTCCGGGGTCGCCGGGAACGCCGCCGGCCCCAGTGGGAGCGCCGGGAACGCCGCCGGCGCTGAGGGCCTCGCCGAGGGCCCCGCCGACGACTCCTCGCACGCCTCCGCCTCCGCCTCCGCCGACGCCGACGCGGACGATGCCGCCGACGCCGCCTCCTCCGACATCCCGGACGCCGGGAGCGGCGCGGGCGACGGTGCTACGGGACCAGGCGGTGCTACGGGAAGCGGCGGCGGTGCTACGGGAAGTGGCGGTGCTACGGGAAGTGGCGCGCCCCCGACCGGTTCGCGGCGGCCGCCGGCCGTGACCCGGGACACCGCGCGCCCCGAGGGCGGCGGGCGGGCGGCGCCCGGGGACGCTCCGGCGCCGGCCCGCCAGTGGCCGCTGCTCACCGTGGTCGGGCTGGTCGCGCTGGGTCTGCTGGTGGTCGGCTTCGACCCGTTCCCGCAGGCCGCGCGCGTCGGTTCGCTGCTGGTCGGGGCGGCCCTGCTGACCGGAGCCGTGATGCGCCGCGTCCTGCCGTCGGTGGGGATGCTCGCCGTACGGTCGAGGTTCACCGACATGGCGACCTACGGACTGCTCGGCGCGGCGATCGTCTTCTTCGCGCTGATGACCCAGCCGAATCCCTGGCTGGAGATCCCACTCCTGGAGAAGGCCGTCCGGTTCGCGGTCCGCTGACCGCCCGCCCCCCATGGAGGGGCCCCGCGCCCGGACCTCCGCTACGGCGCCCATCCTCTCCCCCGAGCAGGACGGGCGCCGCGGCGTTGTCCCAAGAGGGTCATGCACGCGCCAATCGCGAGCAAGGGATTTCCTGCGGCTGTGGCACGGAAGTGACCATTCCGGCATGGTGTGGGCGACCCGCGGCGGGATGCGAGACTGGGGCGGCACTCGGCGCCGGGTGTGCGACGGGGCACGTCCGGGCGCGGGTGCGTCCGTACCCGCCCCGACCCACGGGAACTGGCACCCCGGCTCCGCGCATCCCACCCAGCGGAGACCCGGCCGGCGCCCGCAGGGCGCGGTACGGGGAGCACATCAGCACGCAACGGGGGGACGAGGGGGAGGCAATGCCTCGCTGGAAGGCGCTACCGGAGGAACTCGACCCGCAGGTCAAGGAGTTCACCAGCCAGCTGCGCCGGCTGGTGGACCGCGGCGGGCTGGGTGTCGCCGCCGTCGCGGACCGCACCGGGTACAGCAAGACGTCCTGGGAGCGCTACCTCAACGGCCGGCTGCTCCCTCCCAAGGGCGCCGTCCTCGCGCTCGCCGAGGTCACCGGTACCAACCCGATCCACCTCACCACCATGTGGGAGCTGGCCGAGCGGGCCTGGAGCCGCGCGGAGATGCGCCATGACATGACCATGGAGGCGATCCGCATATCCCAGGCGCGGGCCGCCCTCGGCGACTTCGGCGGCGGCACCGGCGCCCCCGCCCCCGCCACCGACCGGCCCGGCGAGCGCCCCACCGGCCCCGCCGCCACCCCGTCCCCCGGCCCGCGCCCCACCCACGGATCCGTCATCCCCGCGGACGGCGGCCCCAACGGACCCGCCCCCCGCGGCCCGGGCAGGAACATCACGGACGCCCCCCAGCCCCGTACCCATCAGGCCGACGGACCGGCCGACCCCGCCCCGCGCCGCCGGAGCAGGCTGCCGCTGATCGCCGGCGCGGCCGCCGCCGTGGTGGCCGTCGCCGCCGGGGCGTACTTCCTGATCGGTCAGGACGGCGACGACACCGGCACCGGCAAGACCGTCGCCGGGCCGCCCACCTCGGCCGCCCCCACCACCAGCGCCGCCGTCAAGCTGCCGCCCGGGGTGAAGTGCAACGGCAAGGACTGCACCGGCCAGGACGCCCAGCAGATGGGATGCGGCGGCGAGTACGCGACCACCGCCGCGACCGCCACGGTCGGCACCGCCCGGATCGAGGTCCGCTACAGCAAGGTGTGCGGCGCGGCCTGGGCCCGTATCACCCAGGCGACCGGCGGGGACACCGTCACCGTCTCCGCGGCGGGCACCACCGAGCAGCGGTCGGTCAAGGCCGGCGGCACCGACACCTACACCGCGATGGTGGCCGCGGCCTCCGCCGAGGCGTCCAAGGCCTGCGCCACCCTGGCGGCCGGCGGCCAGGACTGCACGGACGGGGCCCCGGGAGCGCAGTGAGCCACGACACAGGGTGCGGGGGCGGGGATTGAGGCGGTGCGGGTTCGGATAGCCTGACCGCTGGATATCTCTTCACGTCGAGACACCGATCGATCATGGGGATGTCCAGCACCAGGGGCAGGGACCCCCACCGCCAGCTGTCTTACGGAGATCGCCATGACCCGCACTCCCGTGAATGTCACCGTGACCGGCGCGGCCGGCCAGATCGGCTACGCGCTGCTCTTCCGCATCGCCTCCGGCCACCTGCTCGGCGCGGATGTGCCGGTCAAGCTCCGCCTGCTGGAGATCCCCCAGGGCCTGAAGGCCGCCGAGGGCACCGCGATGGAGCTCGACGACTGCGCCTTCCCGCTGCTGCGCGGCATCGAGATCACCGACGACCCGAACGTCGGCTTCGACGGCGCCAACGTCGCGCTGCTCGTCGGCGCCCGCCCCCGTACCAAGGGCATGGAGCGCGGCGACCTGCTGGAGGCCAACGGCGGCATCTTCAAGCCGCAGGGCAAGGCCATCAACGACCACGCCGCCGACGACATCCGCGTCCTGGTGGTCGGCAACCCGGCCAACACCAACGCCCTGATCGCCCAGGCCGCCGCGCCGGACGTGCCGGCCGAGCGGTTCACCGCGATGACCCGCCTGGACCACAACCGCGCCATCTCGCAGCTGGCCGCCAAGACCGGCGCCGCCGTCTCCGACATCAAGCGGCTGACCATCTGGGGCAACCACTCGGCCACCCAGTACCCGGACATCTTCCACGCGGAGATCGCCGGCAAGAACGCCGCCGAGACCGTGAACGACGAGGCCTGGCTCGCCGACACCTTCATCCCGACCGTCGCCAAGCGCGGCGCCGCGATCATCGAGGCCCGGGGCGCCTCCTCGGCCGCCTCCGCCGCCAACGCCGCCATCGACCACGTCCACACCTGGGTCAACGGCACCCCGGCCGGCGACTGGACCTCCATGGGCATCCCCTCGGACGGCTCCTACGGCGTCCCGGAGGGCCTGATCTCCTCCTTCCCGGTCACCTGCAAGGACGGCACGTACGAGATCGTCCAGGGCCTGGACATCAACGAGTTCTCCCGCACCCGCATCGACGCCTCGGTGCAGGAGCTCGCGGAGGAGCGCGACGCCGTCCGCGGCCTGGGCCTGATCTGATCTCGTCCGATCAGCCTGTGATCCGCTCCTCGCCCCCGGCCGCCGCGCGCTGCCGGGGGCGAGGTGTCTCCACGCCCGGGGCGGTGTAGGGGCGCCGCAGCCGCAGGAACGGCAGTTCCACCGCGTGGTACGTCAGCCAGGAGACCGCCACCGTCAACGGCAGCGCCACCAGCAGGGTCAGCCAGAACGCCGCCGCCAGCGGAGGCAGCCCGGCCGGGACCAGGGCCCGGATCGGCCACCCGGCCGCGTACTCGCCGAGCACCGCCAGCACCATGAAGTGCGTCAGATACACCGAGAAGCTCACCTCGCCGAGCCGGGCCACCGCGCGGGACAGCACCCCGCGGCTCGGGCCCCCCGCCACGTACACCAGCACCGCCAGCGCCCACACCGCCCCCTCGGCCGTCCCCCACACCAGCTTCAGCGGACTGTCCGAGACAAAGCCGCGCACCTGGTTGAACCACCAGGTCAGGGCGAGCGCCAGCGCCCCCGCCACCGGCAGCAGCACCCGCCGCCCCGCCCGCAGCCGCTCCCGGTGGCGCAGATACGCCCAGGCCGCCAGCATCCCCAGCAGGAACTGGTCGATCCGCCCGGCCAGCCCCAGGTAGAGCGCCACCGTGTGCGGCTCGGCCACCGGGCTGCTCAGCCACACCAGGGCCCGCAGCACGGCCACCGCGGCCAGCAGCCGCACCAGGGCGCCCGGCCCGCGCTCCGTGAGCAGCCGGTTGAGCAGCGGGAACACCAGATAGAACTGCATCTCCACGGCGAGCGTCCAGAACACCCCGCCGTACGGCTGGGCGGGCGCCGCGAAGGTGAGCACCCCCAGCAGCTCCCGCCAGGTCGGCAGGGACACCTGGGTGGCCAGCCCCAGCAGGGCGACCAGCAGATACAGCGGGTAGACCCGCAGCGCCCGGTTGCCGAGGAACCGCCCGTAGCGCACCGGCCGCCCGTACGCCCCGACGGTGAAGACGAAGCCGGACAGCACCATGAAGAGCGCGACGGCGGTGTGCCCTTCGAAGACCAGCGTCCAGGCCGGGTTCACCGAGTGCGGCCAGTCCTCCGCCGGCCGGAACTCCCGCCCCTGCAACCGGGCTCCGAGCACCTGGCAGCCGTGGTAGAGCACCACCAGCACGGCGGCGGCGGCGCGCAGCTGGTCGACGGGGGCGAGATAGACGCGGTCGTCGCTACTGCGCATGCAGGGCACCCTAGGCACGCCCCGGCCGACCGGCGGGCGACCGGCCAGCGCCTTCCTCGGATCATCATCCGATCGGATCATCCGCCCCACGGTCCGGACCGCAGACCCGTTCGAATGACGGGGTCGTGACAGAGAGCAAGTGGCGGACTACCCCTCCCCGAAGTGAGCAAACCCACGTTCAGGCATGGTTCTCGCCACGGGGGGCAGGGAGCCGTTCTCCGGTAGCCCGCCGGAACCGCAGCCGTCCACGGCCCCCTCCGGCCGCCGGCTGCGCCCTTCTCAGGCCCTCACCAGGCCTCCATCAGGCCCCAACCAGGCCGCGGCAGGGACCTCGATCGGCCCGATCGACCCCGTCGAGGCACGGCGCCCCCCGCGGGGCGCCGGTACGACCCGGAACGGAAGGCAGAACGCGACGTGTCCGACCAGCACGTGTCCGACCGACACACCATCCACGTGGGCGGCGAGTGGCGAGCAGCCGCCGACGGCGCCACCCGCGAGATCCTCGACCCCGTCGACGCGACCGTCCTCGCGGTCGTCGCCGAGGGCGGGGCCGAGGACACCGACGCCGCGATCGCCGCCGCCCGCGCCGCCTTCGACCAGGGGTCCTGGCCGGCCACCCCGGTCGCCGAGCGCGCCGCACTGCTGCGCCGGGTCGCCGACCTCCTCCAGCGCGACCGCGAGGAGCTGGGCCTGCTGGAGAGCCGGGACGCCGGCAAGACCGCCGAGGAGGGCCGGGTGGACGTGGACTGCGTCACCGACGCCTTCCGCTACTTCGCCGACCTGGTCGCCGGCGAGTCCGGCGGCCGGGTGGTGGACGCCGGTACCCCCGAGGTCCACAGCACCGTGGTCCATGAGCCGGTCGGCGTCTGCGCCCTGATCACCCCCTGGAACTACCCGCTGCTCCAGGCCAGTTGGAAGATCGCTCCGGCGCTCGCCGCGGGCAACACCTTCGTCCTCAAGCCCAGCGAGATCACCCCGCTGACCACCGTCGCGCTGATCCGCCTGCTCGCCGAGGCCGGGCTGCCCGACGGGGTGGCCAACCTGGTCACCGGCGCGGGCGACCCGGTCGGCGCCCGGATGTCCGAGCACCCGGACGTGGACCTGGTCTCCTTCACCGGCGGCCTGGTCAGCGGTACGAAGGTGATGCGCGCCGCCGCCGACACGGTGAAGAAGGTCGCCCTGGAACTGGGCGGCAAGAACCCCAACGTGGTCTTCGCCGACGCCTGCGCCACCGACGAGGGCTTCGACACCGCCGTGGACCAGGCGCTCAACGCGGCCTTCATCCACAGCGGCCAGGTCTGCTCGGCCGGCTCCCGGCTGATCATCGAGGAGTCGGTTCGGGAGCGCTTCGTCGCCGAACTCGCCCGCCGCGCCGAGAAGATCCGCCTGGGCCGGGGCACCGCCGACGGCGTGGAGTGCGGCCCGCTGGTCTCCGACCGGCAGCTCGCCCGTACCGAGGAGTACGTCGCCTCCGCGCTCGCCGAGGGAGCCGTACTGCGTGCCGGCGGACAGCGCCCCGCCGACCTGGAGCCCGCCCTGAAGGCCGGCTACTTCTACCGCCCCACCGTCCTGGACCAGTGCCACCGCGAGATGCGGGTGGTCCGCGAGGAGGTGTTCGGCCCGGTCCTCACCGTGGAGACCTTCCGCACCGAGGACGAGGCCGTCGCCCTCGCCAACGACACCGAGTACGGCCTGGCCGGCGGCGTCTGGACGGCCGACCCGGGCCGCGCCCGCCGGGTCGCCGGCCGGCTGCGCCACGGCACCGTCTGGATCAACGACTTCCACCCCTACCTCCCGCAGGCGGAGTGGGGCGGCTTCGGCAAGAGCGGCATCGGCCGCGAGCTGGGCCCGGCGGGCCTCGCCGAGTACCGCGAGTCCAAGCACGTCTACCAGAACCTGGCCCCGCGCCCGGTGCGCTGGTTCAAGGGCTGAGCCGTACTCCCGTACGTACGGGATCCCGTACGTACGGGAGAAGCCCCCGAGGACCACCGCCGCAGAGCCGCAGAGAAGAGACCCCCGCATGATCGCCGCGTACAACCACGTATACGACTCCGCCGGAGAGCCGGCCGAATCGGCCCAGCCGGCCGCCGAGGCCGACTCCGCCGGGGAATCCGCCCCCGCCTCCGACACCTACGACTACGTCATCGTCGGCGGCGGCACCGCCGGCTCGGTCATCGCCCACCGGCTGAGCGCCGACCCGGGCACCACCGTCGCCGTCATCGAGGGCGGCCCCTCCGACGTCGACCGCCCCGACGTGCTCACCCTGCGCCGCTGGATGGGCCTGCTCGGCGGGGACCTGGACTACGACTATCCGACCACCGAGCAGCCGCGCGGCAACTCGCACATCCGGCACAGCCGCGCCCGGGTGCTCGGCGGCTGCTCCTCGCACAACACCCTGATCTCCTTCAAGCCGCTGCCGTCCGACTGGGACGAGTGGGAGGCGGCGGGCGCCACCGGCTGGAACGCGGCCGCCATGGACCCGTACTACGCCCGGCTGCTGAACAACATCGTCTCGGTGGACGAGAAGGACCGCAACGCCATCGCCCGCGACTTCGTGGACGCCGCGCGGAAGGCGCTGGACGTGCCGCGTGTCGAGGGCTTCAACGCCCAGCCGTTCCACGAGGGCGTCGGCTTCTTCGACCTGGCGTACCACCCGGAGGACAACAAGCGCTCCTCCGCCTCGGTGGCCTACCTCCACCCGATCATGGACGAGCGGTCCAACCTCACCATCCTGCTGGAGACCTGGGCGTACCGGCTGGAGCTGGACGGCACCACCGCCCGCGGCGTCCACGTCCGCACCAAGGACGGCGAGGAGAGGCTGATCTCGGCCCGCCGGGAGGTCGTGGTCTGCGCCGGCGCGGTGGACACCCCGCGGCTGCTGCTGCACTCCGGCATCGGCCCGAAGGCCGACCTGGACGCCCTCGGCATCCCGGTCGTCCGCGACCTGCCGGGCGTCGGCGAGAACCTGCTCGACCACCCCGAGTCGGTGATCGTCTGGGAGACCCACGGCCCCATCCCGGAGAACTCCGCGATGGACAGCGACGCCGGGCTCTTCGTCCGCCGCGACCCGGAGTCCGAGGGCCCGGACCTCATGTTCCACTTCTACCAGATCCCGTTCACCGACAACCCGGAGCGACTGGGCTACGAACGGCCCGCGCACGGTGTCTCGATGACCCCGAACATCCCCAAGCCCCGCTCGCGCGGCCGCCTCTACCTCACCAGCGCCGACCCGGAGGCCAAGCCGGCCCTGGACTTCCGGTACTTCACCGACGAGGACGACTACGACGGCCGCACCCTGGTGGACGGCATCAGGATCGCCCGCGAGGTCGCCAAGGCCGAGCCGCTGGCCGGCTGGCTGAAGCGCGAGGTCTGCCCCGGGCCTGAGGTGACCGGCGACGAGGAACTGAGCGAGTACGCCCGCAAGGTCGCGCACACCGTCTACCACCCGGCGGGTACCTGCAAGATGGGCGCCGCCGACGACGAACTGGCGGTCGTCACGCCCGACTTGAAGATCCGCGGCCTGTCCGGCATCCGTATCGCCGACGCCTCGGTCTTCCCCACGATGCCCGCCGTCAATCCGATGATCGGAGTCCTCATGGTCGGCGAAAAGGCCGCTGAACTGCTGGGAGGCGGTGCCAAGTGACCGCCACCGTCCCCACCCCCGCCGAAAAGAAGCCCCCGACCCCGGACACGAGCCCGGCCCCGGACGCAAGCCCGGCCCCGGACGCAAGCTCGGCCCCGGACGCAAGCCCGGCCCCGGCCGCGAGTACGGCCCCGGCCACGGGTCCGACCCAGGTCCCCGAACAACCCTCCCAGCCCCCGGTCTTCTCCGTAAACGGCCTCTGGAAGGTCTTCGGCCCCAAGTCCGCCGCGCGCCGCATACCCGGCGACCCCGAGCTGACCGCCCTCCCCGCCGCCGAACTGCGCGAGCGCACCGGCTGTACCGCCGCCGTCCGGGACGTCTCCTTCGACGTCCGCAAGGGCGAGGTCTTCGTCGTCATGGGCCTGTCCGGCTCCGGCAAGTCCACCCTGGTCCGCTGCCTCACCCGGCTGATAGAGCCCACCGCGGGCACCATCGCCATCGACGGCGAGGACGTCGGCGCCATGGACAAGGCCCGGCTGCGCGAACTGCGCCGCCACCGCGCCGCGATGGTCTTCCAGCACTTCGGGCTGCTGCCGCACCGCACCGTCCTGGACAACGTCGCCTACGGCCTGGAGATCCAGGGCATGGGCCGCGCCGAGCGCCGCGCCAAGGCCGCCGAACTGGTCGCCAAGGTCGGCCTGGACGGGATGGAGCAGCGCCGGCCCCGCCAGCTCTCCGGCGGCCAGCAGCAGCGCGTCGGCCTCGCCCGCGCTCTCGCCTCCGATCCCCAAGTCCTCCTCTTCGACGAGCCGTTCAGCGCGCTGGACCCGCTGATCCGCCGGGATATGCAGGAGGAGGTGGCCCGGCTCCACCGCGAGGAGGGCCGCACCATGGTCTTCATCACCCACGATCTCAACGAGGCGCTGCGCCTCGGCGACCGGATCGCCCTGATGCGCGACGGCCGGATCGTCCAGCTCGGCACCCCCGAGGAGATCGTGGGCTCGCCCGCCGACGACTACGTCCGCGACTTCGTACGCGATGTGCCGCGCGAGCAGGTCATGACGGTACGCGGTGCCATGCGGCCCGCCCGCGACGGCGAGGCCGACTCCTCCGGGCCCGCCCTCGCGCCCACCGCCACGGTCGCCGAGGCCATCGAGGCGGTCGCCCGCAGCGGCGGGCCCGCCCGGGTCACCGAGCAGGGCCGCTGCCTCGGCGTGGTCGACCACCAGGGTCTGCTGGCCGTCGTCGCCGGGGTGCCCGCCACCGTCCCGTCCCAGGAGGACGGCCGGAAGGCGGCCGCCGCATGACCACCACCACCGCCCCCCTCTCCGTACCGTCTCCGTCTCCGAGACTCCCCGCCCGCCGCTGGTGGCCCCTGGCCGCCGCGGTCCTCCTCACCATCGCCGGCCTCCTCACCGCAACCAGCCTCAACTGGCCCGCCGCCCTCTCCGTGGACCTCTCCTCCCCCCTCGGCTCGACCAGCGACTGGATCATCGACAACCGGGACAGCCACCCGTTCTTCCTCTACTTCCTGGGCCACATCAGCAACGCGGTGGTCTTCTCCGTCCGCGCCGTCTATCTCCTCCTCCTGGCCCTCGGCTGGGCCGGGGTCACGGTCGCCGCGGCCGTCATCGCCTGGCGCGCCGCCGGCATCCGCATCGGCCTGTCCACCGCCGCCGCGTTCGCCGTCTGCGGGCTGCTCGGCATGTGGGTGCCCACCATGCAGACCCTCGCCCTGATGGTGGTGGCCGTCGCCGCCTCCCTCGCCCTGGGCGCCCTGCTCGGTCTGGCCGCCGGCCTCTCCGACCGCACCTTCCGCGCCCTGCGCCCGGTCCTGGACACCATGCAGGTCCTCCCGGCCTTCGCCTATCTCCTCCCCGTCGTCCTGATCTTCGGCATCGGCGTCCCGGCGGCCGTGCTGGCCACCGTCGTCTACGCGGCCCCGCCGATGGCCCGCCTCACCGCGCTCGGCCTGCGCGAGGCCGACCCCACCGTCCTCGAAGCCGTGGACTCCCTCGGCGCCACCGCCCGCCAGCGCCTCCTCACCGCCCGCCTCCCCCTGGCCCGCCGCCAACTGCTCCTCGGCGTCAACCAGACCGTCATGATGGCCCTCTCCATGGCCGTCATCGCCTCCGTGATCGGCGCGGGCGGCCTCGGCGACCGGGTCTACCAGGCCCTCGCCTCCGTCGACGTGGGCGCCGCGCTGGCCGCCGGCATCCCCATCGTCCTGCTCGCCATCGTGCTGGACCGCACCGCGACCGCCGAGCGCGAGGAGCGGGACGGCCGCAGCTGGCCCGCCTGGCTGCTGGCCGCCGCCCTCACCGCCGCGGCGGCCCTGACCGCACGCCTCCTCGGCGCTCTCTCCTTCCCGGCCTCCTGGAACGTGGGCATCGCCGAACCGGTCAACACCGCCGTCGACTGGATGACGGACCACCTCTACTCCGGCGTGCCCGTCATCGGCGGCACCGCCGACTGGGCCGCCGCCTTCACCGGCTGGGTCCTCGACCCCGTACGCTCCGGTCTCCAGGCCCTCCCCTGGTGGGGCCTGCTCCTGCTGGTCGGCGCCCTGGCCCTGCTCGTCGGCACCTGGCGCACCGCGCTCACCGCCGTCCTCGCGATGGCCGCCATCGGCGTCCTCGGCGTCTGGGACGCCTCCCTGGACACTCTGTCCCAGGTCCTGGCCGCCGTCGCCGTCACCCTGGCCCTCGGCTTCGCCGTCTCCATCGCCGCCGCCCGAAGCGCCCGCGTCGAACGCTGGCTACGGCCCGTCCTGGACGTCTTCCAGACCATGCCGCAGTTCGTCTACCTCATCCCGGTGGTCGCCCTGTTCGGCGTGGGCCGCGCCCCCGCGGTCGCCGCCGCGGTGGTCTACGCCCTCCCTGCCGTCGTCCGGATCACCACCCAAGGTCTACGGGGCGTCGACCCGGTCGCCCTCGAATCCGCCCGCTCCCTCGGCGCCACCGGCTGGCAGCAACTGCGCCAGGTCCAGATCCCGCTGGCTCGCCCCGCCCTGCTCCTCGCCGTCAACCAGGCGGTCGTGCTGGTCCTCGCCGTCGTCATCATCGGCGGCCTGGTCGGCGGAGGCGCGCTCGGCTACGACGTGGTCTTCGGCCTCGCCCAGGGCGACCTGGCCACCGGGCTGGTCGCCGGCGCGGCGATCGTCTGCCTCGGCCTGATGCTCGACCGCGTAACCCAGCCCACCTCTTCAAAGGAGGCCTGACCATGCCCAAGCGCATTGTGTCCACGGCGGCCGCCGGTCTCCTTCTGCTGGTCACCGGCTGCGGCGCCGCCGACATGACCGTCCAGTCCTCCCCCTTCGCCGCCGCCGAGGGCTCCAAGACGGTGACCCTCTCCCAGCAGTCCTGGGTCGGCGCCCAGGCCAACACGGCCGTCGCCAAGTACCTGCTGGAGCACGAGCTCGGCTACCGGGTGGACACCGTCCAGGTCGACGAGGTCCCCGCCTGGGACGCCCTCAGCCAGGGCCGGGTGGACGCCATCATGGAGGACTGGGGCCACCCCGAGCAGGAGCAGCGCTACATCGAGGACAAGGGCCTGATCACCCGCGGCGGCGACGTGGGTGTCACCGGCCACATCGGCTGGTACGTCCCCACGTACTTCGCCAAGGCCCACCCCGACGTCACCGACTGGCGCAATCTGAACAAGTACGCCGACCAGCTCCGCACCGCCGAGTCCGGCGGCAAGGGCCAGCTCTTGGACGGCTCCCCGTCCTACGTCACCAACGACAAGGCCCTCGTCAAGAATCTCAACCTGGACTACCAGGTCGTCTTCGCCGGCTCCGAGGCCGCCCAGATCACCCAGATCAAGCAGTTCGCCAAGGAGAAGAAGCCCTTCCTGACCTACTGGTACAAGCCCCAGTGGCTGTTCGAGAAGGTCCCCATGACCGAGGTCAAGCTCCCCGCCTACAAGGAGGGCTGCGACGCCGACCCCGACAAGGTCGCCTGCGCCTACCCGCACACCCCCCTCCAGAAGTTCCTGAACACCGACTTCGCCAAGAACGGCGGCGAAGCGGCCCAGCTGCTCAAGAACTTCCACTGGTCCGAGGAGCACCAGAACGAGGTCTCCCTGATGATCGCCGACCAGAAGCTCTCCCCGGACGAGGCCGCCGAGAAGTGGGTCAAGGCCAACGAGCCGGTCTGGCGCAAGTGGCTCCCCAAGAAGTAGCCATCGCCCCCTGACGACGAACGGCCCGCCTCCCGCGTACATCCGCGCCGGAGGCGGGCCGTCCGCCGTCCACCCCACCAGCGCCGGACAGCGGAGCCAGTGAAGAGCCGGAAGGCCCACCAGCACACGATCCAGTCGAAAGCCGGCAGCCAGCCGTCTTATCCCGCCAATGCTTCGAAACGGAAGCCGATCTCCCGAAAGGGATGATCTCATCCCCGAACTGGCCATCCGGGGCATAAGCTCCACCTCCGTCACCCATGGGAACCCGTCAGCGGTTCTCCTGTCGGTGCCGACGCAGCGGCACCATCGACAGGCAAGCGTCAGCGCTTCACTCCAACCATCCGGGGGATTCCATGCGCAGAGCGACAACGCTGTTACTCGCCCTCACCGCAGCGACAACCGCCATCGCGGCACCGGCCACCGCCGCCGACGATTCCGCCGCGGTGCGGCTGCCCATCACCGCCTCGCCGGAAGGCGGCACCATCGACCTGGACACCGCCACCGTGTCCCACTTCGGCTACGACGGCGAGCGGGCCTTCAACAGCCCCTCAGTGAAGGCCACCCACCCCAAGGCCGCCGACCCGGCGCACTGGCTCCCGGTCGGCCTCATCGCATCCGCCAGGACGGCCGCTCCCGCACGCGACGGCTTCGTCTGCACCATCTGGGTCGGGGAGGTCGTCGCCGACGGGCTGCGCGACATCAAGGCAGGGACTCACCAGACCTGCACAGGCAGTTTCCGCACCCAGTGGACCCAGGCCCAGTTCGCCTCCCAGAAGGGCGGATGGCACCGCATCACCAATTCGATCATCGGCCCGCGCACCAGCCGCCAGATCAACGACACCACCTTCGTGGTCAGCTGTCGCGCCAACCCGAGGGACGGCCGGCAGAACTACCGCCTCGAAGGACGCGGTTACGCCATCGCCACCAACGGCGTTGAAGTGAAGGGCAACCTGCACTACGGAAGGGCTTCCCGGTGGACGTGCCTATGACCGCAGGAGGCTGAACCATGAGCGAGACCCCGGTGGGAACCTTCGGATACGTCCCTGAAGACCCCGAAGACGGTGACGAGACCGACGAACTCCCGGCCGACGAACCGAAGACCGACACGGACCCCACCGCGGAACTGCTCACCGGCACCGCACGGGGCTCCACATCGGACGACTTCCCACCGGACTACTGGTCAGGCATCCCGTCGCACACGCACCCGGATGAGGGCGCACCCGATGGCCCCGCGCCGCCTTCCGACGACTGACCACCAGCGACACCGGGCCCGCCTCACGCAGACACGTGAGGCTGGCCCGTCCGTCATTACCCGCCAGGACCTACCGCCCGCCGCGTAGCCGCCCGTCGGCCACCGCCGCGACGAAGGCGGCCAGGTGGGTGCGGGGGAGGAGCAGCGCGGGCCCGTGGGGGTCCTTGCTGTCGCGGACGGCGACGGTGCGGTCATCGAGGATGCCGCACTCGACGCACTGCGCTCCGGCGTCGCTGTACGAGGACTTCCACCAGCTCACAGGGAGGGTGGCGGCGTCGTCAACATGGCTCATGTGCTTTTCCTTATCTCGGTGATCAGATCCGCCGACGCCTCGACCGAGAGCGCGGCTGCACTCAACCGCTGCCACGCGTCCCGATGAGCGGCGACCTTGTCGCTCTCCTCCACGTACACGGTGGAGGTGAGCCCTTCGGTGTGCACCACATCAAGATCGGCATGCGGCCCGAAGCCCAGAATCATGAAGCTGCCGAGCTGGCCGACATGGAGTGGCGCGTCCACGGGCAGCACCTGCACGTTGACGTTCGGCCGTCTGCCCACGGCGGTCAACCGGCCGAGCTGCTCGTGCATGAGCCCATCGATCTCGGAGGTAGAGCGAAGGACCTGCTCGGCGATGATGGCCCAGAGAGTCAGCGGATCTTCGCGAGTAAGGACTGCCTGGCGCGCCAAGCGTACTTCGACCAGTGCGTCGACCTTCGCCTCGATCGCTTCCGACATGGCGGTCGAGCGGATCATCTCGCGGGCGTACTCGGCGGTCTGAAGCAGTCCGGGAATCACACCAAGCTGCCAGGAAGAGACCGACTCAGCCTCCGCTTCCAGGCTGATCATGTCCTCATAGAGAGGCGTGAGAACCCCTCGGTATGACTGCCACCACCCTCGCTGCGACCCCTCCTTCGTCAACGTCAGCAGCGCCGCGCGCAGCTCCTCGCTGACGTCCCGGCCGATCTCCGCATACAGATCGAGCAGGGCGTTGACGTCCTTCGCCTGCGCGGCACTGCGCGCGGTCTCTATCCGCGACAGCTTCGAGGGGATGAACTTGCCCCCGGACCGCTCCGACACCTCTTCGAGTGTGAGGTCACCGCGCAGCGCGCGGAACTTCGCACCGAGCCGTCGGCGCCGCACAGTTGGCGCACTCACGTGGTCTCCCTCCCAGCCCCGGCCTGCGACTTTGGCGACAGTCTGCCGTGATGCGTGATCGCCTGTCACCTGCGTACCGCCACCACTTCGCACACCTGTTGGAGTAGCTTGCAATTTTCTACGAAGATAGCGAATGACTTGCAATCGATCACGCTATGAGAGCACGCTGTTACAGCGAAGTGCGAACGTCTGCGACCGGGCGGCTACTTGCCGTGCATGCCGCAGGCTTGCCCATAAGGGGACATGCATGATCGAAGGACAGTTGGCCAATCTGCCCGCCTGCTGTGCACCGCCGCCCGGCCCGCCGCCCATCCTGGTGCTGCTGGGCGAGCCGGAATCCGCTAAGGCGGCGCGTAAGTTCGTACGCGAGTACGTCGGTTACCACCTTCCGGGCGTATCCACCGACCACATCGAGACCGTCGTCCTGGTCGCCTGCGAGCTGGTCACCAATGCGATCCGGTACGGCACTGAGCCCGGCGACTCGGTACGCCTGGTCCTGGACGCCGACGACCGGCGCACCCGCGTCGAGGTGCACGACCCGGTGCGCCGCCACCCCCGCCGCCGGTCCGCCTCCGACGAGCGCGGCCGGGGGCGCGGGCTCGTCATCCTCGATGCCCTGTGCCCCGACGCGTGGGGCGTGACCGACATCCCGTTCGGCAAGGCGGTGTGGGCCGAGGTGCCGGCGTGCGCCGACGTGTCGGACGGCAGCTGACGGCGTTGTGCCCGGCATCAGGGGCGGCACCGAACCGCCCCCGACCGATCGAAAGGGCCGGACCCATGAAGCGACTCATCGCCCGGCTGTGGCGACTCATCCGGGGCCCCTTGCAGTGGCGGGTCCTCTGGCTCGCCCACGCCAAGTTCATGGTGGGCGTTACCGGGGTCGTCCGTGACGACGCCGGGAAAGTCCTGCTGCTCAAGCACCGCATGTGGCCCCCGGACCGCCCCTGGGGGCTGCCGACCGGCTACGCGGTCAAGGGCGAGGAGTTCCCGCTGACCATCGTCCGCGAGGTGAAGGAGGAGACCGGCTTGGACGTCAAGCCCGGTCGCCTGGTGAGCCTCAACAGCGGTTACCGGCTCCGGGTGGAGGTGGCCTACGAGGCCCTGCACACCGGAGGCGAGCTGAAGATCGACGGATTCGAGATCCTGGAGGCACAGTGGTTCAGCGTGGACTCGCTCCCGGAGGGGATGCAGGACTCCCACCGGCGGCTCATCGAGGACACGTCCTCCTGACCCCGTTGGCGCCCAACGAGACCGTCCTCGGCGAACGGACCGCCGCCACCCTGGCCGCCCTCCGGACCGACCCCTCCGTCCTGACAGCGGCCCACCCTGACCACGTCTTCCGTCCTGCGGCCGGCCGCTTGCGGCAATGGCAGGAAGCTGGAGCTGACACGGCGGTGTTCCACAGCGGTCTGTACGCCGCACGTTGCCGCTACGCCGAGCTCGGCCTGACGCAGATGCTGCCGCTGGACCGCGTACTGGTGGGGGCGGAGTCGTCACGACCGGGAGCGTTCGGCGGCTTCCACCACCCGAACCAGGGCTACCGCCACTTGCAGATGGTCGCGGTCGTCACCATGTACGGCCCGATGGAGGGGAACACCCCCGAAGACGCCGACCAAGCGCTGCTCGACCTCCTACGCGCGTACGCCCATGACTGCCTGCACTACGGTTCGCGGCGACGGTACATCGACGTGGCAGGCACCCCGACCCGTACGCAGTACGGCATCAACTTCCGCCGCCTCACGGACAGTCCTACTCCGCAGCCGATCCGGAGGGAAGCGGGTACACCCGCAACCTCGGGGTCGTGATGGAGGGCGCCTGCGACCGCGAGGCCCGGCGTATCACACGAGAGACGGCGGTCCGAGCCGGCCTTCGCGAACCGGACGACCTGCTGGCACGACTCGCCTTCCGCGACAGCACGGGCGCCCTGACCGAGGAGGACATGACGGACGGGCCGGAAGCCGACTCCACCTCCGAGGCCGCCCGATACGTCGAAGCTCTCCGCCACTATCAGGCGGCAGTGAACGGCCGCTACGAGACCTTCCTCGGCGAGTTCGCGCCCGGGGAGAAGGAGAGCCTGCACGACCTCCTGCTGACCGCCGTGATCAGCGGAGACGTGAGGGGACTGAGCGCTTGGCTCGATGACCGACACGGCCCCGGGACCTTCGCCGGGGCCTTCCAGACGGGCACCTACTTCGCCCCCGTGCCCGGCCCCCGGGGCGCGACACCGTAGCCAATGGCGTTGTTTGCACGTCGGCTGGCGGCTCCATGCGGGCGCTTGTCGAGAGCGCCCGCTCCTCCGCGCAGTCCGGAGGGTAAGTCTTGGTCACAGGGGTCGGCCTGTGTGCACGTTCGCCCCGACGGCAGTGTCGTCAGCAACATCTGATCCGTAGCTCTAGCCGGAATGGTCAGCGACAGCTATACCGGCCGCTACGGGGCTTGTAAGAGCCGGTAGCGGACGGGGTGGGGGCTAGGGTTGTGGTAGGGACTGTTGTGCTGAACGGAGCAGGATGTGAGTGCCTTGGCACGCCCGCGCTGTGGGCAATGTGCACCAAAGCCGGTAAGCTTCAGGTAGCAAGCGGGACCGCCCAGGCGGTCGCGGGGAGAACGCTTGGTCTGCTGCCAGACCCTTCCGATGTGTCGGTTGAAGCGCCCCGGGCCTCCTGGGCGGTTCTTTGCGTCTCACAGGCCGGATGCGGGCCACCAGGGTAGCGAAGTGAACGTGGCTTCGTTTCCAAGGATCTTGAAGCCATAGTTGCGGCTCTGTCCCCGACTATCACGTCGGAGTTGGTGTCGGACAGCCAGCAGGTGCGCTGATTCGTAGCCCCCGTATCGATCTGGCCGTATGGCTGCGCTCAACATGCCCGCGTACTGATCGGCAGCCTGGAGTCCGTCCCACTTGGCTTGGTCTTCGAAGGTAGGCTGACCCCGTAGTAGGTGCCATGGAACAAATGCCGGTGTTCGCTGAGGCTTGATCTTGAAGTAGCCACATGTCGTGCGGTGATCAAACCCCCGCACGTGACCGAACCTGACGACTAGGTCGCGGCTACTACCAGCCCAGCCTCCTGCCGCAAGCAGCATCCGTTCCAGCGCGATACCAGCCGCATAGTTGTAGAAGATGACTTGGTCGTGCCGCATTCCAGCGTGCGCAGGGATCGCCGCCTTCTCGACCACTACGTATACGACCTTGACATCGGCGAGCTGCGCTAGGGCGCTCGCGACGTGCTGTCGCCGCGGATACACCTTGACATGATCTTTCCAGTGCAGCGCCTTGCCTGGCGGCACATTAAGATCGCGACGTAGCCGAGACATCGTCGCCCTCATCTGTGGCTCCTGCTCATCAGCGATTAGCAGAGCGGCGAAGGAGAAGTAGGGGGAGGCCGAAGCCGAGATGCCGCGATCGCCAGTCTCGTCTACGTATGCCCTGACAATCTGCCGTGCGGGCATCTCGCTCCTTCCGCGTACAATATGACGGGTGATTAGGAGCAAGCTACACCAGCTCACCGCACCCCACCACTACATGTGGTGGTTTTTTTTTGACCACCCACTAGATCTAGTGGGTGGTGACTTCCGGAAGGCTCCACATGGTGCGGGGTGGAAATCCGGCTCGCGAACGGGTGGCCGCCCGGCCGCCGAGGGTGTCCACCGCCCATCAACCCGAGCCGTAGGCGCGCGGACGGTGGCCGGGCTGGAGCGGGGCGTAGACAGGGGCGCAGGCCCGGACGACGGGCCGCAAGCGCCGCGCGTGCGCGGCGGGTGCCTTGATGGAGTAGGAAGCTCCTACCTCGCGGCGATCAGGCGCTTACCGTCGTGGCTCCACATGCGGGCCCCGTTGCCGTCCAGGGCATCGAGGAGGCGGACCGCGTAGATCTCGGCCATGCGATCGGAGACCTGCTCGGGAGTGATTCAGTCGACCGCGGTCGACTCCTCCGAGGTGCGCTCAGCGCCGGCGGGCGCCTTGCAGCGGAAGACCAGGGCGACGACATCGCGCACGGTGTTCTTGTGCACCCCGGTCAGCTCGTCCACCTTGACCCGAATGCCGGTCTTCCTCCCAAACTTCGCGGACGACACCGTACTCGGGGGAGTCGGCGAGTTCGAGCACGCTGCCCAGGAGTTCCCAGGTGCGGTTGTCGGCCCGGCGGACGGCCAGGAGGCGCCCGTCCTCACGTCTGACCACGCTCGCGACGGGCGCGGAGTGCGGTGGCAATACATGGGGAGGGCGGTGCTGCCTTGGCTGTCCCGCCGTGAGTTTGTTCGAGCTGATGCCAGTCGTGCAGACGCATATCGATGTGTCGGGTAGCGCCTGGCGGCGATGTGTAATCGGCGGGGGAAGCACCGTGATGTCCCCGCCGAAGCGATCGAGAGGCCATGCCGTGAACCGACTTGTTGTCCGGGTGTGGCGGCTCATCCGAGGGCCCCTGCAGTGGCGGATCCTCTGGTTCACGCATGCCACGTTCATGGTGGGCGTCACCGGGGTGGTCCGGAACGACGAGGGGCAGGTGCTGTTGCTGCGGCACCGGATGTGGACGCCGGAGCGGCCGTGGGGGCTGCCGACCGGGTTCGCCCGCAGAGGCGAGGAGTTCGGGATGACCGTCGTCCGGGAGGTGAAGGAGGAGACCGGGCTGGATGTGGAGCCGGGGCGGCTGGTGCGGTTGAAGAGCGGCTACCGGCTTCGGGTGGAGGTGGCGTATGAGGCGCGATATGTGGGCGGGACTTTGAAGCTGGACGACTTCGAGATCCAGGAGGCGCGGTGGTGCGATGTGGACGCGCTGCCGGATGGACTCCAGGCGGTGCATCGGGAGTTGATCGAGGGCACGGCCGCCGGCTGAACCGTCGGGACGCCGATCCGGGCGAAGCCCCGTGAAGACCTCGCTCGTTGGTGATGGCAGACGGATCGATGAGAGGGGAGAGAGACGGCGATGGGCGTTTGGCGCGACAGCGTGAGACGGGCGCGGGAGGAGACCGGCTACCGGGGGCCGGAGGTCGTACGGACGGTCGAGGGGGTGGGGGAGGCGCTGCGGGTCGATGAACGGGCTTCCTTCTACCGGCAGTTGCTCGCGGTGGGGACGGGTGACGAGTTCGACGGGTTGGTCAACCTGTACTGGCCGCTGGCGGTCATCGAGGTGGCCGAGGACCGGCAGGCCGCCGAGGACTTCGCCGATCTGGCGCTCGCGTACTACTCGGTGGCGTGTGGCAGCCGGCGGACCCAGCACCCGCACGAGCAGGTGATGCGAGAGGTGGAGGAGTCGTCATGACCCACACCATCGTGTGGGAGGACTCCGCCTTACGGGCCTGCCGGCAACTGAAGGCCGACGACCCGCGGGCGGGCAAGGTGGTGGCGAGCGCGGTGAACGGCCTGGCTGGGAACCCGGAGCCACCGGGTTGTGTGCGGGTGAGCCCGAACGTCCGCCGGTTGCAGGTGGACGCGTCCAAGGTCACATAGCGGATCGCGGTGACGGTGCTCATGATCGGCAAGGTCAAGCGGTAGCCGCCCCCCGGGGTGGGACGGGCGCGTGCCGGCCCTTGCGGGCGGGGCTGGGTAGGCGCCGGCTCGGTGAAGGGCCGGCACGTGCCCGGGCGGTGAAGGTGGGGGGCTTCGCCGTGGAATGACTGTGGCGCAGGGGGAGGGGTTGTTCAAGGGGTCGGGGAGGGGCGGGTTTTCACAGTTATTGGCAATTGATGTGAAAGTGGTCGGTGTAAGGGGTCGGCGTATAGGGTGAGGGCTTTCCTTCGGTCCATGCCCTTGGCCTGCGTCTTTCCCCGCGCGGGCGGACGGGCGTCCTCCCCCACGCAACCGGAAGAACCATGCCGACCGTTCCGAATCCCCCGGATCCGTCAGATGCCCCAAGTATTGCGAATTCCTCTGTATCGTCGAATGGGCTGGGCGAGCGCGGCGATTTCGCCGCCGTGTTCGCGGCCGCCCTGCGAAGACGGGACCTGCCCCTGGAGCGTGTCCGGGACCGGCTGCGGGCGCAGGGGATAACCGTCGGGCTGGCGACGCTGAGCTACTGGCGCAGTGGGCGCAGCCAGCCCGAGCGGCCCGAGTCGCTGCGGGCCGTCGACGCGCTGGAGGGGCTGCTCGACCTGCCGCACGGGACGCTCAGCTCGCTGCTGGCGCCGCGCCGTCCACGTGGGCGGTCGGCGCGGTACGACCCGGAGGTACGGCGCCGGGTCTACGCGGACGACCCCCTTCTGCGGAAGGTGCTCGGTGATGAGCGGTTCGCGCACTTCAACGAGGGGTTGCAGTCCACGGTCATCCATACGACGGTGACGCTGAACCGGCATCGGGCGGTGTGCGAGCTGGCGACGACCCATGTGGTGAAGGCGCGGCGGAGCGGGGTGTCCCAGCTGAGCGTGGTGGTGGCGATGGACGATCTGGTGCTGCCGGAGGGGGACGTCGCCTTCGAGGTGCGGTACGGGGAGTCGGCGCGCGTGACCTGCCTGCCGGAGCTGGGCTGTCTGACGGCGGACATCCTGTTCGGCCGGAGCCTGGTGCGCAACGAGACGGCGGTGGTCGACTACACCGTGCGGATGGCGGGGGCGACCACCCCCTCGCACGACTACGAGCGCCGGGTGCCGGCCACCCTGCGCGCCTTTCTGCTGCATGTGCGGTTCGACCCGAGCGCCCTCCCGGCGGTCTGCCGCCCGTACTACCGCGAGCATGTCGGGGCGCCGACGAGGCACGGGCAGCGGCTCGTCCCGGACGCCTCGCACACCGTGCACCTGGTGCCGGACCGCTGCCTTCCGGGGGTGCACGGGGTCGACTGGGAGTGGCCCGGGGAGGCGGTATGAGCATGCGGTCGGGCACGCGGTCGAGTACGCAGTCGGAGGAGTTGCGGCGGTTGCTGGAGCGGGGGCCGTTCGCGGACGCGCTGCGGGTGGCCATCGCGGACCGGGGGCTGAGCCTGAGCCGGTTGCGGGACCGGTTGGACCGTTGCGGTACGGGGCTGAGCGTCGCCACCCTCAGCTCCTGGCAGTCCGGGCGGCGCCGGCCCGAGCGGCCCGAGTCGCTGCGGGCACTGCGCCGGCTGGAAGCCGTACTCGGAGTGCCGGAGAACGCGTTGCGGGGGCTGCTGGAGCCGGCCAGGGCGCGGGGGCGCCGTACGTTGACGGAGCGGCTGCCCGCGACGGCGGAGGTGTGGGGCGCCACCCGGCCCGAGGCGGCCGAGGTGCTGGCGCCGTTCGCCGGGTGCGCGGACAACGGGGCGCTGCGGCGGCTGAGCGTGCACGACCGGGTGGTGGTGGGGCCGGATGGGCGGGCGGGTGAGCAGCACAGCAGGCTTGTGCTGCGGGCCGAGGAGGATGGGGCGGACCGGCTGCTGACGGTGATGGACTGGGGGGATGGGCCGGGGAGCCCGGCGGCGGTGAGCAGGGTGTGGAACTGCCGGGTGGGCCGGGTGGCCGGGCATCCGCGCTCCGGGCTGGTCGCCACGGAGCTGCTGTTCGAGCGGCCGCTGTGCCGGGGGGAGACCGTGCTGGTGGAGTATGCCTGCGTCCGACCCCGGGGCCTGTTCCCCGAGGGTGGGGTGGTGGGTGGGGATCGCAGCTCGCGGTACTTCCGGGGGCCGGTGCGCGAGTGTGTGCTGGAGGTCTGCTTCCATCCGGCCGCGCTCCCGGCGCGGTGTCGGCAGCTCACCACCCGTATCGGGGAGGTGGCGCCCAAGGCCGTACGGGACCTGGAACTCAACGCGTCCGGCCGCGTACACGCCATTGGTCTGGACTTCGGCCCCGGCAAATTCGGCATCTCATGGCAAATGGCGGAACCGGGAGGATCTGTGGAATCGAGGCCCGTGGCGGCGGTGATGTCCGGCGCCGCGCGTCAAAACTGTGAATATTCGTCGCGGTCGGACGGGTGACACTTTCTGTTATCGCGTTGCTAGCGTCGTCTCGCACACTCCATCGCAGTGCCTCGTCGGGGGATCTCGTCCGGGATCTCGTCCGACGGGGCCTCCCCCTCTGCCCTTTCCCGGCCGGTGTCGTAGGACGCGGGCGCGGGAAGCGAAATGGAAAGTGATGACGACATGAGTACGAAGACCGGGAAGGCGGCTGCCTCGGCGGCCGGACTGCTCGCCCTCTGCCTGGCCGCCGCTCCGGCCACCGCCGCCCCCGGTGGCGCTGCGGCCAAGCTGCCGAGCTACGAGACCTGGCAGGCCGATGTCCGCAAGGTCATGGACCCGTCGGTGCCCTACCTCAACGAGCGGGTGCGGCAGGGTGGTTCGAAGCTGGCGGTCGTCCTGGACATCGACAACACCTCGCTGGAGACCGAGTACCACCCCGGCGCCCCCAACAAGCCGGTGCTGGAGTTCGCCAAGGCCGCCGCGGGCCACGGGGTGCCGATCCTGATCGCCACCGCCCGCAAGGAGAGCGGCAAGGCCTCGGCGCTCTCCGCGCTGAAGAAGGCGGGCTACCCGGCCATCACCGCGATCTGCCTGAAGAAGAACGAGAACCACGCGGTGGACGTGAAGATCCGGTGCCGCAAGCAGTTCGTGTCGGAGGGCTACACCCTCATCGCCAACGTGGGCAACCGGCCCGGCGACCTGGAGTACAAGAACTACGAGCGGGGCTTCAAGCTGCCGGACTACGACGAGCAGTTGTCCTGAGGGGGAGGGCGGTACCGGCAGGCCGCCGGGTTGTCAGGCCGCCGCGTGGTAGAGCGCGGCGGCCTCGCCCCGGGAGCCCACGCCGAGCTTGGTCAGGATGTTGGCGACATGGAACTTCACCGTGGACTCGCTGATGTGCAGCTCCTCGGCGATGGCCCGGTTGCGGTGGCCCCGGGCCAGGCGGGTCAGCACCTCCAACTCCCGTTCACCCAGGGCGGTGAGGGGGCTCGGGGCGGGGTCCGGGTGAGGCGGGGCGGTACGGAGGGGGAGGGCGGCGGTGACGGTGGTGCCCCAGCCGGGCACCGCGTCCAGGCCGATGCGGCCGCCCAGGACGTCCAGCCGTTCGGCGACCCGGGCGGGTGCCAGGGCGCGGGCGGACAGCTCGCCCGGGCCGTCGTCCCGTACGGTCACCCGCAGTTCGTCCCCGTCGAGCCGCCAGCCGACCTGCACCCTGCCCACCCCGTCCTGCTCCAGCACGGTGAGGAGGACGGAGCGGGCCACCGCGCGGGCGGTGTCGGCCAGTCCGGCGGGGAGCAGCCGGGTCTCGTCCGGCCCGGCCAGCTCCAGCCGGACGGGGCTGTAGCGGACCAGCGGCCGCAGCGAGTCGGCGAGCCGATCGAAGGCCTGGTCGGCCGCCTCCTCGGCGATGTCCTGGTCGCGTTCGGTACGGGCGCGCAGCTCGACCAGTTTGGCGACGGTCAGCTCCACGGCGGCCGCCCGCGCGGCCCCGTCGTCCAGCCGGCGGCTGCGGAGCACCCCGAGCAGCCCGGTGAGGGTGGCGGCTTGGTCCTCGCCCAGTTCGGCCAGGACCCGTGAACGGGTGCCGGCGGCGGTGAGGGAGCGGGTCAGCGCCCCGGGCACGGCCTCCGCCGCCAGCCGCTCGTAGTGCGCGGTGACCAGGTCCCACAGGGCCTGGGCCAGGGCGAGCGCGCCCGTGTCGACCGGGGCGGCGCCCTCCTCCCGTACCAGCACCAGCACCGCGCCCCGGGGCGTGGCGTCGCTCCGCACGGCGAGCACCGGCCGGTCGGCCCCGGCCAGCCGCAGGGTGCCCTGCCAGGGCCGGCCGGCCACCCCGGAGGCGAGCAGCGGCGCCAGGTCGGCGTGGGTGAGCCGGGCGGTGACCGGCTCGGAGCCGTAGGTCTTGAACGGGGCGTAGGAGCAGTGGGTGGACAGCTCGGCGGCCGCGAGATGGGGGACCGGCCCGGCCAGCAGCTCGGAGAGCGCGGGCAGGATCCGGCCCAGCGGGCGGCTGATCACCCGGTACGCGGCGGTGATCGCGGCGGTGGCGGGGTCGGGGGACGGGGGTGTGGGGGAGGGGGAGAGGGCGGTGGCTGTCGGTGCCTCCGGCGGCGGTGCGCTGCCGTCAGCCGGCCGCTCTGCGCGCCCGCCGGGGTGAGGCGGCTCCGGCGGCTCCGGATGGTCCAGCGGTTCCGGAGGCTTTGGTGGCTCCGGATGCCCCAGGTGGGCCGGCGGCTCCGGATGCCCCGGACGGTCCAGCGGCTCCGGGTCCTTCGGCGGCTCCGGATGCTCCAGGTGCTCCATGGCTTCCAGCGTAGGCGGACGGCTTCGGGCGCCGCCTGTCCGTTCGGCCGGGGCCTACTGGCCGGAAGGCGGGCCGCGCGGTGGAGCCGCCCGTACCAGGCTGGAGGGAGCCGGCCGGTCCCGACCGGCGGCGGCAGGAGCAGAGCAGGAACAGCAGCAGGAGGAGGACGGAGATGCGTGCCATCAGCTACCGCGGGTTCGGCGGTCCGGAGGTGCTCACCCTGGGGGAGGCCGACCGGCCCGAGCCCGGGCCCGGGCAGGTCCGGGTGCGGATCGTCGCCGCCGGGGTCAACCAGCTGGACTCCAAGCGCCGGAACGGCTGGCTGGAGGATGTGATGCCGACGGCCTTCCCCGCCGTGCCCGGGCTGGAGTTCGCCGGAGTGGTGGACGCGCTGGGTGAGGGCGCCGGCGGGTTCTCGGTCGGCGACGAGGTGTTCGGCACCACGGTCACCGGGTCCTACGCCGAGTACGCCATCGCCGACCTGCTCGTCCCCAAGCCGGCCGGGCTCTCCTTCGAGCAGGCCGCCGCGCTGCCGGTGGCCGGGGAGACCGCCCGCCGGGTGCTGGACCAGCTCGATGTGGGCCCCGGTGAGACCCTGCTGCTGCACGGCGCGGCGGGTGCGGTCGGCCAGGTCGCCACCCAGTTGGCCGTGGCCCGCGGAGCCACCGTGATCGGCACCGCCTCGCCCGCCAACCACGAGCTGCTGCGCGGGCTCGGCGCGCTGCCGGTGGCGTACGGGGAGGGGCTCGCCGAGCGGGTACGGGATGCCGCGCCCAAGGGCGTCGACGCGGTGTTCGACGCGGCGGGCCGCGACACCCTGCCGGTCTCCGTGGAGCTGCGGGGCGGGACGACCGACCGCGTCATCACCATCGCCGCCCCGGACGCCGCCAAGCACGGGGTGCCCTTCTCGGGTGGCGGCACCGATGCGGAGACGGCCCGAGGGTGGCTGACCGAGCAGGCCGAGCAGGTGCTCGCCGGGGAGCTGCGGCTGCCGGTCGAGCGGACCTTCGCGCTCGCCGACGCCGCCGAGGCGCACCGGGCCGCCGACGAGGGCCACCGCACCGGCAAGCTGGTGATCCTCCTGTAGCGGGCGGCCGCCGTCAGGGCGCGGCGGCCAGTGACCCGGGGTCGACGACCACCGTGTTCTGGGCGGCGGCGATGCGCCAGACGCCGCCGTCCTTGGCCAGGATGTACAGCGGGCTGCCGGGCAGGCCGTCGGGGTGCGCCTCGACCAGGGCGGACGGGTCGGGGTGGCCGTGGAACACCTCGTCCAGGAAGCGGCCGTCCCGGGTGACCGGGCGCTGGCGGATCTTCACGGCGGCGATGTCCTCGCGGATGAACAGGATGTGCTCCACCTCGTAGGTGGCGGTGATGTCCGAGTCCGCGGTCGGCGGCAGCACCTTGCGGGTGAAGTCGGCGATGGTGTCGAAGCCGATCAGCCGTCTGCCGTGAGCGGTGGTCCACAGGGCGTCGGGGCGGAAGCCGGTGAGGAACTCCTCGGCCAGCGCGGCCTGCTGGGCGCGCTGCACCTCGGCGACGAACGCGGTGATCGCGTCCGCGTCCTCCTGCGGGACCTCTACTCCGGTGACCGGCGGGGTGGTCGAGACGGTCATGGTGGTACCTCCTGGGGTCCGCGCTGCGCGCCGTCGGGTCGACGTGCTCAGCCTCCGACCTCAAGTCCGCTTCAGGTCAAGCGTGTTGCCGATCACCGCCGCCGGGCCGCCCTGGAAGACCCTCACGCCCCGACCGTGCCGTCCACGCCCTCGCGCAGCAGATCGGCGTGGCCGTTGTGCCGGGCGTACTCGTGGATCATGTGCAGCATCACCCAGCGCAGCGAGACCACGGTCTCGTTCCGCCGGTTCTCGCCGGTGACGTCGAGCGAGGGTGCGGCGGCCTCGATACGGCGGGACTCCGCGACCTCGGCCTGCCAGGCGGTGAACGCCTCCGGGCCGGTCGAGCCCTCCGGGTCGTAGGCCCGCTGGTAGTCCCCCTCCGGCGACCAGACCAGCGGCAGCTCCGCCTCGCCCGCCATGGTCCGGCGGAACCAGGCCCGCTCCACCTCCGCCATATGCCGCACCAGGCCCAGCAGCGACAGCGTGGACGGCGGCATGGTGCGGCGGCGCAACTCCTCGTCGCCGAGGCCCGCGCACTTCATGGCCAGGGTGGCCCGGTGGTAGTCCAGATACGCGCGGAGCGTCTCGCGTTCGCCGCCGGTCAGCGGCGGGCCCACCCGGTCGACGGGGGCGAAGGAGGAGTCGGAGCCGGACATGCGGGGTCCTTCCGGGGAGGGTGATCGCCGTCCCGACCAGGATCGCCCATCGGCCGCACGGCGCAACGGAATTCAGTGGCCGAGACCCCGCCCGGACCCTAGGGTCGCGGCCATGACGATCATGGGTGAGTGGGCGGATGACGTGGACGTGGCGGTGGCCGTCACGGTGGAGGCGCTGAGCGCGGTCGCGGACGCGGGCGGGGGCGGGGGCGGGGATGGCGAGCAGGAGTGGGCGGAGGCGGCGCACGGGCTGGAGTGGAGCTGCCGGGAGACGGCGGTGCACATCGCGGACGACTTCGCGGGCTACGCCACCCAGTTGACCGGGCGCTCGAAGCAGGGGTACGCGCCCTACGAGATCGTCGCCCGGCCCGGCACCGACGCGCGCGGGCTGGTCCGGATCATCGGGGCCACCGGCGGGCTGCTCTCCGCCGTCGTCCGCACCACCCCCGCCGACGTCCGGGCCTGGCACCCCTACGGTGACGCCGGTCCGGACGGGTTCGCCGCGATGGGCATCCTGGAGACGCTGCTGCACACCCATGACATCGTCACCGCGCTCACCGGCACCGGCTGGCGGCCCCCGGCCGGGCGGTGCGAGCGGATCGTGGACCGGGTCCTGGACCGGTTGTTCCCGCATGTCCCTCGCTCGGCCGGTGATGACCCATGGGCGGTGCTGCTGCACGCCACCGGCCGCGCCGAGGCCGAGGACGGCACCGCCCGGCCGTCCGCCTGGCGCTGGTACGCGGACCCGATCCGCTCCGAGCGGCTGCTGCTCTGCGAGATCTCGCCGCCCGTCGGCGCCGAGCTGCACGGCGGCGGCAGCGGCGGGTTCCGCTGGGCCGAGGGCGGCCCGGAGGAGGGGACGCGGTTCGCCGGCGGCATGGTGGTCAAGGCCCGGGAGGACGGCTCGTACCGGCCGGGCTGGGGCTCGTACGCCATCGTCCGCGCCGAGGACGGCCGCGCGGTCGGCGGGGTCGGCTTCCACGCCGCGCCCGACCAGGAGGGGGCGGTGGAGATCGGCTACGACGTGGTGGCCTCCGCCCGGGGCCAGGGCTACGCCGCCGAGGCGCTGGCCGCCCTGGTCCGCTGGACGCTCACCGACCCGGCGGTCCGGGTGGTGCGGGCCACCGTGGACCACCCCAACGCCGCCTCCCACGCGGTCGTCGCACGCGCCGGCTTCCAGCGGGTGTCCGCCGACGCGGAGAACGTACGGTACGAGCTGAGGCGGGCGGAGTAGCCCCGGCGGCCGTGCCCGTGAGCCGGGCGGCACGCGGGTGTACGGGGCGGGGCCGCCGGGCGCATGGCGAGTCCCACCCCCCCCGAGGCCCGGCCCCCGAACGCCCGGTGGACCCCCGTCCCTCCGGGCCGGGACCCGGCCGCCTCCGTCCCCGGCCGTACACGCGGCCCGCGCCCCCTGGGGCGTACGGCGGCGGGCGCGACCGTCAGGCACACGCGGCCCCCGGGCCCGGGGCCCCGACCGCCTCAGCCACCTGGCGGCGCAGACGCCGGGCCCGCGCCCCTGGGGCGTACGGCGGCGGGCGCGAACGTCAGGCACACGCGGCCCCGGGCCCGGGCCCTGACCGCCTCAGCCCCCGGCACGCTCGGGCACCCGCCCCCTGGGCGTCCCGGTCCGGGCCACCTCAGCCGTTCTTGAACTGCCCCGGGGTGTAGTGGCCCGGGACCATCCGGCAGCTGACCGCGAACCGGTTCCAGGCGTTGATCACGTTGATCGCCGCGATCAGCTGGGCCAGCTCCGGCTCGGTGAACTCCTTGGCGGCCTTCTCGAAGACCTCGTCCGGCACGAAGCCGTCGGTGAGCACCGTGATCGCCTCGGTCAGCTCCAGCGCGGCGACCTCCTTGGCGGTGTAGAAGTGCCGGGACTCCTCCCAGGCGCTGAGCTGGATGATCCGGTCCACCGACTCCCCGGCGGCCAGCGCGTCCTTGGTGTGCATGTCCAGGCAGTAGGCGCAGTGGTTCAGCTGCGAGGCGCGGATCTTCACCAGCTCCAGCAGGACCGGGTCCACGCCCTTACGGGCCGCCGCGTCCAGCCGGACCATCGCCTTGTAGACCTCCGGGGCGTGCTGCGCCCAGGCCAGCCGGGCGGTGTGCTCGGGGAGCTTGCCGTTGTCGTCCTGAGTGGTGTTCGTGTTCGTCGTCATGACCACGAGCGTAGGCGTGGTGTGGCACAGGGGTATGGTCCATTTCCATGACGGAATCCTGGGCCACTTTCGGCGCCGACCTCCACCTGGACCTGGGCGGGGCGGGGCTCCGCTCCGGGCTGATGAACGCGCTGCGGGAGGCCGTACGCACCGGGCGGCTGGCGCCCGGGACCCGGCTGCCCTCGTCCCGTACCCTCGCCGCCGACCTCGGGGTGGCCCGCAACACCGTCGCCGACGCCTACGCGGAGCTGGTCGCCGAGGGCTGGCTCACCGCGCGCCAGGGCTCCGGCACCCGGGTCGCCCAGCGCGCCGCCCCGCTCACCGGCCGCCGCGCCGCCGCCGGCAGCCGCCCGCCCGGCGCCACCCGGCTGACCCACACCCCGGTACGCCGCCCACCCGCCCACGACCTGCACCCCGGCACTCCCGACCTGAGCTCCTTCCCGCGCGCCGAGTGGCTGAAGGCGGCCCGGCGGGCCCTGAACGCCGCGCCCCACGAGGCCTTCGGCTACAACGACCCCCGCGGCCGGATCGAGCTGCGCACCGCGCTCGCCGACTATCTGGCCCGGGCCCGCGGGGTGCACGCCGACCCGGACCGGATCGTGGTCTGCTCGGGCTTCGTGCACGGGTTGCGGCTGCTGGCCAAGGTGCTGGCCGACCGGCGGGTCCGGGAGGTGGCCGTGGAGTCGTACGGGCTGGACATCCACTGGGAGCTGCTCACCGGCGCCGGGCTGCGCACCCCCGCCCTCCCGTACGACGAACACGGCACCCGCACCGGCGAACTGGCCCGCCAGGGCGCCCTGCTGATCACCCCGGCGCACCAGTTTCCGCTGGGCGGCGCGCTGCCCCCGGACCGGCGGGCGGCCGCGGTGGACTGGGCCCGGGCCGAGGGCGCGCTGATCCTGGAGGACGACTACGACGGCGAGTTCCGCTACGACCGGCAGGCGGTCGGCGCCCTCCAGGGCCTCGACCCCGAGCGGGTGGTCTACCTGGGCACCGCCAGCAAGTCGCTCGCGCCCGGGGTGCGGCTCGGCTGGATGGTGCTCCCGCAGGGGCTGATCGGCGAGGTGCTGGCCGCCAAGGGGTGGTCGGACTGGGCCGGCGGCGCGATCGACCAGCTCACCCTGGCCGAGTTCATCACCTCCGGGGCGTACGACCGGCACATCCGGGGCCGCCGGCTGCGCTACCGCCGCCGCCGCGACCAACTGGTGGCCGCCCTCGCCGAACGCGCCCCCGACATCCGGGTCAGCGGTATCGCGGCCGGGCTGCACGCGGTGCTGGACCTCCCGCCCGGCACCGAGGCCTCGGTCGTCCAGGCCGCCTCGTACCAGGGGCTCGCCGTCCAGGGCCTCAGCCGCTTCCGCCACCCCGAGGTGCCGTACGACCGGGAGGGCCTGGTCGTCGGCTACGCCACCCCCACCGACAGCGCCTGGTCCGGCGCCCTGGAGGCGCTCTGCCGGGCGCTGCCCTGAGAAACCGGGTGCGAAACCGGGTGCCGCGGGGTGTGTGAAGGGCCGCCGGGCGAGCAGACGGAGCCGGGACCGGGCTTACGGGGGCGGTGGGCCGCCCTCTAGGGTGTGCGGACGGCCGGAACGGCACGGGGGCCGGACGCGCCACAACGGGGAGGGACGGACTGCGATGCGCAGGCTGAGGTCGAGCACGGTGGTACTGGGCAGCATGGGGCTGATGGCGGTGGCCCTCACCTCCTGCGGCTCCGAGCCGGACAAGCGCTGCGCCGACCGGCAGACGCAGAAGGAGCTGTCCCGCGAGGACTGCGACGACGGCGGCAGCGGCAGCCGGGGGGCGTACTACTACGGCGGCTCCAACAGCAAGGGCAAGCTGTCCGGCGGCAGCTTCGACAAGGCGGCCGTGGACCGCGGCGGCTTCGGCTGCTCCGGGTCCGGCGGCGGCTGAGCCCGGGCCGGCCGACCCGTGAAGCGCCACACCATCGAGCCGCGCCCCGGCTGGCAGCAGACCGTCGAGGAGCAGGGCTGCATCTACCCGCTCACCCGCTACCCGGACGGCTCGCTCCGCCCGTACTGGGACGAGAGCGCCTACTACGTCTTCTCGCTGCCCGAGGTGGAGGCGCTGGAGGAGGTCGTCGAGGAGCTGCACACCATGTGCCTGGCCGCGGCCGCGCACATCGTGGAGAAGGAGCGGTTCGCCGACCTCGGCATCACCGAGCCCCGGCTGGTCCGCCTGATCACCGAGGCCTGGCGCCGCCGCGCCGAACTACCGTCCGTCTACGGGCGGTTCGACCTGCGCTACGACGGCACCGGCCCGGCCAAGATGCTGGAGTACAACGCGGACACCCCCACCTCCCTGGTGGAGGCGGCCAGTCCGCAGTGGTTCTGGATGGAGGAGCGCTTCCCCGGCGCCGACCAGTGGAACTCGCTGCACGAGCGGCTGGTCGAGGCCTGGCGCCGGCAGAAGCACCTGCTGCCGCCCGGGCCGGTGCACTTCGCGCACAGCGACGGCGACGAGCTGGGCGAGGACCTGATGACGGTCGCCTATCTGCGCGAGACCGCCGAGCAGGCCGGGTTGGAGACCGAGGCGCTGTCGGTGGAGCGGATCGGCTTCGACCGGATCACCGGGCGCTTCGTGGACGAGAAGCTGCGCTTCATCCGCAGCTGCTTCAAGCTCTACCCCTGGGAGTGGCTGACCACCGACCGGTTCGGCCCGCATGTCCTCGCCACCCTCGACAACGGCGGCGGCACCGGCTCCACCTGCTGGATCGAGCCCGTCTGGAAGATGCTGCTCTCCAACAAGGCGCTGCTGGCGATCCTCTGGGAGCTGTACCCGGGCCACCCCAACCTGCTGCCCGCCTATCTCGACGGCCCGCGAGAGCTGGCCGACCCCGGAGGCCCCGGCTACGTGGCCAAGCCGCTGCTCGGCCGCGAGGGCGCCGGGGTGACGGTGCACGGGGCCGGCGAGCCCCCGGCCGTACGGGACGAGCCCTGCTGCTACCAGGAGCTGGCCCCGCTGCCCGACTTCGACGGCAACCGGACGGTGCTCGGCGCCTGGGTGGTCGAGAACGAGGCCGCCGGGCTCGGCATCCGGGAGTCGGCCGACCTGGTCACCGACGAGTACGCGCGCTTCCTGCCGCACGTCATCCTCTGACCACCCCCGGCCGGCTGCTCAGCGGGCGGCGGCGTCCGCGAGCACCTGGCGCAGCTGCTCCAGCCCCCAGTCCAGGTCCTCCTTGGAGATCACCAGCGGCGGGGCGATCCGGAGGGTGGAGCCATGGGTGTCCTTCACCAGCACCCCGCGCTCCATCAGCCGCTCGGACACCTCCCGGCCGCTGCCCAGCCCCGGCACCACGTCCACCCCGGCCCACAGGCCCCGGCCGCGCACCGCCGCCACCGTGCCGTCGGCGACCATCAGCCCCAGCTCCTGGTGGAGATGGTCGCCCAGCTCGGCGGCGCGCTCCTGGTACTCGCCGGTGCGCAGCATCGCCAGCACCTCCAGCGCCACCGCGCAGGCCAGCGGGTTCCCGCCGAAGGTCGAGCCGTGCTCGCCCGGCCGATGCACGCCCAGCACCTCCGCGCTGGACACCACCGCCGAGACCGGCACCACCCCGCCGCCCAGCGCCTTGCCGAGCAGGTACATGTCCGGGACGACACCCTCGTGCTCGCAGGCGAAGCTCCGCCCGGTGCGGCCCAGCCCGGACTGGATCTCGTCCGCGACGAACAGCACCCCGCGGCGCCGGGTCAGCTCCCGTACCGCGGGCAGATAGCCGGGCGGCGGCACCAGTACGCCCGCCTCGCCCTGGATCGGCTCCAGCAGCACGGCCACCGTCTCCTCGGTGATCGCCGCCTCCAGCGCCGCCAGGTCCCCGTACGGGACGATGTCGAAGCCGGGTGTGTAGGGGCCGTGGTGCTCCCGGGCCTCCGGGTCGGTGGAGAAGCTGACGATGGTGGTGGTACGGCCGTGGAAGTTGCCGTCCGCGACGACGATCCGCGCCCGCCCGTCCGGCACGCCCTTGACCCGGTAGCCCCACTTGCGGGCGGTCTTGACCGCGGTCTCCACCGCCTCCGCGCCGGTGTTCATCGGCAGCACCATCTCCATGCCGCAGAACTCCGCCAGCCGCTCGCAGAACTCCGCGTACCGGTCGTGGTGGAACGCCCGGGAGGTCAGCGTCACCCGGTCCAGCTGCGCCTTGGCCGCGTCGATCAGCCGGCGGTTGCCGTGGCCGAAGTTGAGGGCCGAGTAGCCGGCCAGCATGTCCAGGTAGCGCCGCCCCTCGACATCCGTCATCCAGGCGCCGTCCGCCGTGGAGACGACGACCGGGAGCGGGTGGTAGTTGTGCGCGCCGTGCGCCTCGGCGGCGTCGATCGCCTCCCGGGTCGCCGCCCCGGCGGAAGCGGCGCCCGCCTCGGTCGTCGGCTCGGTGTTCGGCTCGTCGTATGCGCTCGACACGGGGTCTCCGTCCTCTGTGCGGCCCGGGGCGGTGGTGGCGCCCCTTCCTATCGTCGCTCGCCTCACCCGCAGGGAAACCTCCCGTGCGGGCACGGAAACCTCCCCTGTGGGCGGGGAACTCACCGTACGCCCCGAATCCTCCGCCGGTAATGGCCCAAATCCATCCTCTGCGGCGGCCGGAAACCAACGGACCCCTCGCGGTGCCCGCTCAGCCCTCGGCGCGGCGGCGGACCGAGTCCAGCATGCGCCGGACCGCCACCCCGTGCCCGCCAGAGCCGATCACCAGGGCCCGGTACACCGCGCCCAGCGGGCCGGGGAACCGCGCGTAGGTCCGTACCGCCAGCACCGTCCCCGTCCCCTTCCCCTTTTCCTCCCCCGGCTCCGGGGAGAGGGCCAGCACCGCCGCGTACCGGGAGAAGAGGTGACGGCCGGTGAGCACCGCCCGCTCCGGCGGCACCGACAGCGCCACCCGGAACCCGGGCAGCGCCGCGCCCTCGGCGAGCGCACCGCCCGAGCGGCCGGCGGGCCTGGCGGAGGCGGGTTGGGCGCGGACCAGCCGGGCGTACGCGGCGGGGGCCGGGCCCCCGCGCTCCCCGAGCCAGCCGGCCAGCGCCGCCCACACCACCACCGGACCGGCGGTGATCCGCACCCGGTGCTCGTCCACGAACGGCAGCCCGGGCGGGACGCCCTCCTCGGGGGGAGGGGTGGTGGTACGGGGCGGGTGCGGGCTCATGGCGGTGCCTTCCGTACGAGTCGTACACGTCGTCAGAGCGGGGCCGAGGCCACCGGCCCTCCGACGGTAGCGCCACGCCCCGGGCGCCCTCCGGCGCCCTCCCGCTAGGGTGGGCGGTACGCGCGGCGACTGGCGTACGGGGAAGCGACCCCGGGGGAGCCGCGCGCGGCAGACCGTACGGGTGCCGCCCGCCTGGGCACCCCGGCTCGACCGTGCTGCCGCCCCCGGAGGGACGCCATGACCATCTCCGCCCCCGTACCCGTCGCCACCCCCGCCCACCATCCCGCGCTCGCCGCCACCGACCCCGAGCTGGCCGCGCTGGTCGGCGCCGAGGAGCGGCTCCAGGCCGAGACCCTGCGCCTGATCCCCAGCGAGAACTACGTCTCCGCCGCCGTGCTGGAAGCCTCCGGCACCGTGCTGCAGAACAAGTACAGCGAGGGCTACCCCGGCCGCCGCTACTACGAGGGCCAGCAGGTCATCGACCAGGTGGAGCGGCTGGCCGGAGACCGGGCCCGGGCGCTGTTCGGCGCCGACCACGCCAACGTCCAGCCGTACTCCGGCTCGCCCGCCAACCTCGCCGTCTATCTGGCGTTCGCCCAGCCCGGCGACACCGTGATGGGCATGGCCCTGCCGATGGGCGGCCACCTCACCCACGGCTGGGGCGTCTCGGCTACCGGCAGCTGGTTCCGCGGGGTGCAGTACGGGGTCCGCCAAGACAACGGGCTGATCGACTACGACCAGGTGCGCGACCTCGCCCTGAAGGAGCGGCCCAAGGTGCTGTTCTGCGGCGGCACCGCGCTGCCCCGCACCATCGACTTCGCCGCGTTCGCCCAGATCGCCGAGGAGGCCGGCGCGGTCCTGGTCGCCGACATCGCGCATATCGCCGGGCTGGTCGCGGGCGGCGCCCACCCCTCCCCGGTGCCGTACGCCGACGTGGTGTCCACCACCACCCACAAGACCCTGCGCGGTCCGCGCGGCGCCATGCTGATGTGCCGCGAGGAGCACGCCAAGGCGATCGACAAGGCGGTCTTCCCGGGCCTCCAGGGCGGCCCGCACAACCAGACCACCGCCGCCATCGCGGTCGCCCTGCACGAGGCCTCCGCCCCCGCCTTCCGCGCGTACGCCCACACCGTGGTCGCCAACGCCCGGGCGCTCGCCGAAGGCCTGCTGGCCCGAGGCTTCGACCTGGTCTCCGGCGGCACCGACAACCACCTGGTGCTGGTCGACCTCACCACCCGGGACGTCCCCGGCAAGGCTGCCGCCAAGGCGCTGGACCGGGCCGGCATCGTGGTGAACTACAACACGGTCCCGTTCGACCCCCGCAAGCCCTTCGACCCCTCCGGCATCCGGATCGGCACCCCCTCGCTCACCTCCCGGGGCCTGCTGCCGGAGCACATGGACGCGGTCGCCGGCTGGATCGACCGGTCCGTCACCGCGGCCGGTAGCGGCGACGAGCCCGCGCTGGCCGCGGTCCGCGCCGAGGTCGCCGAGCTGATGGCCGCGCACCCGGCCCCGGGCCTGCCGGTGTGACACACGCTGCCCCGGGGCGACGGGGCACCGTCCCCGCCCCGGGGCAACCGGTCACCACCCCCGCCCCCCGGGGCACCGTTCCCGAGCTGTCGGCGGCACCTGAGACAATGTGGGGCATGGCCTCTGATCGTCCTCGTGTGCTCTCCGGGATCCAGCCCACCGCCGGCTCGTTCCACCTCGGCAACTACCTCGGCGCGGTCCGCCAGTGGGTGGCTCTCCAGGACACCCATGACGCGTTCTACTGCGTCGTGGACCTGCACGCGATCACCGTTCCGCAGGAGCCGGCCCAGCTGCGCGCCAACACCCGGCTGGCCGCCGCCCAGCTGCTGGCCGCCGGACTGGACCCGGAGCGCTGCACCCTCTTCGTCCAGAGCCATGTGCCCGAGCACGCCCAGCTCGGCTGGGTGATGAACTGCCTGACCGGCTTCGGCGAGGCGAGCCGGATGACCCAGTTCAAGGACAAGTCCGCCCGGCAGGGCGCCGACCGGACCACCGTCGGCCTCTTCACGTACCCGATCCTCCAGGTCGCCGACATCCTGCTCTACCAGGCCGACCAGGTCCCGGTGGGCGAGGACCAGCGCCAGCACATCGAGCTGACCCGCGACCTCGCCGAGCGGTTCAACGGCCGCTACGGGCAGACCTTCACCCTGCCCGCGCCGTACATCACCAAGGAGACGGCGAAGATCTACGACCTCCAGGACCCCTCGGTCAAGATGAGCAAGTCGGCCTCCACGCCCAAGGGCCTGGTCAACCTGCTCGACGAGCCCAAGGCCACCGCCAAGAAGGTGAAGAGCGCGGTCACCGACACCGACACGGTGATCCGCTTCGACCCGGTCGGCAAGCCGGGCGTCAGCAATCTGCTCACCATCATGTCCGTGCTCACCGGCTCCACCGTCGCCGCGCTGGAGAAGGAGTACGAGGGCAAGATGTACGGGGCGCTGAAGACCGATCTCGCCGAGGTGATGGTGGACTTCGTCACTCCGTTCAAGGACCGCACCCAGGAATACCTGGACGACCCCGAGACGCTGGACTCGATCCTGGCCAAGGGCGCGGAGAAGGCCCGGGCGGTGGCCGCCGAGACACTGGCCCAGACCTACGCCAGGGTGGGATTCCTGCCGGCCAAGCACTGAGCACCCGGCCGGGGCCACCGGCGCACTCCCGTGGCCCTGGTCACTCGCTCCGGTGGCTCTGGTCAGCGGCGGGCGCACCCGCCACACTGACGACGGACCGGCACGACGAGGACCACACGAGAATCAGGCACGACTGCACGGACATCGGCACGATGGCACGACGGCACGGCCAAGCGAAGACGACCGGGGGAGGGCGGCGGGCGGGACCGCCGCACCGGGACCAGCTGCGAGACGACCTGTGAGGAGTACGACGTGGGGACCGTAACGCTCGGCGTTTCGATCGCGGTCCCGGAGCCCTACGGCAGCCTGCTCCAGCAGCGGCGCGCGGGCTTCGGTGACCCCGCCGCGCACGCCATTCCCACCCATGTCACGCTGCTGCCGCCCACCGAGGTGGAGCCGGAGCGGCTGCCCGCCGTACGGGCGCACCTCGCCCGGGTGGCCGCGTCCGGCCGGGCGTTCCCCATGCGGCTGAGCGGCACCGGCACCTTCCGCCCGCTCTCCCCGGTCGTCTTCGTCCAGGTGGTGGAGGGCGCGGCGGCCTGCTCCTGGCTCCAGCAGCGGGTCCGGGACGCCTCCGGGCCCCTGGTGCGCGAGCTGGCCTTCCCGTACCACCCGCATGTCACGGTCGCCCACGGCATCTCCGAGGAGGGCATGGACCGGGCGTACGAGGAGCTGGCCGCCTTCGAGGCCGCCTGGAACGTCGGCTCCTTCGCGCTCTACGAGCAGGGCGCCGACCAGGTCTGGCGCAAGCTCTCCGACTACGAGTTCGGCGCCGGGCTGAACACCCCCGCGGTGCCCGCGCAGGGCGGCTCACCGATCGACGAGCGGGCCGCCTTCCGCCACTGACCGGGCCCGGTGGTCAGAAGGGCAGCCGGCGGAACAGCGGCCGCGGCAGATGGCGTACCGCCGCCATCACCGGCCGCAGCGCCCCCGGCACCCACACCGTCTCGGTGCGCCGCCGCAGCCCCAGCTCGATCGCGGTGGCCACCGCCTCCGGGGTGGTGGCCAGCGGCGCGGGGTCGAGCCCTGCCGTCATCCGGGTGCGGACGAACCCGGGCCGCACCACCATCACATGCACCCCGGTCCCGTACAGCGCGTCCCCGAGGCCCTGGGCGAAGGCGTCCAGACCGGCCTTGCTGGACCCGTAGAGGAAGTTGGCCCGCCGGGGCCGTTCGGCCGCCACCGAGGAGAGCACCACCAGCGAGCCGTGCCCCTGTGCCTCCAGCGCCCCGGCGCACACCAGCCCGGCCGAGACGGCCCCGGTGTAGTTGGTCTGCGCCACCCGTACGGCGGCCGGCGGGTCGGTCTCGTCCCGGGCCTGGTCGCCGAGCACCCCGAAGGCGAGCAGCACCAGGTCGATGTCCCCCTCGGCGAACACCTTGCCCAGTACCTCCTGGTGGCTCGCGGTGTCCAGCGCGTCGAACTCCACGGTGCGCACCTCCTCCACCCGGGTCCGGCGCAGCGCCTCGGCCGCCGAGTCCAGCCCGGGGGATGGCCGGCCGGCCAGCCAGACCCGGCGGGTACGGCGGGCGATCAGCCGGCGGACGGTGGCGAGGCCGATCTCCGAGGTACCGCCGAGGACCAGCACCGACTGCGGCGCTCCGAACGCGTCTTTCACAACAGGCTCCAGGGGTCAGTAGTGATCAGTGATCAGTGATCAGAGGGAGAGGCGGCGGGCGAGGTCCGAGGTGAACACCCCGCGCGGGTCGAGTTCGGCGCGCAGCGCCCGGAAGTCCGCCAGCCGCGGATACATCGCGGCCAGCGCGTCCGGCCGCAGCCGGGAGTCCTTGGCGAGGTAGACCCGGCCACCGGCGTCCGCGACCTCCTCGTCCAGCTCGTCCAGGAAGGCGCCCAGCCCGCTCAGCCCGGCCGGGATGTCCAGGGCCAGGGTCCAGCCCGGCATCGGGAACGACAGCCAGCCCGGATCGCCCGCGCCGAACCGCTTGAGCACCGCCAGGAAGGACGGGCAGCCGCGCCGGGCGATCCGGCGCACCACCCGGCGCAGGGTCTCCTCCCGGCCGTGTCCCACCACCAGCTGGTACTGCACGAAGCCGCCCCGGCCGTAGACCCGGTTCCAGTGCGGTACGCCGTCCAGCGGGTGGAAGAAGGAGGTCAGCCGCTGGAGCTCGCCGGTGCGGTGCCGGGGCGCCCGGCGGTACCAGGCCTCGTTGAACAGGCCGACCGTGGTCCGGGTGAGCAGCCCCTCCGGCAGAAACGGGGGTGGGGCGGGCAGCCGGGCCGGGCGGAACGCCAGCGGATCGCGCCGCCCGCGCCCTCCGACTCGGGCCCGGCGCGGCAGCTCCGCGGCCCGGGCGTGGTCGCCGCGGGTGAGCACCGCCCGGCCGGTCGCCGCGCCGCGCGCCAGCAGGTCGATCCAGGCCACCGAGTAGCGGTAGCCGTCGTCGTTGGCGGTGAGCCGGGCCAGCAGGTCGTCCAGATCGGTGGCGCGCTCGGTGTCCACCGACATCCAGGCGGTCTCCACCGGCACCAGCTGGATCTCGGCGGCCAGCACCACCCCGGTGAGCCCCATCCCGCCGGTGGTGGCGTCGAACAGCTCCGTGCCCGGCAGCACGGTCCGCACCGAGCCGTCCGCGGTGAGCAGGTCGAAGGCGCGGACATGGCGCCCGAAGGACCCGGAGACATGGTGATTCTTGCCGTGCACATCCGCGCCGATGGCCCCGCCGACCGTCACATACCGGGTCCCCGGGGTGACCGGCACGAACCAGCCGAGCGGCAGCAGCACCTCCATCAGCCGGTGCAGGCTCACCCCCGCGTCACACACCACGACCCCGGCCTCGGCGTCGATCGAGCGGATCCGGCCCAGCCCCGTCATGTCGATGACATCCCCGCCCGCGTTCTGCGCGGCGTCCCCGTATGCCCGGCCCAGGCCTCGGGCGATCCCGCCGCGCTCCCCGCAGCCCAGCACCGCGGCGGCCGCCTCCTGGTAGCTGCGTGGCCGCAACACCCGGGACACGGTCGGCGCGGTGCGCCCCCAACCGGTCACCTGCCGTACCTCGTACGGCTCCTCGTACGGCTCCTCGTACGGATCGGGGGAGGAGGTGGTGGGCGGGACGGCGGGAGCGTCAGGCATGAGGGTGACGGTATCGCCGCATATGGGCGGTTCGGCCGCCCCCGCCGCCGTGTCGCCGGGTGCGGCCGGGGGCGGGGCCGACGGGCGCGGCCGGAGTAACCCGGCTGACCGAAACGGGTGATGAAACGAGTGTCGTACGAGATTCCCGCGAGGGTCGGCCGAGAGGCGCGGCAGAGTCGCCCTGCGCGCGCCCGGTGACCGGGCCCCGCGCACCCGGTTCCGGCACGAGCGGTGCGAATGGCGCCTTCGCGCCGTACGTCTGGCGGGCCCGCCGGTGGTGCGGCCCGGCAGTGGAGCGGGTGCCGTCCGGCATGGAACCGGTGGCGGTCCGGCAGTGGAACCGATGGCGTCCCGGCGGTGGAACCGGTGGCGGTTTGGCAGTGGAACCGGCGGCGTCCCGGCGGTGGAAGGGGTGGCGGAGGATGCGGTACGCGGACGGGCACACCCGCCACGAGGACGGCCGGCCCCCATCCGGCGACCCCCCGGGCCACCCCTGCGCGGGCTGCGGCCCCGCGGGCCCCGCCTTCCACCCGATGCCGCCGGTGCCGCGGGCTTCTGCGAGCCGGCCGCACCCGCCCGAGCCCGGGGCCGGGGCTGCACACCCGCCCGCTCCCGTACCGGCGACCGGTCCGGTAAGCGCACCCGGTGCCGTACGTGCGCCCGAGGCTGGGGCGGCACCCGGAGCCGTAGCCCGTACCGGGCCGGGGGCCGTACACCCGTCTGGGGCCCCTTCCCGTACCGGCGCAGGGGTCGCGGCTGACGCCTGGTCCGTCCGCCACCACCCGGCGCCCGCGCCCATGGCCCCGTCGCGGCATGCGCTGCTCGGGGCGGACCAGTGGGTACTGGCCGCGTTCCGCCGGGCGGGCGTGCGGTGGTCCGGGGTAGGGCGGGCCGCGCGGAGGCTGTCGCTGGCCGGAGAGCACGCCGCGCTCTGGGTCGCCGCCGGACTGGTGGGAGCCGCGGTCGACCCGGCCCGGCGCCAGGAGTGGCTGCGGGCGACCGCCGTCACCTGCGCCGCCCACCTGGCCAGCTCCGCCGCCAAACAGGCCATCCGCCGCCCCCGCCCGGTAAGCACTCAAGGCACCGCACCCGCCCCCGCCACCGCGCCCACCTCCGGCGCCCCACCGGCCTCCGGCCCCCGCCCAGTGGGCATCTCAGGGGCCGCACCCAGCACCCCACCGCCGCCCGGCCCCCACTCCGTAGGCGGCACCCCACCACCCCCAGGCCGCCGCCAGGTGGGCACCCTCGGCCGCTACTCCTTCCCCAGCTCGCACGCCGCCTCCTCGGTGGCCGCCGCGGTTGCCTTCGGGGCGGTCCGGGTGGGCGCGGGGCGGGTGGCGGGGCCGGTGGCGGCGGCGATGTGCGTGGCCCGGCTGGTGACGGGCGTCCACTATCCGACCGACGTGGCCGCCGGGGCGCTGCTCGGCGCGGTGGTGGCCCGGTGGACCCCGTACCGGCACTTCCACCGCCATGGCTGAGCCCACCACGCTGACCGCCGGGCCCAGCCCGGCCCCCGCGGCCCGCCGCCTCTCCGCGTACGCGCACACCGCCCGGCTCACCCGGGGGCTGCTGCGTACCGCCCGGCCCCGGCAGTGGGTGAAGAACCTCCTGGTCGTCGCCGCCCCGGCCGCCGCCGGGCAGCTCGCCGACCGCCACACCCTGCTGCGGCTCGCGCTGGTCTGCGCCCTGTTCACGGCCGCCTCCGCCGCCGTCTACCTGGTCAACGACGCCCGGGACGCCAAGGCCGACCGGGCGCACCCGGTCAAACGGCTGCGCCCGGTCGCCGCCGGCGAGGTCCCGGCACCGCTCGCGTACACCACCGGCGCGCTGCTCGCAGCCGCCGCCGTCACCGGGGCCGCGCTCGCCTGCACCCCGATGACGGCCGTGCTGATCGCCGCGTACCTCGCCATACAGCTCGCCTACTGCCTCCGCCTCAAGCACGTCCTCGTGGTCGACCTGGCCGTGGTCGCCACCGGCTTCCTGATGCGGGCCATGGTCGGCGGAGTGGCCCTAGCCATCCCCCTCTCCCGCTGGTTCCTGCTCACCACCGCCTTCGGCGCGCTGTTCATGGTGGCCGCCAAGCGCTACTCCGAGGCCGTCCAGCCCGCCGGGCGGGACGGGCGCACCCGGGCGCTGCTCACCGAGTACACCGCCGGCTACCTCCGCTTCGTCTGGCAGCTCGCGGCCGGCGGCGCGGTGCTCGGCTACTGCCTCTGGGCGCTGGAGGGCGGCGGCAGCGCGACCGGCGGGGCGCTGCTGCCCTGGCGCCAGCTCTCCATGGCCGCCTTCATCCTCGGGGTGCTGCGGTACGCGGTCTTCGCCGACCGGGGCGCGGCGGGCGCCCCGGAGGACGTGGTGCTGCGGGACCGGCCGCTGGCCGTGATCGGACTGGCCTGGCTCGCGGTGTACGCGCTCGCGGTGACCGGCCTGTGACCACCGGGTTTCCTCTTTCGACTAGGCGGGGGCGGGTAGGGGAAGCCCCATGGACTGGCTGACCAAGCTCCCCATCGTCGGGCCGCACGCCGCCCGGCTGATGCGCACCCACGCCTGGCGCTCGTACGAGACCCTGGAACGCGCCCACTGGACCCGGTTGGCCGCCGCCATCACCTTCATCAGCTTCCTGGCGCTCTTCCCGCTGATCACGGTGTCCGCCGCGGTCGGCGCCGCGCTGCTCAGCCAGGAGCAGGTGCGCACCCTGGAGGCCAAGCTCAGCGAGCAGGTGCCGGGCATCTCCGACCAGCTCGACCTGAACTCGCTGATCGCCAACGCCGGCACCGTCGGCCTGGTCGGCGGCGCCCTGCTGCTCTTCACCGGCATCGGCTGGATCGGCTCCATGCGCGACTGCCTGCGCGCGGTGTGGGAGTGCGACGACGCCGACCTCGGCAACCCGATCGTCCGCAAGGCCAAGGACGGGGTGGTGCTGGCCGGGCTGGGCGCGGCCGGGCTGGCCTCCTTCGCCGTCTCCGGCTTCGGCTCCACCGCCGTGGGCTGGACCGCCGACCGGATCGGCATCCCGTCCAGCGGCGCCGGCGCCGTACTGCTCCAGCTCGGCGCGCTCGCCCTCGCCGTGCTCGCCGACTTCCTGCTCCTGCTGTACGTGCTGACGCTGCTGCCCGGCGTGCACCCGCCGCGCCGTCGGCTGGTGGTGGCCGCGCTGCTCGGCGCGGTCGGCTTCGAGGCGCTGAAGCTGCTGCTCGGCGGCTATATGAGCGGGGTGGCGGGGAAGTCGATGTACGGCGCCTTCGGGGTGCCGGTCGCGCTGCTGCTGTGGATCAATTTCACCGCCAAGCTGCTGCTGTTCTGCTCCGCCTGGACGGCCACCGGCTCCAAGAGCGAGCTGGACGAGCGGTCGGCCGCCGCCGAGGAGCGGAACGGCGACCCGGGCTCTACGCCCGGGGCGAGCGCCGACGGCGGACCAGGTCCGGCAGCGGCCATCGCCGGTTGACCAGGAACACCCCGCCGACCAGCAGCGCCAGCGCCCCACCGGCCACCGCCAGCGCGGTCCCGGCCCCGTCCGCACCGCCCCCGGCCGGCTGAGCGGCCGTCTCGCCCTTGCCGCCCCCGTCCGCGTCACCCCGCCCCTCCACCGGGAGGTTGCCGCCGCTCTCACCGCCGCCCGGGCGCGCCGACTTCGGCGCCACCAGCTCGCCCACCGGGTTCACCTTCCCGGCCGCCGAGAACCCCCAGTCGAGCAGCCGCCCGGCCTCCCGGTAGACGGCATGGCTCTCCTTCGGGGACGGGTTCATCACCGTCACCAGCAGCACCCTGCCGTTCCGCTCGGCCACCCCGGTGAAGGTCTGCCCGGCGTGCGTGGTGTTGCCGTTCTTCACCCCGGCGATGCCCTGGTAGGCGGGCATGTCGAAGTCGCCGGTCAGCAGCTTGTTGGTGTTCTGGATCTCGAACGAGCCGCGCTTCTTGCCCTTCTCGGCCTCGCCGGGGAAGTTGGCGCGGGGCGTCGCCGCGTACTCCCGGAAGTCCTTGTTCTGCAACCCGCTGCGGGCGATCAGGGTGAGGTCGTATGCGGAGGAGACCTGGCCCGGCTCGTCGTAGCCGTCCGGCGAGACCACATGGGTGTCCAGCGCCTGGAGCTCGGCGGCCCGCTCGTTCATCTCGGCCACGGTCTTCTTCACGCCGCCGTTCATCTCCGACAGCACATGCACCGCGTCGTTGCCGGACTTCAGGAACACGCCCAGCCACAGATCGTGGACGGTGTACTTCTGGTTCTCCTTGACCCCCACCAGGCTGGAGCCCGCGCCCAGCTTCGCCAGATCGGCCGGCTTCACCTGGTACGACCGGGTGCGCGGCAGCTTGGGCAGCAGGGTGTCGGCGAACAGCATCTTCATGGTGGAGGCCGGGGCCAGCCGCCAGTGCGCGTTGTTCGCGGCCAGGATCTGACCGCTCTCCGCGTCCGCCACGATCCAGGACCGCCCGGTGACCTGCTTCGGCAGCACCGGCACCCCCGGCGTCAGATTGACCTGCACGCCCGGCCGCCCCAGTTTCACCCCGCCCAGGGCGGACATCCCGGCCGGCGGCTTGGGCTGCTTGTCCTCCGCGTCCGGCCCCGGCGCCGCGAACGCCGGCCCGGCCACCAGCACCGGCAGCAGCGCGGCCGAGACCACCGCGGCCGCCGCAATCCTCTTACGGGCTGTCCGGCCCTCGACTATTCGAGCCATCGGTACCGCCTCCTCGCCCTTCGCCGCGGCCGCCGCACCCCGCCCCGGCCGGTCCACCGGAGCGGGCGATACTGGATCCATGAAGCTCAGCCGCCGCGCCTCCTGGTTCCTGCTCGCCTTCGGGGTGTGGAGCTGGTTCATCTGGATCACTTTCGTCAAGAATCTGTGGAACGACGGGAGCGGACTGGCCTTCGACGACGCCGGCGACCCCACCCCCTACTTCTGGGTCCACCTGCTGCTGGCCGTCACGTCCTTTGTTCTGGGGACGGCTGTGGGTGCCATCGGGTTGCGCGGTGTCCGCGCCTCCCGCGCGGGTGAGGGGGCGGCCGGCGCCGGTGACGAGGCGGCCGACCCCGCTGACGGGGAGGCCGGGAACCATCCTCCCCGACGGCCCGTTCAGCCGACCGACGCCTCCGACCACCGATCGGTGGAGAGGCAGGGATAGGGGAGTCAAGGGCCCGTGCTGCTCGCTGTGCTGCTGTTCGTCGTCGTCATCGCCCTTCTCACGGGGGTCCACTGGTATGTCTGGCGGCGCCTGGTCCGTGATGTGACGGTACGCGGCAGCCTGGCGCGGCGCGCGGGGACCACCGCCATCGTGGTGCTCCCGCTGCTGTCCTTCGCCGCGCTGTCGGCGGGCCGCGCGGGGGTGCCCTTCACCCTCCAGCGGATCCTGGCCTGGCCCGGCTTCCTCTGGCTGGCGCTGCTGCTCTACGTGGTGCTCGCCCTCCTCGTCGGCGAGGCGGTGCGCCCCCTGCTGCTGCGCACCCTGGAGCGCCGCGCCGCCACCAGGGCCCCGGCCGCACCGGCCCCCGAGACCCCGGTCGAGCCCGTCCCCGCCGGTGCGGCCGCGTCGGCCGCCGGTACGGGCGGCGACGGCGCTACGAGTACGAGTACGGATACGGGGACGGGCACCGACCCGAGTACCGCCACCGACCCCGGGGGCACCCCCTCCGCAGCCTCCCCCTCCCCTTCCCCCCTCTCCCGCCGCCTCTTCGTCTCCCGGATCGTCGGCGGCACCGCGGCGGCCGCCGCCGTGGGGACCGTCGGCTACGGCAGCTACGGGGTGCTGCGCGGGCCCCGGGTCAAGCGGGTGACGGTGCCGCTGGCCAAGCTGGGCCGGGCCGCGCACGGCTACCGCATCGCCGTGGTCAGCGACATCCACCTCGGCCCCATCCTCGGCCGCGCCCACACCCAGCGGATCGTGGACGCCATCAACGCCACCCAGCCCGACCTGGTGGCCGTGGTCGGTGACCTGGTGGACGGCACCGTCGCCGACCTCGGCCCCGCCGCCGAACCACTCGCCCAGCTACAAGCCCGACACGGCTCCTTCTTCGTCACCGGCAACCACGAGTACTTCTCCGGTGCCACCGAATGGGTGGACCACGTCCGCGAGCTGGGCCTGCGACCCCTCCAGAACGAGCGCGTCGAGATCGCCGGCTTCGACCTGGCCGGAGTCAACGACCCCGCGGGCGAGACCGAGAACGACGGCCCCGACTTCGGTGCCGCCCTCGGCGACCGGGACCGGACCCGTACCTCCGTGCTCCTCGCCCACCAGCCGATCGTCATCGACGAGGCGGTACGCCACGGGGTGGACCTCCAGCTCTCCGGCCACACCCACGGCGGCCAGCTCTGGCCCGGCAACTACCTCGCCGAGCTGGCCAACCCCACCGTCGCCGGCCTTGAGCGCTACGGCGACACCCAGCTCTACGTCTCCCGCGGCGCCGGCGCCTGGGGCCCACCCGTCCGCGTCGGCGCCCCCTCCGACATCACCCTGGTCCAGCTGGCCTCCCGCCAGGCCTGAGCCCGGCCGCGCGCCGGAATAGTCCCTGACGCACCCCGCGTTGCCGCGATCATGACGACGAACGCGCCACGCCCCGAGGTCCTGCGCTACACCGCCTTCTCCAGCTCCCCCGACGGCGGCAACCCGGCCGGAGTCGTCCTGGACGCCACCGGCCTGGACGACGGCGACATGCTGGCGATCGCCGCCGAGCTCGGTTACTCGGAGTCCGCGTTCCTGACCGCGCCCCCCGAGGGCCTGGGCGGCGGCGATGACGGGCGGGCGTACCGCATCCGCTACTTCAGCCCCAAGGCCGAGGTGCCTTCTGTGGCCACGCCACCGTGGCGACCGCCATCGCACTCGCCGAGCGCACCGGTCCCGGGAAGCTGCTGTTCGCCACCCGCGCCGGCACCGTCCCGGTGGAGGTGGTCGAGCAGGGCGGTGCGGTGCGGGCCACTCTCACCAGCGTCGAGCCGCACATAGCCCCCATCACCGACGCCGACCTCACCGAGGCGCTTGCCGCGCTCGACTGGCCGGCCACCGATCTCGACCCGGCCTTCCCGCCCCGTATCGCCTTCGCCGGCGCCCGCCACCTGGTCCTCGCGGCGGCCACCCGCGCCCGTCTCGCCGACCTGTCCTATGACTTCGCCCGCCTGGAAGCCCTGATGCACCGCCTGGACCTGATCACGGTCCAGCTGGTGTGGCGGGAGTCGGCCACCGTCTTCCACGTCCGCGACCCGTTCCCCGTCGGCGGCGTCGTGGAGGACCCGGCCACCGGCGCCGCGGCCGCCGCCTTCGGCGCGTACGCCCGAGAGCTCGGCCTCGTCCCCGAGGACGCCGTCCTCACCCTCCACCAGGGCGAGGACCTGGGCCGCCCCGGCGAACTCACCGTCACCCTCCGCCCGGGCGACCCGCGTGTGCAGGTGAGCGGGACGGGGGCGCGTATCGGCTGAGGCGCCGATCGTGACGAGGGGTCATAACCGACGCCGCACCCCGTTCTGCACTGGGGTGCGGCGCGCGGTTCGCTGCCTTGGCGCTGGCCGAGGTGGTTGGCAGGCTGGTTCATTGAACTGACCGAGGGTCTTTCAGACTGCGGCCCGGGTAGAACCATGAGGGCACCGCAGCCTGGCTAGCGCTTTCTGCCGAGGAAGAGAGCGCCGACAAGGGCTGACGCTCCCAGGCAGAGGGCCAAGCCCCTTCCGGGATGGTCATCCAGGAAGGACAGCACGGCCAGGACAACGAGTAGGGCAGCTCCCAGGAGAGCCATTGCGCGACCTACAAGCATTCATTCTCCACTACATCAATCGTTGCCGATCCTGCGCCCACCAGCGCGCCTCCCGCCGCCAGTGATGCCCCTGCCGTGGACGGGGCCGTAACAGCCACTCCAGCCAGCCCGATCCCGATCCCGAGAAAGGTCAGACCCGCCTTGAGGCAGTTGCTGCGCCGGTCCAGGCCGGTCAGATCCATGTTGTTGACCGGGTCGCCCCCCGCGTACAGGTACGGGTTGGTCTCCTGACCCGAGGGGTCGGGAGAGGTGAAGCGGCCGAGAGTGGGGTCGTAGTAGCGGGCGCCCATCTTGTAGAGGCCGGTGGGGTCGAGGTAGGCGCCGGAGAAGCGGTAGGGCTGGGGGACCGTCTCGGTGGTGGTGCCGGGGCGGCCGTAGGCGGTGTACGAGTAGGTGTGGGTGCGCCTGCCGGTGTCGTCGACCAGACCGAGGACGTTGCCGGTGGCGTCGGTCAGGTAGTAGTGGGACTTCCCCCCGGTCCGCATGGAGTTGAGGGTGCCCGCCGGTTCGCGGATGAATCCGGTGTCGGTACCGGCGGTGGTGGTTCCGGTCAGGCCGAGGGCCGTGGTGTGGAACCAGGTGGTGCCGAGCTTGGTGCGCTCGTCGTTGTCGGTCCCGGCGTGCACGCCGTCGCGGGTGGTGCCGTCGGTGGTGATGGCCTTGAGCTGGCTGTGGTCGGTCCAGGCCTCACCGATACGGGCGGTGCCGTCCTTCGGGGCGCCCGCGGTCTCGTTGCCGGACTTGTCGTAGGACCAGCCGGTGGTGGAGCCGTTCCGCGAGATCAGCTGGGAGGCGTCGTTGTAGGCGTAGCCGGCGGAGGGGAGGCAGGCGCCCCCGCTGTCGGTGAGGTTGCCGGCCTTGTCGTAGCAGAACTTCGTGAAGGTGGTCGGCTGGCCGGGCTTGACCGGCTGGACGTCGTGCAGGCGGCCCTGGCTGTCGTAGACGTACGTGGTGGTGGTCTGGGTCGCCTTGTCGGTGCGGGTGCGGATCTTGGTGCCGTCGCTCTTGCCGTCGGTGCCGTATTTGTAGGTGTAGGCGAGGTCGACCAGGGTGGCCGAGCCGGCGACGGCCTTCACGGTCTCGGGGCGGCCCGAGGCGTCAAGGGTGACGGTCTGGGTGGTGCCGCCCGGGTACGTCGTCCTGGTGCGCTTGTCGTTGCTGTCGTAGTCGAAGTCGGTCCTCTTGCCGCCCGGGTCGGTGAGGTGGTCCAGGCGCCCGGCGGCGTCCCAGGTGTAGTCGGTCTTGCCGTTGGCGTCGGTGTACCAGTCGATGTCACCGCCCGGCGTGTACGCGAGCACGGTCTGCACACCGTTCTGCAGGGTGCGGGTGGACTCGCGGTTCAGCGCGTCGAAGGTCCAACCGGTGGTGCCGGACGCGTCCTTGCGGGAGACGGTGTTGCCGTCGGCGTCATAGGCGTAGGTGACGGTCTGGGTGGTGGAGGACACCGAGACGACGCGGTCCCGGTTGTCGTAGTCGTACACGCTCTTGATGCCGCGGCCGTCGATGGCGGTCTCCAGCCGGCCGAGCGCGTCATAGGTGTAGGTGGTGACCCCGAGCGGGGCGGGCGGGGTGACCTTGGTCAGGTTGCCCTTGGCGTCGTACTGGAAGGAAGTGGTCTTGCCGTTGGGGTCCTTGGCGGTGCAGCGCTGGCCCTCGAACCCGCCGCAGGTCGGGTTCGCCTTGTTGTAGGTGTAGGAGCGCTCACCGCCCTCGGCGCCGGTGGTGGCCACCGACAGGGTGTTCCCGGCCGCGTCGTAGGTGTACTTCTCCTTCTGCCCGTCGGCGTTGCTCATGTCGGAGGGCAGATCGGTACCGGCGATGGTCTGGTACTGAGCGGTGGCGTTGGCGCCGGTGGGCAGCTTGGCGGACGTGGGGTTGTTGCGGCTGTCCCAGCCGTAGGTGGTGACATTGCCGCCGGTGCCGCCGCTGCCGGTGCCCATGGCGTCGGTGGCGGTCTGCACCTGACGGCTGGTGTAGGTGCGGTGGCGGCTGTGGTTCAGCGGGTCGGTGACCTTGGTGATCTCGCCGTCGGCGTTGTGGGTGTGGACGGTCTTGTCACCGTCCGGGTCGGTGGCCGTGGTGGTGCCCGCCGCCGACGGGGTCGCACCGGAGTAGGCGTAGGTCCAGGTGGGCCCGGTGCCGTCACCGGTGAGGCGCTGGAGCGAGCGGACCCGGTTCTGGGCGTCGTAGGTGAAGGCGGTGGCCCGGCCCTCGGGGGTGGTCACCTTCGTCAGCCGACGCGAGGAGTCGTACTCGTAGGTCGTCGCCTTGCCGGCGGTGTCGGTGCTCTTGGCGAGGTCGCCGGAGGAGTTCAGGTCGAAGACGGCGGTGCGGCCGGTGTGGTCCTTGGCCTGCCACTGGTTGGCGTACGTCTTGACCAGGTCGATCCAGCGGCCGGAGCGGGTCTCGGTGAGCTTGAGGCCCTTGTGCTCGCTGCCCTCGTCATGTTGGTCGACAGTGATGGTGCCGTTGTTCTTGTCCGTGACCTTGGTCAGGGTGCCGTGGGTGTCGTAGGTGTCCTTGGACCCGGACGAGCGAGTGGTGAGGGTGTAGGTGCCGTCCGTGTTCTTCTTCAGGTCCTTGGAGTAGCCGGCCGGGGTGGTGAAGGTGCCGTCGGCCTTCTTGGCGAACCGCACCGCGTCCCCGGTGGCGTCGAAGAGCACCACCTCGTCGGTGGACACCTTCAGATAGCGCTCCCAGCCCTGCCACCACCGCTGGGACACCTTGCCCCAGGGAGCGTCCAGGGAGTTGTACGTCCGGGTGAGCTGGAGCTTCTGCCCGACGCCCGCGATGTCGAAGTCCGTGGCCGCCAGCATCAGGTTGCCGTTCGACAGGTTCACCCGCGCCACCAGCGCGTCACTCAGCCGGGTGTCGGAGAACTGGTGCCAGGGCACCTGCCCCTGACCCTCGGGTATGAAGTCGGTGCTGGCGGCCTTGGCCCCCGACCGGGCGGCGGGCGCTGCGGTGCCGGTGGCGCGGGCCCGCTCGGCCGCCCGCCAGGCGGCCACCTCGGCGGAGCGCTCCGCCTCCGGCTCGGAGACGGGTGCCGTGGTCGTCCCGGACGGCACCGTCGGCGCGGTCACCGGCTTGCCCGGTGTCGTCCACGGCGTCGTCGCCTCCGGTAACTCCGGGTTCGGCCCCGGAGCGGCGTACGCCGGGGCGCCGGCCACCACCAGCGATACGGCGGTGATCGCGGCGGTCAGGCCGTAGCGGACGGTACGAGAGGTACGGGCGGTTGTGCGGGCACGTCGAGGAGACGTGCCCGAAGCACGCGGATGCATCATTTCCCCCCAGGAAGATGCGCCTCAGCAACCCCAGTGGTCACCGGGCACGCACAAGGTGTCACGAGACCTTCACGGCGGCGGCTTGGCTGCCCGTGATCTCCGAACGTATGCGGTGCGGAATCAGCCCCGCCGTATGCCCGGGGGTGGGGGCTTATGGGGCCCTCCAAAAGGGTCAGAGGCGGTCGTTTGACCCCTGATGGGGAGGGCTTTCCCGGATTCCGCGGAACGGTTGGGTGCTGAGAATGGCGTGATCGAGAGGTGTACGACTGAACTGCTGCCGGGCGGCAGTATTTGCGATCTGTTCCAGTCTTCGTCTGAGTGGCGACTGCTTGGTGAAGCGGGCTGATTTGTGCCTTTTAGTGGGCCGAGTTGCCCGGTTGCAGCCTTTTCGTTCTGCCTCTGTGAATGTCCGACAGGCTGCCTCTGCGGCGATCAGGACCGGCCAGAAGACGTTCACTTGCCGCACACAACCGTGCTCATCTCGGGGGGAACAACGATGCGTACGCATCTCTGGGTGACGGCCACCCGCTGCACCGGTCGGCTGGTCTGCTGGTCGCTCGCGCTCGCCATGGCCACTGGGGCGGTGGAGGCGAGTGTCGCGCCGGACCCCGCCTGGTGGCGGAGTACGTGGCTGGTGCCCTGGTGGGCCGCGCCCGCCGCCCTGCTGCTCTGGGCCCCGTTACGGGTCGCCGAGAAGCGGGCGGTACGGGGCGGCGGGACCGACAGCGAGTCGGCCGAGCCGGAGCCGGGCGGCCCCGACGATCGCGCCGCCTACGGCACGGCGGCGTGAGCGGAATCTGTTGATCAACACCGGTGTACGGCACCGAAGTTGACCCTTCCACTATCGCAACCGCTGTGGTTGGCTGATCGCGTCGCGACGGGGGCGGGCGTGAAGGGGACACGGCGATGCGATCGGTGCGGCTCGGAACCCTGCTCGTCTGCGGCGCCCTGGTGGCCGGCGGGGTGGCGGCGGCCGCCTGGCAGCTCTGGCCGCAGGACGCCGCGCGGAGTGGGCCGATCACCGTCGGCACCACCGACGAGGTCTCCTCCCTCGACCCGGCGGGCGCCTATGACGCGGGCTCCTGGGCGCTGTTCGGCAATGTCTACCAGTCCCTGCTGACCTTCACCTCCGGCTCCACGCTCCCCGTCCCGGACGCGGCCGAGCGCTGCGCGTTCACCGATACGGGGCTTCGGACCTACCGCTGCCGGTTACGTGACGGCCTCACCTTCGCCGACGGCCGCCCGATCACCGGCGCCGACGTCAAGCACTCCTTCGACCGGCTGCGGGCCATCGCCTCGACCGTCGGCCCCGCACCGATCTTTGCCTCGCTCCGCAAGGTCGACGCCGCCGGGCCGGAGGTGACCTTCCACCTGGCCGCCCGGGACGCCACCTTCCCGCACAAGCTGGCCACCGGCGCCGGGGCCATCGTGGAGCGCGGCAGCTACCCCGCGAAGGCGCTGCGCAAGAGCACCGGCATCAACGGCTCGGGCCCGTATCTCCTCACCCAGTACGAACCCGGCAAGCGCGCCCGACTGGAGCCCAACCCCCGCTACCAAGGCGCCATTTCACGCCCCGGCGCCCCGGTCGAGATCCGCTACTTCAAGGAGTCCGCTGCGCTGGCCGCCGCCTGGAAGGAGCGCCGGGTCGACGTGGCCCACCGCCAGCTCCCGCCTCAGGAGCTGGCCGCACTGGAGGACGGGGCCGAGGACGGCGCCACCATCACCCAGGCGGGCAGCGCCGAGACCCGCAACCTGGTCTTCAGCCTCCGCAAGGGCTCACCCGTCGCCGACCCGGCCGTACGCCGTGCCGTCGCCGCGCTGCTCGACCGCTCGCGGATCGCCGCCGGGCCGTACCACTCCACCGTCGAACCGCTCTACTCGGTGATCCCGCGCGGTGTCCTCGGCCACAACAACGCCTTCCACGACGAGTATCCCGTCCCTTCCGCCGAGCGCGCGGCGCAACTGCTGCGGGAAGCCGGGATCCAGGCCCCTGTCCGGCTCACCTACGGCCACCGCAGCGGCGCCGCCTACGCCGAGGAGGCCGTCGAACTGCGCCGCCAACTCCAGAACGGCGGGTTGTTCGAGCTCGACGTGGTGACGGCCGACTGGCAGGACTTCCAACGGGGTTACGCGGATGGGGCGTACGACATGTACGGCCTCGGCTGGCTCGCGGACTTCCCCGACCCGGACAGCTTCGCCCAGCCGCTGGTCGGCCGGGGCAGCACCCTGCGCAACGGCTACGCCAGCAAGCAGGTGGACCGTCTGATCGCCGCCACCCAGCAGTACGGCGACCGAGCAAAGGCGGTAGGGGACTTCGGTGCCCTCCAGCGCGAGGTGGCCAAGGACGTACCGCTGCTGCCGCTCTGGCAGAACAAGGAGTACGTGCTCAGCACGGAGGACGTCACCGGTGCCCAGTACCTCTCCGACGGCACCGGCATCTGGCGGCTGTGGGAACTGCGCTGGATCTGAGCACGCCCGACACATACGAGAGGCCCCGCCACCGAGGTGGCGGGGCCTCCTGCCTGACTGACTCAGACCGCGCTGCGACGGGCGAACCCGACCAGCCCGGCCCACGCCTGCGGGCTCACCATCAGGGCAGGGCCCCCAGGCGTCTTGCTGTCCCGGACCGGGACGGTGCCGTGCTCGGCCGCGTACCCGGGCGCCCACTGGACGCACTGGCCGCCATCAGGGCCGCTGTATGAGGACGAGACCCACCCGGTGACCTGCGTCCAGGCCTTCGGGCTCACCATCAGCGCGGGCCCTTCCGGGGCCTTGCTGTCCCGGACGGGGACGGTGCCGTGCTCGGCCGCGTACCCGGGCGCCCACTGGACGCACTGGCCGCCATCAGGGCCGCTGTACGAGGACGAGACCCATCCGGCGCTGTCCGACCGGTGGGGCACGGCCCCCCGGGACGTCGGCAAGACGGTCTGGGCCGAGATCGCACGGGAGGGGACGGGGCGCCCGGGATAGCGCGCGGCCATGGCCTTACGGGCCGTCCGGGAGGAACTCCGCCAGTAGGTCCTCCAGTTGGCGCACCAGGGGCCGCAACACCCGGAAGCGGGAGAGGGCGATGGCGCGGGCGGCGATGGGGGCGATGCGCACCACCAGGCGGCGGCTGCGCTCGGCGCCGGGGGAGCGGTCGTACACCCAGAACAGCACCAGTCCCATCTGCATCATCCACAGCAGATACGGCAGCCGGTCGGCCAGTTCGGGCGCGGTCTTGGTGGAGGAGCCGGCCAGCACCTGGCGGTGGACGTCGACGGCTCGCTCACGGGCGTTGGCGGACTCGGGGGAGAACGGGCTGAGCGGGCTCTCCGGGTCGGCGGCGTTCTTGAAGAACTGGGCAGCGAAGCGGTGGTACGGCTCGGCCACCTCCAGCCAGCGGAGCAGGGTGCCCTCGATACGGTCGGCCAGCTCGGGGCCGCCGGCCAGGACGGGGCCCACGGCGGCCGCGTGCTCGGCGGAGATCCGGTCGTAGAAGCCCTGGACCAGGTGCTCCTTGGAGGAGAAGTAGTAGTAGGCGTTGCCGGTGGAGACCCCGGCCTCCTGGGCGATCGCCCGCATGGTCGTCTTGTCGTAGCCGCGCTCCTCGAAGAGGCGGAGCGCGGTCTCCAGGATGAGGGTGCGGGTCTGCTCGCTCTTCGGTGCCTTGGTTGCCCCGGCGGGCTTGGCTGCCTTGGCCGCCTTTGAGGAGGCCTCGGCCTCCACTCCGGCCCCGGTCCCCGGTTCCGTACCGCTCACCGCGTCCTTCACCTGTTCTCCGTTCCTGGCACCCGCACGCCCCTCATGTCCCGAGCCTAGAGGCTGCGCGGCACGGTCTTTCTCACGGCGTCGGCGAGGTCGATCAGGGCCTTGACGTCCCCGTACTCGGCGGGGATCACCACCTCCACGTACGCCTTGCGGTAGCTGGTGGTGCACCGGTAGCGGCCGTCCTCCTGCTTCTCCAGCACCCAGTCCACGCCGTTCACCTCGCCGCCGTTGGCCCGGGGGTCGTCCATCACGGGCGGCCGGTCCACCCCGCAGCGCAGCACCACGGCGGGGTCCCCCCAGGCGGCGGTGTACGGGGAGGAGGGCTCCGTCCCGCGCTGGCGGAGACCGGCGACGGTGGCGGGGAGCGCGTCGTGGAGGTCGCGGCAGAGCCGTTCGCCGGTGGCGTCGGGGGCGGGAGGGTCCACCTCGACCGTGTCCCCGCTGGAGAGCAGGTACGCGGCGAGGAGGGAGAGGAGTACGGCGAGGGGGACGCCGACGAGTACGAGGCGGCGGCGTCGCCGGGGCGGGCGGGCCGGGGCGGCGGGTTGCCCGGTGCCGCTGCCGTCGGCTGCCGCGCCGCCGCCCGTCGCGTCGTTCACGTCCACTCCCTCGTTCATGTCCTCACCTGAGCCTATCCAGGGGGTGGGTGAAAGTAGGAGACGTAGAACTCCTCCTCCCCGCCCAACTGCGCGAAGACCTCACCGGGCCTGGGGCCGCCGGGCGGTGTGTAGGGCACGCTGAG